>NZ_JAQTMS010000048.1:28224-38842 GCF_028714215.1 Rhodoferax sp. | reverse complement strand
CACCAGCACCGGCAAGCCCCATTTGTCAATCTGGATACCGACATCGCTCTCGATCCAGGGGAAAGCATTTTCCTGACCGACCGCAATCAACACCACATCGCACTCGATCAGCACGTCCGGCTCGCCGGTTGGCACCAGGCTGCGCTTGCCCTTGTCGTCATAAATCGCCTTGACGATCTCAAAACGCATACCAGTGAGCTTGCCCTTGACATGCTCGAAAGCCTTCGGTACATGGAAGTTCAGAATCGGAATACCCTCGTGCAAGGCATCTTCCTTCTCCCACGGTGAAGCTTTCATCTCTTCAAAGCCGCTGCGCACAACCACCTTCACGTCGGCGCCGCCCAGACGGCGTGCCGACCGGCAGCAATCCATCGCGGTATTGCCGCCGCCCAGGACAATCACCCGCTTACCAATGCTGGTAATGTGGCCAAACGAGACCGAGGCCAACCAGTCGATGCCGATGTGAATGTTCTCGCCGATCTCCCGGCGTCCCGGCACCTCAAGATCACGGCCCCGCGGCGCGCCGCAACCAACAAACACGGCGTCATAGCCTTGCGTCAAAAGAGCGCGCATGGAATCGATGCGCTGGCCGCTCTCGAAATCGACGCCCAGGTCCAGGATGTAACCGGTCTCTTCATCGATCACCGACTCAGGCAGACGAAAGCGCGGAATCTGGCTGCGGATGAAGCCGCCGGCCTTGGCCTCACCATCAAACACCGTCACCTCATAACCCAGCGGTGCCAGATCACGCGCCACGGTCAGGGAGGCCGGTCCGGCGCCGACGCAGGCGACGCGCTTGCCGTTCTTGGGCGCCACAGCGGGCATGCGACTCCTGACATCGTCCTTGTGGTCGGCAGCGACCCGCTTGAGGCGGCAAATCGCCACCGGTTCGGGGTGCTCGCCATTGCTTTCTTCCACCCGGCCCCGGCGGCAAGCCGGTTCGCAGGGCCGGTCGCAGGTGCGACCCAGGACACCGGGAAACACATTGGAAACCCAATTGACCATGTAGGCATCGCTATAACGACCCTGTCCGATCAGACGGATGTACTCGGGCACGGGGGTATGGGCGGGGCAAGCCCATTGGCAATCAACGACCTTGTGAAAATAGTTTGGACTGGCGATGTTGGTAGGCTGCAAGTCGGTCTCCTAAACCTTGGGTACGCCGCAACAGCGGCTAAGTGAAGCGGGAGTGTACGCCAGCGAACGTGAAAAAAGCCTGACGAACCAGCTCTTGCGGGGTGCCGATTGGGAGACATTGACCTACATCAAATGGACCCTGCGGAAGGGGGGCTGCGGCATCAGGCCTGTTGTGCCGCAAGTTTGTCGAAAGCGGCCAGCAACTGCGCCGGAGCTTGCACCAACTCAATCAAAACGCCCTCGCCGCAGACCGGAAATTCATCATTCGACTTGGGGTGCACAAAGCAGATGTCAAAGCCGGCCGCCCCCGGACGTATACCGCCCGGCGCAAAACGCACACCCTGGGCCGACAGCCAATGCACCGCCTTGGGTAGATCGTCGATCCACAGGCCCACATGGTTAAGCGGCGTAGCGTGTACCGCCGGCTTTTTGTCGGGGTCCAGCGGCTGCATCAGGTCCACCTCCACCTTGAACGCTCCGCTGCCCATGGCACAAATGTCTTCGTCCACGTTCTCGCGCTCGCTGCGAAAGGTGCCCGTTATGTCGAGACCCAGCATATCCACCCAGAGTTTGCGCAACCGGGTCTTGTCGGCGCCGCCAATGGCGATCTGCTGGATGCCCAGTACTTTGAAAGGTCGGTTCATTTTCATGCAAACTCAATAATTGGCTGATCGACAATCAGACTTTCACCCTTGACGGCCAGGATTCTCCCCACCACACCGTCCGCCACGGCAAACAGCACGTTTTCCATCTTCATCGCTTCAATCACGGCAACGCGCTCACCGGCCAGCACTTTTTGGCCGGCTTGAACCGCCACGTCAACCAGCAAGCCGGGCATCGGCGACAACACGAAACGGCTCATGTCAGGCGGCGCCTTGTAAGGCATGAGGGCGTACAGCGCCGCCGCCCGCTTCGAGAGCACCAGCGCGTCGATCTGGCTGCCATTGTGCGAAACACGGATCGCCAGCGGGTTCTTGCCTGCCAGGCTACCGCGCTCGACTTGTGCCGTGAACGGCTGGCCGTTGCAAGTCCCTTCAATCCGGACCTCCCCCAAACGGTAGTTGCTGCAAATCTTGTAACAGTTTGCACCAATCTTGATCGAGCTGGAGCCTGTCTTACCTTCGAATTCAGTCACCCGTACCGGCGTCGGCGTGGTACGACCCTGCTGACCCAGGGTCAGCACCACGAAGTCTTCGCCGACGGCCACCTCGTGGCCTTCCATCTGGCCGCTGATGGCGGTGGCGCGGTTGCGGTACTTGCGATGCACGAAAGCCGCCAGCGCAACGGGGAAGTCGGCGTCATCGTGTGGCACGTCTTCCGCCCTGAAACCATGCGAATAATTTTCGGCAATGAAGCCGGTGTTGAAGTCGCCGGCGACAAATTTGGGGTGTGCCAGCAAGGCCGCTTGAAACGGAATGCTGCTGCTGACGCCACGAATCACAAAACCGTTGAGCGCTTCCCGCATCTTGGCAATTGCACCCTGTCGGTCTTTGCCATGCACAATCAGCTTGCAGATCATGGAGTCGTAAAACATGGGGATCTCGCCGCCCTCTTGCACGCCGGTGTCGACCCGTACCCCCTGCCACTGGTGGATGTCCGACGCAAACATGGTCTCCCGCGGCGGCTGAAAGCGCACCAGGCGCCCGGTTGACGGCAAAAAGTTGCGAAACGGGTCTTCGGCATTGATGCGGCACTCGATCGCCCAGCCATCTCGTTTCACATCGGCTTGCGTCAATGGCAGTTTTTCGCCGGCGGCCACACGGATCATCAATTCAACCAGGTCCAGACCGGTGATGCATTCGGTCACCGGGTGTTCCACCTGCAAGCGGGTGTTCATCTCCAGGAAATAGAAGCTCTGATCCTTGCCAACCACGAATTCCACCGTGCCGGCGCTTTGATAATTCACCGCCTTGGCCAGGGCCACGGCTTGCTCACCCATCGCCTTGCGCGTGGCTTCGCTGATAAACGACGACGGCGCTTCTTCAATCACCTTCTGGTGGCGGCGCTGAATCGAGCACTCGCGTTCATTGAGGTAGACGACATTGCCGTGGGCGTCGCCAATCAACTGGATTTCGATGTGGCGCGGCTCCTCGACAAATTTCTCGACAAACACGCGGTCGTCGCCAAAACTGTTGCGCGCCTCATTGCGACAACTGGTAAAACCCTCGAAAGCCTCTTTGTCGTTGAAGGCGACGCGCAGGCCTTTGCCGCCACCGCCGGCACTGGCCTTGATCATCACCGGATAGCCAATGCCCCTGGCAATTTCAACTGCGCGCTCAGCCGTTTCAATTGCACTGTTGACACCGGGAATGCAATTCACACCGGCCGCACCGGCAAGTTTTTTCGATTCAATCTTGTCACCCATGGCCGCCATGGAGTAATGCTTGGGGCCGATAAAGACAATGCCTTCTTCCTCGACACGCTTGGCGAAGCTTGCGTTCTCGCTCAAAAAACCGTAGCCCGGGTGAATCGCCTGGGCGCCTGTTTGCTTGCAGGCGGCGATGATCTTATCGGCCACCAGGTAGCTCTCGCGGCTGGGCGCCGGACCGATGTTGACGGCCTCGTCGGCCAGCATCACATGGCGTGCGTCCTTGTCGGCATCGGAATACACCGCCACCGTCTTGATGCCCATCTTGCGTGCGGTCTTGATGACCCGGCAAGCGATTTCTCCGCGGTTGGCGATCAGTATCTTGGTAAACATAGGTTTCCTAACTTGATGAAGTCGGCAAGATTGAAATTCGGTACAGAATTAAGTTTGCGTCCGGACGACAGGGGCAGAGTTTTTTGCTGAGCCTGCGGCAGGGTGGGGGTATCTGCCGCTGCGAAGTGCCGACTTTGGCTCTCACGCTGGAATACCTGGGGATCGGGATCAGGCTGCCTGGGTGTTCTGCGCAGGTAAAGGAGGAGCCCGCAGGGCGGGGGACACGGAGCAGAGCACCCGGGCGGCCTGATCCAGCGCGAACCACAGAGAATCGCGCGCAGAGCAAGCAGGCACAGGAGGCCATCATCAGCGTCAAGCCCTAGAGCGGAATGTTCCCGTGCTTTCTCCACGGGTTCTCAAGCTTCTTGTCGCGCAGCATCACGAGCGAGCGGCAAATGCGCTTGCGCGTCTCGTGCGGCAGGATCACGTCGTCGATGAAACCGCGCGCACCGGCCACAAACGGGTTGGCAAAACGGGCTTTGTACTCGGCCTCCTTGGCCGCCAGTTTGGCCGGGTCGCCCTTGTCTTCGCGAAAGATGATTTCCACCGCGCCCTTGGCTCCCATGACAGCGATCTCGGCGTTGGGCCAGGCAAAGTTGACGTCGCCACGCAGGTGTTTGGAACTCATCACATCGTAGGCGCCGCCATAGGCTTTGCGCGTGATCACCGTGATCTTGGGCACCGTGCATTCGGCAAAGGCATAGAGCAGTTTGGCGCCATGCTTGATGATGCCGCCGTATTCCTGTGCCGTGCCGGGCATGAAGCCGGGCACGTCGACAAAGGTAATCACCGGAATGTTGAAGGCGTCGCAAAAACGCACAAAGCGCGCCGCTTTGCCGGAACTCTTGATGTCCAGGCAACCGGCCAGCACCAGCGGCTGGTTCGCCACAAAGCCCACCGTCTGGCCCTCCATGCGGCCAAAGCCGATCAGGATGTTTTTGGCATACTCGGGTTGCAGTTCGAAGAAGTCGCCATCGTCCACCGTCTTGACGATCAACTCCTTCATGTCATAGGGTTTGTTCGGGTTGTCGGGCACCAGGGTGTCCAGGCTCATGTCCATGCGCTCGGCCGGGTCGCCGCCGCGGCGCACCGGCGCTTTTTCACGGTTGTTGAGCGGCAGGTAGTTGTACAGGCGGCGCAGCATCAACAGCGCCTCCACATCGTTCTCGAACGCCAGATCGGCAACACCGCTCTTGGTGGTGTGGCTGATGGCGCCACCCAGTTCTTCCGCCGTCACATCTTCGTGCGTCACCGTTTTCACCACTTCGGGGCCGGTGACGAACATGTAGGAGCTGTCCTTGACCATGAAAATGAAATCGGTCATGGCCGGGCTGTAAACCGCGCCGCCCGCGCAGGGTCCCATGATCAGACTGATTTGCGGCACCACGCCGCTGGCCATCACGTTGCGCTGGAACACATCGGCATAGCCGCCCAGGCTGGCCACCCCTTCCTGAATCCGCGCGCCACCCGAGTCGTTCAGACCGATCACCGGTGCGCCGACCTTCATCGCCTGGTCCATGATCTTGCAAATCTTCTCCGCATGGGCCTCGCTCAGGGCGCCGCCGAACACGGTGAAATCCTGGCTGAACACAAACACCAGACGACCGTTGATCATGCCGTAGCCGGTAACCACGCCATCGCCCGGAATCTTGTTTTCCTCCATGCCGAAATCGACGCAGCGGTGCTCCACGAACATGTCCCACTCTTCGAACGTGCCTTCGTCGAGCAGCAGTTCCAGGCGCTCACGGGCCGTCAGTTTGCCCTTTTTATGCTGTGCGTCTATGCGCTTTTGGCCACCGCCCAGACGGGCCAGTTGGCGTTTGGCTTCCAGTTGTTCAAGTATGTCGTGCATATTGGTTTTCTCCGTTTTTGTCGTCCCGGGTCTGCTCCGGGTCTGTGTTTCGCGCCACCTTGGATCCTGGATCATGCTCGGGATGACAAGTCATTAAAAGTTGCCGCGCCGCGGTAGACGCCGCCATGCGGCCGTCAAGAACTTTTTCGGTCAATCCGCCCAGCTTCGCACGCACCTCGGGGTTGCGCCGAAACGCCTGTTTCAAACCAGCCTCGATGCGCTCCCACATCCAAGCCAGGGCTTGCTGTTGTCGGCGCGCGCGCAGGCTTCCGTTTTCGGTTTGCAGCAACTGGAATTGCCGCACCGCGGCCCAGAATCGATCCACCCCCTGCCCGCGCAGGGCACTGAGTTGAATCACCTGGGGGTGCCAGATTTTCTGATCGTGGTGAGCATGCTCGGGATTGCCATGCAGCCCCAGCAGGCGCAGGGAAGACGTGATTTGAGCCTGAGCCCGGGTCGCGGCAACCGCGTCGAGGTCGGCCTTGTTGATCACCACCAGGTCGGCCAGTTCCATCACGCCCTTCTTGATCGCCTGCAGATCGTCACCCGCGTTGGGCAGTTGCATCAGTACGAACATGTCGGTCATGTTGGCCACCGCCGTCTCGCTCTGGCCAACGCCCACGGTCTCGACGATCACGATGTCATAGCCCGCCGCCTCACAAACCAGCATCGCCTCGCGCGTTTTCTCGGCCACCCCACCCAAGGTGCCGCTGCTGGGGCTGGGACGGATGTAGGCGCTCTCATGCACGGAGAGCTTTTCCATGCGTGTCTTGTCACCCAGAATGGAGCCGCCGGAAACGCTGGAAGACGGATCGATGGTGAGCACCGCCACGCGGTGGCCTTGCGCTATCAGGTACAGGCCCAGCACTTCGATAAAGGTTGATTTCCCCACACCCGGCACGCCGCTGATGCCGAGGCGGAACGACTTGCCGGTGTACGGCAGCAAAGCCGTCAGCAACTCATCGGCCTGCGCCCGGTGGTCGGTGCGGGTCGACTCCAGCAGCGTGATGGCCTTGGCGATGGCGCGGCGCTGCACCGCGGCAGAGCCGTGAACAATCGATTCGAGCACACTCACACCGGCTCTCCCTGCGATCGGAACCAGCGGTAATCCAGATCAAACTCACCCTCACCAACCTGGACGAATCCATGACGCAGGTAAAAGCGATTGGCGGAACTTTGTTTCAGTGCCGACAAAGTGATGTCGCAGTTTTGTGCTGCAGCCAGCACCTTGGCCCAATCCAGGGTCCAAGCGCCGATACCCCGGTTTTGGTAAGCGGGCCGGATATACAAGTGATCGAGTTGCAGGGCCGGCGGCACTGGCTGGGAGTTTGGGCGTAGCGTAACGAAGCCAATGCGTTCACCATCGAGTTCTATGTGCAGCATGTATTCCGGCGCAAATCCGGCCGCCAGTCGCTCGCGCGCACGAACCGGATCAAAGCGTCCCAGGCGCTCCAGACTCTCTCTCAGCGCCTCGATGCGCAGGGTCACCATCTGGTCGAAGTCGCTGCCGGCAACTGAAACAAACGTTGGCATGGCCTGAATCAAGCTTGCTTCGCCTTCTTGATCTGCTCCAGCACGTCCCTGGCGCTCACCGGGATCGGAGTACCCGGGCCATAAATGCCCTTCACACCAGCCTGGTAAAGCATTTCGTAGTCCTGCCGCGGAATCACGCCGCCGACGAACACGATGATGTCATCGGCGCCCTGCTTCTTCAGTTCGGCAACAATGGCCGGCACCAGGGTCTTGTGACCGGCCGCCAACGTCGATACACCCACCGCGTGCACATCGTTCTCGATCGCTTGTCGCGCACATTCCTCGGGCGTCTGGAATAGGGGGCCGATATCGACGTCGAAACCGAGGTCGGCAAAGGCGCTGGCCACCACTTTGGCGCCGCGATCATGGCCGTCCTGTCCCAGCTTGGAGATCATGACCCGCGGACGACGCCCCTCGGCCTCGGTAAAGGCGTCAATTTCCTGCTTCAGGTCATCCCAATACTTCATGCTGTCCCCTCCGCTGGCGGCCGAGTCATAAGCCGCAGCATACACGCCGGTCACCTTTTGAGTGTCGGCGCGGTGGCGTCCGTAAATTTTTTCCAGAGCGTCACTCACCTCGCCGACGGTGGCACGCAGGCGAACCGCTTTGATCGCCAGTTCCAGCAGATTGCCGGAATTGGTTTCAGCCGCAACAGTGATCGCCGTCAGAGCAGCCTTCACGAGTTCCGCATCGCGCTTTTGCCGGATAACTTTCAGTCGCTCGATCTGAGCGTCACGCACCGCCACATTGTCGATATCGCGGGCGTCAATCGGGTCTTCGGTTTTCAGCTTGTACTTATTGACACCGACGATAACGTCTTTGCCGCTGTCAATGCGCGCCTGCTTGTCAGCCGCGGCAGCCTCGATCTTCAGCTTGGCCCAGCCGCTGTCCACCGCTTGCGTCATGCCGCCCATGGCTTCGACCTCTTGAATGATCTTCCACGCGGCGTCGGCCATGTCCTGCGTCAACTTCTCCATCATGTAGGAACCAGCCCAAGGATCGATCACGTTGGTGATGTGGGTCTCTTCCTGGATGATCAGCTGGGTGTTGCGGGCGATGCGGGCACTGAACTCGGTAGGCAAGGCAATCGCCTCGTCAAAGCTGTTGGTGTGCAGTGACTGGGTGCCGCCAAACACCGCCGCCATGGCTTCGATGGTGGTGCGCACCACGTTGTTGTAGGGATCTTGTTCGGTCAGCGACCAGCCCGATGTCTGGCAGTGAGTGCGCAGCATCAAACTCTTGGGCGATTTGGCATCAAAATTCTTCATGATGCGGCACCACAGCAGCCGCGCGGCGCGCATCTTGGCCACTTCCAGGTAGAAGTTCATGCCAATGGCCCAGAAAAAACTCAGACGCCCGGCAAAATCATCCACGTCCATGCCCTTGGCAATGGCGGTCTTCACGTACTCCTTTCCGTCAGCCAGCGTAAAGGCCAGTTCCAAAGCCTGATTGGCACCGGCTTCCTGCATGTGATAGCCGGAGATCGAGATCGAGTTGAACTTGGGCATGTTTTTGGCCGTGTACTCGATGATGTCGCCGATGATGCGCATGCTGGGCGCGGGCGGGTAGATGTAGGTGTTGCGCACCATGAACTCTTTCAGAATGTCGTTCTGAATCGTTCCTGAAAGCTGGTCCTGCCGCACGCCTTGCTCTTCCGCCGCCACCACATAGCCGGCCAGCACCGGCAACACGGCGCCATTCATGGTCATGGAAACACTCACCTTGTCCAGCGGGATCTGGTTGAACAGGATTTTCATGTCTTCAACCGAGTCGATCGCCACGCCAGCCTTGCCGACGTCACCGGTGACGCGCGGATGGTCGCTGTCATAGCCCCGGTGCGTCGCCAGATCAAAGGCGACACTCACGCCTTGCCCACCTCCTGCCAGGGCCTTGCGGTAAAAAGCGTTGGATTCCTCCGCCGTCGAAAAACCGGCGTACTGCCGGATGGTCCAAGGACGCACCGCATACATGGTGGCCTGCGGGCCGCGCAGGTAGGGCTCAAACCCGGGCAAGGTGTTGGCGTAAGGCAGGTCTTGCGTATCGGCGGCGGTGTAAAGCGGCTTGACCGTGATGCCGTCCGGCGTTTGCCAGTTCAAGGTGTCGACCGCACCATCCGGCGCGGACTTGGCGGCCGCCTTGCGCCACGCCTCAAGGCTGGCGATTTGAAATTCTGGATTATTGGAGGTCATGACGGCTGCCGTTCGCGCTGAGTTTATCGATGTGATCTGACACTGAAACAAGACCGGACAGCAACCGCCCGGGCCTGCATTCGTGCCGGAATTGTAGTTTACGTTATTTATAATTATTGATTCAGAATATTATTTCAAGCTTACAATTCAGGGCATGGCAGCACTTTCCCTATCTCCACGGGCACTTTATGAAGAAGTGGCGGAACTCCTGCGTCAACGAATTTTCACGCGTGAACTGGAGCCCGGCAGCTGGATTGATGAGTTGAAGATTGCGGAGGCCTACGGCATCAGCCGCACGCCGCTGCGTGAAGCGCTTAAAGTGCTGGCCGCCGAAGGCCTTGTCACCATGAAAGTGCGGCGCGGCGCCTATGTGACCGAGGTGTCCGAGCGCGATCTGGCCGATGTGTACCACCTGCTGGGCCTACTGGAGGCAGATGCGGCTGGCGTGGTGGCAAGCGCGGCCACCAGCGCGCAAATTGAAATCCTGCAAAGCCTGCACCACGAGTTGGAGGCTTCGGCCAAGCCTGGCAAACAGGACCGTGAACGCTTTTTCGAGATCAACGAACGTTTTCACATGCGGCTGCTGGAGATTGCAAACAACCGCTGGCGCGATCAGATGGTGGCCGACCTGCGCAAGGTCATGAAACTCAACCGCCACAACTCGCTGCTGAAATCAGGGCGCATTGAGGAATCCTTGAATGAACACGGGGCTCTGATGGCGGCCATTCTGGCTCGTGATCCGACGCTTGCCAGACAGCGGATGCAGGAACACTTCAGGAATGGTCTGCAGGCGGCCAACCAAACAGGCCCTCAGAACGCATAAAAAGGACCTTGCCCAAGCAATGACGTCTGCCCCTCGATACCAAAGAACACCCGGCGCCCGTAAAAAAACGGCAAACCCCAATCAAAGCTGGTGCTGTCACCGAAGGGCCCGGACAGGGTCGGAAGAACCGCCATGCGAGCATCCGTAAACAATGCCGTTGCGTTGTCAATTGAAAACGAAACTGAAGCACTCGCCCGATTCGCGCCCACCAGCGTGGCCGTCAAATTGGTCAGTGCGGTTGGACAATAAAACCCGACATTGCTGCCGGTGCAGGCGGGAACCGTACTGGAATTGAAAAAAAGACCATTCGATCCGGTGTCGAGGAAGCTGGTGTTCAGGCTTTGGCCCGCGAACTGGGTGGTGAAGTAGCCGGTGGCGTTGGG
>NZ_JAQTMS010000048.1:0-28214 GCF_028714215.1 Rhodoferax sp. | reverse complement strand
TATTGGCTTGCGTGGCAACACCAAAAATGAGCGATCCGGTCAAGCTGGTTGCGATGGTCGAGTTGACCGCTGGCAACTCAACCAACACACCGTTGTTGTCGGTCGAAAACAAGGGTACCGGATTCTTTACCTGCTGGGCCAGGGTGGCCTTGGCTCCGGTGGTGGTGGTGCAACTGGCACTGGTGCAGGTGTAATAAAAGCCGTTGTGGGTGGTGGCTGTACACCCTGCGCCACAGTCCTCCTTGAACAAGCCAAGCCCGACGATGCCGTTGGCGCCCAGATTAGCGCTGCTTGTCATGGCCGTGCCTCCGATCGAACAGGCCCCGGCGGGACTGCTGAAGGCCGGATCGGCGATGATCTGGATCGGCACAGCGGCAGCAGTCTTGCCCCCCAACACAATATCAGCTGTCACCACCGGGCCCCAGGCAAAAGTGTTATCGACAAACTGAACGCAATTGAGCAAAGGAAAACCGGTCGCGCCTGTGCTTCGGGCAAGACCGAGAGAGGGTGCAATGGCGCTGGACAGCAGCCTCAAACCGGTGGAGCCAGTATCCACCAGAACGTGGTCAATGGTCCCGCATTGGGTGGTGCTGCCAGGCTGACAAATTTTGACCGTGGCATACAGGCGATTGACGTTGTAACCCGAACCAGTAGGACCGGTATCGACCGTGACACCCAGCACATTGCTCAGGGTCGGTGTTGGAGTTGGAACAGGTGTTGGAGTTGGGGTCGGCGCTGATCCACCGCCGCCGCACGCCGTAAGCAGAGTTGCCAGCAGGGCCAGTGCGGCCGCACGAAGCAAAGAATTATTCAAGTACATCTTTGATATTGACACCGGTGGGGATCAGGGCCGGTGCATAGGCATGGCCAAAAAAATTTCGCATGCGCCCGCCGGACCTCACAACGAGGTCAGCTCGTTCAAGCTGAACTGGCGAGCCGCGCTTGCCGATCAAGCGTGCCGAATCAGTTTCAGCCTTGAAGGTCGAGAAATAGTCGCCCAGCAGCGCACTCAGGTCAGGCAACACCGGACCGCGCCACGTCACCGCAAAAACCACCCCGGAAGGTGTCGCATACTCCCGAACCCTGGTTCCATTTTCAAGCACGGCTTCATGCAGAACGTAAAGACCGGGTTGCGCGGCGGGCGTGGCAGCCAGTCTCCTTGCTCCGGGGGGCGCAGCCGCTGGGGTAGGCGCTTGCCCCAGCGCAGCCCTTGATTCTTCTACACCGCTCGCCAGCGCCAGCCCGAGCAGCATGATTCGAACAAGATCTAACCGAAAAAGCTGTTGCATGTGGAATCTCAAACTCAAACGCGATACGGTTCCCGCTGGATTATCACGGTTCATTCTGGCAGCGCTGGCGCAAGTTACAGAGTCTCACAATCCAGCGTGGTCTGCCCGGAGGGGATCGAACCCCCGACCCACAGCTTAGAAGGCTGTTGCTCTATCCAACTGAGCTACGGGCAGAGATCGAGAGAAAAAAGACATGGTCGGGGCGAAAGGATTCGAACCTTCGACCCTCTGGTCCCAAACCAGATGCGCTACCAGGCTGCGCTACGCCCCGACACGATGCTATTGTAACGGGTGGCATCGATGCCTCCTCCGGAAAACAGTCGTTTCGGGTTAACCAAACGAGCCGTCTCGGCCAGGCCATCGGATACATTCTGGCCATGCCGTCCCAACCTCCTCCCCTTGCATGGCTCAGGCCGGGCGAAGACTTTCCCCCAGCCAGTCAGGCCTGGAGTGAAGGCTCTCCCGCACCGGGACTGCTGGCGGCAGGTGGCGCCCTGGATGTCGACAGTCTGTGCCAAGCCTACAGTCAAGGGATTTTCCCGTGGTTCAGCGAAGGGCAACCCATTTTGTGGTGGAGTCCCAATCCCAGAATGGTGCTCAATGTTTCGGAATTCCGGCTCCATCCTTCATTCAGGAAAACACTGCAAAAATTTCGCAAGACAGCTTTATGTGAAATTCGAATCGACTCCGCCTTTGAACAAGTCATCGGAGCTTGCGCAATCAGCCCCCGGGCGGGGCAGGCCGGTACCTGGATAGTGCCCGACATGATCGCCGCCTACAGCGCGCTGCACCGAGCCGGATTTGCCCATAGTGTGGAGGTATGGGTCAATGACCAGCTCGCGGGAGGCCTGTATTGCGTCGCACTGGGCAAAGCCGTGTTTGGCGAGTCCATGTTCAGCCGCCTCACCGACGCCTCCAAAATTGCGCTGGCAGCATTGATTTGCTTTTGCCGCCGGCACGCCATCGGACAAATTGATTGCCAGCAAAACACCCGTCACCTCGCCTCCTTGGGCGCACGCGAGATCCCGCGCGATCAGTTTCTCAAACAGGTAGCGGTCGGGCTCGCCCAGACCGCGCCGGTCTGGCGCTTTGACACCCTATACTGGAACGAACTGCTGCCTTCAAAACCCTCTCCAACGTGACGCATCTCAACGATCTGCCCCCGCAAGCGCTACAGTTTTACGCAACTGCGTCCTATGCCTGTAGCTATCTGCCCGAAAAACAGGCTCGGTCGCAGGTCGCAACGCCGAGTCACTTGATTGACAGCACGACTTATTCCAAACTGGTTAGCCAGGGTTTTAGGCGTAGCGGCATGTTCACCTATCGGCCCTATTGCGATGACTGCCACGCCTGCACACCGATACGGGTTCTTGTCAACGAATTCGCACCCGACAGAAGTCAGCGCCGCGCCTGGTCGCGCCATTCGAACCTGCAGGCCCGGGTACTCAAGCTGTGTTTCATGGAAGAACACTACGATCTGTATCTACGCTATCAAAACGGCAGACACCCCGGTGGCGGCATGGACCAGGACAATGTCAGTCAATACACACAATTCCTGTTGCAAAGCCGGGTGAATTCCCGTTTGGTTGAATTTCGCGACCAACCGGCCGATGGCAGCCCGGGCCGTTTGAAAATGGTCTCGATACTGGACCTGCTGGACGACGGAATTTCATGTGTCTACACCTTTTACGAACCAGACCCCAGGAGCAGTTTCGGCAGTTACGGCGTCCTGTGGCATATTGCCCAAGCCAAGACACTCAAACTACCTCATGTTTACCTCGGCTACTGGGTCGGTGAAAGTCGAAAAATGAAATACAAGGCCAATTTCCGTCCGTCCGAGTTTCTCGTAGCCGGGCAATGGGTTACTGACAACCCAAGCTGAAACAGGCGAAATGCACCCAACATTTCACCAGATAAAATCAAAAAACCGCAGACCAGGAGTTCCCATGCGAAAAGCAGATTCCAGCATTGCCACGACACCAACAGTTCAGGTGATCGAGCGCATGTTTACCTTGATTGACGTTTTGGCGTCGCGGGAAGAAGCGATTTCACTGAAAGAGATTAGCGAGAAATCCGGTCTGCATCTGTCCACCACACACCGCCTGTTGAACGACTTGGCGACCGGACGTTTTGTCGAACATCCTCAGCCAGGGAGTTATCGGCTCGGTATGCGTCTGCTCGAATTGGGGAATTTGGTGAAAAGTCGCCTCAACGTACGCGACGCAGCCCTGCTACCGATGCGCGAACTCCACAAATTGATCCAGCAACCCGTCAATTTGAGCTTGCGTCAGGGTGACGAGATTGTCTATATTGAACGCGCCTACAGTGAGCGTTCCGGCATGCAGGTGGTTCGTGCCATTGGAGGTCGTGCCCCTCTGCACCTGACTTCTGTGGGCAAATTATTTCTGGCGGCAGATGACCCGCAACGGGTCCGCGCCTATGCCACACGAACCGGCTTGAGCGGCCATACAAAAAACAGCCTGACTCAACTGTCGACATTGGAACGAGAGCTGTCCAAGGTGCGCCAATATGGTATTGCGCACGACAATGAAGAGTTGGAACTTGGAGTGCGTTGCATGGCCGCCGGTATCTACGATGACCAAGGCACGCTGGTGGCAGGTTTGTCAATTTCTGCCCCGGCCGGGCGCTTGGAAGAAGCGTGGCTGCCCAAGCTGCAGTCGACCGCGCGGGAAATTTCAAAAACTTTGGGTTTTAAACCCGACTCCCAGCGCTAGCAACAGGTCAACCCCTGGCTTTGGCGCTGAATCTTCCACTCACGACAGCTGCGTCCGTGTTGGGCGCCGGGGTTGAGACCGCCGTAGGCGTCGACTCGACCCAATGCCGCACCCGTTCGGCGTCACCGATACGACTGAGTTTACCGGCCGAGTCAAGAAAAACCATGATAAGTTTGCGTCCGGCAACTTTGGCCTGCATCACGAGGCACTGTCCCGCTTCCGTGATATAGCCAGTCTTCTGCAAACCGATGTCCCACAAAGGATTCTTCACCAGCCGGTTGGTGTTCCTGTATTGGAGCGTTCGTTTGCCAACGGCCACCTGGTAGTCGGGTGAAGTAGTCAATTCACGCAAGATTGGATCGCCATGCGCAACATTCACCAGTTTCGCCAGGTCGCGCGCGCTGGACTGATTCTTGCTGGAGAGTCCAGTCGGCTCCGCGTAGTTGGTGTCGTTCATGCCGATTAACCGGGCCTTGGCGTTCATCAAGCCAACGAAGACCGGCAATCCGCCGGGATAGCTGCGCCCCAGGGCATGCGCCGCACGGTTTTCACTGGACATCAAAGCCAAATGCAACAACTCGCCCCGGCTCAGCTCAGTACCCACTTTCAAGCGCGATGAACTACCTTTTTCGGTGTCCACATCGGCTTGGGAAATCGTGATCATCTCGTCCATCGGCAAGTGGGCTTCACTGAGAACCAAACCGGTCATCAGCTTGGTGAGAGAGGCGATAGGCAAAACGGCCTTGTCATTCTTGCTGAACAACACTTCACTTGTATCCTGGTCGATCACCAAGGCGGCGCTGGATTTCAAATCCAGAGAATCGCGAGCACCGTGCAAACCGGCAAGCTGCCCAAAAGAGGGCCGCAGTGGCACAGCTTCAGCGCGGACAACAGATTTACGCCTGACCGTCACCGATGGTTTGGCAGCCTTTCGTTTGGCGACAACCTTGGTCTTGGCCGTCTTGCCATGCTGAGGTTTGCTCTGCGCCGCATCGGCCTGCGGCAGCGAGAAGGCAAGAACAAAAACCGTCAAGCTAAAGAAGAAGAGTAATCGGCGCAAAGTGCTTCCAAACGCAATCTGATGAGAAAAAGACATCTATCCAACTCCGGACATATTTCTCGATGGCTCAAGTTTATACAGAAAAGTCGCACAATATCAAATACTTGCACGACTTTCCTAAACAAAAACCTGGAAATAGGTGGTTACCCTAGCCTTGCGCAGCCACCCGATCCGCTTTGCTATGCAGTTTGTTGAGCGCACTCAGGTAGGCTTTGGCGGAGGCCACGATGATATCGGGGTCGGCGCCAATACCGTTGACAACCCGTCCGCTATTCTGCAAACGCACCGTCACCTCACCCTGGCTTTCGGTCGAACCGCTGATCGCGTTCACTGCATAGAGCACCATCTCGGCACCGCTTTTGACATGGGCTTCGATGGCTTTGAGGGACGCATCGACCGGGCCATCCCCGTCTGAAGAACTTTTCACTTCCTTGCCGTTGGCGGTGAAAACAATACTCGCTTGCGGACGCTCGCCCGTCTCGCTGTGCTGAGACAGCGAAACAAAACCATACTGTTCCGGCTCATGCGTCACATCCCGATCGCTTGCCAGCGCCAGTATGTCTTCGTCAAAAATCTCGCTCTTGCGATCCGCCAATTCCTTGAATTTGGCAAAAGCGGCGTTGATGTCGGCCTCGCTCTCCATCTGAACTCCCAGTTCCTGCAGGCGTTGTTTGAAAGCGTTGCGCCCGCTGAGTTTGCCCAGAATGATTTTGTTGGCGGTCCAGCCCACATCCTCCGCCCGCATGATTTCGTAGGTGTCGCGCGCTTTCAGGATGCCGTCCTGGTGAATCCCGGAGGCATGGGCGAAGGCATTGGCACCAACCACCGCCTTGTTCGGCTGAACCACAAAGCCAGTGGTCTGGCTGACCATGCGACTGGCCGCCAGAATATGCGTGGTGTCGATGCCCAAATCAAGCCCGAAATAGTCGCGGCGCGTCTTGACCGCCATGACCACCTCTTCCAGACTGCAATTACCCGCCCGCTCGCCCAGCCCGTTGATGGTGCACTCGACCTGACGGGCTCCCCCGATCTTCACGCCCGCCAATGAGTTGGCGACTGCCATGCCCAGATCATTGTGGCAATGCACCGACCAGATGGCCTTATCCGAATTTGGAATCCGTTCGCGCAGGTTCTTGATGAAATTGCCGTAGAGTTCAGGGATGGCATAGCCCACTGTGTCCGGCACGTTGATGGTGGTGGCGCCCTCGCTAATCACAGCCTCCAGAATACGGCACAGAAAATCAACATCGCTGCGGTAGCCGTCCTCCGGACTGAACTCCACATCGTCAACCAGGTTGCGCGCAAAGCGCACAGCCAGCCTGGCTTGCTCGAACACCTGATCAGGCGTCATGCGCAGCTTCTTTTCCATGTGCAGCGCGGAGGTCGCAATGAAAGTGTGGATGCGGGCGCGATTGGCGCTTTTGAGTGCTTCCGCGGCCCGCGAAATATCCCGGTCATTGGCACGCGACAGCGAGCAGATGGTCGAATCCTTGATCGCCTGGGCGATGCCTTGGACCGCCTCGAAATCACCGTTTGAACTGGCGGCAAAACCGGCTTCGATAACGTCGACCTTCAAGCGCTCGAGCTGACGAGCGATGCGCAGCTTTTCGTCTTTGTTCATGGACGCGCCGGGCGACTGCTCGCCATCGCGCAAAGTGGTATCAAAAATAATCAATTTGTCAGTCATCTGGTTTCTCCTGTGTTCCTGAAAATCCGCAAACGAAAAAATTGGCGCCTAAAACAAAAAGCCCGCTGCGGACGCATACGGGCTTTTGGTTTTGGTGAGCGCGTGCGCTACCGTCTCCGCCCGTCTGGCGATAGCGGCAGTAGCGCTAGCAACATCTTTTTCATGGTCTCAATGTACCACAAGTAGCGGGGCGGCAAACATGGTCTGGTCTGTTTCGCATCCTTCACTCATGCAGGCCTCTTTCATCAGGCTCCTCGGTGGAGGTGCTGATGACACTGGTCTGGACACCCTTGGCCTTGCGCCAAAAGTAAACCACGTAGCCACTCAAACCGTAGGCGACAAAGATGCCAAACAGCACAATGGGAGGATCGATATTGATGACCGCAATCAGCAGCGCAATCAGCACAATCATGGCAAAGGGCACACTTCTTTTCATGTGAAACTCTTTGAAGCTGTAAAACGGCACATTGGTGACCATGGTCAAGCCGGCATACAAGGCCAACGCAAACATGATCCAGGGAATCGAAACTCCCCACAACGCATCGGTACCTTTGATCCCGGACTCGGTCAGCAACCAGATAAAACCCGCGATCAACGCCGCTGCCGCCGGCGACGGAAGGCCTTGGAAATAGCGCTTGTCAACCACTCCGGTATTGACATTGAAGCGGGCCAATCGCAGGGCGGCACAGGCACAGTAGACGAAAGCGGCAATCCAGCCCCAACGCCCCAGACTTTTTAGCGACCACACATAAGAGATAAGTGCCGGCGCCGCGCCAAAAGACACCATGTCCGAGAGTGAATCCATTTGTTCACCGAACGCACTCTGTGTGTTGGTCATGCGTGCCACCCGCCCATCAAGGCTGTCAAGCACCATGGCACAGCCAACGCCCCATGCAGCCAGATCGAAGCGGCCATTGATGGCCATGACGATGGCGTAAAAACCACCAAAAAGGGCTGCCAAGGTGAACAGGTTAGGCAAGATATAAATGCCTTTGCGGCGCTTTCTCACCACCACGCCATCGCCCTCGGCGCAGTCTGTTTCTTTTCCGTCATGCATAGAATTTGGCCTCCAGCGCTGCATAGTAACAAAGGCCACCGAAGTGGCCTTTGTTCCGGCAATCAAGTGGCTTAGTTGCGGGTCTGGTCAACCAGCTTGTTCTTCTTGATCCAGGGCATCATGGCGCGAAGTTTTTCGCCCACCTGTTCTATCTGATGCTCAGCCATCAAACGGCGACGACTCAGCAGTGTGGGTGCACCGGCCTTGTTTTCCAGAATGAAACTCTTCGCATAGTCACCGCTCTGGATATCTTTCAGACACTGGCGCATCGCGTCCTTGCTGGCGCTGGTAATGATCTTCGGGCCAGTCACATATTCGCCGTACTCGGCGTTGTTGGAAATCGAGTAATTCATGTTGGCAATGCCGCCTTCATAAATCATGTCGACAATCAACTTCAATTCGTGCAGGCACTCAAAGTAGGCCATCTCGGGCGCATAACCGGCTTCGACCAAGGTTTCGAAACCGGCCTTGATCAGTTCCACCGTACCGCCGCACAAAACTGCTTGCTCGCCGAACAGATCGGTTTCGGTTTCTTCACGAAAACTGGTTTCGATGATCCCGGCCTTGCCTCCGCCGTTGGCCATCGCATAGCTCAGGGCCAGGTCGCGCGTCCGACCCGACTTGTCCTGGTGAATGGCGATCAGTTGCGGCACGCCACCGCCCTGCACGTAGGTGCCGCGCACGGTATGACCGGGTGCCTTGGGCGCCACCATCCAGACATCCAGATCGGCACGTGGGCTCACCAGACCGTAGTGAATATTGAAACCATGCGCAAACACCAGGGAGGCTCCCTGCTTGATGTTGGGCTCGATGTCGTTGCTGTAAACAGCGCCAATTTGTTCATCCGGAAGCAGAATCATGACCACGTCAGCAGCCTTGACTGCGGCCGCGACTTCGGCGACCTGGAGGCCGGCTTTTTCAACCTTGGGCCAGGAAGCGCCACCCTTGCGCAAGCCGACCACAACCTTGACACCGCTATCGTTCAGGTTCTGAGCGTGCGCGTGGCCTTGGCTACCATAACCAATGATCGCGACCGTCTTGCCTTTGATGAGACTGAGATCACAGTCCTTGTCGTAATAAACCTTCATTTCTCTCTCCGTTGTAAAAAATTAAACCCGCAAAATCCGCTCGCCACGACCGATGCCGCTGGAGCCGGTACGAACGGTTTCAAGAATGGCACCCCGTTCCATGGCCTCCAGAAAAGCATCGTTCTTGGCCTGGTTTCCAGTCAGCTCAATGGTGTAGCTCTTCTCGGTCACATCAATGATGCGACCCCGAAAAATGTCCGCCATGCGCTTCATTTCCTCACGCTCCTTGCCCACCGCACGAACCTTGACCATCATCAGTTCCCGCTCGGTGTAAGCCCCTTCCGTCAGATCAACCACCTTCACAACCTCTATCAGGCGGTTCAGGTGCTTGGTGATCTGCTCGATCACCTCGTCCGAACCCGTGGTCTGAATCGTCATGCGCGACAGACTTGCATCTTCCGTCGGCGCAACGGTCAGGGACTCGATGTTATAACCCCGCGCCGAGAACAGACCGACGACACGCGACAGGGCGCCAGGTTCATTTTCCAGCAAGACGGCAATGATATGTTTCATGAATACGACTCCTCATTTCGCTGCCCTCCCCCGAGGGCGGTAACCGTCGGGCTTGGCAAACAATAGATTTATCCAAAATTGATTAAAGGTCCTCGGAGCCCAGCAACATTTCGGTGATACCGTTGCCGGCCTTCACCATGGGGAACACGTTTTCAGTGGGGTCGGTGCGAAAATCCATGAAAACAGTGCGGTCCTTCAACTTGCGTGCTTCGCGCAAGGCCGGCTCCACATCCTGTGCCCGCTCTATCAACATCCCGACGTGGCCGTAGGCCTCGGCAAGCTTGACAAAGTTGGGCAGTGCATCCATGTAACTGTGGCTGTAGCGGCCTTCGTACTCGACTTCTTGCCACTGGCGAACCATGCCCAAATACCGGTTGTTGAGCGACACAATCTTGATCGGCGTGTTGTACTGCAAACAGGTCGAAAGTTCCTGAATGCACATCTGCACCGAACCATCACCAGTGATGCAGAACACCTCGCTATCGGGTTTGGCAAGTTTGACGCCCATGGCAAAGGGAATGCCGACACCCATGGTCCCCAGGCCTCCGGAATTGATCCAGCGCCGTGGCTCGTCAAAACGATAGTACTGAGCCGCCCACATCTGATGCTGACCAACGTCCGACGTGATATAGGTATCCACGTCCTTGGTCATGTTCCAGATCGTCTCAATCACGTACTGCGGCTTGATCACATCATTCTTGCCGTGATCGTATTTGAGGCAATCACGCTTGCGCCAAGTCTCAATCGTGTCCCACCAGGCACCCAGCGCCTGCGTGTCCGGTCTGGTCGCCCCCTCCTGGATCATGGCGATCATTTCGGCCAATACTTCCTTGACATCGCCAACAATCGGGATATCAACCCTCACCCGCTTGGAAATACTCGAAGGATCAATGTCGATATGAATGATCTTGCGCTCATTCTGTGCGAAGTGTTTGGGGTTGCCAATCACCCGGTCGTCAAAGCGGGCACCCACCGCCAACAACACGTCGCAATGCTGCATGGCGTTGTTGGCTTCGACCGTGCCATGCATGCCCAGCATGCCCAGGAACTTGCGATCACTGGCCGGATAGGCGCCCAATCCCATCAAGGTGTTGGTGCACGGATAGCCCAGCATGTCCACCAGCTGGCGCAACTCGGCGGAAGCGTTGCTCAGAATAACCCCGCCACCGGTGTAGATATAGGGACGTTTGGCCGCCAGCAAGAGTTGCAGTGCCTTGCGGATCTGCCCGCCATGACCTTTGCGCACCGGGTTGTAAGAACGCATTTCAACGGTCTTCGGATAGCCCGCATAGTGCACTTTCTTGAACGAAACGTCTTTCGGAATATCCACTACGACGGGGCCGGGGCGCCCGCTGCGGGCGATGTGAAAAGCCTTCTTCATGGTTTCGGCCAGATCCCGGGCATCCTTGACGAGGAAATTGTGCTTCACCACCGGACGGGTAATGCCAACCGCATCGCATTCCTGGAACGCATCGAGCCCGATGGCGTGCGTTGGCACCTGCCCGGTCACAATCACCATCGGAATACTGTCCATATAAGCCGTGGCAATGCCGGTAACCGCATTGGTGACCCCTGGCCCCGAAGTCACCAGGGCCACGCCGACGTCGCCGGTGGCACGCGCGTAGCCGTCGGCGGCATGGACCGCCGCCTGTTCATGTCGCACCAAAATGTGCTGAATGGTGTCCTGTTTGTAAAAAGCATCGTAAATGTGCAGCACCGCCCCGCCGGGGTAACCCCACACATACTTGACGCCTTCGGCCTGCAAGGCCTTTACAAGTATTTCGGCGCCCCGAAGCTCCTGTTCGCTGGCCGTCGCGGGAATCGTCTTGGCAGTAATTGTTGTTGCAGTGGCCGAAGCAATTTCGGCTCTTGATATTTTCATGATCAACCTTTGTGAATTTCTCTGACGAAAAACCTTGGGTGCTCCTTCGCAAACACTCGTGGCGTCGCGTCGGAACTTAAAGCCAAAGCCATAAGCGCAGTGATTCTTGCGCCGGACCTTGACCCGTTTGCTTTTTGATTTGCAGTTCGCATTATGGCACCGGACAAATTTAGGCAAGTGCAAGCCCGCAGAATAAATCCTTTCGAATGCCATAATTGGCGCCAAACGGCCCCCCAACTTCCGTTAACTGGGGCCATGCGGGACGAATCAACTTGACGGCCGTTTGAAGGCAAAAACCTCTTGGCAACTGAACAAGAACTCTCGGATTTTTTGAAAAGCGTCGAAAGACGTGCCTTCAAGCGATCGGTTTACCACGTGCGCAACGAAGAAGCTGCGCTGGACATTGTGCAAGACAGCATGATGAAACTTGCTGAGCACTATGGGCACAAGACGGCCGCCGAGTTACCGATGCTGTTCCAGCGCATTCTGTCCAACTGCACACTGGACTGGTTTCGACGACAAAAAACCCGAAACGCGCTTTTTTCAAACCTCAGCGACTTCGAGTCCGATAGTGAAGACGGGGAATTTGATCTGCTCGGAACTTTGGATGTACAGGAGTACTCGAACCAGACCGAAAACCCGGAGACTACAACGCAACGGGCACAAACCTTGCATGCAATTGAGAGTGAAATTCAAGAACTGCCGGCCCGTCAACGGGAAGCGTTCCTCATGCGTTACTGGGAGGAGTTAGACGTGGCAGAGACTGCTGCGGCCATGGGCTGCTCGGAAGGTAGCGTTAAAACGCACTGTTCACGGGCGGTCCAGGCCCTCGGCAAAGCATTGAGGGCAAAGGGGATCACACTATGAGCAATTCTTATCTTTATCAGAATCAACTTGCGCAAGACCGTTTCGGGCTGCGGATTACGGCGCGCCTCTCAGACGCTGCTGACGACCTCCCTTACGATATCTCGGAGCGTTTGCGTGCCTCACGGGCGCAGGCCTTGGGCAAGCGCAAAATTGCCATCACCCAAACTGCGACCCAGGTGGCACTGTCTGGTGGTGCCGGAACCCTCACTTTCGGAAATGACCACCTCAGTTGGTGGGACCGCGTCGCGGCGGCCCTGCCACTGTTGGCCCTGATTTTTGGTTTGGTTGCCATCAATGTCATTCAAAATGACAGGCGTGCCAATGAAATTGCTGAAATTGATGCTGCTCTACTGACCGATGATCTGCCTCCGGCGGCTTATGCAGATCCCGGTTTTGCACAATTCCTGAACAGCAATTCCGGGCAGAGTCAATAAGTTGGGCGTGACGATGTTCAGGAGTGCCACTGATCAGCGCAATCACCGCCTTATCGCCGGTGTATCGGCTTTCGGAGTTGCGGTTTTTTTATTGGCGGTATTGAGCGCACCGACGGCGAGTGCCTTGGCGCAGGCTGCCACTACGACGCCCCTGTTAACACAGTCTTACGCAAAGACACCGGCATCGGGCACGCAGGCAAAGCGTTCAAGCGTTCAAGCGAATTCGTCCAGACCAAGCTGGCAAGACCTGACACCGCTGCAGCAGTTGTCGCTGAAACCCCTGGCGGCGAATTGGAGCACGCTGGGAGAAGCTCAAAAGCGCAAATGGATCGCCATAGCCCAGAACTATCCTAACCTGGCACCGACCGAGCAGGCCAAACTGCACAGTCGCATGACTGAATGGGTATCTCTGAGCCAACAGCAGCGTAACCAGGCAAGATTGAATTTTGCACAGACAAAACAACTGACGCCGAGCCAAAAAACAGCCACCTGGAAGGCGTACCAGGCACTCACCCCCGAGGAAAGACAAAAACTCGCGGTCTCGGCTGCGTCCAAACCTGGCGGCGCCGCCACGGCTGCAAAACCGGTTCCCCGGCAAAAACTGGCAGTGGTGCCCGTGACCCGACATACGCACCAGGCAACGCCGAAATTGGCCGGCACCAATCATGCCGTGAATCACAACACCTTGCTCCCGCAGTCACTGCCGCCGGCTGAGGCCGCCCCGACCCAGAAGAACTGAACGCTGCCGGTATTGCTTCGATGAAACGCGCGTTGAAGACTCCCAGTTTGGCCCGCCGCATGGCCTGCTGGCTTTATGAAGGACTGTTGATGTTCGGTATCGTTTTCGTTGCCGGCTATCTGTTCGGCACCTTGAGCCAAACCCGAAACGCCATGGACAATCGACATCCTCTTCAGGCCTTTCTTTTCGTCGTCTTCGGCATCTATTTCGTCTGGTTGTGGACCAAAGGCCAGACCCTGGCCATGAAGACCTGGCATATCACAGTGCTGGATCGCTCGGGCCAACCGATCACACAGGCGCGTGCCCTGCTGCGCTACCTGCTCTGCTGGCTCTGGTTCCTGCCCGGGCTGGCGGCAACAGCACTCTTCAAGCTGCCGACCTCTGAATCTGTTGTCATCGTGCTTGGCTGGGTGGCGGTATGGGCGATCCTGAGCCACTTTCATCCGCAACAACAGTTCTGGCATGACGCCCTGGCGGGCACCCGGCTGGTTTCAACTGTGCCCAAGAGCCAGCAATAAGCATGCGTCCTGCCTTTACTGTTTGCGTTTATTGCGGTTCCCGTCCCGGTCTGACTTCGGCGTTCGCGGGCGTTGCGCGGCAAGTCGGCAACTGGATCGGGCAGCATGGCGGGCAACTGGTTTATGGAGGCGGTAAAAGCGGGCTAATGGGGCTGCTGGCGGACGCCGCCCTGCAAGCGGGTGCCCAGGTTGTGGGCGTCATACCGAAAGCGCTGGTGGAAAAGGAATGGGCCCATCGAGGTTGCAGCGAGCTTCATATTGTGGACACCATGCATGAACGCAAACGCATGATGGCCGAACGTGCGGACGCATTCCTGGCTCTGCCCGGCGGCATCGGCACTCTTGAAGAGTTTTTTGAGGTCTGGACCTGGCGCCAGCTCGGCTACCACGATAAACCTATCGGGCTCTTGAACATCGCCGGTTACTACGACAAGCTGCTTGCTTTTCTGGACAGCGCAGTTGAGCAGCAGTTTATGGGAACATGGCAAATGGATTTGATTCGCTCAGGATCGGACCCATCGACCCTGCTCCGGGAATTGGTGCAGGCAGCCGGCCTGACGCACACCCCGCAGCTGGACGAAATTTAAACCGCCGATTCGTCCTGCTCGCCGGTACGAATGCGCACCACGCGCTCCACGCTGGTCACAAATATTTTGCCGTCCCCGATCTTGCCGGTGTGGGCAGCCTTCACGATCGCATCGACACAGCGATCGACATCGGCGGTCTTGACGACCACCTCCACCTTCACCTTGGGCAGAAAGTCAACCACATACTCAGCGCCTCGGTAGAGCTCGGTATGACCTTTCTGGCGGCCGAACCCCTTCACCTCGGTGACAGTAAGTCCGGTTACGCCACATTCGGCCAGCGCTTCGCGCACTTCTTCCAGTTTGAACGGCTTGACAATGGCGGTGATCTGCTTCATGGTTAATTTCTTTGCATTGGTTGAGGACAGGGCCTGCCCACTTTGCGTAGCTTCGGACGCTCCCGCCAATTTTAGTTGAGGATGGAACAGCTCGCTTTGCACCGCGCCGAACCGGTCCGGCAAAGTCTTGCTTCAGGCCCGAAAACGATTGGTGATAGGGTAACGCCAATCCTTGCCAAAACTACGGTGGGTGACACGAATACCCACTGGCGCCTGGCGGCGCTTGTACTCATTGATCTTGATCAGGCGCGTCACCTTTTCCACGTCGGCACGGGTAAAGCCGGCGGCAATGATGTCTTCAATGCCTTGATCGTTCTCCATGTAGCGCTCCAGAATCGCATCAAGCACCTCATAGGCCGGCAAACTGTCCTGATCGGTCTGGTCCGGGCGCAACTCGGCGCTGGGCGGGCGCGTAATGATGCGTTCCGGAATCGGCTCGCTGCCAGTGCCATAGGGGTCGTTGGCGTTGCGCCAGCGGGCCAGCCTGAACACCGTGGTTTTGGCCAGGTCCTTGATCACGGCAAAACCACCCGCCATGTCGCCGTAGAGGGTGCAATAGCCGGTAGCCATCTCGGATTTGTTGCCGGTCGTCAAAACGATACTGCCAAACTTGTTGGAAAGCGCCATCAGGAGCGTGCCCCGAATACGGGCCTGGATGTTCTCCTCCGTCGCGTCTTCGGCCAGGCCTTCGAACTCACCCCGCAGCGAAGCCTTGAAGGCCTCAAATTCCGGCACAATCGAAATCTCGTCGTAACGCACACCCAGCCGCTGCGTCATTTCACGCGCATCAATCCAGCTGATGTCGGCCGTATAGGGTGATGGCATCATGACGCTGCGGACCTTGTCCTTGCCCAGGGCATCCACCGCCACGGCCAGCACCAGCGCCGAGTCAATGCCGCCGGAGAGACCCAAAATCACACTGGGGAAACCGTTCTTGCCAACGTAGTCGCGCACACCCAGCACCAGGGCGTCCCACAAATCTGCCTCGACCGAGCGTTCCGGCGCCACCGGCCCCGCCAAATGAACCCCCGCTTGCGTGCGACCGGCCCACACTACAAACCCGCATTCCACAAAACTGGGAGCCCGCCCTGCCACCGTACCGTCGGCGTTGAGGGCAAACGAATGGCCCTCAAACACCACCTCATCCTGCCCGCCCACCAGATGCGCATACACCAGCGGCAAACCGCAGGCCAGCACTCGTTCGCGCATCTTTTGCTCGCGTTCCTGGCCCTTGCCGATGTGAAACGGTGAGGCATTGATGACGGCCAGCAACTCGGCACCTGCCTCCTTGGTCAATCGCGCGGGTTCCTCAAACCAGGCGTCCTCACAAATCAGCAAGCCGACTTTGACCTTGTTGCCCGCCACGCCCGCTTCAAAAACGCAGACACCCCGCCCCGGTGTGAAATAGCGGCGCTCGTCAAATACCTGGTAATTGGGCAACTCCCGTTTGGCGTAGCTGGCAAGCACCACCCCTTCGCACAACACGCTGGCCGCGTTATGACGATTTGACACCGCCACCGAGCGGGTTCGGCTGTCGCCGCCGCTGGGATGTCCCAGTACCACGGTCAGGTCTTTTAACCCAGCCAATTCGCGGGCCACTGTTTTCACGGCATCATCGCAGGCGGCAATAAAGGAGGACCGCAGAAACAAGTCTTCCGCCGCGTAGCCGCAAATGGAGAGTTCCGGCGTCAACAGCAGGCGAACGCCGTCCGCGTAGGCGGCACGCGCCGCCGCAATGATCTTTTGTGAATTACCGGGCAAGTCGCCAACCACGAAATTGAGTTGGGCAACGCAGATTTTGAGTGTCATGTACCGCAGAAATGAAAACGAGGGAGAAGCCTGTGAAACATCAGACAAACGATTATGTCACTCAGGTGGTGAGTTCGCCCCTCGACGTCAATGCCGTTGACTGGAACGGCTTGCTGAGCTTGCAGGCCGAGCCCACCCCGTTCATGCGTCACGCGTACCTGGCGGCGCTGCACAGCAGCGGCAGTGCCACGCCTGAGACCGGCTGGACACCCCGCTTCATCACCTTGACGCGCAATGGCGAGATGGTCGCCGCCTGCGCCCTGTACCGCAAGACCCACTCTTATGGCGAGTATGTGTTCGACCACGCCTGGGCCAACGCCTACGCGCAACACGGCCTGGCCTACTATCCCAAAGCGGTGGTAGCCGTGCCTTTTACGCCGGTGCCCGGAACGCGCTTGATGGCACGTACCGCGGCCGACCGTTCCCGCTTGGTCAAGGCCGTGATCGAATGGTGCGAAGCCGAGCAACTGTCGTCCCTGCACCTGCTGTTCTGCGATGCTGCTGACATTCAAGCGTGCCAGGAAGCCGGCCTGATGCTACGCCACACGGTGCAGTTTCATTGGAACAACGAGGCGCATTTCACCTTGGGGCGGCCCGGCGGCGAAACCGGTACCACGCTCTATGCAGATTTCGAGGACTTTCTGGCCTCGCTGTCACAGGAAAAGCGTAAAAAGATCCGCCAAGAACGGCGCAAAGTGGCCACCGCAGGCGTCACCTTCCGCTGGTCTCTGGGGGCCTCCATTGCACCCCAGGACTGGGAATTTTTCTACCGCTGCTACGAGCGCACCTATCTGGAACACGGCAACCCGCCCTACTTGAACCGCGCGTTCTTTCAGACCATGGCCCGCACCATGCCCGAGAACTGGCTGCTGTTTGTAGCCGAGCGCCAAGGACAGCCCATGGCTGCAAGCTTGATATCTGTTCATGGCGGCCGCAATGGGCCGGTTGCCTACGGGCGCTACTGGGGTGCGCTGGAGCGGGTTGACTGTCTGCACTTCGAGGCCTGTTACTACCAGCCATTGGCTTGGTGCATAGCGCACGGCTACCGGCGCTTTGAGGGTGGCGCCCAAGGCGAGCACAAGATGGCGCGGGCCTTGTTGCCAGTCAAAACCAGCAGTGCCCATTGGCTGGCGGAGCCCGCCTTTGCCGCTGCCGTAGAGGGATTTCTGGAGCGCGAGGGTGACGGTGTAACGCGCTACCTGGACGACCTTGGCCAGCGCACCCCCTTCAGGGTCTCCCCTGGCCAAGAACTTGTCCGCAAATAACTGGTGGTCGCCCATTCGACAGCCCACGTTAAACTGCCATCAAACCAATTTCGCATGGGTTTCCCAGCGGAACCTTTGCACAGCATGGCGACAAAAACAAAACAAAACATCGAAGCGCATCATCCGGCGCCCAGCCCCTGGCTGATTGCGCTGGAATTTCGCGCCTTTTGGGAACTCGGATCGGTGCTACCGGCCTGGCCATTCTTGCGCCGTGCCCCGGCCGGTGATGGCCATTCCGTGATCATCTTTCCCGGCCTCTCGGCCAGTGACGGATCGACCTTGCCGCTGCGTGGTTTTCTGGAAAATCTGGGCCATGACGTCTCCGGCTGGAACCAGGGTTTCAACTTCGGCCCGCGCGCCGGCGTGCTGCAGGCGGCCAAACAGCAGGTCATCGATACCTGTCAGGTCACCGGCAAAAAGGTGAGCCTGATCGGCTGGAGTCTGGGCGGTATTTACGCCCGGGAACTGGCCAAGGAACTGCCTGACTGTGTGCGCGACGTCATCACCATGGGCACCCCCTTCGCCGGCTCGCATCACAGCACCAACGCCTGGCGCTTGTATCAGCTTACCAGCGGACGCGACATCCAGCGCGAGGTCGAACAATTCGACCTGCCGGCTGCGCCGCCGGTACCGACAACGTCCATTTTCTCCCGTACCGATGGCGTCGTTGCCTGGCCCGCCAGCGTTCAAACGCCCAGCCGCGCCAATCCATTGACGGAAAATCTCGAAGTCATCGCCAGCCACATCGGCCTGGGTCTGAACCCCAGCACCTGGTGGGCGGTGGCGGACCGCCTGTCGCAAGCCGAAGGCCAATGGAAGCCCTTCGAGCGCAAACGCGGCCTGCACGGCATGATTTTCCCGGACCCGAAGCGCTGATTTGTGGATTGGCGATCCGACGGAGCGTGGGCCAAAGAACGGATACCCGGTCCGCCCGCCCTGCCACCAATCTTTAAGGGTGCAATCGCTTGTAGTTGGCGATGCCGTCCACGATTTCCTTTTTGGCCGACTCCGGCCCTTCCCAGCCCAGAATCTTGACCCACTTGTTGACCTCAAGGTCTTTGTAATGCTCAAAAAAGTGGGCAATGGTCTTCAGGCGCACCGGGCTTAAATCTTCGGGTTTTTGCCAGCGTGTATAGAGCGACAAAATCTTGTCAATCGGCACTGCCAGCACCTTACCGTCCTGCCCGGCTTCGTCTTCCATCTTCAGGATGCCAATGGCACGGCAGGTCACCACCACGCCCGGAATCAGCGGCACCGGGGTGATCACCAGCACGTCCACCGGATCACCGTCGCCGCTGATGGTCTTGGGCACATAGCCATAGTTGGTCGGGTAGTGCATGGCGGTGCTCATGAAACGATCGACAAATATCGCGCTGGTTTCCTTGTCCACCTCGTATTTGACAGGATCCGCGTTCATCGGGATTTCGATGATCACGTTAAAGGATTCCGGAACATTTTTGCCGGGAGTGACATTATCGAGAGACATGAGGGAGCCTTGGTAGGTGTATTGAGTTAAATCAGGAACGGCTAAGTATTAACCCTGATTTTACCGGCTGCCCAGCGGCCAGGTCCGGAAACCGGCCGATTTCACGGTACAGTCCTGCGGTTGGCCAATCGTCCGCATCAACTCGTGTTTGATGTTTCGCGACGAGGAAGCAACGCAGCGGTGGTGCCGATTGCGCTGCACCCCTACTTAGCGAACCAACGACAGGAGATTTATATGACAGGCAACCCAGCGCTCATTCTGGCGCTCTTTTGTGGCTTGATTGCCGTGGCCTACGGCTTTTGGGCCCGCAGCTGGATTCTTTCCCAGGATGCCGGCAATGCGCGGATGCAGGAAATTGCAGCCGCCATTCAAACCGGCGCCGCCGCCTACCTGGCACGGCAATACAAGACGATTGCCATCGTGGGCGTGGTGCTGACCATTCTGATCGCGGTCTTTCTTGACTCTCTAAGCGCGGTCGGTTTTGTCATCGGCGCCGTGCTGTCAGGCGCTTGCGGCTTCATTGGCATGAACGTCTCGGTGCGTGCCAATGTGCGCACGGCGCAGGCTGCCACCAAAGGCATTGGCCCGGCACTCGACGTGGCTTTTCGCGGCGGCGCCATCACCGGTATGCTGGTGGTCGGCCTGGGCTTGCTGGGTGTCACCGGTTTCTTCTGGTTCTTGACTGGCAACGGCAACCTGACGCCCGACAAGAACATGGCACAGTTGCTTAACCCGCTCATCGGTTTTGCTTTTGGCTCCTCGCTGATTTCCATTTTTGCCCGCCTCGGTGGCGGCATCTTCACCAAAGGTGCTGACGTCGGTGCCGACCTGGTCGGCAAGGTCGAGGCCGGCATCCCGGAAGATGATCCGCGCAATCCGGCCGTGATCGCCGACAACGTCGGCGACAACGTCGGTGACTGCGCCGGCATGGCCGCTGACCTGTTCGAGACCTATGCGGTAACACTGATCGCCACCATGGTGCTGGGCGCCCTGCTGGTCACCGGTGCCGGCAGCAGTGCCGTGGTCTACCCGCTGGCGCTGGGCGCCGTGTCCATCGTGGCCTCCATCATCGGTTGCTTCTTCGTCAAGGCAACACCAGGCATGAAGAATGTGATGCCGGCGCTGTACAAGGGTCTGGCAGTGGCTGGCATACTGTCGCTGATCGCCTTCTTCTTCGTCACGCAATGGCTGATCCCCGACAATGCCCTCGCGGCTTCGGGCAGCCAGATGAAGCTGTTTGGCGCCTGCGCCGTTGGCCTGATTCTGACCGCGGCACTGGTGTGGATTACCGAGTACTACACCGGCACCCAGTACGGCCCCGTCAAACACATCGCGCAGGCTTCCACCACCGGCCACGGCACCAACATCATTGCCGGTCTGGGCGTGTCCATGCGTTCCACCGCCTGGCCCGTGATTTTTGTCTGCATTGCCATCTACACCGCCTATGCCCTGGCCGGCCTGTACGGCATTGCCATTGCGGCCACGTCGATGCTGAGCATGGCCGGCATCGTGGTGGCACTGGACGCCTACGGCCCGATCACCGACAACGCCGGCGGCATTGCCGAAATGTCGGAAATGCCCAAGAGCGTGCGCGACGTTACCGACCCACTGGATGCCGTTGGCAACACCACCAAGGCGGTGACCAAGGGCTACGCCATCGGTTCCGCCGGCCTCGCCGCGTTGGTGCTGTTTGCCGACTACACCCACAAACTGGAAGCCTACGGCCGCCATATCACGTTTGACCTGAGCAACCCGATGGTCATCATCGGCCTGTTCATCGGCGGCCTGATTCCCTACCTGTTCGGTGCCATGGCGATGGAGGCCGTGGGCCGTGCCGCCGGCGCCGTGGTGGTCGAGGTACGCCGCCAGTTCAAGGAGATCAAGGGCATCATGGAAGGCACCGGCAAGCCCGAGTACGACACGGCTGTCGACATGTTGACCACCGCCGCCATCAAGGAAATGATGATCCCGTCGCTGCTGCCGGTGGTGGTGCCGATTCTGGTCGGCCTGGTGCTAGGCCCGGCCGCTCTGGGTGGCTTGCTGATGGGCACCATCGTGACCGGCCTGTTTGTGGCGATCTCGATGTGTACCGGCGGCGGCGCCTGGGACAATGCCAAGAAGTACATCGAAGACGGTCATTTCGGCGGCAAGGGGTCCGACACCCACAAGGCGGCCGTGACCGGAGATACCGTTGGCGACCCCTACAAGGACACCGCCGGCCCGGCCGTCAACCCGCTGATCAAGATCATCAACATTGTGGCCCTGCTGATTGTGCCGGTGATGATGAAGATTCACGGCGGCTGATCGAACCGGCCCCGCTCTCAAGCCCGCCTCTGGCGGGCTTTTTTAATGCGGGTATCTGAGCAACGTCAAATGACAGCAAACAGCTTCCGCTACCATCGGGTTTGAGAATTTCTGAACGGTGCCCTCTTGAACCAACGCAATCCGATCCTTGGCGCATGTCTGATTTCAGCGGCGCTGCTGCAGGGTGGCTGCTCGTCCATGCTGCCCAAGGTGCATAACGAATCGTCACCGTTCGCGAGCTTCGACGAAGCGCGCCAGGCCATCGACGCCCTGATTCCAATGAAAAGCGATGTGGCGGCATTGACCCGGATGGGAATCGATCCGGTGAAGCAGGCGAATACGACCATCCTGACGCAAGCCGATATCGTGCGGCGCTTCGTGCCCAGCGCCTTGCTCAAGCGCGAAGACCTCGATCCGGGCGTGCTGGCCTGTCTGGAAGCGCGCGAAGCCTGTCGTGGATGGGAAATTACCGCCGCCCGCATAGGGAAGGCCAGAACCGGCAATTTTCTTGCCGATTTCACCAATTTTTCACGTCGCTCCGAAACCACCGGCTGGCGCTTCAACGCCTTGATCCTGTTGGTGAATGACCTGGTGGTCTACCGCGCCTGGGGCGGACAGCCCAACGTCAACGAAGTTGAAGTCAACACCAACCCCTTGGGACCGTTGCAGGAAATGGGCCCAGCCATCCTGACCCGCTGACCCTGCCGCTGGCTGGGGGGCTTGTTTTTCTAGGAAAATCCACTCATGCAATTCAACTACATCGCCAACACATCGCAACCCTCTTCTTCCGGTCAAACGATTGCCATGTTGGACCCCTCGGATGGCCAGCCCTATGACGAAATTCAGCGCAGCAATGCCGCCGACATCGATGCCGCCGTGGGCGCCGCCCGACAGGCTTTTAGCGTCTGGAGCAAGCTCGGTGCCGCCGAGCGCGGCCGCCTGCTGATGCGCCTGTCGCTCAAGATCAACGCCCACGCCCAGGAATTGACGGCGATCGAACAGCGCGACTGCGGCAAACCCACCAAGCAGGCGCGCGCCGACGCCAGCGCCCTGGCCCGCTACTTCGAGTTTTACGCCGGCGCCTGCGACAAACTGCATGGCGAAACCATTCCCTACCTAGACGGTTACAGCGTGCTGACCTGGCGCGAACCGCATGGCGTCACCGGTCACATCGTCCCGTGGAACTATCCGATGCAAATTTTCGGTCGCAGCGTCGGTGGTGCCCTGGCGGCCGGCAACGTCTGCGTCGTCAAACCGGCCGAGGATGCCTGTCTGTCGCTGATCCGTGTCGCGCAATTGGCGGCCGAAGTGGGTTTCCCGCCTGGCGTCATCAACATCGTCACCGGCTATGGCCATGAGGTTGGCGATGCCCTGGCACGCCACCCCGGTATTGACCACATCAGCTTTACCGGCAGCCCCACAGTTGGCACCCTGATCCAACAGGTGGCGGCCCAGCGCCACTGCCCGGTCACCCTGGAGCTGGGCGGCAAAAGCCCGCAGATCGTCTTTGCCGATGCCGATCTCGACGCTGCCATTCCCGCCATCGTCAATGCCATCGTGCAAAACTCGGGCCAGACCTGTTCCGCCGGTTCGCGCCTGCTGGTGCAGCAGTCCATTTACGAACCTTTGCTGAAGCGTTTGGGACAGGCGTTCGAGAACCTGCGGGTCGGCCCGGCCACACTCGACCTGGACCTGGGTCCGCTGATTCGTCAGAGCCAGCAACAACGGGTCTGGGATTTTCTGAGCGACGCCCAAGTCGCCAATATCGCCATGGTGGCGCAGGGCAAGGTCGTGGACGAGGCGCCGGAAACCGGCTTCTACCAAGCGCCGACGCTGCTGCGCGACGTACCCGTCACACACCGCCTGGCGCAAGACGAAGTGTTTGGTCCGGTGCTCTGCGCCATGTCGTTTCGCGATGAAGACCACGCCGTGGAACTCGCCAACGCCACCCAATTCGGTCTGGTGGCCGGTCTCTGGACGGCTGACGGTGGACGTCAGTTTCGGGCTGCCAGGCGGCTGCGCAGCGGCCAGGTCTTCATCAACAATTACGGCGCCGGCGGCGGCGTGGAACTGCCTTTCGGCGGCGTCAAGTCCAGTGGCCATGGTCGCGAAAAAGGCTTTGAAGCGCTGTATGGTTTCACCACACTCAAGACCGTTGCCATCAGGCATGGGTAACCACTGCCGGACCGCAACACCATCAACCAACATCGAGGTATCTGATCATGCGCGTTAACAACAAATCCATCATCGTGACTGGCGCTGGCGGCGGCATTGGCGAAGGCATCGCCAAACGGCTGGCCGCCGAAGGCGCCAAAGTCATCGTCAACGACATCAACCCGACCCTGGGCGAAAAAGTGGTCGCCGAGATTGTGGCTGCCGGGGGCAACGCCTCGTTTTTTGCCGCCGACGTGACCAAGTCAGACGACATGCGGGCGCTGGTGGGCGCCGCCGTGCAACGCCATGGCACGCTGGACGTGATGGTCAACAATGCCGGCTGGACGCACCGCAACCGCCCGGCGCTGGAGGTCAGCGAAGAAGAGTTCGACAAGTGCTATGCCGTCAACGTCAAGAGCATCTACCTCGCCACCGTCCACGCCACACCGGTATTTCGGGCGCATGGCGGCGGCAGTTTCATCAACATTGCCTCCACTGCCGGCGTGCGGCCACGTCCGGGCCTGACCTGGTACAACGGCTCCAAAGGTGCCGTCATCACCACCTCCAAATCGCTGGCGGCTGAATTGGGGCCGGACAACATCCGGGTCAACTGCATCAACCCGGTCTTCAACCCGGACACCGGACTGGCCACCGAGTTTGCCGGCGGCCCCTTGACGGAAGAGCGCAAAGCCAAATTTCGCGCCAGCATTCCGCTGGGCCGCTTCTCCACCGCGCTGGATGTGGCCAACGCCGCCTTGTACCTGGCCAGCGACGAGGCGGCTTTCATCAGTGGCGTTTGCATCGAGGTCGACGGGGCGCGCTGTGTATGATCTGCGCGGTCGCCCGTTGCGCGATTTGCGCATCAGTGTGACCGACCGTTGCAACTTTCGCTGCAACTACTGCATGCCCAAGGAAGTCTTCACCAAGGACTATCCTTACCTGCCACACAGCGCCCTGCTGTCGTTCGAGGAAATCACCCGGATTGCCAAAATTTTTGTCGCCCACGGGGTGCAAAAAATCAGGCTGACCGGTGGTGAACCGCTGCTGCGCAAGGACATAGAGCGGTTGATCGAGCAGTTGGCCGCGCTGCGCACGACCGACGGCCAGGCGCTGGACCTGACCCTCACCACCAACGGCTCGCTGCTGGCCCGCAAAGCCAGCGCGCTCAAGGCCGCGGGACTGCAACGCGTCACCGTCAGCCTGGACGGGCTCGATGATGCCGTGTTTCGGCGCATGAACGACGTCGACTTCCCGGTCGCCGACGTACTGGAAGGAATTGAGGCGGCAAGCGCTGCCGGCTTGGGGCCGATCAAGATCAACATGGTGGTCAAGCGCGGCACCAACGAGCAGGAAATTCTGCCGATGGCGCGACGCTTCAAGGGCAGCGGCATGGTGCTGCGTTTCATTGAGTACATGGACGTGGGCGCCACCAATGGTTGGCGCATGACCGAGGTCGTGCCGTCAGAGGAAGTCGTCAAACTGATTCATGCCGAGTTGCCGCTGGTGCCACTGGAGCCGTCCAACCCGGGCGAAACAGCCCAGCGCTGGGGTTATGCCGATGCGCTAGGTCAGCACGACCTAGCGATGGGCGAAATCGGTGTCATCAGCAGTGTGACCAAGGCATTTTGCGGCGACTGCAACCGCGCCCGGTTGTCGACCGAAGGCCAGCTCTATACCTGCCTGTTTGCCTCCCAGGGTCACGACCTGCGCTCGCTGATCCGCGCGCAAGCCCCGGACGCCGACCTGAGTTCCGCCATCACGCGCATCTGGCAAGGCCGCGGCGACCACTATTCCGAATTGCGCAGCGCCCTGGCAGCCGACACCGGCATCCCTATTCGGCGTGTCGAAATGAGCTACATAGGTGGCTGAATTGATCAGCCCGGACCAAATCACCGCTCTGATTCTGGCCGGTGGGCGCGGCTCTCGCATGGGAGGCCTGGACAAGGGCTTGCAAACTTTTCTGGGCATGCCCCTGGCGCTGCACACCTTGACACGCCTGCAGATGGGTGGCGGCGTGGGTCACATCATGATCAACGCCAACCGCAATCTGGCGGCCTACGAGTCTTTTGGCGCCTCGGTCTGGCCGGATGTTCTGGCCGACTATGCCGGGCCGCTGGCCGGTTTTCTGACCGGGCTTGAGCGCTGCGAAACACCATTCCTGGTCACGGTGCCGTGCGATACGCCCCTGTTGCCGCTGGACCTGGTGCCGCGCTTGGCCCAGGCCATCGAGACGCAGGACGCCGACATCGCCATGGCCAGCGCACCCGAAATAGACCGCCTGGGCCAGCGACAGGTTCGCGGTCAGCCGGTTTTTTGCCTGTTGCGCGTGAACTTGTTGGAAAGCCTGGTGAAATTCACCCATGAGGGTGGCCGCAAGGTCGACGCCTGGACCGCCTTGCACAAAACGGTGCTGGTGCCCTTCGATTTGCCGGGCGATGACGTCCGTGCTTTCCGCAACGCCAATTCGCTGGACGAGTTGCGGCAACTGGAAGACACCGGCGCATGAAAACCTTGGCCACCATCGCCGCCGAACTGGAGGGCTATGACCCCCAGGCCTTGCGCGCCGGCAGCGTGAGCGAGTTTTTGTCGCGTCTGGTGGAGCCGGTGACGACCCGGGAGACAACGGCCATTTTCCAGGCTCTGGGTCGCGTTTTGGCGGATGACGTGATTTCCCCCATCTGCGTCCCGCCGCACGACAACTCGGCCATGGACGGCTATGCTTTTGACGGCGGACACCTGTCGACGCCGGCAGAGGACCAGCCAGCCTTGACGCTAAGGGTCGTCGGCACGGCATTGGCCGGCAGCGCCTGGCAAGGCACAGTTGCCGCGGGCGAATGCTTGAAGATCATGACCGGGGCGGTTCTGCCACCAGGCCTGGATACGGTGGTGCCGCAGGAATTCGTGACCGAACGAGGGGCCAGCATCATCGTGCCGGCGGGCTTGCTACGGGCCGGCGACAACCGGCGCAAGCGCGGCGAAGATCTGATGCAGGGCCAGCCGGCACTGCACATAGGTGAACTGCTGACGCCCGCTGCGCTGGGACTGCTGGCCAGTCTGGGCATTGCGCAAGTACCGGTGTGGCGCAAACTCCGGGTCGCTTACTTCTCTACCGGCGACGAGATTCTGAGCCTGGGCGAGGCACCACGGGAAGGCGCTGTATTCGACAGCAATCGCTACACCGTGTTTGGCCTGCTGTCCCGCCTCGGGTGCGAGGTCATCGACATGGGCGTGGTACGCGACGATCCGACCCTGCTGGAGGCGGCGTTCACGCGCGCCTCGCTGGAAGCCGACGCCATCATCACCAGTGGCGGAGTCAGCGTCGGCGAGGCCGATTACACCAAGCTCATGATGAAAAAACTCGGTGATGTTGCTTTCTGGAAGATTGCCATGCGGCCGGGCCGCCCGATGGCAGTGGGCCGCATCGGGCGTTCAGTGCTTTTTGGCCTGCCAGGCAACCCGGTCGCGGTGATGGTGACCTTTCTCGCGTTTGTGCGCCCTGCCCTGCTAAAAATGATGGGGTGCACGCGCCAGGCGCCTCCCATGCTCAAGGCGCGCAGTCTGAAGCCCTTGCGGAAGAAACCGGGACGCACCGAGTACCAGCGTGGCACCGTCAGCAGCGCATCCGATGGTTCATTGTGGGTCAAAGCCGACGACAACCAGGGCTCGGGGGTGCTGAGTTCGATGGTCCGTGCCAACGGCCTGATCGTGTTACACCACCAGCAGAGCGATATTGCCGCAGGCGATGAACTCGATGTCATGATGTTTGACGGTGTCGTTTAGAGCCAAAAAAAAGAGAACCCGTATTGACTAAGGGCTTATCCTAGCCAAAACGGTTGGCGCCGTCCTCTATACTCACGCCATTAAATTTTTTGGGTATTGGCAAGCCAACGGTCAGGGTTGCCGCCCTCCATCTCTGTCAAAGGAACCACAGTGCAAAAGAAAGTCACTCGAATGATTGCGTCCTGCGCGTGCGCGCTGGGACTGTTACTATCGGTGGTGGGCGCGCTAGCGCAGGCCCAGCCTGCGGCACCGGCCGCCGCGGCCAGCGTCACGACCGCAGTGGCGCAGCCCGCCAGCGAAGCCAGCCCAGGCGCTGCCGCCGGCAAAGCCGCCGCTGAGACCAGCGCCAACCCCTACGGCATCGAAGCCCTGTGGAAGACCTCCGATGCGGTGGCCAAGACGGTGCTGATGCTGCTCTTGGTCATGAGCGTGAGCAGCTGGTATGTCTTGATCGTCAAATTGTTCGAGCAGAGCAAGATCTCGCGCCAGGGCAAACTGGCCGCCAACGAATTCTGGTCGGCCGGCACCGTGCAGCAGGGCTGCGCCAAGCTCGACGCCAACAGCCCGTTTCGCTTCATCGCCGAAGCCGGGCTGGATGCCACCAAGAAGCACGACGGCCTGATGG
>NZ_JAQTMS010000047.1 GCF_028714215.1 Rhodoferax sp. | reverse complement strand
GGTCTGCTACTCGCCGCACCGACGCTTTGCGAGACGGGACTTTCACCCGTTGGAGTGGCGCAGCTGGCCAAGGTACACCCTCCCCCATCGGGGATCAATTGTTCCTTCGCTTCACGACGCACCATGCCAGCTATCTTACCGTGAGCTCTCTATACTGCCGTGTGCTTGCACTCCTTCAAACCTTCTCCTGGCAAGAGCTTCGGTATCACCCCTGGCGCAACGCAGCCGCCGTGCTGGCGGTGATGCTGGGAGTGGCGCTGGCGTTCGCCGTGCATTTGATCAATGCCTCGGCGCTCAATGAGTTCTCGCAGGCGGTGCGCTCGGTCGGCGGCCAGCCGGACCTGGAGCTGCGTGCCGTGCAGGGCACTTTTGACGAGGCGGTTTTTAGCCGCGTCGCCAAGCGGCCCGAAGTGGCGCTGGCCGCGCCGGTGCTGGAGCTCAGCACCTACGCACTGACCGACCGGGCGGAGCGGGTGCTGCTGCGGCTGGTCGGCGTCGATGCCCTGGTCGTGGCCAACGTGGCGCCGGCGCTGCTGCCGCTGCCCGCCGCCGGCGCTGATCGGCTCGCGCTGTTCGCACCCGACACCGTCTTTCTGAACCCGAGCGCACTGCAGCGCCTGACGGGCGACCAGTTGCAACTGCAAAGTGCCCTGAGCCTCAAATCGGTGACGCTGGCGGGCACTGTCGGCGCAGCGGGGAGCCCACTGGCGGTGCTGGACATTGGCGCGGCACAGGAGTTGTTCGGGAAACAAGGGCAACTCTCGCGCATCGATCTGCGCCTGCGGCCCGGTGTCGATCAGGCCGCTTTTGTACGGGCCCTGCAAAGCGCACCGGACTGGCCCGCCAACCTGACGCTGACCGTGCCGGGGGATACCCTGAAGCAGGTCAGCAATATGTCGCGGGCCTACCGCGTCAACCTCAGCGTGCTGGCGCTGGTGGCGCTGTTCACCGGCGCCTTTCTGGTGTTCTCGGTACTGTCCTTGAGCGTTGCCAAGCGCACCCAGCAGTTTGCCCTGCTGGGGGTGCTGGGTCTGAGCGCTCGCAACCGGCTGGCGCTGGTGTTGTGGGAGTCGCTGGCGCTCGGGCTGATCGGCAGCACGGCCGGCCTGGCCCTGGGCACGGCACTGGCGGCACTGGCGCTGCGGCTGCTGGGTGGCGATCTGGGCGGCGGCTACTTTGCCGGCGTGGCACCGGCTCTGCAATGGGATGGCGCGGCAGCGCTGCTGTACGGCGTATTGGGCGTGGTCGCCGCGCTGGTTGGCGGCTGGTGGCCGGCGCGCCAGGCCCAGCGCCTGGCGCCGGCGCTGGCACTCAAAGGTCTGGGGGCCGACCTGGTAACGCAGCGCAGCCATTGGATCAGCATCCTGTTGATCGCGGCCAGCGCCGCGCTGGCAACAGCACCCGCCGTGTTTGACATCCCGCTGGCGGCCTATCTGGCGATCGGCCTGCTGCTGCTGGGCGGTATCACGGCCTTGCCCTGGCTGATCGGTTTGTTGCTGGACCGGCTGGCGCCGCGGGTGGCGCGCCATGCCCTGCCCTTGCTGGCGGTGGAGCGGGCCCGGCGTGTGCGCGAAAGCGCCGCGGTGGCGGTCAGCGGGGTCGTGGCGGCACTCAGCCTGGCGGTGGCGCTGACCGTCATGGTGGCCAGTTTTCGTGGCTCCATGATGCAATGGCTGGACCAGGTGCTGCCGGCCGACCTGTATGCGCGCAGCGCGCGCAGCCCGGGTGCCGGCGACACCGCCTACTTCAGCCCTGAATTCGTGCTGGCGGCGGCGCAGGTGAAGGGCGTGCAGCGGGTCCAGCCGCAGCGCCTGCTCTCGCTGCTGCTGGACCGGGAGCATCCACCGGTGGCGTTGATCGCGCGCCAACTAAGCGACCCGGCGCACAATCTGCCGCTGATCGGGGAGCCCCTGCCGGTGCCGGCCGGCAATATCGGCATCTATGTGAGTGAAGCCATGGTCGATTTGCATGGCGCTCGAATCGGTACCCGATTCGGCCCCCTGTCGGCGGCGTTCAAGGCGCTGGGTCCGGCGGGATCAGCGCCGGCAGGCCCATTCTTCGTCGCTGGCGTGTGGCGCGACTATGCACACCAAGCCGGCGCCATTGCCATCGACCAGCGTGCCTTCGAACAGCTCAGCGGCGACCGGCGCGCGAATGACCTGGCGTTCTGGCTGGACCAAGGGATAGCGCCGGAGCAGGTGCAACAAGCCTTGCGCAAGCTGGCCGACAGGCTGGGCGACGGCTCGGGTCAATTGCTGGAATTCGGCACCTCGCGGCAGATCCGCGCCACCTCGCTCAAAATCTTCGACCGCAGTTTTGCCGTCACCTACTGGCTGCAGGCGGTGGCCATCGGTATTGGCCTGTTTGGCGTGGCGGCAAGCTTCAGCGCCCAGGTGCTGGCCCGGCGCAAGGAGTTTGGCCTGCTGGCGCACCTGGGCCTGACGCGCCGACAGATTCTGGCCGTGGTGGCTTTCGAGGGCGCCGCCTGGACCACGCTGGGCGCCATCGCCGGCCTGGGTCTGGGTCTGGCCGTGTCGGTGGTGCTGGTGCATGTGGTAAACCCGCAGAGTTTTCACTGGACCATGGACCTGGCCTTGCCCTGGCCCCGGCTGCTGGCCCTGTGCCTGGCCGTCGTGGCGGCCGGCACCGTCACCGCCTGGCTGGCCGGCAAGGCGGCTGCGGCCAAGGATGCGGTACTGGCGGTGAAGGAAGACTGGTAGCGCTGGGCTTTGGCAAGCCGCGGAGAAACCTCCGGTTCGCTGCGTGAGGCGGCTGCCGACCTGTTCAGGCGCCTACATCCACTGGATCGCGCAAAGTCAAGGCGCCGATACACCAACGGAACTGGGTCAGCCGGGCGTAGACGGCCGAGTACAGCAGCGCACAAAGGGAAAAGGCCAGTACCAGGAACAGCGTATCGCCGGCCCAGTGCAGCGCAATGTACGCCGGCAAAATTTCGCCGCAACACATGACAGCGCCGGTGGCCGAGTTGCGCGCCAGCGGACTGGCATGGGGCAGCAGGCGCCGCGTCAGACGGCGGTTGATCAAGCTGTGCAAGTGCAGGCAGTCCGGGGCACCGATTTTCTGGCGTCGACGCCAACGCCGCAATATGCTGAACAAGACCTCCAGAATTGGCAGGCCGCATACCAGCAGCGGCGACCAGGCCGATACCTCCGGGTGGCGGGCCAGCAACAGCACGGCCAGCCAGGCCACGCTGAAGCCCAGAAAGTAGGCACCGCCATCGCCCAGGAAAATCTTGCCCAGGGGCCAGTTCACCAGCATAAAACCGACCACCGCGCCGCCCAGGATCAGACAACTTAAGGTCAGGTCGAGATCCCCCAACGCATGGCACAGCCAGGCAAAACTGACCAGGATGATGATCACGCTGCCGCTGGCCAGACCGTTCATGCCGTCAATGATGTTGATGGCATTGGCCACGCCGCCGACGGCAAACGCCGTGAAAGCCACCGAGAAGACGCTGAAGCCGAGCAGCCAGTCGAACCCCATCACGTTGACGTCGGTAATCGAATAACCCGTCATGGCGTAGCCCAGCGCACCACAGGCCAGGGTGGCCAGCAGCCGGGCTCGCACGCTGACGCGCTTGGTCAGGTCTTCGGTCAAGCCAAAGACAAAGGCCGGAAGACCCGCCAGCAACAGCGGCCAGAGCAAGCTTTGACGATGGGGTTGGGCCAGCAGGCAGCCCACCAGCACCCCCGCCACCACACCGATGCCACCCACACGGGGGGTCGGTCGGCAGTGATTCCTTTGCACGCCAAAAGTGCTGTCCAGGCTCAGGTGCCTGTGCCAGGGCAAGGTCACCAGCACCAGCAGCGTCGCCAGCAAGGACACGCCGGCGGCGGCAAAGGAGGAGAAGGGTAAAAGACCCAGGAGATCGGTCATCGGAGAGATCCCAGCCCTATCAGCAGGCCAAACAGCCATTGCAGATAGTTCCTGTTGCATTTGAGACACTGGTAATGCTTGCTCCCGATAAAGAGACGCATCAGCACGTTACGCGGCGCTCGGCGCATGGCGGAGACGCAACGGGGACATGAAACCGCCCGACGGTGCGGAAAATCATTGAAACTGGAGGGTGGCCTGGTCATTTTGAATGGGTGCCTCTGATCGCAATAACGTGTTTCGGGGCTAAGCCACACCCCACGCCAATTCATGCAGGGAGATGTGTGGATAGATTGGGAATCAAGTAAGTAAGTTTCCCCGAGGGGAGTGATCATTGCACCTCTAGCCTTCTTTGTCCATCCCCCAAATGGGGGATATATTGATCACCGACAGCCTGAGGACAATTACCGCGCATTTTCCCCTGATGGCAGGTCTTTCGGGCTTCCCGCGTGCCGGCCGTCATGGCGGAATCTGGCATCATTGACGCTTATGGAGTCCAACCTGCCCCCGCTGATCCAGGCCTTGCTGGAGTCGCAGCGCTATCCTGACGCGACGCAAAGCGTCGAACTGGTCCAAACCCATATTTCGTGGCTGCTGCTGGCAGGTGATTTCGCCTACAAGATCAAGAAGCCTCTGCGCCTGCCTTTTCTGGACTTCAGCACTCTGGCGCAACGCCAGCGCAGTTGCCAGGATGAGCTGCGCCTGAACCGCCGCTTTGCGCCCGACCTCTACCTGGAGGTGGTGGGCATTTTCAATACGCCGCAGGATCCGCGCTTCGCCGGCCAGGACGCACCGATCGAGTACGCGGTCAAGATGCGCCGCTTCGATGAAACGGGCCGCCTGGACCGGGTCTGCGCCCGCGGCGAACTGGAGCCACGCCATCTGTCCGATCTGGCCGATACGCTGGTCGCTTTTCACGCCACGGCCGCGGTGGCGCCGCCAGCGTCGCGCTTCGGGTCGGCGCCGCAAATAGCAGCGCCGGTGCGACAGAACTTCGATGATCTGCCGATCCCGGGTTTGCGGGCCCGGTTGACGGCCTTGCGGGTCTGGACCGAGACCCAATTCAAGCAGCTCACGCCTGTGTTCGAAGCTCGCCAACGCGCCGGCTGGGTGCGTGAATGCCACGGCGACCTGCACCTGGCCAATCTGGTCCTGATCGACCAAAAAGTGCGGCTGTTCGACTGCATCGAATTCAGCGAAGAGCTGCGCTGGATCGACGTCGCCAGCGAGGTCGCCTTTACCTACGTCGACCTGCTGGCGCACGGCCAGCCGGGGTTGTCCACCTGGTTTGTGAACGAGGTGTTAAGCCGCAGCGGCGATTACGAAGCGGCGCTGGTGCTGCGCTTCTATGCGGTTTACCGGGCCTTGGTGCGGGCCAAGGTGGCGGCCATTCGCAGCTCGCAGACCCGGGGCGACGACAACGAAGTGGTGGCTTATGTGGCGCTGGCGGAACGCTTGGTGGCGCCACCGCCGGTGCGGCTGGTGATCACGCACGGGCTGTCGGGCTGCGGCAAGACCACTGCCGCCGCGGCACTGCTGCAAAACGACCCACAGGCGTCGACCCTGCGACTGCGCTCGGATGTGGAGCGCAAACGCCGGTTCGGGTTGGCCAGCACCGCGCATAGCGACTCGGGCAGCAACGCCGGCATTTACAGCGCCAAGGCCAGCGCCGAGACCTATCAGCGCCTGCGCCAGTTGGCCGAAATGCTGCTGCGCGCCGGCTGGTCGGTGGTTGTCGACGCCACCTTCCTGAAACGCGCCGAGCGGGCGGACTTTCGCCAGCTTGCCGCACAGACCGGCGCCGCCTTCGGCATTCTGGCGCCGCCGGCCACGCCAGCGCAACTGCGCGAACGCATCCTGGCGCGCGCGGCCCTGGGGCACGACGCCTCCGAGGCAACGCTGGAAGTGCTGGCGCAACAGGTGCAAACACTGGAACCACTGACGGCTGACGAAGGCCCCCTTATTGCTGATTCATGAGCAAGTTCGCATTTGTTTTCCCGGGACAAGGGACCCACTATGTGGGCATGGGGATGGAACTGGCCGACCGTTATCCGGCGGCGGCGGCGGTCTTCGAACAGGCCAATGAGGTGCTGGGCATGGACATCCGCCGTCTCTGCCGCGCTGGGCCGGAAGCCGAACTGCTGAAAACCGAAAATGCCCAGCCGGCCATTCACACGACGACGCTGGCGCTGTTGCAGGTTGTGCAGGCCCATGGCTTCGCCGCCGATGTGACAGCCGGCTTCAGTCTGGGCGAATACGCGGCCCTGGTCTATGCCGGGGTCTTTCGCTTTGAAGACAGCGTCAAGCTGGTGCGCCAGCGCGGCATCCTGATGCAAAACGCGGTGCCCCAGGGCTTGGGCAAGATGTGCTGGATTACCGGCCTGGACCGACCGACGGTCCAGCGAATTGTCGAGCAGGCCAAGGACCAGGGGCTGATCGAATGTTCCAACTTCAACTGCCCGAATCAAATCATCGTTGCCGGCTATGCCGCGGCGGTTGAAAAAGCGGCTGAACTGGCGCTGCGCCGGGGTGCCGCGGCGGCCACGTTCCTCAACGTCAGCGGGCCGTTTCATACCAGTTTGCTCAAGGGTGCCGGCCAGCAATTGCATGAACTGATGCGCAGCGTGACGATGGCCCAACCGGGCAAAAAAGTGGTCAGCAACGTGACGGCCAACTACCTTTCCCGCAATGACGACATCCGCCAGTTGCTGGACCAGCATGTCTACCAGCCGGTGCGCTGGGAGGATAGCGTCAACACCATGCTTGATGACGGCGTCGACACCTTTGTTGAAATCGGCCCCAAGCATCTGCTGAGCACCTTCAACCAGGCTACGGCGGACCACCGGGGCCTCAAGGTGCGCTGCCTCAATGTCGAGAATGTTCAAACCCTGGAGACCTTGCTGCGCACGCTGGAAAAAACAGCGTAGGGCGGCACAAAGCGGCATCCCCTGCCGCCTCCTTGACGCACAACGCTTCTCGCAAGCAGTGTGAACCAGCCTTAATCCGTGACCGCCAGCAAAAGCGCGATCGCCACCCCAAGGCCGGCCGGGATGCCATAGCGCTCCCACTTCGACACCGCGTCGCCGGCCACCACTTCAACTGGCACCGAGGTCAGTGCGATGACCTTGTTGGTCAGCGAGTTTTCGAGCAACCGCGTGAGCGAATTCTTGCGCGCCGTGCTCATCACGATGCGGTCGCAGTGCAGGCGCCGGGCGCTATCGGTGATGAGTTTGGCCCGCTCACCGACCTCGCGGTGCACCGAGTAGGGAATGCTGAAGTTGTCCAGCATCTGCCGGATCGGGCCAAGCACCTTCTCGGATTGGTCGTGGTGGTAACTGTGCCGGTCCTTGCGGCTGGCAAACCGCGCGACGTCCCGGTTGAAGTGCGGCTGCACGTTCAGCAAGTGAATCTCCATGGCGCTGTTGCTCATGAACTCCCGAATCACTTGCTGCACCGCGAACTGGCTATTGCGGGAACCGTCGACCGGAATCAGTATCCGCTGCATTTTGGCCGGTTCACCGAAGCGTTGCGCAGCGGACCCGAGTTTTTCGGCTGGCGGCGCCAGATCGGCGCCCGCGGTGGCACGGCGCTGGGTTGACGTCGCTTGCGGGCTTATCGTCTTGCGCCGGCGGAAGTAAACCTTGAGCAGTTCCATCGCCAGCGGCGAGGCGAAGAAGAACGGCAGCATCAACAGCCAGTCTGCGACGGTCAGCGGCACGGTGTCGAAGAAGGGCCGCAGGAACGGCACGTACACCACCAGCAGCACCAGCAGAAACGAAACCCCGACGGCCCAGACCATCCAGCGATTGGAAAACACACCGATGGAAAAAACGCTGTGGTACTCGGAGCGGGCGGTAAAGGCGCGTATCAGCTCCGAGCTGCACAAGGCCACAAAAGCCATGGTCTGGGCCGCCATCAGTTGTTCGGGGTAACGCTGCAGGGCGAAATAGAAGACGGCAAGAATGGCAATTGCGTCGACCAGTCCGACCACGCCAATGCCGATCGCCATGTCGCGATTGATGACCGGCTCGCTGGCAGGACGGGGACTATGTTTCATGATGTCGGGATCGCCCTTCTCCAGCCCCAAGGCCAGGGCCGGCGCACCGTCGCTGACAAGGTTCAACCAAAGCAGTTGCACCGGCCGCAGGGGAATCGGCAAGCCCACCAACATGGCACCGAAGATGATGAGAATTTCTCCCACGTTGCAGGCCAGCAGAAAGTAGACGAACTTGCGGATGTTGGAGTAGATGATCCGCCCCTGCTCGATGGCCGCCACGATGCTGGCGAAATTGTCATCGGTGAGAACCATGTCGGCGGTCTGTTTGGCGACATCGGTGCCGGTGATGCCCATGGCGATGCCGATATTGGCCCGCTTCAGTGCCGGTGCGTCGTTGACCCCATCACCGGTCATCGCCACGACGTGGCCACGCGCCTTCAGGGCGTCAACGATGCGCGTCTTGTGCTGCGGCGAAACCCGGCAGCAGACGTCGAGCTGATCGACCCTGGCCCCCAGTTCCTGATCGCTGAGCTTTTCAATTTCCGGCCCGGTCAACACCAGCCCACCCGGGGTCAGCAAGCCGATATCGCGGGCGATGGCCTCGGCCGTGTCCTTGTAGTCGCCGGTCACCATGACGCACTTGAGACCGGCGCCGCGCGCCAGTTTCAAGGCTTCCACCACCTCCGGCCGCGGTGGGTCTATCATGCCCAGCAGCCCGACGAAGACCAGGTCCTGCTCGACCGTTTCCGGCGTCACGCTGGCCGGCAGTTCCGGCAGTGGGCGATAGGCCACGGCCAGCACGCGCAAGGCCTGGCTGGCCATGTCGCTGTTTTGTTCGAGTATCCGTCGGCGCATGTCCTGCGTCAGTTCGCTGGTCTGGCCAGCCTCCAGCCTTTGGCCGCACAAATCCAGAATCACGTCCGGCGCGCCCTTGACGAAAGCGATCACCGGCGGATAGCTGAAGCCCGGCGCGGCGGCCTGGGCATGCATGCGATCGACCCGGTGCAGCGTTGTCATGCGCTTTCTGTCGGAATCAAAAGGGATTTCCTGGATCCGTGGCAACGCCTGTTCCATTTCGTTGCGCCGGTAGCCGCTCTTGGCGGCGCAAACCACCATGGCGGCCTCGGTCGGGTCGCCGATGATCTGCCACGAGGGAGCGCCGGATGTGTCGCGCTTTTCCTCCAGTTTGGCGTCGTTGCAGACCAGCGCGCCCTGTAGCAGAAGGGTCGCGTCCGGATCGGTCCGCGGCACAAACGGGTTGGCGCCGATGAAGAACTCGCCGCTGGGGCTGTAGCCTTCTCCCGTGATGCTCAAGCGCTTGCCGCCGGTCCAGGCTTGGACCACGGTCATTTCGTTCTGCGTCAGGGTCCCGGTCTTGTCGGAGCAGACCACCGTGGCACAACCCAGCGTTTCGACGGCCGGAAGTTTGCGGATCAATGCATGGTGCTTGATCATGCGCTGCATCCCCAGGGCCAGACAGATGGTGACGATGGCCGGCAGACCTTCCGGCACGGCGGCGATGGCCAGGCTGACCGCCGTCATGAACAGATTGATGATGTCCTTCTTCTCCAGCTCCAGGTAATTCAGGAAACCGCTGTTCAGGGCCTCCGCCAGATGCGTATCCCGAAACAGGCCGTAGACAAACACCAGGGCGCAGACCGCCAGGCAGGAGGTGCCCAGAACCTTGCCCAGATGCTCCAGCTTGCTCTGCAACGGCGTGTCCTCGTCCTCGAACGACTCGATCATCTCGGCGATCAGGCCGATCTGCGTGTTCATGCCGGTGCCGGTCACCAGTCCGCGCCCACGGCCATAGCTGATCAAGGTGCCCATGAAGGCGCTGTTCTTGCGATCTCCCAAGGGAATTTCCTTGTCCAGCACAACCCCGGCATTCTTCTCCACCGGCACCGATTCGCCGGTCAGCGAAGCCTCCTCGATTTTCAGATTGACGCTTTCCACCAGCCGCAAATCGGCCGGAACATAGTTGCCAGCTTCCAGCAGGACAATGTCGCCACCGACCAGTTCACGCCCCGGGATGGTTATCTGCCGGCCATCGCGTATGACTTGCGCCTTGGGCGCCGACATCTTTTTCAACGCCGCCAGCGCCTGTTCCGCCTTCGATTCCTGAATCACGCCGACCACTGCGTTCAGCACCACAATGAACATGATGGCGACCGAATCCAGATACTCACCCAAGGCCAGCGAGATGAGCGCGGCGAGCACAAGAATGATGACCAGGTAGTTGTTGAACTGATCCCACAGAAGGGTCAAAAATCCAGGTCGTGGCCGCCCGCTCAATTCGTTCAGGCCAAACTTCGCCAGACGCGTCTGTGCCTCCTGTCCGGTCAGACCCTGTTCCAGGTGGGTCCGCAAGCTGTCAACAAGTTCGTCGACCGGCTTGCCGTGGGCTTCTTTGTCTTGCATGAAATGACTCCTTTGCGGGACCAATCCTCAGCTCCGTCCCCGGCACTTTTTTCGCCTGGATTGGCGAGCTGCACGAACCGGCATTGGCCGCCCCAGTCGCCGTTCGTTGACCCCAGTATGGAAGCATTGACGGTCAAAAACAATTTGAACTTTGTGATACCTCGGATAAAGAAATGAATAGCAAAAAATTGCCATGCAATGGCTTGCATTGCGATTCGCAATGCTTTGTCATCGGAATAGTGATTGCCGCGCAAGATAGGTTCTGCTATAAACAAATTGCGTGTTCCGGCGCAAACCGGAACACCCCCTCCAAAGGGGAGTAGCTTGAGCAGTCAATGGCTGCCGTGGCGTGATCGTCAAGACGGGCTTTTAGCCCCGGTCACGTCAGCATCCTTAGCAAGGTGTAGGCGAGACCTTTGCCCATAGGTGAAGTCTGCCCCGACAGCGGTCTTCATCTTGAGGTGAAGGCCGCTGTGCGTTTAGGGCACGGCGGTATGGCCATCGAACCAAGGAACTCGCCATGCTGCAAGCAAATATCCACCGCTATCTCAGGCACGGAACACTCCCGCAACTGCGCGTCTTCGAGGCCAGCGCGCGCCTCGGCAACTTCAGCCTGGCGGCGCTGGAGTTGCACATGGCCCAGCCGACCGCTTCAATCCAGATCAAGAAACTGACGGAAACGGTCGGCCTGCCCCTGTTTGAGCAGGTTGGCCGACGCGTCTACCTGACCGACGCCGGACAGCGTCTTTACACCGGCTGCCGTCACGTATTTCGCGCCCTGTCGGAGATCGAGGAAACACTGAACAGTCTGCGGACCGTCGAGAGCGGATATTTGCGGCTGGCCGTTTGCTCGACCGGCAAGTACTTCGCGCCGCGCCTGCTTGGCGCCTTCATGGCGCACTATCCGGGAGTGCAAGTGTCACTGGAGATCCACAATCGCAACACGCTGATCGAGCGACTCGCGAACAACCAGGATGATCTGTACCTGTTCGCCTCGCCGTTCCACCGGGAAGACGTTGTGACCCAGGCCTTGCTACCCAATCCGCTGGTGGTTTTCGCGCGCGACGATCATGCGCTGGCCGGCACCCGGCGGATCAGCTTCGAGCGCCTTGCCGCCGAACCTTTCCTGCTGCGCGAACAGGGGTCTGGCACACGACAAATCGCCACCCAACTGTTCGAGCAGCACGGATTTGCACCCAAAATCCGTCTCGAACTGAGCGACGATGAGGCGATCAAGGAAGCCATTCTGGCGGGCCTGGGGCTGGCGATCATGTCACGTTTCACGCTCGGCATGGAAGCGGGGCCCTCGCGCCTGATTTGTCTTGACGTCCTGGGTTTTCCGTTGGAAAACCATTGGTATTTTTGCTACCCGGTCGGCAAGCAACTGCCGGCCGCGACGCGGGCCTTCGTGGACTTCGCACGGCTCGAAGTCAAGGAGCTGGCGCCGCAGGGCGCCGGCCAGAACCCGTGACCGGTTCGAAGTCGGCATCCCATCACCCTATTCCTCGGCAAAAAAACGGTAGCAGTTCTTGCCGTTGCGCTTGGCCTGGTACATGGTCAGGTCGGCCTGCCGCAGCAGTTCTTCCACGGCCACGTCCTGCTCCTGGGGGTAGAAGGTGACACCCAGCGTAGCCGAGACCTGAAGCACCACATCGCCGTATTGCAGCGGCAGCGTGGCGGCATCAAGCAGGCGCTCCAGCAGCGGCGCACTGGCTTGCGCGTCGCCTAAATCGAGCAGCACCGCGACAAACTCATCGCCGCCAATACGGGCCAGTGTGTCGCCTTCACGCAGGGCCTGCTTCATGCGACTGGCGACCGCGATCAGAAGCTGGTCGCCGGCGTCGTGCCCATGCAGGTCGTTGACCGGCTTGAAATCATCCAGGTCCAGAAATACCACCGCCAGCAACTGCCCGCGGCGCAGCACCTGCGCCATGCCCTGCTGCAGGCGGTCGGCCAGCAACAAGCGGTTCGGCAGACCGGTGAGCAAGTCGAAATGAGCCAGTTGCTCAAGCTGTTGTTGCTGTTCCTTGAGCGGCGTGATGTCGAAGAACAGCGAGACGTAATGCCAGACCTTGCCCTGGCCATCGCGCACCGCACTGATGTCTTGCAGCTGGGCGTAAACCTCGCCGTTCTTGCGCCGGTTCCAGACCTCGCCACGCCAGTGCCCCTGCTGCCGCAGGTCGCGCCACATGGCGCTGTAGAACTCCTTGTTCTGGCGCCCCGACGCCAGCAAGCGCGGATTGCGGCCAATCACCTCGTCACGGGCATAGCCGGTGACCTGGCTGAAAGCATCATTGACATCGACGATGATGCCTTGCGCATCGGTGATCATGATGCCCTCATGCGCGTGGGCGAAGACATTGGCCGCGAGCTGGAGTTTTTCCTCCGCCTGCTTGTGCTGCGTGATGTCGGCGTGCGTGCCGATCAGGCGCAGCGGCCTGCCGGCGGCGTCGCGACTGACGATGCTGCCGCGGTCACGCACCCACTTGTAAGCGCCGTCCTTGCAGCGGATACGGTGTTCGCTGACGTAGAGCGGAGTTTTGCCGTCCAGAAAGGCTTGCAGCACGGCCAGCGCCCCGCTCTTGTCTTCCGGATGGATGCGCCGCTCCCACTCGTCATAACCTTGGCCCACCTCATGCTCGGCATAGCCCAGCATCTGTTTCCACTGCAAACTGAAAAAAATCGTTCCATCCGCCAGGTTCCAGTCCCACAGCCCGTCACCGGAACCTTCGATGGCGAATTTCCAGCGGAATTCGCTGCTCTCCAGCGCCTGTCTTTGCCGCGTCACAAGACGATGCTCGCGTCTTAGTTTGCGCCGGGTCAGGTACAAGCGGGAACTGAGCAGCAGGATCAGACCGAAGGCCAGGACAGTGCCGACCGTGGACCAGCGGTAACGCTCCCAGATGTCACGCAGGGTAAAAACGGGTGCCGCCTGGAACGGCGGCAAACGCAACTCCCTGAGCAAATCCGCCACCAGGGTGTAATCGGCCGGCACGACAAAGCCATGGATGCCGATAGCCTGCGTGGCAGGGGTGTTTTGATCGAGCAAAAACAGTGCCGCGGCGACACGCCGGGCCAGCACTTCATCCAAGTGCGCCAGTGCGGCAAAAGGCCATTCCGGGTAGAGGCGCGTGGAAACAAGGGATGGGAATTCAGGCACATCCTGCCGATTCAGAACCTTGATCCGGTTCAGGTCGAGCCGGCCCTTGCGCACCAGGTCCTCCAGCACACCAGTGCGCACAAAACCGACCTCCGCACGACCCGCCAGCACCGCCTCCACCACTTTCTCCTGCGGCATGCCGGTGATCATCAGCTTGAGGTCTTGCGACACATTGATTCCGGCCTTCTTGAGCTCATAGGCCTGCATCTGATAACCGCCCAGGGACTCGGTACCGGCGGCGGCCACCGTTTTGCCCTGCATCTGGCTCAGCGAATTGATGGAGGCCTGTTCCGCCCGACTGAATACCACGCCGCCAAACACCGTGCTGTACCTGTCCTTTTCAGTCACCGCCAGCGTCGCCAAGGGCGAGGACAAACCGCCCAGCCGTGACAACCGCAGGTAATGACTGGGGTTGGTCAACACAAAATCAAGCTGACGCGCCATGACCGCGCTCTCCAACTCGTGGTAAGGGAGCACCTCCAGCGCAAATTCGCGCTCCGGAATGGCCTGTTTGAGGGCCAGCGCCAACGCCTGCCAATGCGCCCGGCTTTGTGCTTCGGTGCGAAACCCGAGCACACCGATGCGCACCGGCTCAGCCCCCCGGGCCGGCAGCGACAGTGCCCAGCCGGCCAGCCAGGCCAACAGCAGGAGCCGAAGGAACACGCGTACGGGAACCGACCTCATAGTCGATTGGCGGAGAAATCGGTGGGCAAGAAATCAGGACATAGCAGCAAATTCAGGGAGTCCTCCTGCTTGAGCAAGTGGTTCCTGACCATGACGCCGGAGATCTGGCGTGCGCTGGCGAGCAGTTCGGGTGTTGCACCGGCCAGCAGGCGGTGGTTATTGGCAACGCCGGGCTGCACCAGGCCCTTGAAGGCAGACAGTACCTGATGCAGCGGCAAGCCCAGGTGGCGCGTCATGCGGTAGGCGGCGTCCCGCGGGTTGCCGGCCAGATGTTCGAGCGCCCGAAAATGGCCCTCGATCAAGTGCCGCACCGCGGCCTGACAGCAGGGCTCAAGCGCATCGCGGCGCAACGCCAGCACATCGACAATGGTATTGGGAGTTTTCCGGCTGTCGAACAAGCGGGTGGCATCCTGTGCCAGCAACTGGCTGGCGACCGGCTCGTAGCTGATCACGGCATCGATCTCCTGGCGGCTCCAGGCGGCGCGCTGCTGGTCGATGGCGAGCGGCACCAGGGTAATGTCCTGCCGGCTCAGTCCGGCGGCGCGCATGACCTCCAGCAACATCAATTCTCCGGTGGTGCCCTGCTCGTAGCCCAGACGGCGACCTTTGATGTCGCTGAGCTTCTTGATGCCGGCACGCGCCAACAGCATGTCGGCACCGGCCGAAACATCAAAAACCAGCACCACCGACAAGGGCAAGCCGCCGGAGCGTGCCCGCAAGACCTCATCGAGCGTCAGGGCGGCACCCTGCACCTGTCCTTGCGCCAAGGCCTGCAAGGACGCGCTGGCCGAACGGGTTTCCAGCAGACGCACCTGCCGCAGGTCGAGCCAGCCCTCGTCACGCGCCAGAAACATCGACTCGTAGCCGACCCAGGCGTGGGCCGCCACCGCAATCGGTTTGTCAAGCAGCCAGTCACAGGCCGGCAAGACAGGTAACAACGACAGCCCCCCCATCCCGAGCAGGAACCGACGCCGCAGCTGAGCGATTGAATTGTTGTTCGTAGGCAGACCCCCTGTTTCAGTCTCTTTTTCCTTCCCACCTCAGAGACGCTGGCGGTGTAATAGTTTGTAACAACTATACACCCCTGGCCGGCGCCGCAACTTCAGCACAAGCTGGCCACGGCGGGCCTGGAGGGGAAGCAGAAACGGAGCGCTCCCGTCACTCCACCACGTAGACCAGCGCGCTGCGAGCCGGGATGCTGAAGCGGCCGCTTGCCGACTCGAAACGCGCTTGCAAGACGGGGCGTTGGTCGGCCGCGCCGGCGGCCAGGTGCAGCGGATGCAAGACATAGGGCTTGCCCTGCTCTGACGGCAACAGCAGTTGCTGGGCGGTCTTGTCGACGTTCACAAAGTAGAGCAATTCCCTGAAGCCGGCGCCGGGGTAGCCGGTACCGTCCAGGTGGCCCACCAGCAGTGTCGGGTTTTGCCCTGCGCCGGTGTTAAGGAACTTCAGCCTGACCATGATGTCTTCGCTTGAACGCAAACGGAACAAAGTGGAGCTGGCGCGCAGCTTGAGCAGGTCGCGGAACATGTCGCGCGCCAGGGCAATTTCGCTGGCGGTCGGTTGGATGTCCGGGTTCGCCAGCAGCGGTTTGATCAGGCCGTAGTTGCCGCCGTTGTCACCCTTGGGTGGCGCACCGCTGCCGAAGTAGTTGTCGCTGTAGCTCCAGTCCAGTCGGTTGAACCAGTCGCCCGAGTCGTAGCTGTTGCCGTCCATCGACTTGGAACGCAAGATGTCCATGCCGGCGTGGAAATAAGCCACGCCCTGGCTGAAGGCATTGATGGCGGCGCCCAGCATCTGCACGCGGGCCCGGTCCTCGCGGCTGGTGCTCAAAGGCAGCTTGTAGGCATTGATGTCGAACAAGGTTTGGTTGTCGTGGTTTTCAACATAGTTCACCACTTCGCCGGGCTGACTGGCATAGCCGGCGCTCTGCCCGCTGTAGTCGATGTCCTGCAACCTTTTGTCGACGTCCAGATAAGTCGTCAGCGTGTAGTCGCGGATGGAACCGGCCAGACCTACGCGCACCAGGTCGGCTGTTTGCAGCAACGCCGACAGGGGCGTGCCGGCGCCGGCCAGCGCGTTGCGGTCATAGACCAGGCCGTTGATGTAGCCTTGATTCTTCACCAGCGCTTCACCGCTGTCGCTGGCACGGCCACCGCGCACCGCGTCACGACCCCGGTCGCTGAAGGTCCCAATGCCGGAGCCGTTGAGGGACAACTGCGACGCCTGGACGAAGCGGGCGCCGTCGGCCACTTCGCCAAAATTCCAGCCTTCGCCGATCAGGTTGACGCTGCGACCCGTCGCGTGGTTGACACGCGTCTGCAACGTCTGCATCACGCTGCGCGGCTGGTGCGCCATCAGGTCGAAACGAAAGGAGTCAATCTTGTAGTGCGTGGCCCACAGCACGGTCGAGTCGATCATGAGTTTGCCCATCATCATGTTCTCGGTGGCGGTGTTGTCGCAGCAGGTGGAACGCTCCACCACGCCGGCGGCGTCTAGCCGCTGGTAGTAGCCGGGCACGATGCGGTCCAGCACCGATTTTTCATGTTGCCCGGAAGCGGCCGTGTGGTTGTAGACCACGTCCATGCCGACCCGCAGATGGGCCTGGTGCAGCGCCTGCACCATCTGGCGAAACTCCAGAATGCGGACGGCGCCGTTCGCCGCGTCGCTGGCATAGCTGCCCTCGGGCGCGTTGAAGTGATACGGGTCGTAGCCCCAGTTGAAGCAGTCTTTCGCCGCACTGGCCATCACCGCCGCCTGCTGCGCCTCGCTGTCGGGCGCCTGCACGGCGGGCACAACAGGCGTGACGCAAGAGGCCTCGGGAATGGTGGCCAGGTCGAATACCGGCAGCAGGTGCACGTCGGTCAGTCCGGCATCCGACAAGGCCTTCAGATGCTTCATGCCATTGGACCGGCCCTCGGTGAAAGCCAGGTACTTGCCGCGGTGCGCTGCGCTGACAGAGCTGTCGTTGATGGAAAAGTCGCGCACATGCAACTCGTACACCACCATGTCGGTTTGCGCTTGCACCTTGCGTGGCGTCGGTGTGCCGTCCCAGCCGGCCGGCTTGAGGCTGGCAGCGTTCAAGTCGGCGATGTAGCTGCGTTTCGAATCGGTCGTCAGGCTGACCGCATAGGGATCGGTGACCCGGTTGCGCACCATGCCGACGCCGGGCACGAAAACATCGACCAGGTACTTGTAGTACTGGCCCGACAGGTCGGTCCCTTGACGCGCCGACCAGACACCGGTGGCAGTGTCCCAGCGCATAGCCTGGCGCCCGCTGGCCGGGCCAGTTCCGCTGGCGTAGAGGCAAACCGAGACTTGCTGCGCGGTCGGCGCCCAGAGTTTGAAATGGGTTTGTTTGGGGTTCACGGCGACGCCCAGATCCTTGACGCCCTCGGCAGGCGCATACAAATCGTCCAGCCCACCGGCCAATTGCAAGGCGGTGGCGTGGCGCACCTGCCCCTGCGCGTCCTCCTGCACCAGCACCAGTTGCTGCTTGTGCAGCGCCGGCAGTCTTGCCAGGTCCGCCGGCCTGACCGACAGCCGCACGCCGTCGGCGACAAACTTGAAGCGCTGGGCGATGGCTGCCGACACATTGCCCTTGAACACATCCAGCGACAGCGCGCCGTCGGCGCCCCGGACCGCGGCACCTTCGACGGTCAGCAGTTGGCCCGTCGCCGAGTAATAGAGTTTGAAGTTGCCCGACGCATCCCGCCCGGGCCATTGGGCCAGCTGGCGGGTCAGCCAGTAGGCGCGGGCTTCCATGCGGCTGCCCATGGGCGAGGCCTGCAGCTGGGTCTGGAATTCAGCCCTGTCGCAATCTTCCAGCGCCTGACTTTTGCCACTGGCCGAGGCCGACGCGGCCAGCGTCAATGCGGCCAGGGCCAGTCCCGGTTTCATCCATCCATGCTTCATTGCCCATGACCCTCATTTTGATTTTGATCGAACAGCACGCGCCGGCGCGTTGCCACGGCCGACGCCAGCCAGCCGTGACCGAACCAGCGTGCCGCCATCGCCAGGCCGCGCAGCCACTCGTCGGCGGCGTAGGCGATCCAGACGCCCACCAGGCCCAACTTGAAATGGACACCCAGCAGCCAGGAGCCGCCGGCCATCACCAGCAGCATGGAGGCGGCGCCGGCGGCGACCGGAAAGCGGGCGTCGCCGGTGGCACGCAGCGCGTTGATGATGACCACATTGCAGGTGCGCCCCGGCTCCAGCAACACGGTAATCCACAACAGCGTGGTGGCGCCGGCAATGATCTGCGCGTCCTGGGTGAACAGCGTCAAGGCCCAGGGCGCGCTGGCCGCCACCAGCAGCGCCATGCAGAGTGACAGGGCCAGGCCCCACAACAGCGTCTTGCGCAGCAGCCGGTGCGCCTGGCGCAAATGGCCGGCGCCGATCAGATGCCCGACCAGAATCTCGCCCGCGAAGCCCAGCGAAACACTGAACAGCACCACCACGTTCATCAACTGAAAAGCATAGGTCTGCGTCGCCAGCGCCTGCGAACCCAAACCGGCCACCACCGTTACCGACACCAGCATCGCCAGGCGATAGGCCACGTTCTCGGCGGCGCCCGGCAAGCCGATATGCAACATCGGCCGCAACAACTGCCAATGCAGGGTCCACCAGTCGCGGGCCTGGGGAATGATGTGCAGACGCCAGCGCCACAAGGCCAGATGAACCAGCAAACCGAAGATGCGACTCAGCACCATGGCCAGCGCGAAGCCGACCAGGCCCAGCGGCTCCAGCGCGCCGAAGCCGCGCATCAGCGGCAGGCACAGCAGCAGATGCAGGCCGTGCATGGCCAGGATATTGAACATGACCTCGCGCGTGCGCAGGTGAGCCCGCATCACCGACGCCATGCTGGCATTGAAGGCGTCCAGTGCCAGCGCCAAGGCCAGCACTTGCAGGTAAGGCTGCCCCAACCGCAGCACGGCGGGCGGCGCGTTGAGCAGGGCCAGCAGAGAATCGGCACCCCAAAAAACCACCAGACCGGTCGCCAGACCGAGCCAACTGCTGGCCCCCAGCGCGGCCCGCGCGCTGGCCTGCGCGCCGGCGCGGTTGCCGGCGCCCAGATTTTGCGTGATGACCACGCTGACGCCCATGCCGATGACGCGAAACAGCAGGAAGAACGTGCCCTGCAACTGGTTAGCCAGCGCAAACGCGGCCGAGCTGGCGTCCGACTCGCGCGAGGCCAGCCACAAGCCCAGCAGGCCGACGCCAAAACCCAGCACCATCTCGGCCAGCAGGGGCCAGGCCAGGGCCAGTAAATGCGGTCGCTGCCGGAACTGCGTCATGCCTCGCGCGCCAGCTAGCCCTTGGGCAGGTGCAGCAGTTCGATCGGGCCTCTGCCGCTGGCGGCGGTGATCAGGCCCAGCACCCGGCCCGGCTCGCTGCCCAGCATGTCCCAGTCGAAGCGCCAGACCCAGTTGCTGCCGCCCAGGGTGCCGGGCAGGTTCATCCGGTGGCTGCCATCCAGGCCCAGCACATCCTGCAGCGGAAACACCGCCATCCGGGCCACCGAGTTGCAAGCGGCACGGATCATGGCCCAGTGGATGTCATGCGCACCGGCGGCCAGGTAGCTGCCGGCGAAAACTCGCCCGCGCTGCGGCGCATGGTCCCACCAGCCGCGCACCGTGTCGTTGTCGTGCGTGCCGGTATAGACGACGCAGGCCTTGTCGTAGTTGTGCGGCAAAAACTCATGCGCGCCATCGGCGCCAAAGCCGAACTGCAGGATCTTCATGCCGGGGAAGCCGCAGCCGTCGCGCAACTCGATCACGTCGGGGGTGATCAGGCCCAGATCCTCGGCAATGATGGGCACTTTGCCCAAGGCGCGCTCGATCGCCGCAAACAGCGCCTTGCCCGGTGCCGGTACCCAGCGCCCTTGCACCGCTGTGGGGCAACTGGCCGGGATTTCCCAGTAACCGGCAAAGCCGCGGAAATGGTCGATGCGAAACACATCGGCCTGCGCCAGGGCACGCCGCACGCGCTGCGTCCACCAGGCGAAATCTTCCTCGGCCATGCGCTCCCAGCGGTACAGGGGATTGCCCCAGCGCTGACCAAGCGGACCCAGGTCATCGGGCGGCACGCCCGCCACCACGGTCGGCTGGAAATTGGCGTCGAGCTGGTACAGATCGGGCCGCGCCCAGCAGTCGGCGCTGTGGTGGGCGATGAAGATCGGCAGGTCGCCCATGATGGCGACATCGCGCGCATTGGCGTAAGCCTTGACGGCGCTCCACTGGCGGTCAAAACACCATTGCACAAACTGCCAAAAGTAGATTTCGTCGGCCTGCTGCCGGCGCGCCTGTTGCAGTGCCGCCGGCTCGCGCCGGCGCAAGTCGGGCTGCCACTGCCACCAGGGCTGGCCGCCATGCGCCGTCTCCAGCGCCATGAAGAGCACGTAGTCGTCCAGCCAGTAAACCTGCTCCGTGCACCAGGCGGCAAAGTCGGCGCGCTGGTCGGCAGAGGCCTTGAGCTGGAAACCGGCGGCGGCACAGCGCAGTTGCGTCAGGCGCCAGGGCACGACCCGGCCAAAGTCGACCCTACCGGCTTCGAAGCCGCCCGCGGGCAACTGCGGTGGCGCCAACCAGCCGGCCGCCACCAGCGGCTCCAGCGCCACCATCAAGGGGCTGCCGGCAAAGGCCGAGACGCTCTGGTAAGGCGAATCGCCGGGGCCGATGGGCGTCGTCGGCAACAGTTGCCAGATGCGCTGGCCGGCCGACACCAGCCAATCGACAAAGCGATAGGCAGCCGGCCCGAAGTCGCCAACGCCGTGCGGACCGGGCAAGGAAGTGATGTGCAGCAAGACACCGGCGCTGCGTTGATGAAGATTGATCATGGTAGGTATCCGGGTAAAAAATATCAGACGCTGGCGCGCAATACCAGCACGGCTTGCGCGCTGGCCAGCAGGGAAGTTTCCAGCATATCGGACGGCATCAACTCGCCGCTGCTGTCCAGCAGCAGTTGCCAGCGGCCCAGATCGAGCGTGAAGCGGACCGGCGCCGGTTCCGGATTGAAGACCAGCAGCAAGCGCTGCGGACCGGTGTACCCGTTGGCTTCGCCCACGGTGCACCGCAGCTCGCAGGCAAAAGCCTGCTGCTCCTGGGCATGCCAGTCAGGGGTCAACATTTCCTGACCGTCGGGCCTGCGCCAGCGCCGTTGCGGACCGTGCTGCCCTGGCGACTGCGACGACCAGTCGTTGCTGCGCTGCGCCGGCTCGGCACGGCGCAGCGCCAGCAGCTGGGCGACGAAGTCCTTGAAGCGGTGGTCGGCCACCGACCAGTCGAGCCAGCCGGTGGCGTTGTCCTGACAGTAGGCGTTGTTGTTGCCCTGCTGGGAATTGCCTATTTCATCGCCGGCGCACAGCATGGGCGTGCCCTGCGCCAGCAACAGCGTGGCCATCATGGCGCGGCGCAGGCGTTGGCGTTGCCCATTGATGGCGGCGTCATCGGTGGGGCCTTCGACACCAAAATTGGCGCAGGTCTCGCCATCGCGGCCATCGCGGTTGTCCTCGCCGTTGGCCTGGTTGTGCTTGCGGCTGTAGCTCACCACATCGGCCAGCGTGAAACCGTCGTGCACCGCCAGGAAATTGACCGAGGCGCCGGGGCGGCGCCCGTCGTGATGAAACAGGTCGCTGGAGGCCGTGAAGCGGCGCGCAAATTCGCCGCGATCGACACCGCGCCGCAGCCAATAGCCGCGCACCGCGTCGCGGAACTTGTCGTTCCAGTCCAGAAAGCGTCCTGGGAAACGCCCCACCTGGTAGCCGTTGGAGCCGCCATCCCAGGGCTCGGCAATCAGGTGCACGCGCGCCAGCACCGGGTCCTGGCGCAGCGCGACAAAGAACGGCGCGTTGGCGTCAAAGCCGTGCTCGGTGCGCCCCAGCACCGGCGCCAGGTCAAAGCGAAAGCCATCGACGCCCATCTCCTGCACCCAGTAGCGCAGCGAATCCAGCACGAACTGGGTCACCTTGGGGTGTGCCACCCGCAAGGTGTTGCCGCAGCCACTCAGGTTTTCGCAGCGGCTGCGATCGACCGTCTCCAGACGGTACCAGCTGGCATTGTCCAGGCCACGAAAACTCACAGTGGGACCCCACTCGTTGCCCTCCGGCGTGTGGTTGTAGACGACGTCCAGCACCACCTCCAGACCATGCGCATGCAGGCTGGCCACCATCTGCCGAAACTCGGCAGTCACTGCCGCCGGATCATCACGCTGTGTTGCCAGACGCGGGTCCGGACAACAGAAGCCCAAGGTGTTGTAGCCCCAGTAATTGGTCAGGCCGCGACCCCTCAGCGCTGGCTCGTCCAGGCAGTACTGCACCGGCAACAAGGACAGCGTGGTGACGCCCAGGGACTTGAAGTGCGCGATCGCGGCCGGATGCGCCAGACCGGCGTAAGTGCCTTGCAGGGCCGCCGGAATATCCGGATGCGCCTTGCTGAAACCCTTCACGTGCACCTCGTACAGCACCAGATCGGCCGTTGCGTGGCGCGGCGCGTTGAGCGCTGCGGCAACCACCCCCGACGGCGCGGCGACCCGCGCCTTGAGCGCCAGCGCCGCGTTGTCGCGCTCATCGAACGAGGCCGGCCCATCGGCATGGCCCAGCGTGTAGCCATGGTGTTCGGCGCGCCAGGAAAACTGCCCGACGATTTCACGCGCGTTGGGGTCCAGCAACAATTTATTCGGATTGAAGCGGTGACCGGCGCGGGGCTCGTAAGGACCATGCGCGCGCAGCCCGTAGACCAGACCGGCAGCGGCGCCGGGCAGGAAGCCGTGGAACACACCATCATCCGGACCGAACAGATCGTGCCGTTGCAACTCGCGCTGGCCGTCGGCGTCGAACAGGCACAGTTGCACGCGCAGCGCATGTTGCGAGAACACCGCGAAATTGACGCCGCCGTCGCGCACCTGCGAGCCCATGGGCTCAGGGCGGCCAGCCAGTAAAACATTGCAAGGACTCATGCCGGGACCAGAAAAATGGTGGCCAATGGCGGCAGCGTCAGGCGCAGCGAGTGCGCCCGCCCATGCGCCGGCGCGGCCTGGGTTGGCAGCCGGGCCGCGCCATTGCCCTGGTTGCTGCCGCCGTAGCAAGCCGAGTCCGTATTCAAGACCTCGCGCCACTGCGACGGGCCATGCGGCACGCCAACGTCATAGTCCTGGCGCGGCAGCGGCGTCAGGTTGCTCACCACCATCAGCATGGCGTCCTGCGCATCGCGCCGCAACCAGGCGAAAACCGACATCTGGGCATCGTCCGCCACCAGCCATTCAAAGCCGCGCGCCTCGCAGTCCAGTTGATGCAACGCAGACTGCGCGCGGTACAGGTGGTTGAGATCGCGCACCAGACGCTGGACGCCGGCGTGGCGTTCATCCTGTAGCAGCGCCCAGGGCAATTGGGCGTCATGATCCCACTCACCCGGCTGGGCAAACTCCTGGCCCATGAACAGCAGCTTCTTGCCCGGGTGGCCCCACATGAAGCCGTAGTAGGCACGCAAATTGGCGAAACGCTGCCAGTCGTCGCCCGGCATTTTTCCCAGCAGGGAACCCTTGCCGTGCACCACCTCGTCGTGCGACAGCGGCAACACGAAGTTTTCGCTGAAAGCGTAGTGAATGGAAAAACTCATCTTGGCGTGATGCCAGCGCCGGTGCACCGGGTCTTCGCGCATGTACTGCAACGTGTCGTTCATCCAGCCCATGTTCCACTTGTAGTGAAAGCCCAGACCTCCGGCACCGGTGGGCGCCGACACCCCTGGAAAAGTCGTCGATTCTTCCGCCACCATGATGGCACCGGGCGCGACGGCTGCCACCTCCTGATTGATCCGGCGCAGCAAGGAGATGGCTTCGAGGTTTTCCCGGCCGCCGTCGACGTTGGCAATCCACTGCCCCGGCCGGCGCGAGTAATCGCGGTACAGCATGGAGGCCACGGCATCGACCCGCAAACCATCGACACCCAGGCGCCGGGTCCAATAGTGGGCACTGGCGGCCAGGAAGTTGCGCACCTCCTTGCGGCCGAAGTTGTAAATCAGGGTGTTCCAGTCGTTGTGGAAACCTTCGCGCGGATCGGCGTATTCATAGAGCGCCGTGCCGTCGAATTGCGCCAAACCGTGGGCGTCGGCCGGAAAGTGCGCCGGCACCCAATCCAGCAGGACGCCGATGCCGCGCGCGTGGCAGGCTTGCAGCAGGCGCTCGAAGCCTTCCGGCGGGCCGAAGCGGGCACTCAAGGCAAACAAGCCCAGGGTCTGGTAGCCCCAGGAACCGTCAAACGGATGTTCGCTCACCGGCAGCAGCTCGACGTGCGTGAAGCCCTGCTCCGCCACATACGCCGGCAGCGTTTGCGCCAACTCATCCCAACTGGCAAAGCGGCCATCCGCGCCACGCCGCCAGGAGGCGGCATGCACCTCGTAAATCGAAATCGGTGCGCTGCGCGCGTTGGCCTGGGCGCGCTCCGCCGGCAACACTTTCTTCTCCGGCATGGGGGCCACTATGCTGGCCGTGCCGGGCCGCAACTCGGCGGCGCGCGCATAGGGGTCGGCCTTCTGCGGCAACAATTGGCCAGTCGGTCCCAGCAACTCGAACTTGTAGTGGTCTCCCAGACCAGCGTGCGGTACGAAAATCTCCCACACCCCGGCACCGTGGCGCAGTCGCATGGGGTGGCGCCGGGCGTCCCAGTGGTTGAAATCTCCCACCACGCTGACGCGCCGCGCATTCGGCGCCCAGAGCGCGAAACGCACGCCGGCGACACCTTGGTGCTCAAGGCACAGCGCACCCAGAACAGTGTACGGATCGGGGTGCTTGCCTTCTTGCAGCGCCGTCAAGTCGTCGTCGGTCAGTTGCGCACCGAAGGCGTAAGCGTCGGCATAAATGTTGGCGGCCGGTGCCGCCGCGTCCAGCCAGCGCACCTCTAACCGGTAATCAAAGCGCTTGCGCCGGCGCCCCAGCGCCCCCTCGAACAAACCTTGCGGGTGGCGCAGAGCCAGCCCAGCCACCGGCTTGCCGCTGCGGGCCTCCAGCACCTGCACCTGCTGGGCTCCCGGCAACAGGGCGCGCAACCAGAGCTTGCCATGGGCGTCGGCGTGCAAGCCCAGCGCCGCAAACGGGTCGGAGTGGTGAGCGCCTACCAGGGCCTGGACATCTGCGTCGGAAAGCATCCGGATCCTCCGAATCAAAGCGCTGTCAGATCATGCCAGCCAGCGTTTTCAGCGTGGCGCTGACCAGACGCGTTCAATGTACTCGCGAATCGTCCGATCGGCCGAGAAGCTGCCCATGGCGGCGACATTCAGCAAGGCGCGCCGAGCCCAAAGCGCGGGCGTCTTGAACAAGGCATCGACCTGGGACTGGGCCGCCACATAGGCCTCGAAATCCGCCAGCAGCAGGTAGGGGTCGGACCCCAGCAGACTGTCGACCAGGGTCCGGTAGCGTTGACTGTCTCCTGGCGAAAAGTCACCCTCTGAAATCGCATCGAGTACCCGCTTGAGTCGAGGATTGCCTTCAACATACTGTGCGGGCCGATAACCCTGCGCCTTGATTTTTTGCACGGCATCGGTGCGCAAACCAAAGATGAACATGTTCTCCTCGCCCATGGCTTGCGCCATCTCGATGTTGGCACCGTCCCAGGTGCCGATGGTGAGGGCGCCGCTCAGCGCAAACTTCATGTTGCCGGTGCCGGAGGCTTCGGTACCGGCGGTGGAAATCTGTTCGCTCAAATCGGCCGCCGGAATAATGACCTCGGCCAGGCTGACGCCGTAGTTGGGCAGGAACACCAGCTTCAGGCGCTGGCCGACGCGCGGGTCGCTGTTGACGAGCGCCGCCACGTCGTGCGTCAACTGGATGATCAGCTTGGCCATGTGGTAGGCCGACGCCGCCTTGCCGGCAATGATGACGGTGCGCGGCGTCCAGTCGGCCTCGGGCTGGTCGATGATGGCCTGGTAGCGGGCAATGACTTGCAGCACATTGAGCAGTTGGCGCTTGTATTCGTGGATGCGTTTGGCCTGCACGTCGAACAGGCTGGCCGGATCGACCTCGATGCCCAATTGGGCTTGTATCAAGGCCGCCAGCCGCTCCTTGTTCTGAAGCTTGACGGCCAGGAAATCGCGCCCCAGTTGCGGGTCTGCCGCCAGTGGCTTGAGCGCCGACAGCCGGCTCAGATCCTGGCGCCACGTTTTGCCGATGCGGTCGTCGATCAGGGAAGACAGACCGGGGTTGGCCTGCATCAGCCAGCGCCTGGGTGTGACGCCGTTGGTGACATTGTGGAAGCGCTGCGGATAGAGTTTGGCGTAGTCGACAAAAATGGTCTGCACCATCAGCTCCGAGTGCAAGGCCGAGACACCGTTGACCTTGTGCGAGGCCACCACCGCCAGGGAGGCCATGCGAATCCGGCGCTCGCCGCTTTCATCGATCAGGGAAACCCGCCGCAGCAAGGCCTCGTCGCCCGGAAAACGGGATCGCACCTCGGTCAGAAAGCGCCCATTGATCTCGCAAATGATTTCCAGGTGACGCGGCAGCCAAGCCTCGAACATGGGCACCGGCCAGGTCTCCAGCGCCTCAGGCATCAAGGTGTGATTGGTGTAGGACACAGCCTCTTGCGTGATGGCCCAGGCCGCATCCCAGGCCATGCCGTGTTCATCGAGCAGCAGACGCATCAATTCGGCCGGCGCCAGCGCCGGGTGCGTGTCGTTCAGGTGAATGGCATTGGCGCGTCCCAGTTGCGCCAGACTGCGGCCCTCGCGCAGATGGCGGGCCACGACATCCTGCAACGAGGCGCTGACCAGGAAGGCCTCTTGTTTCAGGCGCAGTTCGCGCCCGGCGGCGCTGCTGTCGTCCGGGTAGAGCACCCAATTGATGACGTCGGCAGCGACGCGGTGGCTGGAGGCCGCCACATAGTCGCCACGGCAAAAAGCGGCAAAGTCGATCGGCTGTTCGGCACTGGCATGCCACTGACGCAAGGTGGAAACGCGCTGGCTGTGGTGGGCCGGCACGATGAAGTCAAAGGCTTGCGCGATCAGACGCTGGGCCGGCACCCAGCGCCGCACCCCCGCCTCGACCTCGACCCGGCCGCCCAGACCGACGCTGAAACGGGCTTCCGGGCGCAGCACCTCCCAACTGTTTCCGGCGCGCAGCCAGTCATCGGGCACCTCGATTTGCCGGCCGTCCCGGATCTGCTGGGCAAACATGCCGTACTGGTAACGCAAGCCATAGCCAAAGGACGGCAAACCCAACTCGGCGAAGGAATCCAGGAAACAGGCGGCCAGCCGGCCCAGACCGCCATTGCCCAACGCGGCATCGTTTTCCAGTTCCAGCAAATCCGGCAACTGCAGGCCTTTGGCCGCCAGTTGCTGGCGCACTTCACTCTCCAGCCCCAGCGCCGCCAGTGCATTGCCCAGGGCCCGCCCCATCAGAAACTCCATCGACAGGTAATGCACCCGGCGCACGCCAGCGCTGCCCACCGAGTTGCGGTCTTCCTGTTGGCTGCGCGCCCAGCGCTGCGCCAGCAAGGCCTGCGCCTTGGGTGCGGCGGCCAGGGCCTGCAACCAAGCCTGGCGATCAGCGTCAGCGACACTTCCAGAAGGCAGGCGGTCAGGGGTCTTAGCGGGGTCGGCAAAGATTTCGGTCTTCATGGGTTCCGGTCTCATCAAATTATGTAGTTAAATTACATTAAAATAATTCAAGACTCTATGGTACCAATAAATATCGCCTGATCCAGCGTCCAACTCTCACTTACTTGATGCGTTGTATAACTACATTTTTTGCAGGTATACTTGATTCAAATTTTGCGTCAATCGCTTTGATGGGCGCGTCGAAGCGGCTCTTGCGGCAACCGAGCCACTTCAATTACCAACAAGAGACAAGCGACTCGCAGCCGGTATGTGAGCGCGGAGATGCACCATGGCAGACGTCAAGCTTTCAAGTGTCAGCAAGGCCTTTGGCGATAGCGTGATCCTGCATGGCATCGACCTGGAGATCCGCGACGGCGAATTCATGGTTTTCGTCGGTCCTTCGGGTTGCGGCAAATCGACCCTGCTGCGCGTCATTGCCGGACTGGAAGACATCACCGGGGGCGAACTGACCATCGCCGGTCGTGTCGTCAACGACGTGCCACCGGCCGAACGCGGCATTGCCATGGTGTTCCAGTCGTACGCCCTGTACCCGCACATGGACTTGTACGACAACATGGCGTTCGGCCTGAAACTGGCCAAGCTGCCGAAAGACGAAATCGACCGCGCGGTGCACCAGGCGGCCAGGATTCTGAACATCGAGCACCTGCTCTCGCGCAAGCCGAAAGACCTGTCGGGCGGTCAGCGCCAACGGGTCGCCATCGGCCGCGCCATCGTACGCAAGCCCGAGGTATTCCTGTTCGACGAACCCTTGTCGAATCTGGACACCGCGCTGCGGGTGCGCATGCGCTATGAATTTGCCAAGCTGCACGAAGAATTCAAGACCACCATGGTTTACGTCACGCACGACCAGGTCGAAGCCATGACGCTGGCCGACCGCATCGTCGTGCTGTCGGCCGGTCGCATCGAGCAGGTCGGCGCGCCCCTGACGCTGTACGAATACCCCGACAACCTGTTCGTCGCCTGCTTCATCGGCTCGCCGGGCATGAACCTGCTGGACGGCGAAGTGCTGGAAGCCAGCGCCGACAGTGCCAGCGTGCGGCTGGGCGGCGGCGAAGTGATCCGCTGCCAGGTCGATGCCGCATCCGCCCGGGCCGGCGACAAGGTGAAACTGGGGGTACGGCCCGAGCATCTGCGCGCCGGCGTGGCCGACAACGCACTGCGGACCCAGGTGACTTTTGTCGAGTCGCTGGGCAGCATCACTTACGCTTATTGCAGCAACCCGGGCAGCGCCGAGATGCTGACCGCCGCCATCGATGGGCAGGCCAGGGTGCGTGCCGGTGACGCACTGCTGCTGGGGGTACCGCCCGAATGGGCTTACCTGTTCGATGCGCAGGGACGCGCTTTTCGGCGCCATTCCAGCCCGGAGTTGCGCCATGCTGCGTGACATGCGGGCGCTCTGTGGTGCGCTGGCGGCATGGGCGATCTGGGCCGCCATGGCGTGGCCAGCGCTGGGCCAGGCCGCTGTGGCGCCGCAGTTGCTGGTCTGGATCAATGGCGACAAGGGTTACAAGGGCTTGCAAAAAGTGGGGGACGCGTTCAGCCGGGTCTCCGGCGTCGAGGTGATCGTGCAACACCCCGAGGGCGCGCCCGACAAGTTCCAGGCCGCCGCCGGCGCCGGCAAGGGACCGGACATTTTTTGCTGGCCGCACGACCGCGCCGGCGAGTGGGCCAAATCGGGCCTGATCGTGCCGCTGAAGCCGCCGCGCCGCATCCGCGACGAAATCGAAGCCTCGGCCTGGTCGGCCTTCACCTACCAGGGCAAGGTCTGGGGTTATCCCCTGTCGATCGAGGCCATCGGTCTGATCTACAACAAGGCGCTGGTGAAAACGCCGCCGGCCAGCTTCGAGGAAGTGATCGCCCTCGACAAAACCTTGTCGGCGCAAGGCAAGCACGCGATTTTGTGGGACTACAACAAGTCCTTCTTCACTTGGCCGCTGCTGGCCGGACCCGGCGGCTTCATCTTCGGGCGCACGCCGCAAGGCGATCTGGACCCCAAGCTGGTCGGCGTCAACGCACCAGGCGCGGTGCAAGGTCTGGAGATGCTGGCGCGGCTGGTTCAGGGCGGCCAGATGCCCAAGGGCGCACGCTACGCCGAAATGGAGAGCGCTTTCAACCGCGGGCAGTTGGCGACCATGATCAGCGGCCCCTGGGCCTGGGACAACCTGCGCAAGAGCAATATCGATTTTGGCGTGGCGCCCATCCCCAGCATCGGCGGCCACCCGTCCAAGCCTTTTGTCGGCGTGCTGGGCTGCATGATTGCGTCGCCCAGCAAGGTCAAGGACATTGCGCGGGAGTTCATCGAGAACCATTTGTTGCGCATCGAGAACCTGAAGATCGTCTCGGCCGACGTGGCGCTGGGCACGCCGGCCAACAAGGCCTACTTTCAGGAATTGTCGGCCGACCCCCACATCCGCGCCACCATGGCCAACGCAATGGCCGGAGAGCCGATTCCCAACATTCCGGAAACCGGCCGCTTCTTTCCGGCCATGGACGCCGCGCTGGAGGCTGTCACCAATGGTCGCCAGTCGCCCAAGGATGCACTGGACGGCGCGGCAGCGCGCATGCGGGTGAAATGAGATGAGCCGCACCCGTCCCTGGTTCAAATGGCCGCTAGTGGTCCTGCTGACTGTGGCTCTGCTGTGGCTGGTGTTTGGCATTTACGCCGCAGGGCAAGCCCTGTCGGCGCTGGCGCTGCTCAGCTTCGGCGCACTGGCCTTGTATGTGTACGCGTCGAAGCGCACGCTGGCCTGGCGCTACCTGTTCCCGGGGGTCGCCGGCATGCTGCTGTTCGTCGCCTTTCCGCTGCTCTACACGATGCAGATCGGCTTCACCAATTATTCCGCCAGCAACCTGCTGGAATTCGAACGCGCACGCGCTTACCTGCTGGACCAGACCACGGTCGACGAAGACCGGACGCTGAACTTCACGCTGCATGCTGAGGGCTCCGCGCTGCGGCTGCTGTTGACGCCACCGGAGGGCGGCACCGGGAGCCGCTTCATTTCGCCGCCGCTGGCCCTGGACAGCACCGGCGCCGCTCGCAAGGCGGTAGCCATGCAGGCTCTGCCGGCCGACAGCCCGGCGCTGGTCAACCCGCTCCCGCTGCGCCAGGTACTGAGCTACCGCGACGCCTTGCTGGGCCTGAAACTTGAGTTGCCCGATCACCGGGTGTTGAGCTATGCCGGGGTGCACGAGTTCGGCACCGTTGAGCCCTTATGGCACAGCAACGCCGATGGTTCGCTGACGCAGTTGGCAACGGCCACGCTGTACCGACCCAACCGGGCCACCGGCTTTTTCGAAAACCCGCAGGGTGAGCGCATCCAGCCCGGGTTCCCGGTGGGCATCGGCTGGGCCAACTACAGCCGCATGCTGTTCGACAGCGACATGCGCGGACCGTTTGTCTCGATCTTTGTCTGGACTCTTGTATTCGCCGGCCTGACGGTGCTGTTTTCCACCGCGCTGGGCATGACGCTGGCGGTGCTGCTGAACTGGGAGGCCTTGCGCTATCGCACCCTGTACCGGACCCTGCTGTTTTTACCCTACGCCGTGCCGGGCTTCATCTCGATTTTGGTTTTCAAGGGCTTATTCAACCAGAATTTCGGTGAAATCAACGCCATCCTGGACGCGGTCTTCGGCCTTCGCCCGGCCTGGTTCGCCGATCCGACACTGGCCAAGGCGATGCTGCTGCTGGTCAATACCTGGCTCGGCTACCCCTACATCATGGTGCTCTGCACGGGACTCATCAAGGCCATTCCGGCCGACCTGTACGAAGCGTCCGCCATTGCCGGCGCGACACCGCTGGCCAACTTTTTCAAGATCACCGCGCCACTGATTGCGCGGCCGCTGACGCCCCTGCTGATCTCGGCCTTTGCCTTCAACTTCAACAACTTCGTGCTGATCTCGCTTCTGACCGATGGCCGGCCGGATTACCTGAACACCAAGTTACCGGCCGGCACCACCGACATCCTGGTGTCTTACACCTACCGCATCGCCTTTACCGATGCCGGCGCCAATTTCGGCCTGGCGGCGGCGATCTCGACCCTGATCTTCTTCATGGTGGCCTTGCTGTCGCTGGCCAACCTGAAGCTGAGCAAGGTAAACGACAACCGCAGGAGCTAGCGACATGGCCATCGTGACCGGAAAAAGCCAGCGCTGGCGCATCGCGGCAGCCCATGTCGGCCTGTGGCTGCTGATAGTGGTCACCCTGTTTCCGCTGCTGTCGGTGATCTCGATCTCGCTGCGCCCCGGCAACTTCTCCACCGGTTCGCTGATCCCGACCGAGATCAGCCTGGAACACTGGAAGCTGGCGCTGGGTTTCAGCTACACCACAGCCGACGGCAGCCTGGTCACGCCGCCGTTTCCGGTGTTGTTGTGGCTCTGGAACTCGATCAAGATCGCCAGCATTTCGGCACTGCTGATCGTGGCCATCTCGACCACCGCCGCCTACGCTTTTGCGCGCCTGAAGTTCGCGCACAAGAACAGCATACTCAACAGCATGCTGTTGCTGCAGATGTTCCCGGTGGCGGTGGCGCTGGTCGCCATCTACGCCATTTTCGACGGGCTGGGGACTTACATTCCGTGGCTTGGCATCGAGACCCACGCCGGCCTCATCGTTGCCTACCTGGGCGGCGTGGCGATGCACATCTGGACCATCAAGGGCTATTTTGAGACGATCCCGGTCGAGATCGAGGAATGCGCCAAGGTCGATGGCGCCAGCCACTGGCAGGCTTTCCGGCTGGTGCTGCTGCCGATGTCGGTACCTATCCTGATGGTGGTGTTCGTGCTGGCCTTCATCGGCACCATCATCGAGTACCCGGTGGCCTCGGTGCTGCTGCGTGAAGAGCCGAACCTGACGCTGGCGGTCGGCTCCAAATATTACCTGTATGAACAGAAATACCTGTGGGGCGACTTTGCCGCGGCGGCAGTGCTGTCGGGCCTGCCGATCACGCTGGTATTTTTGGCGGCGCAGCGCTGGATCGTGTCGGGCCTGACCTCGGGTGGTGTCAAAGGGTGAGCCGGCATCGGCACGCGGGGAGAGCAACGCTGCTGCGGCGCGGCTTGTTGACCGCTTGCGCAATTCTGCTGCTGGCGCCCGGCGCGGCGCAGGCAGCGGCGGCCGATAGCTCCTGCCGCGCCGACCCCCTGGGCGGTCGCGCGCTGTACCTGCGCGGCAGCTTCAACAGCTGGAACGCAAGCGACAGCCAGAAATTCAGCTGGATTTGCAACCGTTATGAACTTGTGACCCGTATCATGGGTCAACACAGATTCAAACTGGCCGACGAGGGCTGGTCGGCCGATGCCGACTTCGGCCGCGCCAGCACACCGGATCATCTGACGATCAAGGGAGCCGAACTACAACACCACTTTGATGGCGTGCACCGTTTCACCCTGACAATGAATACTTCCAACACCGACCCCAGCCTGCGCATCGAAAACTGCCCGGCCGAGGCGCCGCTAGGTCAAACCACCCTGTTCCTGCGCGGCAGCATGAACAACTGGGCGGCGCTCGACGATTATGCGTTCCAGTACAGTTGCGACGCCTACTACCTGAACGTGAACTTGCCGACACGGCACGAATTCAAGATCGCCGACGCTGCCTGGCAGGACGCCACCAGTTTCGGCCACGCCGGCAACGCGGAACTGGTCGCCGGCGGCGGCAACCTGTCATACCCGTTCACGGGCGAACACACCCTCCGGCTGGTCTTCGCCGGTGGCAGGCCGCAGCTCAGCATTGGTGAAAAGACTTTTGCCGACCCCAGCGCACGCGCCGTCACCGACCCGGTGGCGCGCAGCCTGCGTTTCGACTCGCGCGCCATAGCCGACAAGTCGCCGTTCGGCGCTCAGATCGTTGGCAGCACCCTCAGTTTTGGCGTCACCGCCTTGCCTGGCGTCAGCCAGCTCACACTGGTGATCGAAATACGCCAACTCGAAGGCAACCAGGAATTGCTCAACTACACCGAAGTGGCGCGGCTGCCCATGACCCGCAGCGCGCGGGCCGGCCTGGAACGCTGGAGCGCCAGCCACCGCTTCAGCGACGTCAGCATCTACGGCTACTGGTTCGAGGCCCAGATTGACGGCAAGATTTTCGTTTACCAGAACAACCGCGACCCGGTATTCTGGACGCGCGAAAAAGGTTCCGGCGGACTTGGCGAAGTGGCTGACAAGCCGCTCGCCAGCCAGGCCATCCGGCGCTTTCGCCAGACCATTTACGCGGCCGATTTCAAAGTCCCGCAGTGGGCTCCCGACATTGTTTATTACTACATCTTTCCGGATCGCTTCCGCAATGGCGACCCGGCCAACGATCCGCAGCCGGGCCGCACCAAATACCACGATGCGACGGTCGAGTTGCACCACAACTGGCTCGACAAACCCTGGAAGCCCGGCAGCGGCGATGGCTCCGACGTCATCTACAACAACGACTTTTTCGGCGGCGATCTGGCCGGCATCATCGAAAAGCTGGACTACATCCAGGATCTGGGCGCCAACACGATTTACCTTACACCGGTGTTCAAGGCTGCCAGCAACCACAAGTACGACACCACCGACTACAAGAACATAGACCCTGGCTTCGGCAGCAATGAGGACTTTGTTCGCCTTACCAAGGAGGCAGCCAAGCGTGGCATCCGCGTCATCACCGACACCAGTCTGAATCATACCGGCAGCGACTCGATCTACTTCGACCGCTTTGGTAATCACCAGTCGAATGGTGCATTTGAAGGTGGCAAGATTCGCAGCGATTCACCTTACGCCAGTTGGTACAGCTTCGACGCCAGGCAAGCCGCTCCCGACAAGCAGTACAAGGGCTGGGTCGGCGTCACCGACTTGCCCGAGCTAAACAAAGCTTCGTCGGCATTTCGCAAGTATGCCTACGGCGACCACGACTCGGTGATGAAGCTGTGGCTGGACCGCGGCGCCGCCGGCTGGCGCATGGACGTGGCGCCCTGGGTGCCGGACGACTTCTGGCGCGAGTGGCGTAGCGCCATCAAACAACACCGGCCTGACGCGCTGACGGTGGCCGAGACCTGGTTCGACGCCTCCAAGTATTTTCTCGGCGACATGTTCGATTCGACCATGAACTACATCTTTCGCAACACCGTGCTGGAATACGCGGCCGGCGGCAAGGCCAGCGAGTTGTATCGCAATATCGAGTTGATGCGCGAGGCCTATCCGGCGCAGGCCTTCTATGCGCTGATGAACTTACTCTCGACGCACGACCAGGCACGCAGCCTGCATTACCTGGGCTGGCAAGACGACAACGCCGACGCCGAGGTGATCCAGCGCGCCAAGCAACGCCTGAAACTGGCGATGTTCTTCCAGATGACTTTCCCCGGTGCACCGGCGGTCTACTACGGCGACGAGGTGGGGGTCACCGGTGGCGACGACCCCTACAACCGCGCGCCCTACCCCTGGGCCGATCAGGGTGGCCGGCCCGACACCCACTTGCTGGCTGAAGTCAAACGCCTGATCAAGCTGCGCAACGCCAACCCGGTGCTGCGCCGCGGCTCCCTGGACGCGCCGCTGCTGATTGACGACCACGTCATCGTGCTGGGCCGGCAACTGGGTGACAAGTTTGCCATCAGCGCCAGCAACAACGCCGAGACGCCCAGCACCGTGCGCTTGCAGTTGCCGGCCAACGTCAAAGTCGATTCCTTCACCGATGCTGTGACCGGCGCCAGTGTCCACGCCAGTCAAGGCCAGCTCAGCATCACCATCCCGGCACTTTTCGGCACCTTGCTGCTGAGCCAGTGAGCGTCGGCGGAGCGCGCTATTGGGAGCGCTGGAAAACCATGCAGTTGGACCCGCAAGGGCTGGACTGGAACGAATTGGCCTTGCGCTTTTCAGCCCACCTGCCAGGGGTCGCCAGTTGCATTGTGGGTACCGGCAAGTTGGCCCATTTCAAGCGCAACATCGAAATCCTGGCCCAGGGTCCCCTGGACGCTCCATTGCAGCAGCACATTCGGGACGCCTTCGTCCGCCATGGTGATCAATGGAGCGGCTTGATTTGATTCGGTGCGAGGCGTAGACAAAAAAACCCCGAGCTGGCACGCGGCCGACTCGGGGAAAAATCACCTTGGAAAAATGATTCGATCAGAACTTGTAGGTGGCACCCAACATGTAAGCCTTGCCGTACTTGGCAGACTCTGTCGTCTGCTGACTTCCATCTGCATTCACGATGTACTTCTGGAACACAGCATCGGTCAGGTTATTGGCTTGGAACGTCAACGACAACCCCTTGGCTGGGCCCGATTTGAACTCGTAGCCGACCTGCATATCAACAATTCTTTCGCCTCGGATATAGGTCAACTGACGCTCATATTGGTTGTCGGTGAACTCACCAATAAAGTCCGAACGTGTGCGCTGGCCGACGCGGGCAGAAAAACCACCGGCTTCGTAGTACAGGCTCAAGTTCGTGACCTGTTTGGACAGACCTGGCAACTCCATATTGTCCGCACTGCCGCCAGCGGCGTTCGGAATGTTGACAGAGCTGTGAGTGTTCGAATGGTTGATGTAGGCACCAAAACCAGCCAGTGCGGGTGATATCAGGTCGAACGGAGCGTTTGCAGTCAACTCAAACCCGGAGATCGTTCCCCCCTGCCCATTCATCGGGCCGGTGTAGTCAAGGGTGGGGTAGCCCGTAAGGCCGTATTTGCTACTCAGAACGTCCGACTTGAACTTTTGTTGATAAATGAAAGTCTGTAGGTCCTTGTAGAAAGCCGCGCCAGCGATATAGGCCCGTTTGCCAAAGTATTTTTCGTAGGCAACATCAAAGGTGCTGGCACGGAAAGGTTCCAACTCGGGGTTGCCACCGCTGCCACTATGGTTGCCGCTACAGCTCTTCGGATCACTGGCTGGCGACCAGCATTCAAAAATTGCGTTGGCACGCAAGTCGCGAAGGCCTGGTCGCGCCAGCATCTTGCCAAGGCCCATGCGAACCACCTGGCTGTTACCGGCATCAAATACCAGGTTCAAATTTGGCAGAACGTCGGTGTATGCCTTGCCTCCACTCTTGTCAAGCGTCTGTTTCACATCAAAACGATTGCCGTCCGGATTGCCCCACGTTGCAACTGTCGTGTCGTTCAACCCCTTTGAACTTTGGTCGGTCTTAACAACTTGCAGGCCAATATTGCCTCGCACCGGGATACCGGCGGCGGTGGTGTCGATATCGAGCTTGGCAAAAGTGGTCGTCACCTTCTCCTTCACCGACCAGTTCTTCATGATGGCCCATGACTGATCACCCATATCGGTGTACTTGTAGACCGAATCGATCAGCGCGATCGAGTCCCAGCCGAGCACATTGATACCCGGGATACCTGCATTCACCACTGATGACGATGGCAGCGCAGCAGTCGCGGCATTGTTCTGCAAACTCAGCGAACCTTCAGTCATACCGAGTACCTTGCTCCGGTCGCTGAAATTAACACCTACAACGAAAGAAGAGAAATAGGGTGTGTCCAGACTACGCTTGAGTTCAGCGCGCAGCGATTTCATTGAGTCATCGATCGAGGGCTTTTTCAGCCAACCCAGGCCCCAAGGCGTATTGCCCAGCAACAGGGTGCTTGCATCCGCCATGTTGAGGCTGTAGCCAAACTGTGGAATGTCTGATCGGCTATCAAACGTCAGGTCGCCTTTGGTGCCGGTGACCGCATTTGAATCAATGTCAACTTCGGTGCGCCTGGACTTGGAACGCGACAAATCGATCACGCCCGACCATTCCTTGTTCAGTTTGAACTTGTTGTTCCAACCAATTGCGGTGTTGTCATCGTTCTGTTGTTGCCCAATGGTCTGAACGATAGCCGACACACCGGATACCGTACCAGCCAAAGCAACCCCGTTGGAGAGCGTGGCGTTGCTCAAGGTGGTTCCCTCGTTGAACTTGGGGAACGCAACCTGGTGCCCGAGTGTTCTGCGATCCGCAGTCGATGAGAACAAATCCAATGTGGAAGTGAAATCCTTGGTGGGTTGGAATTCAACCACCGCCATCACGCCCTGACGGGTGAATTTGGATAGACGGCTGAGTTCAGTCACGCTATTACGCAGCGGCAACTTGGTGCCGTCGCTGAAAGTTTTGTCCGCGTCATCAAAGCTGTTCACACCACGGCCCGTGCTGTCACCACTCTGGCGTGCAACGCCAAGGGCAATACCCAGAGTTTTGTCAAGGAGTTGGTCGACGTAGGAAAAGCTGAAGTCGTTGCCAGCACCCGTGGGGCCGAGTCCAACACTCGTCTTCTTCTGATTCAGGCCCACCGAAATCTTGCGTCCATTCACCTTCAACGGGCGTACCGTTTGGAGATCGATGGTGCCCGCTATCCCTTGCCCCACCAAGGTTGAATCCGGTGTCTTGTAGAGCACTACGCCGTTCATCAGTTCAGACGGATAGGCATCAAACTCTGCGCCGCGGCCATCGCCAGGGTTAACCTGCTCACGGCCATTGAGCAAGGTCGTCGCAAAATCAGGCGGCATCCCACGCACGCTGAGTTGACTCGCCCGACCTTCGATGTTTCGTTGCGCCGCCACGCCCGGCAAGCGAGCGATCGAGTCCGCAATACTCGCGTCCGGCAGTTTCCCGAGATCTTCCACCGAAATGGCTTCAACAATCGAGTCAGCGTTCTTCTTGACCGAAATCGCACTCTCGATCGAAGCCCGGATGCCGGTCACGGTCACGGTGCCCAGGTTGGCGGCATCGCTGGCGCCGGTCTGAGCCTGTTGGGCATGGGCCGTGCCGCCCATCATGAGCAGCACGGCACAACCGGCGGCGACGGGCGCCAGCCTGAATACCGAGCGCTGTCGGGCAAGCGACTGGGGGCTCTTAATCGAGGACGTTTTCATCAAATATATCTCCTGGTACACATCAAAAAAACAATTTCCCTGACGGCTGGCGGCAAGGTTCAATTTACGAAAATTCACAATCTCTCAACCCTGTTTGTACCAAAACAAGATATTTAACCGGCTAGTAGAAACCCTCGACTGATCCAATTTTTGCCCTGTTTTTGACAAACTTGATAAAATATTGGCTTTTTTACAACAAATATTGGCTAAATTCTGTCATTACAGATTTTTTAAAAGTCGCATTTTGAATTTTTATGTAGCTAAATTACAAGTATACTTGCCGAAACCTTGGTTTGGGTCTCGACACCGCCATGGCCATGCCTACCCCCTGTACACGTTTGTCAAAGAGGAACCACAGTGCAAAAGAAAGTCACTCGAATGATTGCGTCCTGCGCGTGCGCGCTGGGACTGTTACTACCGGTGGTGGGCGCGCTAGCGCAGGCCCAGCCTGCGGCACCGGCCGCCGCTGCCAGCGTCACGACCGCAGTGGCCCCGCTCGCCGGCGAAGCCAGCCCGGACGCCGCAGCCGCCCCGAAGAAAGCCGCTGAAGTCAGCGACAACCCCTACGGCATCGAAGCCCTGTGGAAGACCTCCGATGCGGTGGCCAAGACGGTGCTGATGCTGCTCTTGGTCATGAGCGTGAGCAGCTGGTACGTCTTGATCGTCAAGTTGTTCGAGCAGAGCAAGATCTCGCGCCAGGGCAAACTCGCCGCCAACGAATTCTGGTCGGCCGGCACCGTGCAGCAGGGCTGCGCCAAGCTCGACGCCAACAGCCCGTTTCGCTTCATCGCCGAAGCCGGGCTGGATGCCACCAAGAAGCACGACGGCCTGATGG
>NZ_JAQTMS010000046.1 GCF_028714215.1 Rhodoferax sp. | reverse complement strand
TTGCCACCGCCACCGGTGCCTGTTGTGCGTCAAGTCGTGCTGCCAGAAACGCCCCCGCCGGTCCCGCTGCCGGTAGCACCCAAGCCCGAGCCCGTGTTGCCCAAACCAGAGCCGGTGCTGCCCAAGCCCGAGCCGGTGCTGCCAATCGAAACGCCGCCGGAGCCCGTGCCAGTTCCAGCGCCAACACCAGCGCCTGCACCAGCGCCAACACCCATGCCGGAGCCGACGCCGACACCGATGCCTGCGTCTGTTCCGGCACCAGCACCGGCACCAACGCCAACGGCTGCCCCGCTTCCTTCCACGGCACCCGTGCCAACGGCCGCGCCGGCCCGGCCGGCGGCCATCACACCGGTGGAACGGGCGCCCGCAGCGACGCCACCGGCCGGACCCGGTGCGGCGCAAACGGCATCCGGCGCGCCGAAGCCGCTAACGGGCCTGTATCCCAATATGTACAACCCGTCGCGCCAGCGCAGCCTGTCCGAGCTGGCCAACGAGCAACTCAACGGCGGCCAGCGCCGTGACCGAGTGGCGGAAGGTGTCGCGGGCGCCGGAAAGCCCGATTGCATAGGTCCGAACGCCGGCGGTAGTTTGGTCAGCCTGATAACCATCCCCATCGCAGTGGCCATGGACAAGTGCAAATAGCCCCATGGCCGATCGAGAACCCGTCAATCGTTTTTACCCCGTTTCTCAAGGAGCCCAGGAAAGCATCATGTTGAAAAAATTTCTCACGGCGCGAGCAGCCCCGATCTGGCTGCTTTCATGCGCGTTGCTGCTGGGCAGCGCAGGCCTGGTGCGGGCGCAGTCAAGCGTGGCGCCGGCACCGGTGACGCTGGCGGCGTCGGCCACCAGCAGTGTGGTAGCAGCTAACACCAGTCCGGCCATCACGCCACCGCAGACCGAGCCGGTCGGCAATCCCTACGGCCTGCGTGCGGTGTGGGCGCAGGGCGATTGGGTGGCCCGGTCGACGCTGTTGATTCTGGCCGTCATGTCCCTGCTGAGTTGGTACTTCATCATCGCCAAGTACCTCGAACAGGCGCGTCTGAACGCGCAGGTGCTGGCCGCCAAGAAAGCTTTTGCCAGCGCCGATGCCTGGCCGCAGCGCGCGCAAGCGCTGGACGATGGCAGTGTGTTCCGTGGCATGGCGGTGTCGGCGCTGGAGGCGGCGCGCCGCCACCCCAGCCTGGCGCGTCAGGTGGATATCAGCAGTTGGCTCAGCCAGGACATCGTGCAATCGGTGGCGACCCTGCAAATGCGCAGCCAGGAGGGTTTGTCGGTACTGGCCACGGTCGGCTCCACGGCGCCGTTTGTCGGTCTCTTCGGTACCGTTTGGGGCATTTACAACGCGCTGGTGACGATTGGCGTTTCGGGCCAGGCCTCGATCGAAAAAGTGGCCGGCCCGGTGGGCGAGGCCTTGATCATGACGGCCCTGGGATTGGCCGTGGCGGTGCCGGCGGTGCTGGGCTACAACTGGCTGCTGCGGCGCAACCGGGTGACGCTGCATGCGGTCAGGGGTTTTGGCTCGGAGCTGCATACGCAGCTGCTGGTGGAAATCGACAAGACCCAGGTCGGCGCCGGCAGCCGCAAGGGCGCCTGAAGCATGGCCATCAGCTACCCGGAAACGCTGGACGAGGATGCCGACCTGTCCGAGATCAACACCACGCCGCTGGTCGACGTGATGCTGGTGCTGCTGATCATTTTCCTGATCACCATTCCGGTCATCAACACCTCGGTGGCGGTGCGCCTGCCCCGCCAAGCCAACCAGTTGCGCCAAAGCCAGCCCGAGACGGTGCTGATCTCGGTCGACGCCGCTGGCGCCAGCTACTGGTTCGATGCCCGGTTGACGGATCAGCAAAGTCTGCGCGACAGGCTGCGCAAGATTGCCGGTCAAACGCCGCAACCGGAGGTGCATATCCGGGGCGACGCCCGGGCCGACTACGAAGCCGTGGCCCGGGTCCTGTATGCCTGCCAGCAGGCCGGCATCACGCGCATTGGCTTTGTCACGGAGCCGCCCCATGGCGATTGACTTTGACGGCGCCCTGGAGCCGGGAGAGCCTGAATTCAGTTCGGGCATGAACATCACGCCGCTGATCGATGTCTTGCTGGTGCTGCTGGTGATGCTCATCATCACCATTCCGATCCAGTTGCATTCGGTGAACATGGAACTGCCGGGCGGACTGCAGCCCCCGGCGAGTAGCGAACCCGTAGTGGTGCGAATCGAGGTGACGGTGCAGAACCAGCTGTTGTGGAACGGCGAACCACTGGCAGATTCGACCCAGTTGAACCAGCGACTGCAAGCCGCCGCGCAACTGCCCGAGCAGCCGGAAATCCATGTCCGGCCGCACCGCAATGCCAAATACGACACGGTGGCGCTGGTGTTGAGCGCTTCGCAGCAGCTCGGGCTGCAAAAAATCGGTGTCGTTGGCCTCGACGAGTACGCGCGTTAAGAATTTGCGGAAAAGTTCATAACAGCGGCGCCATTGATTTTTATCAAGCCCTCTCCGGTCGGTTCTTGAGAGCCTCACTAGCTGGCCCCATATAGGGTCATGGAGCCCATGGTCATCGGGGCCGTGGGGTGTCATCCAGGCAAAGTAGGTAAAGGAGAGGCTATGAACGCACTGATCAACCGCGGCAATCTTTTCGACGACTTTTTTCGCGATGTAGCGCCCGGTTTCTATATCAAACCCCTGCACGGCGATCCCTTGCCGAGTCCGGCACAGATCAAGCTCGATGTCAAGGAGAGCAATGGCAGCTACACCGTGCAGGCCGAAATACCGGGTGTCAGCAAGGACGAAATCCAGGTTTCGCTGGACGGCAACGTGGTGACACTGCGGGCTGAAGTGAAGCAGCAGGACAGCAGCGCCAAGGATGAAAAAGTGCTGCGCAGCGAGCGCTACTTTGGTGCCGTGTCGCGCAGTTTCCAGTTGCCGGCGGACATCGACCAGACACAGGCCAAGGCCAAGTATGACATGGGCGTATTGACCCTGACATTGCCCAAGAAGCAGCCCGCCGCCGGCGTCCAGCGTTTGGCGATTGATTGAAGCGCCAGTGCTCGCCGCCAGCACTTTTGCCGTGCTGCGGCGGCCCGCGCTGATGGTTGGGCGCAACTGCCGGATTGAGGTCCAGTCGACCCCGATTCACCGAGTTTTGGCCGCTTGCGCTGGAGGTGTCCGTTGCCTCGCCTCTTTGACTGATCACCCGTCTATTGCGGGCGCGGCGGGAGATTGATCAGGCTCGGGTCAGCGGTTCAGAAGTGCGGGAATAGGGGCTTGCCATGAAAGCATTACTTTTTCGGTTGGATGCATTGACCGACATCCAGGCAGTTGAGAAAAAGCTGATGGTGTCAAGTTGCCTGCTGGCCCTGGTTGCAACCCTTCTCTCCGCCATTTCCTTGTGGGCCGCCGGGCCCTCCATCGTCATTGCCCTCGATCTTGCCGGGTCTGTCGTCGTGCTGCTCCAGTTGATCTGGATCAGAAACAAGAACAGATTCTTGTTCCCGGCCAACTGGGTTCTGATCATCATGGCCGGCATCGTTCTTCTTGCCGTTTATCTGAATGGTTTGATGTCGGTCTATTGGCTCTATCCGACCATCGTCTATTGCTACTTCTGGCAGGACATCAAAAGGGCGACCATTTTTTCATCGACCTACCTGCTGCTGATCTGTTCCACGGTGGCCTGGAAGGACGGTTTCATCTTTTTGTCGGAATCCAGGATTTTTGGTGCCGGCTTGATGACCATGGGGTTGATGTATTTTTTCAGTCTGGTGCGTGACGGCTATATCGAGAAGCTGGCCCAGGGAAATTCGGAGTACAAGAGCTATACGGAAGTGTTGTCGGGGAAAGTCCAGAGCCAGTTTGAGGAGATCCGGCAAAGCGAGGAAAGATTCCATGGCATCGCCAACGCGGCGCAGGATGCCGTCGTCATGATCGACGACCAACGCGAATTGACTTACTGGAACCCGGCGGCGGTGCGCCTGTTCGGCTATGGCGCCGAGGAGGTGCTGGGCCGGGACTTCGTTGCGGTGCTGGTGCCGCAGCGTTATCGCGCTGCCTATCAGGAAGCCCTCTCCAAATTTCGCTTGACCGGTGGCGGCCCGTTCATCGGCAGAACCACCGAATTGACCGCCCTGCGCAAGGATGGCAGCGAATTCCCGGTCTCCCTGTCGGTCTCCGCACTCCAGTTGAACCAGCGCTGGAACGCCGTGGGCATCCTGCGCGACACGACCGAGCGCGAGTTGGCCGAGGCGGCACGCAGCCAGCTTGCCGCCATCGTCGAATCCTCGGTGGTCGCTATCGTTGGCTCCGATTTGAAGGCCTTGGTGACCAGCTGGAATCTGGGTGCCCAGAACGTCTATGGCTATACCGCCGTCGAGATGATAGGGCAGGCGGCCAACCTGCTGGTTCCGGCCGACCGCCAGCAGGAAATCCACGATGTGATCGAGAAGATCAAACTGGGTGAGGAAGTACCACGGTTTGAAACGACCCGGGTCCGAAAGGACCGGAGTTTGATCGACGTTTCACTGGCCTTTTCGCCGATCAGGAACGAGCGCGGGGAACTGGTGGGCATATCGGCGGTTTCTCACGATGTCACCGAAATCAAAAAGGCCGAACGCGAGCTGAGGACCGTCAACCGCACGCTCAGGACGCGCTCCAGCTGCAATCTGGCGCTGGTCCATGCGGTCAACGAAATTGCCTTGATGGAAGAAATGTGTCACGTGCTGGTGGATGTGGGCGGCTACCGCTTCGCCTGGGTCGGTTTCACGCAGCCTGACGACGCCAATGCCGTCCGGCCGATGGCGCGTTACGGTTTTGAGGAAGGTTACGTGGACGGACTTGAAAGCAGCTGGGCCGATACCGAGCGCGGCCACAGCCCCTGGGGCAGCGCGATCAGAACCGGAACCACGCAGATTCTTCAACATTCGGCCGACGAATCGGCCTGGACGCCTTGGCATGAAGAATCGGTGAAGCGCGGCTACCGTTCCATCATCGCCCTGCCGCTACGCCGCGAAACCGAAATACTGGGCGCCCTGACGATTTATGCGTCCGATCCGGAAGCCTTCCGCGCCGAGGAAGTCAAGCTGATCACCGAAGTGGCGGACGATCTGGCCTACGGCATCAGTGCCTTGCGCACCCATGTGGCCCAGGAACAAAGCGTGGCCCGCTTGCAGGAAAGCATGGAGTCGACCATCAGCGCGGTTGCCAGCATGGTCGAAATGCGCGACCCCTACACCACCGGCCATCAGCAGCGGGTGGCCGAACTGGCGGTGACGATCGGGCGCGCCATGGGACTGCCGGAGCAAAAGGTCTACGGCCTGCATCTGGCCGGCATCGTGCATGACCTCGGCAAGATTCATATCCCGGCGGAGATTTTGAGCAAACCGGGCAAGCTCACCAAAATCGAATACGAAATGATCAAGACGCACCCGGAAGCCGGCTACGAGATTCTGAAGAACGTGGACTTCCTCTGGCCGATCGCCCAAACGGTGTTGCAGCACCACGAGCATGTCGATGGCAGCGGCTATCCGGCCGGCCTCAAGGGCGATCAGATTCTGCTGGAAGCCAGGATCATCGCGGTGGCGGACGTGGTGGAAGCGATTTCCTCGCACCGCCCATACCGGCCCGCATTGGGTATCGAAGCCGCCTTGCAGGAGTTGCAGGACAAGCGCGGCAAATTTTATGACCCGGCGGTGGTGGATGTTTGCGTCAAGCTTTTTTCCGAGAACGCCTTCAGCTTCAGCGGCAAGTCGGGACCCTGACGGAATTCCAGGTTCAGTAAACCCCATCCGCGCGCAACTTGAGGATCCGATCGGCCCTTGCCGCGGCGGCTTGCGAATGGGTTACCAGCACCAGCGAGGCGCCGTGCTGGCGGGTCTGCGTAATCAGCGCGTCCATCACCAGGGCGGCGGTGCCGGGATCGAGGTTGCCGGTCGGCTCGTCGGCCAGCAGCAGGCTGGGGCGGTGCACCAGGGCACGCGCAATCGCGACCCGCTGCAACTGCCCGCCGCTGAGTTGCTGCGGCAGGCGCCGGCCCAAGTCGCCCAGGCCGACGGCATCCAGCATGGCTTGCACCCGGGCCGCATTGGGCTGCTTCAACAGCAGCAGTGGCAGTGCCACATTCTGCGCCACGTCGAGGTGCGGCAGCACATGGAAAGCCTGGAACACAAAGCCCGTTTTTTCCCGCCGCAGACGGGCTTTTTGCTCGTCGTTCAGGCGGCCCAGGTCGAGCCCATCGAGCAGCACCGTGCCGCTGTCCCAGTCGTCCAGGCCCGCCATGCAGTTGAGCAGGGTCGATTTGCCGACGCCGGAGTCGCCCACGATGGCGACGAATTCGCCGTCGGCCACCTCCAGGGACACCTGGCGGAACACCGGCACGTCGCCGTAGTGCTTGCTCAAATCGGTAATGACCAGACTCATGACCGGCCTTCGACAAAAGCCTGCACCAGCCTGAGCGCCTGCGCCAGCGCGTCGGGCGCGTCGCAGACGACGACGCGGCGCTCGGGCATGGCGCGCAGCCAGGTCAGTTGGCGTTTGGCCAGCTGGCGCGTGGCGAAGATGCCCTTGTCGCGCAACTCACTTACTGGCCACTGTTCAGCTAGCGCTTGCCAGGCCTGCCGGTAGCCGACGCAGCGCATGGCCGGCAGATCGGCATGCAGGTCGCCGCGCGCACGCAAGACCTTGACCTCATCCAGAAAACCATTGGCCAGCATGCTGTCGAAGCGCTGCGCGATGCGCTCATGCAGCCAGCTGCGCTGGGACGGCTCCAGCGCAATCAGCCAGTTCGGGTCGGTCTTGGCGCAGGTCTCTGGCATGGCCTGTCGGGTGCGCTGAAAAGAGGAAAGCGGCTGACCGGTCAGCCGAAAGACTTCCAGCGCCCGGGCGATGCGTTGCGCATCGGCCGGGTGCAGGCGCGCCGCCGTTGCCGGGTCCACCCGGGCGAGTGCGGCGTGCAGGGCCGGCCAACCTTGCTGCCGGGCTTCCTGTTCCAGTGCCGCGCGAATCGCCGGGTCGGCTTTGGGCATGGCATCGAGTCCGTCGCGCAGCGCCTTGAAGTACAGCATGGTGCCACCCACCAGCAGCGCCAGCTTGCCGCGCGCCGTGATATCGGCGATCAGGTTTTTGGCATCGGTGACAAATTCAGCGGCGCTGTAGGCTTGCAGCGGATCACGGATGTTGATCAGGTGGTGCGGCACCGCCGCCAGCTCGGCGGCGCAAGGTTTGGCGCTGCCAATGTCCATGCCGCGATAAACCAGTGCCGAGTCGACGCTGATGATTTCGCAGTCATGCTGCCGGGCAATCGCCAGCGCGGCCGCGGTCTTGCCGGAGGCGGTCGGTCCGGCCAAAGCGATGTAGGCCCCCACGCTTGCCACTTTGTGTGCTGCGCTGCCCCCCGAGGGGGCTGTTTCACCTTGGGGCGGCCCGGCGGTGAAACTGTCCCGCATGGCTGCATCGTCGCGAACTTCACTGCGCATCCGGCCGCCCCTGTTTTTGCACCAGCGTCCAGGCTGCCAGGGCAATCAGCACGCTCCAGAACCAGACCCCGTAGACCAGTGGGAATACCGTGCCGTCCATGTGCGTGCCGAGCCAGTTGCCGACGAGGAAGGCGGCCAGCATCATTAAAAATCCGTTCAGCGCCGAGGCCGCGCCGGCGGCCTGCGGAAAGGGGCCAACGGCGCCGCTCTGGCTGCACGGCTGGTGCACGCCGTGGCCCAGCATGAACAGATACTGCGGCAGCATGATAGCCCAGCCGTTGTGCACATTGAACATGGCCAGCGTCCCCATCAAGGTGCCGCCGGCCAGCGACAGTCCGCCGGCCAGGGCGACGGCGCGGCGCACGCCAAAACGCGCCAGCCAGTGGCGGCACAGGAAAGTGCCCAGCAGGTAGGCCAGGGCATTGGAGAACATCAGCAGGCCGTATTGGCTGGTGCTCCAGCCCAGCACCTTGATGAAGACAAACGAGGACGCCGCCAGAAAGGTGAACAGCCCGCCATAGGACGCGCTGGAGAGCGCCGAGAACGCGACAAACGTAGGGTTGCGCAGAATCGCCAGCCAGGTCCGGGCCAAGGCCGCCGGTTGCAGCGCGTCGGGGTTTTTCTTCGACACGGTCTCGGTAAAGCGCAGCGCTATCAGGCCCAGGGTGACGGCGCCAAAACAGGCCAGCGTGAGCAGCGCCAGACGCCAGTTGAACCAGGCCGACAACAGGCCGCCCAGCGGCGGACTCAGGCAGGCAATGACGCCAAGACCGCTCAAGGCCTTGGACATGACGCGCGCCCCCTGCGCCGGTGTGTAGAGGTCGCGCACGATGGCACGGGCGCACATCACGCCGGCACCCATGGCGGCGCCCTGCACGGTGCGCCACACGATCAGCATCTGCATGCTGGGCGACAGTGTGCTGGCAATCGACGCCAGCACATAAGCGCCCATGCCCACCAGCAGGATCGGGCGCCGGCCAAAACGGTCGGACAGCGGGCCCCAGATCAGCTGCGACAGACCGAAAGCCAGCAGCAGGGCGGTCAGCGTCAATTGCGCTTGCGCCATGGGCGCGGCAAAGCCCTCGGTGAGAGCCGGCAGCGCCGGCAGGTACAGGTCGGTGGTGATCGGCTGCAGGCCCAGCAGCAGCGACAGAACCAGGACGGTCAGGCCCGACGGCATGGCGGTGAAAGGTATTCAAAAGACATCCACCCGAGGGTATCAGATTAGCAGCGCCGGCCGGCCCGCAGCACCACCAGCCGCGGCCGGCACCCGGCTGAAGTTTTGTGCGACTTGTTGCTGTTGTCCTACAAGAGGCGTCATGCTGTTCCTACAGACGACGCGGCAGGGGCGACGTAAAGTTGTTTGCGCGGGTCTGCTTGGGCGCCCGTCGGGCGCGGCATCCGACAAGGTGAGCACACCATGATGATGAACGTTCAAACAGCGTCGGCCTCTGCCCGTTGGCATCCGTCTTTTGGTCAACCGGCACTCAAGCTGGAACGCGACGAGCGCTGGTCGGATTTTTCCGAAGTCTTGAGCTTGCTGAATTTCGATGGTCAGGTGCAGGAGGTGAACGCCAGCCTGTTCCGGCGGCGTCGCCTCAAGGCCGGTCAGTCGGCCTTGAGCATGGGCCAGTCATTTCAGGGGCTTTATGTGGTTCGGCTCGGGGCCCTGAAAACTTCGCTGACCGATGTTGACGGCGTTGAGCATGTGGTGGCTTTTCCCATGAAGGGGGACTTGCTGGGTTCCGACGGCATTTGCCGGGGCCGGTACTTGAGCGAGGTGGTCGCCCTGACCGATTGCGACCTGATCAGAATACCGTCGGAGACCCTGTTTTCGCCGGAACACTCGGGCCTGGACCTGGAACGGGTGGCTTATTGGGCCATCAGCCGCGAGATCTTTCAGGAACAGACGGTTGGCACCCTGACCTATTCGCCCAAGTCCGAAGTGCGGGTGGCGCGTTTTCTGCGCGTCCAGTCGGAACGTTTTGCGGCCCAGGGTTGCTCTCCCAACCAGTTCATTTTGCCGATGACCCGGCGCGATATCGGCAATTACCTCAACGTGACCCTGGAGACGGTCAGCCGGGCCTTGTCTTCACTGAGCCGTCACGGCATCATCGCGGTCGAGCGCCGTGAAATCAAGATTCTTTCGCAAGCCGCGCTGCGTGATTTTGGGAGTTGAGGGCCGTGGCTACCGACAATGTGGTGGCACTGCACAGGAGTGAGGCCAGGGCGGAGACCATGCTGGTTCCGACCGACGGCTCGGCCCTGTCGATCGCCGCCGCAATCAAGGCCGTCGAATTCGCCCAGCGCCTGAAAATGGACGTGGTGGCTTTTCATTCGATCCCGGTTTACCGCTACCCGGTCTATGTCGACGGCATACCTTTCGAGTACCCGTCCGAGGCCGATTACCAGTCGCAATGCCGCGCCGTCGCCGAGCGCTACCTTGACCTGGTGGCGGATGCCGGGGCGTTGCACGCAGTGACGGTCAGCAAGCGCATCGAATTCAACCCCGGTGCCGCGCAGGCCATCGTGGAGGCGGCGAAACATGAGAACTGCAGCATGATCTTCATGGGCTCGCACGGACGCAGCGGTTTGTCCAGGGTCTTTCTCGGCAGCGTCGCGCTCAAGGTTCTGACGCTGGCCCAGATACCGATCATGGTGGACCGTCCGACGCCGGAAGATATTGCCCGGGCGGAAAAACTCATGGGTGAATACGCCGTCGAGCCCTGAGCCGGCACCGGCGTCGCAGGCCTTAGTCGGGCAACTGCAGTGCCAGATTGACGCGCTCCTTCAACTCCGCGTTCTGGTAGCGGGTCAGATCGCTGGTAACGCAACGGCGCAGTAACTGTTCCGCCGCGTGACTCAAGCAAGGCCTTAACTCGCCCAACATGGCGCTGCTGGCAATCAGGACCAGGGCCTTGCATTGCCGTTCGGCGACAGCGCGGTTGAGATAGTCTGCCAGTTGTCGGGCAAAGCTGTGACGATCCTTGGCATGGACTTCGGTGTGCGGTTCAAACTGGGTGCCTGCGTGCCCGGTGCGGCCATGGCCTTTGCCGGCGGCTCCGGTCAGGTCGCCGCCGCTGGCCACGCTGGTGAGCGTGGTCTGGGGGCCAATGAAATCGGCCAACTCGGTAAGCGTGAAATCACCCGCATGCCGCTCAAAGCAGCGTGCCCGTCGCGCGTTGGCGACCACAATCCAGGTTTTGTCCATCTTGTTCCTCTTGACTCGTGGGGGTTAGAACATGGGGGCGCCGTCCTGCGGACCCGGCGTAGCCTCGCTGCCGGACGGCAGGGGAGCGCTCGCAATCATGCAGTCGGTGGTCAGGATCAGGCTGGCGATGGAGGCCGCGTTCTGCAAGGCCAGCCGGGTCACCTTGGCCGGGTCTATCACCCCCATCTGCAACAGGTCGCCATAGACCCGCGTGGCGGCGTTGTAGCCAAAGGCCGGGTCCATCGATTCGTCGACCCGGTTCAGAATCACCGACGGCTCGTCGCCGGCGTTGCTGACGATGCGCCGCAGCGGCTCTTCCAGCGCACGCGCCACCAGCCGGATGCCGGACGTCTCGTCGAGCGTACTGCCGGTCAATCCGGCCAGCACACGACGGGCTCGCAACAGGGCGACGCCGCCACCGGGCACGATCCCTTCCTCGATGGCGGCACGGGTGGCGTGCAGGGCGTCCTCGACCCGCAGCTTGCGCTCCTTGAGTTCGGTTTCGGTCGCCGCGCCGACCTTGATCAGGGCCACGCCGCCCGACAATTTGGCGGCGCGCTCGTCGAGCTTCTCGCGGTCGTAGTCGCTGCTGGCGAGTTCGCGTTCCTTGCGGATGGTGGCAATGCGCTCCTGGATCGATTTCGGCTGGCCGGCGCCACCGATCAGCGTGGTGCTTTCCTTGCCGATCTCGGCGCGCGTGGCACGCCCCAGATCGGACAGCTTGACCTTGGCCAGCGGCAGACCGACCTCATCGCTGACCACCGTGCCGCCGGTCAGCACGGCAATGTCCTGCACCATGGCTTTGCGTCGATCGCCGAATCCCGGGGCCTTGACGGCGCAGGTCTTCAAGGTGCCGCGAATCGTGTTGATGACCAGCGCCGCTAGCGAGTCGTTGTCGACCTCCTCGGCGATCACCAGCAGCGGCCGGCCGGCCTTCACGATTTCCTCCAGCAGCGGCAGCAAATCCTTCAAGGAGGACAAGCGGCCTTCACACAGCAAAATCGCCACGTCTTCCAGCACCGCGCTTTGGCGCTCGGCATTGTTGATGAAATAGGGCGACAGAAAGCCGCGGTCGAACTGCATGCCTTCCACTACTTCGAGTACGCTGACCAGACCGGAGCCGTCTTCGATCGAGATGGCACCCTCGCGCCCGACCTTGTCGATGGCGCTGGCCAGCAAGTCGCCGATGGAACGGTCGTTGTTGGCCGAGATGGCCGCCACGTGCGCAATTTCCTGCGAGCTGGCGCAGGGCTTGGCCATTCTCTTGAGTTCCGCCACCACGCTGTCGATCGCCAACTCGATCCCGCGCTTGAGATCCATCGGATTCATGCCGCCGGCCAGATAGCGCAAACCCTCCTGAATCATGCCGTGCGCCAGCACCGTGGCGGTGGTGGTGCCGTCGCCCGCCATCTCGCTGGTGCGGGCCGCCACTTCGCGCAGCAACTGGGCGCCCATGTTCTCGAAGCGGTCTTCCAGTTCCACCGCCTTGGCAACCAGCACGCCCGAGTTCACGATCTGGGGCGGGCCGAAGTCGCGCTCCAGAATCACGGTCCGCCCGCGTGGCCCCAAGGTGACCTTGACCGCCTCGGCCAGTGCGTCCACGCCACGCCGGATTTTTTCCCGTGCCGCGTCGTGAAAGACGAGTTGTTTGGGTTTCATGCCTGACTCTTTCATGTACCACCGACGCACATGCTAAGTTTGGCGCAACAGCGTGCGCTTGACAAATCGCAACAGAGCGGACGGTCAAGGCCCGATCGCCGTTAAGGTCGGTGCCGCGCTGGCGGCCACTCAGGCTGATGGAGGCGGCAGGTGCTGCGGCGTCAGCGCCGCAGTCGGATCAGATTGGCTGACAGTGCGGTGCCGCAAACGATGATGGCGGCGCACAACAGCGTCCAGCCGGAGACCGTCTCATGCAAAAAGACGGCGCCGTAAATCAGGGCAAATACCGGTACCACAAAAGTCACTGTCAGCGAGCGCGCCGGGCCGACGTTTTCAATCAGCCAGAAAAACAGGATATAGGCCAGGCCGGTGCACAGCACACCCAGCGCCAGCAGGGCCAGCCAGGCGCTGCCGCTGGGCGTGTGTTGCGGCCACAGCCACCAGGTGGGCAGGGCCAGCGCCAGGGTGGCGCCCAATTGGCTGCCAGTGGCGGTGACCAGGGACGGCAAGCCGCCCAGGTAGCGCTTGGTGTAGCTGGCCGAGATGCCGTAACTCAGGCAGGCCAGCAGACAGGCCAGTACCGCCCAGCCGCTGGACAAGCCGGCAGCGTCGGGTTTGAAGCTGGCTTTGTCCCAGGCCAGCAGCGCAACGCCGACAAAGCCCAGCACCAGACCAACGATGCGCGACCCGCTGGGCCGGTCTTTCAGCCAGGCCCAGGCCACCAGCGCGCCGAACAGGGGCACCGTGGCGTTCAGGATGGCGGACAAGCCGGTGCTGATCGACAGCAGCGCGAAGCTGAAGCAGGCGAACGGCAGGGCCGAATTGAACACGCCGATGAAAAGGATCTTTTTCCAGTGCTGAACCAGTTGCGGCCCCAGGCTTCGCACTAGCAGCAAGGGCAGCAGAAAGAGCGCCGCGATGGCCACCCGCAGCCCGGCCGTCGGCAGGGCGCCAAACTCCTGCGCCCCCATGCGCATGAACAAAAAGGAGGAGCCCCAGAGTGCCGCCAGCAGGACAAAGCGGGCCAACCAGGTTTTTTTGGGAGGTGCTGTAGTCAAGGCTGGCTCTCGAGTTGCAACAAGGCGGTCTTGCGTTCAAGCCCGCCGGCGTAACCGGTCAGGCTACCGTCAGCGCCGATCACGCGGTGACAGGGCACGACGATGCTCCAGGGATTGCGACCGACAGCGCCGCCGACGGCGCGCAGGGCAGCGGGTTTGCCGATGGCGGCGCTGACTGCGCCATAGCTGGCGGTCGCTCCCCGTGGAATTTTCAGCAGCGCCCGCCACACCTGCTGCTGAAACAGGGTGCCAAGGCTCAAGTCCAGCGGCAACTCAAAGGTGCTGCGCCGACCAGCAAGGTAATCGCTCAACTGGTGCTGGGCCAGTTGCAGCACCAGGTGCTCGCGAACGCGGGTCCAAAGGCGGGTGTCGGGCTGGTGGCGTTGGCCGTCAAACCAGATGCCCACCAGTTTGTCTTCGGCGGCGGCCAGGATGATGCGTCCCAGCGGGCTGTCAAAACTGGTCTGGACGGTGGAGGCTGGAAATTTCATGGTAATCACCTTCGCAGTAGCGGTGCAGTGTTGATGAGCAAACGTCTATCGGTGGGTGCTGGTGCCGGTCTTGCCGGCCGGCACCGTTGCTGGCAGGCTGGCCCAGGCGCGGATCACCGCATAACTGCGCCAGGGTTGCCAGGCTTGCGACGCCAACTGTGCTTCTCTGACCGGATTCTTGCTGTCTTGCAGTCCCAGCGCCTTATGCAGGGCGACGTCGCCGGCCGGAAAAGCGTCAGGCCAGCGCAGCGCCCGCATGGCAATGTACTGGGCCGTCCAGTCGCCAATGCCAGGCATCTCCTTCAAGGTGTTGATGGTGGTTGTGACGTCGGCACCGGCGTGCAACTGTAGGCTTTGCTCCAGCACGGCGTTGGCAATGGCCCGGATGGCGGCCTGGCGCTGTTTGACGATGCCCAACTGGCCCAGCGCATCGGCGCTGGCAGCGGCCAGCGTGGCGGCGTTCGGGAACAGCCGATTCAAGCCGGCGATCGGGGTCTCGATCGGTGTGCCAAAGCGCTGCACCAGTCTGGCCGCCAGCGTGCGCGCCGCCGCCACCGTGATCTGCTGGCCCAACACGGCGCGCACGGCCAACTCGAAGCCGTCCAGCGTTCCGGGCAGCCGCAAACCGTCGCCCAACGGGAACTGCGCGTGCAGCAAGCTGTTGATGGCGCGCGGATCGGCGTCCAGGTCCAGCATGGCCCGCACCCGCGCCATGATCCAGGGCAGGGCGTCGCGCAGCGAATCGCTGACACGCAGATCGACCCGGCTGGCGCTGGCATCAAAGCGGGCCAGCAGCCAGCCCTGGTAACGCTGTTTGCCGATGTCAATGCTGACGGTTTTGCCGATACCGGGCCTGGCCGATGTCAATGTAATCTCTTCAACGCCAGCGATGCTGCGCGCGGCAAAAAAACGCAGCATGGCGTCCACGTCGTAGGGCGGGCGATAGGCCAATCGGACGACGATGCCCGGCTCCGACGCGCCCGTGCCGCGCCCACCACCGACGCGGCGCAACTGGCTGGGGCTCAAGGCGTAGTGCTGGAGAAAGGCCGCATTGAAACGCCGCACGCTGGCAAAGCCGCTCAACTGCGCTACTTGCGTGACCGCCAGGGGGGTATCGGTCAGGAGCTGTTTGGCGCACAACAAGCGCCGGGTTTGCAGGTATTGCAGTGGCGAGACGCCGAAGCTGGCCTCGAAAATGCGCCGCAAGTGGCGGTCGCTGACGCCCAGGCGTCGGGCCAACCGCTGCATGGTGAGCGTGGCCTGGCCCCAGGCCTCCGGCGTGTCTATCAGGTGCGCCGCTTGAGCGGCCAGAATGCTGGAGGCATCTTGCGTCGACCAGACCCGGTTTTCGCCCAGGGGGTTGCAGCTCGAGGTGCGTGGCGCCAGTTCCGGGCGGCAGCGCAGGCAGGGCCGAAAGCCGGCCCGCTCGGCTTGCGCCGCCTGGGTAAAAAAGCGGCAGTTTTCGCGCTTGGGCGTGCGCACCCGGCAGACCGGGCGGCAATAGATACCGGTGGAGGTGACACCGGTGAAAAAGCAGCCGTCAAAACGCGCGTCCTTGGCCTTGAGGGCGAGGTAGCAGGCGTCGTCCAGGGGCTCGGCCGTGAGGGTTTTCATGGCCTCGATGATACGCGCCGGAGCAGCCAAAACCAGCCGTTTTCGGACCTGTCCCTGGGCCTGGCAGCCGCCTACAATCCAAGGCGCCAATCGAAGGCGAACATTTATTTCAGGGGACCCGATTCATGCAGTTATCAGCTTCCATCTTCAAGGCCTACGACATCCGCGGCATCGTGCCCGGCACCATCAACGAAGCGGTGGCCGAGGCGCTGGGCCGCGCCTTTGGCACGCTGGCCCGGCGTGAGGGCGAACTGAGTGTTGCCATCGGCCGCGACGGCCGCCTCAGCGGTGCCGTGCTGGGTGCCGCCCTGAAACGCGGCCTGCTGGCGGCCGGGATCGAGGTGATCGACATCGGCATGGCGACGACACCGATGCTGTACTTTGCCGCCAGCACCTTGTGCCGCAGCGGCATCCAGGTCACCGGCAGCCACAACCCCAGGGACTACAACGGCTTCAAGATGGTGCTGGCCGGACGCGCCATTTACGGCGAGGAGATCCAGTCCCTGCGGCGCATGATGGAGAGCGAATCCTGGTTGCTGCAAGCCGGCGGGCAGGGGCGCGACGTGAATGTGCTGGAGGCCTATCGCCAGCGCATCGTGGGCGACATCAAACTGGCGCGTCCGATGAAAATCGTGGTCGATTGCGGCAACGGTGTGGCCGGTGCCTCGGCCCCCGGCATTCTGCGCGCGATTGGCTGCCAGGTCAGCGAACTGTACAGCGAGGTCGATGGCAATTTCCCGAATCACCACCCGGATCCCAGCAAGCCGGAGAATCTGCGCGACCTGATCGCGGCGCTGAAAGTGGGCGACGCCGAACTGGGCCTGGCCTTCGACGGTGACGGCGACCGGCTGGGCATCATCACCAAGGAGGGCAACAACATCTACCCCGATCGGCAGATCATGTTGTTTGCGCAAGATGTCTTGAGCCGTGTGCCGGGCGGCACCATTTTGTTCGACGTCAAGTGCTCGCAGCGACTGGCCCCGGCCATTGTGGCCGCCGGTGGCAAGCCGCTGATGTACAAGACCGGGCACTCGCTGATCAAGGCCAAGATGAAAGAGATCGATTCGCCGCTGGGTGGCGAGATGAGTGGCCACATCTTTTTCAAGGAGCGCTGGTTCGGTTTTGACGATGGCACTTATGCCGCTTGCCGGCTGCTGGAAATCGTGAGTCGTGCGCCGGACGCAAGCGCCGTGCTGAACGCCTTGCCCAGCAGCTTTTCGACGCCCGAGTTGAACGTCCGATGTGCCGAGGGCGAGCCCCACGCGCTGGTCGAGCAACTGCTGGCCGCCGCCAACTTCGCCGCTCCGGCGGTGGTCAATCCGATTGACGGTTTACGCGTCGACTGGCCCGATGGTTTTGGGCTGATACGCGCCTCCAACACGACGCCGGTGCTGGTGCTGCGTTTTGAAGGTCATACGCCGGAAGCCTTGCAGCGTATTGAAGCCGCCATGCTGGCCTTGCTGCGCAGCGTCAAGCCCGGTGCCCAGATTGACGAGGCGGCGCATTGAGCGACGCCGGGCCGTCGCAAGGCGCGCATGCCTGCGTGGGGGCGCCGTCTTGAAAATCCTGATCGTCAAGCTCTCCTCGCTTGGCGATGTGGTGCATGCCATGCCGGCCGTGCAGGACCTTCACCGGGTCTGGCCGGAGGCGCAAATCGACTGGGTGGTGGAGCGTGGTTTTGCCGCCCTGCTGCGCCGCTGCGAGGGTGTTCATAGGGTCATTGAGTGCGAACTGCGGCGTTGGCGCAAGTCGCCCTTATCAAGCGCCACGCGAGAGGCCTGGCGCAGCTTCAAAGCCGAGCTGCAGCAGCAGCGTTACGACGCCGTGATCGACTTGCAGGGGTTGACCAAATCGGCGCTGATTTCGCTGCTGGCGCGGCGGGCGCCGCAGGGCCGGCGTCTTGGCCTGGCCAACCAGACCGAGGGTTCCAGCTTTGAAGCGCCGGCGCGCTGGGTCGCTGATGTGGCCATCACGCTGCCGACGCATATTCACGCGGTGACCCGGTCCCGTCAACTGTGCGCGCTGGCACTGGGCTACCCGGTGCCGGAACAGCTGTCCTATGGGATGCGGGCCAAAGTCAGCCAGGCGGCAGAAGCATCCCGGGCTGTCCGCGGCAGGGCGCTGGTGGCGCTGGTGCACGGCAGTTCGCGCGCCGACAAGTTGTGGCCGCTCGCCAACTGGCAGGTTTTGGGGCAGCGCCTGAATCAGCAGGGCTATGCCGTGGCCTTGCCGCATGGCAATGACGAGGAACTGCGCCAGGCGCAGGAAATTGCCGGCGCTCTGGCCCATGCCACGGTGTGGCCGCGGCTGGCGCTGGATGCTTTGACCGACGCGCTGGCCGGCTGCGCCGGGGTGGTCGGCGTGGACAGCGGCTTGAGCCACCTGGCGGTGGCGCTGGATTTGCCGCATGTGCAGATCTACAACTTCGACACCGCCTGGCGTACCGGCCCGCAGCAGATGCAGCGCCAGTGCAGCGTGTTTGCCCGGCCAACGCCGTCGCTGGACGCCGTCTGGCAGGCCTGGCTGGCGGTCTCCGGCGAAGCCGTCAAGCCATGACGCGTCGGCTTTACACCTTTCTGATGTGGCTGGCGCAGCCCTGGCTGCGGCGCAAGCTGGCACGCCGCGGTCAGCGGGAACCGGGTTACCTGGAGGCCATGGAAGAACGCTTTGGGCACTACGGCGACAAGCCTCCGGCGGCGGCCGGCCAGGTGGTCTGGCTGCATGCCGTGTCGCTCGGTGAAACACGCGCTGCCGCGCTGCTGGTGGCGGGTTTGCGCCAGCGCTTGCCGGGCATGCGTCTATTGCTCACGCATGGCACGGCCACCGGCCGCGCGGAGGGCGCCAAGCTGCTGCAAGCGGGTGACATTCAGACCTGGCAGCCGTGGGACACGCCGGTTGTGGTGGCGCGTTTTCTGGATCATTTCAAGCCGCGCATCGGCATCCTGATGGAAACCGAGATCTGGCCCAATCTGGTCGCTGCCTGCGCCCGCTCCGCGCTGCCGCTGGTGCTGGCCAATGCGCGCCTGAGCGAGCAGTCGATGCGCAAGGCGCGCCGCCTGGCCTGGCTGGCGGCGCCGGCCTACCGCGGCCTGACTGCCGTGTGGGCACAAACGCCGGATGACGCGCTGCGCCTGAGCGCGCTGGGGGCCAAGGTGCAAGGGGTTTTTGGCAACCTCAAATTCGACGCCGCGCCGGATGCTGAGCTGCTGGCCCGTGGCCGGGCCTGGCGCCAGAGGGCAGGGCGCCCGGTCGTCATGTTTGCCAGTTCGCGTGAGGGTGAAGAAGCTGCCCTGTTGCGACTCCTGTCGGCAGCAAGTGGCCCGGGTCAGGGCGAGAGCCGTTCAGTGGCCAGTGAGGTTCAGTGGCTGATCGTGCCGCGCCACCCTCAACGCTTTGACGAGGTCGCGGCGCTGATAGCGCAGCACGGTTTTGCGCTCTCGCGCCGCAGCCTCTGGCGCGACGCACCACCCGCCATGCCAGGCGCCGGCGAGCGGCGGCGCTGCATCTGGCTCGGTGACTCGCTGGGCGAGATGGCGCTCTACTACGGGCTGGCCGACGTCGCCTTGCTGGGCGGCAGTTTTGAGCCGCTGGGCGGGCAAAACCTGATCGAAGCGGCAGCCTGTGGTTGTCCGGTGGTGATGGGGCCGCACACCTTCAACTTTGTCGAGGCGGCCGAGCTGGCGGCGGCCAGCGGTGCGGCGGTGCGGGTCGAGAATATGGCACAGGCGCTGGACGCGGTATCAATACTGGTTGGCAACGCTGCCCCATTGCAGGCCGCGCGCCGGGCTGCCGACGCTTTTGCCGGCAGCAACCGGGGCGCCACCGAGCGTACGCTGACGGCCATCAAGGAATTATTGGCGGCTTGGTGAAGCCGGCCAGGCCGGCTTGGCAAACCGCTTACTTGGCCAGCAGGGCGTTGACGCTTTGCAGATCGTCGGCCTTGAGCGTGCCATTGGCCTGGCGCAACTTCAAGCCGCCCAGCAGCACGTCATAGCGCGCCTTGGCCAGCTTGGCCTTGGTGTCGAACAACTGGCTTTGCGAGTTGAGCACGTCGATGTTGATGCGCACGCCCACCTGGTAGCCCAGCTTGTTGGCGTCCAGCGCGCTCTGGCTGGAAGCCTCGGCCGCTTCCAGCGCCTTGACCTGGCCCAGGCCCGAGAGCACGCCGAAGAAGGCGGTGCGGGTGCCTTGCGCCACGGCACGCTTGCTGCCTTCGAGGTCATTGCGGGCTTTTTCTTCCAGGGCCAGCGTTTCCTTGATACGGTTCTGGATCGAGTAGCCGGCAAACAGCGGCAGGTTGAACGACAGGCCGATGGTGCCGACATTGACGCGCGAGCCCATGGCGGCGGAACTGTTGCCTTCCTGGTTGTTGATGGCGTTGTAGCTGACACCCAGGTCCACTGTTGGTTTGTGGCCGGCCTGCGCTTTTTGCGTTTCCAGCTGGGCCACGTCCAGCGCAATCTGGGTCTGCGCAATGGCCGGATGGCCCACTGCGGACTGCGCCACCCAGCTATTGACATCGTTGGGCGTCAGGGCCGGCAGCGTCAAGGGTTGCGACAAGGCGGCGGGTTGAACATTGCTTTTGCCAACCAGTTGATCGAGCGCAATTTTCTTCACCCGCAAGTCGTTGTCGGCGGCTATTTCCTGGGCGATCACCAGGTCAAAGCGGGCCTGCGCCTCACGTGTGTCGGTGATGGTGGAGGTGCCCACCTCGAAGTTGCGTTTGGCCGACGCCAGTTGCTCGGCCACCGCCGTTTTCTGGGCTTGCACAAAGGTCAGGCTGTCCTGCGCGGCCAGCACGTCGAAGTAGGCCTGGCTGACGCGCACGATCAAATCCTGATCGGCACTGAGCAACTGGGCCTGCGCCAGATCGATCTGTTTCAGGCCTTGCCGGTAACTGGCCCAGTTGGCCGGACGGTACAAGGGCTGCGACAGGCTCAGCGTGGCGCTCTGGGTGCCGTAGCCGCGGTCGCTGCTGGGGCCTTGGTCCGGTATCACTTCCTGCGTCGAACGCGACACCCCAAGCGCCAGACCGGCGGTCGGCAGAATGGCGGCCTTGGCTTGCGCAGCCTTGGCCAGGGTGGCATCGTACTGCGACTTGGCCGACTGGTAGGAGGCGTCGAAGCCGCGCGCCGATTGGTACAGATCGACCAGACTTTGCGCCTGCACCGGCACGGTCAAGGCTGCACTGACGGCGACGAACAGAGGGAGCAGACGGAACATTTTCATGGTGAGCTTCAGGGTAATTGGGTGTGGAGGGCGCCGGCGGGCAGCGAATCAGAATTGAAACTGCGAGGGTGTCGGGAAATTTTGCAGGCGCGGCGCCACCGTGTCCCAGGGTTGACTGGTCTTGAACTCGGTCTCGCTAGTGCGGCTGACGATGGTGGCGCGCATGGTCGGTTCATCGCCCACGATGGCCAGCAGCCGGCCGCCGACCTTGAGTTGCGTCAGCAGCGATGACGGCACCTCGGCCACCGAGCCGCTCAGCAGGATGACGTCGAAGGGACCTTCCGGCATCACCTCTTTGGCGCCGTCGGCCTGCCTGACCTCGGCATTGTGGATACCCGCTTTTTGCAGGTTGCCGCGCGCCTGTTGGGCCAGCTCCGGATTGATTTCCAGCGTGATCACGCGCTGCGCCCGGTGCGCCAGCAGCGCCGCCATATAGCCTGAGCCGGTGCCGATTTCCAACACCTTCTCGTGTTTTTGAACTGCCGCGTCCTGCAACAAGCGCGCCTCGACGCGGGGCGCCAGCATGCACTGCCCATGGCCCAAGGGGATTTCCATGTCGACAAAGGCCAGTGCCTTGTGCGCCAAGGGGACAAAATCTTCACGTTTCACCACCGACAGCAGGTGCAGCACCTCGGCGTCCAGGACGTTCCAGGGACGAATTTGCTGTTCGATCATGTTGAAGCGGGCTTGTTCGATATTCATTTAGGTACTCCGGGGGGTATATTAACGGATTCTACAAAATCTGCAAAATTTTACCCGTTGGCAGCCTCGGCGCCGCCCCAGTGCCGGCGCAGCCATTGAGCCAGATCATCCATGTAGCAATAGACCACCGGTACCACCACCAAAGTCAGCAGCGAAGAGGTGATGACGCCGCCGATCACCGCCTGCCCCATGGGGGCGCGCTGCTCGGAGCCTTCGGACAGCGCGAAGGCCAGCGGCAACATGCCGAAAATCATGGCCAGCGTGGTCATCAGAATCGGCCGCAGCCGGACCTTGGCCGCCATCAGCAGGGCGGCACCGCGCTCCATGCCGTCGATGCGGCGGCCGTCCGCGTCGATTCCCGGTTCGCGGGCGCGGATCGCAAAGTCGACCAGCAAAATGGCATTCTTGGTGACCAGACCCATCAGCATCACGATGCCAATGATGGAGAACATCGACAGCGTCGAGTGAAACATCAGGAGCGCCAGCACGACGCCGATCAAGGTAAGCGGCAGCGCCGTCATCAGCGCCAACGGCTGGAAAAAGCTCTTGAACTGGCTGGCCAGAATCATGTAGATGAAGACGATGGCCAGCATCAGCGCCGAGATCGCATAGTCGAAGGACTCGGCCATGTTCTTGGTCGAACCACCCATCTGGTAGCGGTAACCGGGCGGGAACGAGATGCCTTCGAGCACCGCCTTGATGTCATTGGAAACCTCGCCGACCGAGCGCTGATAGACATTGGTGTTGATGGCCACTTCGCGTGTCATGTCGCGCCGGTTGATCTGATTCGGGCCGGTAGCTTCGGTCACCGCGGCAATCTGGTTCAACCGCACGATGCGCGGACTGCCGTCGGCATTGCTGCCCAGCGTGAACGGCAGGCGCTGCAAGTCATCCGGACTGTTGCGGGCGTCGGGCGCCAAGCGAACATTGACGTCGTAGGTCTGGTCGTCCGGCGCGCGCCAGTTGCCCACCGTCTGGCCGGCCACCAGGGTGCGCAGGGCGCTGGCAATCGGCCCGATGCCCAGCCCCAAGTCGGAGGCGGCGTCGCGCCGCACCGCCACCTCCAGCGTCGGCTTGTTCGGTTTGACGCTGGAGTCCAGATCCACCAGGCCGGGAATCGGGCGGATTCTGTCCATCACCAGCCGGCTGATGCGTTCGAGTTCGGCCAGATCCTGGCCTTGCAGTGAAAACTCGATCTGTTTCTGACCGCCTACCGGGTCCATCAAGCCAACGTGGGTGACGGTGATGCCGGGCACCTGTTTCAGACGTTCACGCAATACCGATGACAGCTGGTCGACACTGCGCGTGCGCTTCTTGCGGTCCACCAGGCGGACATAAAAATTGGCGTAGCTCTTGCCCGCCGCGCTGCCCGTATTGAGGGTCGCCAGCGAGTAGTCGACTTCCGGGTAGCTGCGCAAAATGCCTTCCACCTGCTTGACCTTGGCTTCGGTCACTTCGATCGAGGAGCCCATCGGTGTATAGAAGTTGAGCCAGGTTTCCGAAAAATCCGCCGACGGTACAAACTCGGTGCCCAGCAGCGGCACCATGAAGATGCTGGTGATGAAGATGACCAGCGCCAGCAACAAGGTTTTGAGCTTGTGCACCAGCGACCAGCGCAGGATGCCCTGGTAGGCTTCGATCAGCACATCGGTGGCGTGGTCGAACCAGCCGGTGACGCGGCCTATGGTTTTGTCGTACAGCGTAACCGGCGGGCCGTGGCGGCCATGCGCCTCGATGCTGGGGTCGTGCCAGATGGAGGACAGCATCGGGTCCAGCGTGAAGCTGACGAACATCGAGATCAGCACGGCGGCCACGATGGTGAGACCGAACTCGTGAAAAAACTTGCCGATGATGCCGCCCATGAAACCGATAGGCATGAAGACGGCGACGATGGAGAGCGTGGTGGCCAGCACCGCCAGACCGATTTCCTGGGTGCCGTCCAGCGCCGCCGGGTACGGCTGCTTGCCCATCTGCACGTGGCGCACGATGTTTTCCCGCACCACGATGGCATCGTCGATCAGCAAGCCGACACACAGGCTGAGCGCCATCAGCGTGATCATGTTGATGGTGAAGCCGAACAGGTTCATGAACAGGAAGGTGCCGATCAGGGCAATCGGCAGCGTCAGGCCGGTAATTACCGTCGAGCGCCATGAATTGAGAAACAGGAACACGATCAGGATCGTCAGCAAAGCGCCTTCAAACAGCGTCTCGCGCACGTTTTCCACCGCCACCCGGATTTGCCGCGAGCCGTCGTAGACCGGCTCCAGCCGCACGCCGGGCGGCAGTTCCGCCTTCATGGTCGCTACTGTTTTGAGCAGGCCGTCAATCACCGCAATGGTGTTTTCATCCTGCGCCTTCTGCACACTCAGCAGCAGGGTGCGCTGGCCGTTGTAGAGCGCCAGACTGTCGGTTTCCTGGGCGCCGTCGACCACGCTCGCCAACTGGCCCAGGCGCACCGGCGCACCGCTCTTGCGGGCAACGATGATGTCGGCAAAATCCTCCGGCCGCTGCATGCGGGCTTGGATCTTGACCACGCGCTCCTGCTCCAGCGAACGGATCGCCCCCATGGGCAGATCCTGATTTTCATAACTGACCGCGGCCACCACCTGCTCGGGGGTGACGCCAAAGGCCTCCAGCGCCTGCGGCTTGAGGTAAATATTGATCTCGCGCTTGGTGCCGCCGACCACTGTCACGGAACCGACGCCGCGCACATTTTCCAGGCGCTTTCGAAGCGTCTGGTCGGCCCAGTTGGTCAGCTCGACCTCTGTCATGGCTTTGACTGCAGTTTTCGCGTCCGCTGGCGCGGCCGCCGGCAGCACCGCCAGCGACCAGACCGCCTTGCTGGCCGGATCGAAGCGCAGCACGCGCGGCTCCTTCACCTCGGTGCGCAGGGTGGGGCGCACGATGGCCACTTTTTCGCGCACGTCGTCGGCCGCCTTGCGGCCGTTGATGTGCAACTGGAATTCGATGATGACAACCGACATGCCTTCGTAGCTGCGCGACGTCAGGGCGTTGATGCCGGCAATCGAGTTGACGCCTTCCTCGATCTTCTTGGTGATTTCGCTTTCGACAATTTCGGGCGAGGCGCCCGGGTATTCGGTGGTGATGACGACCACCGGAAAGTCGACATTGGGAAACTGGTCGACCTGCAGACGCTGGTAGGAAAACAGGCCCAGCACCACGATGGCCAGCATGACCATGGTGGCGAAGACCGGGTTTTTAAGGCTGACGCGGGTAAACCACATGGCCTATTTGCCGCCGGGCGCGGGCGTCGCCGGGTTCGTGAATTTGACGGCGGTGCCGTCACGCAGGGTGCCGACCGTGCCGGCCACCACCCTGGCGTTCTCCGGCACGCCCTTGATGGCCACCATGGTTTGTCCATCGACCTCGCCCCGTGCGCCAAGCTCAACCGTTTGGTGCTGCACCCGCTGCTGGCTGACCAGTTGCAGGTAAGGTTGCGGCTTGTCGGTGCGCACCGCGCTCAGCGGCACGGCCAGCGCCTGCAGGCGACCGGTGCCCAGCGTTCCCTGGGCAAACAGCCCCTGGCGCAAACCGGGGACGGGGTCGACCGCCAGGTAGGCGATAACGGCGCGGCTACCGGCGACGGCGCTGGGGTTGATGCGTACCACACGGGCCGTGACCGGTGTCGCCGAGCCTTCAATTTGCAGCACCGCGCTCTGACCCAGTCGCAGGTCCATCGATTCGGTGGCACTCAGACTGGCCTCCAGTTCGAGTCGACCGAGATCGACGATTTCGACGATCCGGGCTTCCACCGCAATACGCTCCCCGGGCTGCGCCAGACGTTGCGAAACCAGGCCGCTGAGCGGCGCTCGCAGCACGGTATCGTCCAGCGATTTGGTCGCCACCTCGACACCGGCCTGGGCGGCCCGAAAGCTGGCTTCGGTGGCAGCCAGGGTGGCCAGCGAGGTGTCGAGCGCCGTCTTGGAGATGAAACCCTGATCGACCAGCGAGCGGTTGTTGTCAAAACTGCGCCGGGCAATGTCGACCTGGGCTTTGGCCGATTCGGCCAGTTGCTGCGCCTGGCGCACGCGCGCCTGGTATTCACTGGCATCGACCCGGGCGATGACTTGGCCGGCCTTGACCGTATCGCCTTCGCGCACCGTCAGGTCCTGCAACTCACCGGCAACACGCGCCTTGACGATCGCTGAATTGACGGCCTTGAGCGCGCCCGAGATCGCCAAGCCCTGCGCCAGGTCGCGCGTCTTGACCTGCACCACATCGGTGGCGCCCAGTTCCACCACCGTCTGCGCGCGCTCGGTGGCCAGCCGGGCAACGGTTTCCTGTTGCGCCTTGCGGCTTGACAGGGCGCGCACGACGCCAACCGCCAGCAAAACGACAACCAGGGCGGCGAGCGCCCATTTCAACCAGCGTGTCATGATGAAATATTTTTCTGTGTTGGAGAGGTGTTGGGAATGCAAAGACCGTTAAGAATGGTCTCGACCTGCACCGCGATGTATTCCTCGGGCACCAACTGCGCGTCGGCGGTGCAGCAAGTGCCCAGCGAGTGTTTCCACAAGGCCAGAAACAGCATGGGGGCCAATACCGTGTAGACCCCGTACTTCATGTCGATAGGGCGGAATTCGCCGCGCGCCATGCCGCGTTGCAGGATGCGCTTGATCAATTCGTTGCCCGGCTGTATGACTTCGTGTTCATAGAAGGCGGCCAGTTCAGGGAAATTGCTGGCCTCGCTCATCATCAGTTTGCAGATGCCCGAGGCGTTGGTGGTGTCGTCATGGGCCCACCACATCCTCATGCAATAAGCCAACATGTCGGCGGTGCTGCCTTCAAAGGCATCGAACTCGGCATTCCAGCGCGGGAAGTGGCCTGAAATATTCTCCCGAACCACCGCCTTGAACAACTCTTCCTTGCTCGCAAAATACAGGAACAGTGTGCCTTTTGAGACGCCGGCGCGGTGTGCCACCTCCTCGGCGCGGGTCGCGGCAAAGCCTTTTTCGACAAACAGGTCGAGCGCGGCGGCCAGCAGTTCGCCCGGACGCGCGTCCTTGCGGCGTTCGCGCTTGGCATGCACCGCTGACTTGGCTTTGCAGATGAACTTGGAGAGGGGCATGGGTTTAATGACTGATTGGTTAGTAATGTAACTTCTGTTTGCCAGACAGTCAATTGCAGGGGTGCCATACCTTGTAAATTTGAGCAAAGCCCCTGGCCCGGGGTGTCGTAGCGGTCGGCGCGTAAGATTCGCAGGGCCGATCCGACCAACAGCTTTGATGGGAGATTCAACGTGTCAGATTCCTTGCAAACCGTTGCCTTGGGCGGCGGCTGCTTCTGGTGTACCGAAGCCGTCTTCGTGCGGGTCCTGGGTGTTGACGATGTCGAAAGCGGCTACTGCAACGGGCACACCCTGAACCCCAGCTACCCGCAGGTCTGCAGCGGTGACACGGGCCACAACGAGGTCGTCAAGCTGGTATTCGACCCCGAGCGGATCAACCTGCGCGAAATTCTGGAAATTTTCTTTCTCATCCACGACCCCACCACCCTCAACCGGCAGGGCCATGACAGCGGCACGCAGTACCGCAGCGGCATCTACTTTTCGACACCGGAGCAGGAAGCGCTGGCCAAGGAACTGATTCGGGAAATGTCGCAAAGCGGCGTCTACCGCAGTGCCATCGTCACCGAAGTCGTGCCGCTGGCCAACTACTGGCCGGCCGAGGACTATCACCAGGATTATTTTGAGAAAAATCCGAACCAGGGTTATTGCCTGGCGGTGGCAGCGCCCAAGGTGGCCAAGTTCCGCAAGACTTTTGCACGCCTGGTGAAATAGGTCCCCACGGTCGTCGGCAGAAGATCGGAATAGGGCAAAAACAACACTCCAGCAACGTCATGCACGGGTGCCGATGGAGTTTGGCGCGCCGGCCGCTGAGAGTCGCCGTCGCGGTGATACAGTCGCCGCATTGCATTCGAAATTGGTCTTTTCTCCTCAAGCATTTGTTGCCTCCATTTTTGATGAACTTCAACTTCTTTTTGCCCCACGCAAGATGGCGATAAAGCCGGTCAGCAGCGCAGCGGGCGAGGGCTACGATGTGGAAGGACAGCTACTGTGCGCTGCCTATGATCGGATGCCGCTCAACATGGTGTTGACGGTGGTGCTACCTGTGCTCCTGACGGGCTTGTGGTGGTCGCGTTTCCCGCATGCACTGTTGACGGCCTGGACGCTTGTGATGTTCGTCAACGTGGCGGCGGCTTACCTGATCTGGGTTGGCTTTCGCCGTGCCGCGCCGACCGAAGCGGCGCTGCCCCTGTGGCGCAGGCTGTTCCTGCTGCAATCGGTAATGGCGGGTGCGGCCTGGGCACTGGCGCCGATCTTGCTGCTGCAATACGCTGTGGGTACCGAGTCGGCATTGTTTGCGGTACTCTTGATGGCCGTCGCCGGGGTGGCGATCAACACCCTTGCGGCGCAGTGCACTGCGATGCACGTGTTTGTCATTGCCGCGGTGTTGCCGCCGGCCGTGGTGGCCTGGTACACGGGCAAGCAAGTCGAGCAGATGGTGGCCTTGTCGCTGCTTGGCGGCATGGCGGTGTTGCTGCTGATTGGGGTTCAATCGAGCCAGGCCAACCGGGCCATGTTCGGAACCCGGTTGCGCCTGCGCTGCATTCTGGATACGGCATTGGACGCGATCATCGAAATGGACCCGCAGCGCCGCATCACCGGCTGGAATCGACGCGCCGAAACCATTTTCGGCTGGAACCGGGATGAAGTGCTGGGGCGTGCCCTCGACGACACCATCATTCCGCTGCACCAGCGCGACCGGCACCGTGACGGCGTGGCCCGATTTCTGGCCATTGGACAGGAGCAGGTTCTGAACCGCCGCATGGAGGTTTCCGCCCTGCGCAGCAACGGCCAGGAGTTTCCGGCGGAACTGGCGATCACCCGGATCAAAACCGGCGATGCCTGCCATTTCACGGCCTTTGTCTCGGACATCACCGAGCGCAAGCAATCGGAAGAAGCCTTGCGCGTGGCGGCTGCCGCTTTTGACTCCCAGTTGGGCATGATGGTGACCGATGCGCGGAATGTGATTTTGCGGGTCAACCTGGCGTTCACCGAGATTACCGGCTACCGGCCGGAAGAAGCTGTCGGACAGACCCCCAGTCTGCTGAGTTCCGGTCGCCACGACGCGGCTTTTTTTGACGCCATGTGGCACAGCATTGCGGTGACCGGCAAATGGCAGGGTGAAATCTGGAACCGGCACAAGAACGGCGAGGTATTCCCGGAGTGGCTCACCACCACGGCGGTGAAAAATGAGGCCGGGCAGACCACCCACTACGTTGCCAGCTTCAGCGACATCAGCGCCCGAAAGACGGCCGAGGACCAGATCAAGAATCTGGCTTTCTACGATCCCTTGACGGCCCTGCCGAATCGCCGGCTGTTGCTGGACCGGCTGGAAGTCGCCATGGTCAACAGCGTCCGCCACCAGCGCAAGGGGGCGCTTTTGTTTGTCGATCTGGACGATTTCAAGACCCTCAACGACACGCTGGGCCATCATCAGGGCGACCTGTTGCTGGAGCAGGTGGCCCAGCGGCTGAGCGCCTGCATCCGTGACGGCGACACGGTGGCCCGTCTGGGTGGTGATGAATTTGTGGTGATGCTGGAAGATCTGAGCGGGAGCACAGCGGAAGCCGTGACCCAGGCCGAAACGGTGGGCGAGAAAATGCTCTCGGCACTGAACCATATTTACCTTCTCGGCAGTCACGAGTACCACATCACGCCCAGCATCGGCATCACCTTGTTTGGCGGCGACCCGCACGAGCTTCTGACCGAGCCCTTGAAGCGGGCCGATCTGGCGATGTACCAGGCCAAGGCGGCCGGACGCAACACCTTGCGCTTTTACGACCCGCTGATGCAAGCCGTGGTGTCGGCACGCGCCGCGCTGGAGACCGGTTTGCGCGAGGCGCTGGAGAGAAATCAGTTCCTGCTCCATTACCAGGCGCAGGTCGACAGCAACGGGCACGTGACCGGCAGCGAAGCGCTGGTGCGCTGGCAGCATCCACAACGCGGCGTGGTATCGCCGGTGGAGTTCATTCACCTGGCCGAGGAAACCGGTTTGATTCTGCCGCTGGGCCGCTGGGTGCTGGAGACCGCCTGCACCCAATTGGCCTTGTGGGGGCGCCGCCCGGAGATGGCCCATCTGACGCTGGCGGTGAATGTCAGCGCGCGCCAGTTTCAACAGCCTGACTTCGTCGATATGGTGCTGCTGGTGCTGGAGCACACCGGTGCCAAGCCGCAGCGGCTCAAGCTGGAACTGACTGAAGGGATGCTGGTGGCGGGCGTGGAAGACGTGATCAGCAAGATGACGGCGCTCAAAGGCAAAGGCATCGGCTTCTCGCTGGACGACTTCGGCACCGGCTATTCGTCACTGGCGTACCTCAAGCGCTTGCCGCTGGATCAACTCAAAATCGACCAGGGCTTCGTCAGAAATGTACTGACCGATGCGAACGACGCGGCCATCGCAAAAATGGTGGTGGTGCTGGCCGGAAGTCTGGGCCTGGCAGTGATCGCGGAGGGTGTCGAGACCGAGGCGCAACGGGATTTTCTGGCGAGCCAGGGTTGCCATGCGCACCAGGGTTATTTTTTCAGCCGACCGCTGCCTGTCAGTGAGTTCGAGGCTTTTGCGAATCTGCATTGAACCGGCCCTGGAGCGCAGCAACGTGATCCGTACCAGTCAACTGACTTACCGCTACCCGAATGGCCCCACCTTGGCGTTTCCGGACGTGGAAGTGCCTCAGGGTACGGTGCTGCTGCTCAGTGGCCCCTCCGGATGCGGCAAGTCGACCTGGCTGGCACTGGCGGCAGCGCTGATGGCGCCCAGCGCCGGACAACTGACGGTCGCCGAGCAATCCCTGGATGCTCTTAAAAATGTAGCTGCCGACGCCTGGCGTGCCAGGACCATCGGTTTTTTACCGCAAAAAATGCAACTCAGTCCGGCACTTAGCGTGCAGCAGAACCTGGCGCTGGCGCAATGGGCCAGCGGCCAACCGGAAGACCTCCAGCGCATCGAATCCGCCTTGCGCACCTTGGGCGTGCAGGCGTTGGCGCGGCGCAAGCCGGCGCAGCTCTCCGGTGGCCAGGCGCAGCGGGTGGCACTGGCGCGCGCCGTGCTACTGGAACCGCGCGTGATCCTGGCCGATGAACCTACCGCCAGTCTGGACGACCAGGCCGCCGCCGATGCCGTTGGCCTGCTGCTGGCCACCGCCCACAAGCACGCTGCCACGTTGGTCATCGCCACCCACGACGCCCGCGTGGCGACCCTGATTCCGTCGGCTGCCAACGGTCAGGTCGGCTTTCAGAGCCTGCGGCTGGCGCGGCACTCCCAGCCGTCTGGAACGATGCTGAAATGAAGACCATTGCACTGGCCTGGCGCTATCTCTGGTCGCGACCCCTGGGCGCGGCGCTGAACCTGTTGTTGTTGAGCCTGGGGCTGGCGTCGATCACTTTTCTGTTGCTGGTCAGCCATCAGCTGAGCAAGGCTTTTGAGCGCGACCTGGTGGGCATCGACCTGGTCGTGGGAGCCAAAGGCAGCCCGATGCAACTGATTCTGTCGGGCGTCTTTCACATCGACGTGCCACCCGGCAACATTCCCCTGACGGCGGTGCAGGCCTTGCAGGCGCAGCCGCTGGTGGCCAGCATCATTCCTATCAGCCTGGGCGACAGCTACCAGGGTTTCCGCATCGTCGGCAGCTCGCATGCCTACCTGGCCAACTACCAGGCTGTGCTGGCGCAAGGTGCCCTGTGGCAGGCGCCCATGCAGGTGGTGCTGGGCGCCACGGCGGCGCGCAAACTGGGCCTGGCGGTGGGCAGCAGTTTTGTCGGCTCGCACGGCCTGGGCGCGGGCGGCGATGCGCACGAGCACAGCCATTATTCGGTGGTCGGTATCCTGGCGCCCAGCGCCAGCGTGCTGGACCGGCTGATTCTGACCGACACCGCCTCCGTTTGGGAGGTGCATGAAAGCCATGGCGCAGCTGCTGCCGACACCGGCCCGGCCAAGCCGGAGGAACACGAAGTCACCCTGGCGCTGATACGCTACAAGACGCCCCTGGCGGCCATGACTTTGCCGCGCTACATCAACAGCCACACAGTGATGCAGGCGGCGGCACCGGCGCTGGAGATCACCCGGCTGCTCAGCATGCTGGGCCTTGGCATCGATGTCTTGCGGGCGCTGGCCGGCGTGTTGTTGCTGAGCGCCGGTTTGAGCGTGTTCATCGCCTTGTGGGGAGCCCTGCGCGAACGCCGCGGCGACCTGGCGCTGCTGCGCATGCTGGGTGCGCCGCCCTTCAAGGTGGCGTCCCTGCTGCTGACCGAGGCGCTGTGGCAGGGTTTGCTGGCGGCCTTGCTGGGACTGGCGCTGGGCCAGGCCTTGGCGGCTTTGCTGGGTTGGCTGCTGCAACTGGACAACTCCTTGCTGATTGGCGGACCGGTCTGGCCGCTGGAACTGCTCTGGGTGCCGGCACTCGCTTTGGGCGTGGCGCTGGCGGCGGCGGCGCTGCCGGCATGGGGTGCCTACCGCGTCAGCGTGCTCGAACTTCTACAATCGCAATAGCTTGTTGGAAACGCCCTCATGAAACAGTTGTCAATCCGGTTGTTTGCCATGCTTGTGTCGCTGGCGGCGGGTCTGCCGCCCATGGCTGGCGCGGCGCCGCCAGCGCCGCCGCTACCGGCCGGCGTTGTGGCCGGTAGCGGGCCGGGCGTTCACAGCCCCAACAGCCCGTTCGCACCCTTGCCGCAGCGCGCCGACGTGGTGCCGTGGTCGCTGCTGACGGCGGTCAAGATGCGCGATACCAGCAAAGGACCGCGCCCGGTTTTCAACGCCCAGCAACTGGCTCTGCATTTCCGCTTGCAGCGGGTTCAGGGCTTCATGATGCCGCTGGAACCGGGCGAGAAGCAAAAGCACTTTTTGCTCAGTTCGGTGCCCTTGACCTGTTCTTTCTGCGTGCCTGGCGGTCCCGAGAGCATGGTCGAAGTTTTCACCAAAACGGCAGTCAAATATTCGCTGGAGCCGGTGGCGGTGGAAGGCAAGTTCGCGGTGCTGGAGGACGACCCCTACGGTCTGTACTACCGCATCACGGACGCTGTCAACGTCAAGTAGCGTTGCTTGCCTGATCGCCTGCCGTGACCCATCCGGTTATCTCTTCCCTGTTGCCGGTGGTGTTGCTGATTGCCATTGGTTTCATCGCCGGTCGCGCCGGCTGGATACGGGCCGAGGCGATCAAAGACCTGACCAATCTGGTCTTCATGGTGCTGACGCCGGCGCTGCTGTTTCGCACCATGAGCACGGTTCACGTGGAGCAACTCGACTTCAAACCGGTAGCGATGTATTTTGTGGCCGCCGCCGTGCTGTTTGCGGCCATGCTGGTCTGGCACGGCGCGACGCGCCGGGGTACCGTGCTGGCGCTGGCGGCGACCTTCAGCAACACCGTCATGATAGGGGTGCCGCTGGTCGGTCTGGCTTATGGCCAGGCCGGGCTGGTGATGCTGTTCACGCTGATATCGGTGCATGCCCTGGTGCTGCTGACGCTGGCCACCGTGGTGCTGGAACTGGCGGTGGCGCGCGAGGCCGCGGCCGCCGGCCAGCAGGGCAGCCGGCACATGCTGCTGACGGTGCTGGCCGCCGTGCGCAACGGCATCATTCACCCGGTGCCCTTGCCGATCATCGTCGGGCTGTTGTTTGCCCAGACCGGGCTGGTGATTCCGGCGTTGCTGGACAAGCCCTTGCTGCTGTTGAGCAACGCGTTCGGGCCGATTGCGCTGCTGCTGGTGGGTGTCACCTTGACTTATGTGCGGGTCGGCGACCATCTCAAGGATGCGCTCGGTTTGGCCCTCATCAAGAATCTGGCGTTCCCGGCGCTGGTGGCCGCCTTGAGCTGGTCGCTGGGCTTGAGCGGACTGTCGCTGTCGGTGATGATTGTGGCGGCCTCCATGCCGATCGGCGCCAATGTGTTTCTGTTTTCGCAGCGCTACCAGGTGGCGCAGGAATTGGTGACCGCCAGCGTTGCGGTCTCCACCGCGCTGGCCTTGCTGACGGTTACGCTGGTGATGGCGCTGCTGGGTGCGGCTTGAGGGCGCGCTGTTCGACGCCGCTCAGGGCGCCAGCCGTTCGCGCAACCATACCGGGTCGCTGGCAGGGTTGACGGCGTCGCTCAAGGTGTAGCGCAAGCGGTCGTGCAGACGGCTCTTGCGGCCTTGCCAGAATTGCCAGTTGTCGGGTCGCAGGCGGTAGCCGCCCCAGTGCGGCGGGCGTGGCGGGTTCAGCAAGAACTTGGCGCCGTATTTGGCGGCGTTGGCGACCAGCACGGCGCGCCCGCTGATGACCTGGCTCTGCGGCGAGGCCCAGGCGCCGATGCGTGAATCGAGCGGCCGGCTGTGAAAATAGGTGTCGCTTTCTTCCTCACTGACTTTCTCCACCAGACCCTCGATGCGCACCACCCGTTCCAGCTCGACCCAGTGAAATTGCAGGGCGGCATAGGGGTTGCCGGCCAGTTCCTGACCTTTGCGGCTCTCGTAGTTGGTGAACCAGGTGATGCCGCGCTGGTCGTAGCCCTTGATCAGCACCACGCGGGTGCTGGGACGCAGGTCGCTGGCCACCGTGGCCACCGTCATGGCATTCGGTTCGGGTATTTCAGCGCTGATGGCTTCGTGCAGCCATTGTTCAAACTGCAGCAGCGGATCGGCGTGCGAGGCGTCTTCACTGAGTTCGGCGCGTTCGTAGCTTTTTCGGAGATGGGCAATGGAGGTCATGCCAGAAGTATAGGCAGGTCAGAACAGCGTTTCCCGGTAACGTTCCCTGCCGTCGAGCAGCACGGCCAGGATGCCCGCTTTGCCGCGTGCATCGATGGCGACGCGAATCGAGACCTTCTCGCCGCCCCGTGGCCGCTCGATCTGTCTGCCAGCGCCTTCCGCCACGAAGTACTGCTCGATGCCGTAGCGCACCTGCAAGGTGATTTGCCTGACGGGCTGGTTGGTCGCGCGGTCCCAGGTGCTTTCGTTGACCGACTGCACCTCGCCTTTGAGTGCCAGCAGGCCAGGCGCAATGGCGTTGCGCTGGTGATGCACGGCGACCGCTTTGGCACCGTCCGGCTCTGCTTTGAGTGCGACCCAGACCGTGTCGTGGCGTTTGAAGTCCTTGTCGCCGCCGAGCGCTGTCTCGCCGTCCAGGCGCAGCCGGCTGATCGGATAGGCCAGGCGTGCGTAATCGCCCATGAACAGCGAACGCGGATCGACCGGTTCGGTTTGCAGCAGGACCGGCGTGCCGGTGTTGAGTGTCCACTGCTTGTCGGCAATCATCGCCGCCAGCGCGGCGACCTGAACTGCCAGCAGCAGCACGATCTTCGGCCACAGCTTCATGATGGCGCTCCGTTCTCAAGCTGGCGTAACAGCGTCCTGCGCCTGCGCTCCAGCCAGCCGCCACCGGCCAGCAGCAACAGGCCGCCGGTCATGAAGAAAAGAGCGCGATCGAACAGCGACCAGAAGGTGTCGAAGTAGCGGGCCAGCACCCACACTGCAAAACCGGTGAAGGCGTAGTTCAGCAGCGCGCGCTCGCCACGGCGCATGCCGAGATCCCCGATCCAGTACAGCAGGCCCAGAAAGAGGGCGTTCCAGCACAGCGCTGCCAGGCTGCCGGCGCGTGGCACGATCAGCTCGAGCGCCAGCAGCAAGGCGAAGCCCAGCGCCAGCGCAAGGCCCATGCGCAGCCGCCCGGCCGCCAGTTCGCTGGTTCGAACCAGGCGCAGGATAGCCACGGCGTAGAGCGCCGCGGTAACTCCGAAGGCGACCAGCCAGGGCGCCAACTCGCCCGTCGGCTGGGCCTGGCGTCGGCCAAACTCGGGGAAGGTGAAAACGAAAGCACCGATCAGCGCGGCGAGCAGAAAATCAGTGCGCACGGCGCGCGCGATGGGATGCTCACTGGACTGTGCCAACGCCCAGCTGCCGGCGATGCCAAGAACCTGCAGCGCGAACAGGCGAAGGTGCGCCTGCGCTTCCCAAACGCCGCCGCTCCAGGGCTGGAAATGCCAGCCGATGATCCAGAGAATGAACAGGGCGCCCCAGCCGCGCGCAGCGATCTTCCAGTCGTTGCGAAAGAGCGGCACGGCGGCGAGTGCCAGATAGACCAGCAGCGGCCAGTTCATGGCACGGTAGTCGAACTGCTCGGTCCAGGTCCACAAGGCAGCCAGCGCGATCGACGCCAGCAAGGCCGGCTGTGAGCCAAGCAGCCACGCCGTCAGCAGCGCGCCGGCCGCCCACAATGCGATGCCGTCGGGAAAATGCGCATCGATGTGGTAAATCTGCCCGATCAGCATGATGGCGGCGCCGAAGAACAGCACCGAGAGCAGCGCCATGCCCTGCGCCAGTTTTGGCAGCGTGGCGCGCGTCAGGCACAGACCATGCGCGACCTGACTGCCTGTGAGGGCGAGGAAGATGAGAGCGAGCTTGGTGAGCTTGCCGATCTCGTTCCAGTGGGCGGCAAACCAGGTGATGACGCCGACGCCCAGCAGCAGAGCGCCGGCCAGTGCCAGTGCGGAAGCCCATGCCACTGCCGGCTGGCGTTTGCCAAGGTCGGCGAGGATCGCCTGCCCACCCTCGGCGCTCACCCAGCCTTCTTTTTGCCAGCGCGGCAGTTCCTGCGCCAGCCGTTTGCCAAAGCCCCGGTGGTTCATCGCGCCTCTCCCGAAAATACCTGAAATCCGCGGATCAGCAATGCATCCGTGTGACGGTTATACCACCCAAGACCGCGGCCAGCGCGAAGCGTACGCGGCCATGATGGGATTGGCGAGCCGGTCTCGCTGGTGGCTTGCCTTGACGGAGAAAGAACGAACTGCGCTCAGGTCTTGACGATCACGGCGCAGGCCAGGCGCGGGCCCGAGTTTCCGGTGGGCTGGGTTGTGTAATCGTCCGGATCGCGGTGCACGATCAGGCCGCGCCCCAGCACGTCGGCCTTGCCGCCGCCCACCGACAGTGTGCTGGACTCGAAACTGAGCAGGGCTGTACCGTTGGCGTCGGCTTTCAGACTGGGCAGGTCACCGGCGTGGTGCTCGCTCTGATCGTGCGCGCCGTGGGCCTTGCGGTCGGGGTTGAAATGGCCACCGGCACTGAGGCCATCAGCGCTGGAGCAATCGCCTTTTTCATGCACATGAAAGCCATGCTCGGTATTGGGCACCAGTCCTCGGACTTCCGCAGTCACCAGCACCTTGTCACCGAACTGCGTAAATTGAACCTGGCCCGTCACGCTGTTGCCCTGGGTTGCCTTAAGTTGCGCCGATGCCGTCGGGCCGGGCGGGATGCCGGCGCAGGCGGTCACGAACAAGGCTGTGGTCAAAGAGGCAAAGAGTCGAATCATCAGGATCTCCATCTGGCAAGAGGGCATCTTTGAATGTAGGGCAATCGAAATGACCTTGCGACCTGCAGCCTTATCCTGACCGACGCCGTGTCTCCGTTTTGGTAACCCTCTTGTAACCCGGAGTCGCTCTTTGTCAGCGCGGACGGGTTACCATTGGGTTTGTAATTTTGTTACCAACATTTGACGAAACATGAAACTCCATCCGACGGTCGAAGCTCTCACCAACCGTATCCGTGAACGCAGTCTGGCGAGGCGCAGCGCCTACCTGGAGCGTCTGACAATTGCCGCCGATCGGAAACCCGGCGCCGAGCGCATGGGCTGTGCCAACGTGGCGCACGCGTTTGCCGCTTTGCCCGCCAACGACAAGCTGCGCGTGGTGAGTGAACGGGCGCCCAATATCGGCATCGTCAGCGCCTACAACGACATGCTGTCGGCCCATGCGCCGTTCCAGCATTACCCGGACATCATCAAGGCCGAGGCGCGCCAACTGGGTGCCACGGCGCAGGTGGCGGGCGGCGTGCCGGCCATGTGCGATGGCGTGACGCAGGGAACGCCGGCCATGGAACTGAGCCTGTTTTCGCGCGACGTGATCGCCATGGCCACCGCCGTCTCGCTCAGCCACGATGTGTTTGACGGCGCGCTGCTGCTGGGGGTGTGCGACAAGATCGTTCCCGGCCTGTTGATTGGCGCCCTGCATTTCGGCCATTTGCCGACCGTCTTTGTGCCGGCCGGGCCGATGACTTCGGGTTTGTCCAACAATGCCAAAGCCAAGGTACGGGAACAGGCGGCGCAAGGCTTGGTGGGGCGCGCCGAGCTGCTGCAAGCCGAGTCCGCGGCCTATCACGGCGCCGGCACCTGCACCTTTTACGGCACCGCCAACAGCAACCAGATGCTGCTCGAAGCGATGGGTCTGCAAGTGCCCGGCACTGCCTTCGTCAACCCGGGCGCCGCGTTGCGTGAGGAACTGACGCGCGAGGCGGTGCGTACCGTGCTGCGCGGCAAGGGCTCGATCACCGCCGGGCCGCCCCAAGGTGATCGGGACCGCAGCGCAGTACACGGCGTGGCAAGCGTGGAGGCCACATGCCCACCGATTGGGCGTGTGGTCGACGAACGCAGCATTGTGAATGCGATGGTGGTTTTGCTGGCCACCGGGGGCTCGACCAACCACCTGATTCACTGGGTGGCGGTGGCGCGCGCTGCCGGCATTGTGATCGATTGGGATGATTTCTCGACGCTGTCCGAGGTGGTGCCGCTGCTGGCGCGTGTCTATCCCAACGGCAGCGCCGACGTAAATCAGTTTCAGGCGGCGGGGGGGCCCGGCTTTGTGATCCGCGAACTGTTGGACGCCGGGTTCCTGCACGCCGACGTGCTGACCAATCGGGCCGGTGGTCTGCGCGAATACACCGGCATTCCGGCGGCCAATGCCCAGGGTGCCTTGCATTGGGTGTCCGCTGGCCAGAGCAAGGACGAAACCGTGCTGCGACCGGTAAGCGCGCCCTTTAGCGCCACCGGCGGGCTCAAGTTGTTGCGGGGCAATCTGGGCCGCAGCGTGATCAAGGTTTCAGCGGTGCCGGATGACAGGCGCCAGATTGAAGCGCCGTGCCGGGTCTTCGATTCGCAGGAGGCATTGCACCGGGCCTTTCAGGCCGATGAATTGAACCGGGACGTGGTTTGCGTGGTGCGCTGGCAGGGGCCACAGGCCAATGGCATGCCGGAACTGCACAAGCTGACGCCGCCGCTGGCGGTGTTGCAGGGCAAGGGCTTCAAGGTGGCACTGGTGACCGATGGGCGCATGAGCGGGGCTTCCGGCAAAGTGCCGGCCGCCATCCACGTTTCGCCGGAAGCCGCGGCCGCTGGTCCCTTGGCCAAGGTGCGCGACGGTGACCTGATCCGGCTCGACGCCAGCGCCGGTACGCTGCAAGTGCTGGTTGGTGAGGCCGAGTGGAACGCGCGTGCCATTGAGCCGATGCCGGAGGCTCTGCGCGCCGCCAACGGTCTGGGCCTGGGTCGCGAACTGTTTGCCGGGATGCGCCGCAATGCCTTGACCGCCGAAGCCGGCGCCGCTAGCTGGTTTTAAGCAGGCCTGCTAAAGTTGCCACTCAGGACAGCCAAACTAAGGGAGACGGTATGAATAACGAGACCTCGTTGACCGCCCTGCAAGTGATGCAGGACGCCCCGGTGATTCCGGTGATTGTGTTGCACGATGTCGCCGATGCGGTGCCGATGGCGCGTGCGCTGGTGGCCGGCGGCATTCGCATGCTGGAGGTTACCTTGCGCACGGCGCAAGCCCTGGCCTGCATCGAAGCGATTGCCAGGGAGGTGCCGGAAGCGGTGGTCGGCGCCGGCACGGTGCGCGGCATCGCCGATGTGCAGGCGGCGGCCCTGGCCGGCGCCCGCTTTGCCGTCAGCCCCGGTTATACCCATGTGCTGGGCCAGGCCTGTCGCGATACCGGTCTGGTGCTGCTGCCGGGGGTGGCGACCGGCAGCGAGATCATGCAGGCAATGGAGGACGGCTTCACGGCGCTGAAGTTCTTTCCCGCCATCCAGGCCGGCGGTGTCGTCATGCTGAAAGCCTGGGGTGGCCCGTTTTTCGATGTGAAGTTTTGCCCCACCGGCGGCATCACGCAGCAAAACGCGGGCGATTTTCTGGCGCTACCCAATGTGGTGTGCGTGGGCGGCTCCTGGCTGGTACCGGCGGACGCGTTGGCGCAAGGCGACTGGCCGCGTCTGACGCAACTCGCCAGCGAGGCGAAAAATCTGGGGAAATAGGGTTTTTTGCCGACCTGCCCTGGGCGCAAGGTGCTGCCGGGGCAAGGTCAAGTTTCAGCTACCCGGGGTCGGTGTGGCAGCCACTTTGCGGATACGCCCGGACCCCATCACCGTCCGGCTGACGGCGGCGTCACCGTAGTAGTCCACGTTTCCCGAGCCGGCAATGTTGACCGACAGCGTCTGGCTGGCCCAAACTTGCGCATTGCCGGAACCGGCGATGCTGAGCTGGACGTTTTTGGCGGCCAGCCTGGCCGTTTTGATGTTGCCGGAACCCGAGATACTCGACTGCACCGAATCGGCACGTCCGCTGGCCTGAAAGTCGCCGTTGCCCGAAATCGACAGGCTCAGCGTGTCGACATCGAGTGTCGCGATGTGAATGTCGCCCGATCCGGAA
>NZ_JAQTMS010000045.1 GCF_028714215.1 Rhodoferax sp. | reverse complement strand
GTGCGCCACACGGCCCAAGCGTCGCGCCAGGCCAACCAGCTGGCCTCCTCGGCCGGCGCGGTGGCGGCGCGCGGCGGCGTCATGGTGTCGCAGGTGGTCAGCACCATGAACGACATCCATCAGAGTTCCAAGCAGATCAACGACATCATCGGCGTCATCGATGGCATCGCCTTCCAGACCAACATCCTGGCCTTGAACGCGGCGGTGGAAGCGGCCCGGGCCGGCGAGCAGGGCCGGGGCTTTGCCGTGGTGGCGAGCGAGGTACGCCGGCTGGCCGGCCGTTCGGCCGAGGCAGCGCGGGAAATCAAGAGCCTGATCGGCGCCAGCGTGGAGCGCATAGAAGCCGGCTCGCGACTGGTCAGCGACGCCGGGCAGACCATGACCGAGATCGTCAATTCGGTGCAACGCGTCTCCGACATCATCGGCGAAATCACGGCCGCGGCGGCCGACCAAAGCCACGGCATCGGCGAAGTCAACAGCGCCGTGGTGCACCTGGATCAGATGACCCAGCAAAACGCCGCTTTGGTCGAGCAATCGGCCGCGGCGGCCGAAAGCATGCGCGAGCAGGCCCAGCATCTGGCCGAGTTGGTGGGCACCTTCCATCTGGCCAGTTCCGCCGGCCACGCGGCCAGGCGCGCCGACTCGGCCTGACCGCTATACCGGCCTAAGCAACGCCAGGGCCGGTTCGCCCTAAATGAACTGATGCGGGTCGATGTTCCACTTGGCGGCGGCCTCGTGGCTGACGATACGGTCGCCACCGCCTTGGCCCAGGGGTTTCGACAGGTCGACATCTTCCGGGCTGATGTAACAACTTTTCCGCGAGTCGAAAATGGCGCGCACCAGCGGCCGCGTCAAATCCCGCCCCTGCTGATCGATCACCACGGCAATCTTGCCGCTCTCCAGCAGCACCAGGGTGCCAATCGGGTAGATCCCGATGGTGCGCACGAAAGTCTGTATCAGTCCGGGATCGAAGTGCAACTTGCTCCATTCGAACATTTTCCTGAGCGCCACGGTGGGGTCCATCGCCTTGCGGTAACAGCGGTCCGAGGTGATCGCATCGTAGACGTCGACGATCGAGGCCATCTGCCCGTAAATCGACATCTCCGAGCCCTTGAGTTTCAGCGGGTAGCCGCTGCCGTCGTAGCGTTCGTGGTGCTGGGCCACCACGTCAAACGAAGTCTGGGTGATTCCCGGCGTGTCCGACAGAATGTTCTGGCCGTACAGCACATGCATCTTCATGGTGGTGAACTCGTCCAGCGTCAACTCGCCGGCCTTGTTCAGGATTCGATCGGGCACCATGGTTTTGCCAATGTCGTGCAACATGCCGCCGATTCCCACCAACTGCATGTCGCCGGGCTTGAGGTCGAAGGCGCGGGTGAAGCACATCAGCAGCGCGCCGACGCTGACCGAATGAAGAAACGTGTAATTGTCTTTTTCCTTGATGCGGCACAGGCTCAGCAGCGCGTCCTTGTTGCGCAGAATCGAGTCCGACATCTTGCTGACGATGGGATCGATTTGCTCCTGCTCGATTTGCCGGCCCAGGCGCGCGCCCTGCATCAGGTCGCCAACGATCTTGCTGGCCTCCACCAGCACGATCTTGGCCCTGCCGGTTTCTTCCTGCAACGAGGTCGGATCGAGTGACTTGACGTTTTCGAAAACAACTTCCATTTGCCGCGCGATGCTGGTCTCGACCTCTTTCTTGGTTGGCGCATCGCTCGCGTCCAGCCCTTTTTCGGAGTCGATATACAGCTCGCGAATGCCGTAGGCGATCATCTGCCCGATATCCTTTTCGCTGCGGATCTTGAAAGACCCGGTCAGGAAAGGGTGTTCCATCCAGCCGCAGTCCATGTCGTGGACAAACATCCCCGGTTTCAGCTGTCGGACACTGATTTTCTTGATCATGCCGAATAATTCCTTAAAAACAAAATGACGCTGTGACCCGACGGCCATGCGGGTTCGACTGGACAGACCGCGCCAACTTGATCCTTTCAACCGGCGTGAGGAACGGGTGACTGACAAGCAAAAGTAAAAAATGCATCTTGGGGTGTGGAGTATGCCGCGAACGGACTGGATTTGCTGAACCGGGCACTAGCCGAGCATCAGGTTTTTATAGACGCCGCAGCCGATCAGCATGTCATCGAGCTTCTGCACGAACGACATCTTGGTTTGAACGCGCCCGGTGGTCGGGTTGGTGATGTCGTATTCGACCCAGCCGGGCTCCCGCTCGGCCTGGGCCGCGATGGCCGCCAACAGGCCGTCACCATCGACCCCGGCAATGTCCTGCACCCGCGTTCCGACCTTGCCCGGGTTGCCACCGAAGGCCAGGTAAGTGCCACCCGCATTCAGCACGAAAACATACATGTCGCGGTCGTGAAAGCCCTGCGACGGATGGGTGATATCACGCAAAAAAGCGCTGACGGAAGCGCTGCGCCGACGCTGCGCCACACAGCGCTGCACCAGTGCGATGGCCTCCTCCGCCGATCCCTGCTGCAGCTTGAACAGCGCCACCGAGTCGACCAGGGTGGCGGAGCGACCCGCCAGATCGGCCGACTGGCGCGCCGCGTGCTCGATCATCTGGGCATTGCGCTGCGTGATTTCATCGAGTTGACGCACCGCCGAGCTGATCTCCATCAGTCCCGTGCTCTGCTCCGCGCTGGCGCTGGATATCTGCGCCATGTTGCTGGCCACGTCACGAATGTTGGCCACGATCTGGCGCATGCTGCCGCCAGCGTCGCGAATGCGCTGGGCGCTGGAGGCAATTTGCGTCGACGAGGTGCCGATCAGCAGACGGATCTCCTTGGCCGACTCGGCGGAGCGCTGCGCCAGCGAACGGACCTCGCTGGCGACCACCGCGAAACCGCGGCCCGACTCGCCGGCCCGGGCCGCCTCCACCGCCGCGTTGAGGGCCAGGATATTGGTCTGAAAAGCCAGTCCGTCAATCACACCGACAATCTCGTCCATGCGCTTGGCGCTGCTCTGAACCGCCTCCACCGAGGCGATGGCCGCAGTCATGGTGGCGCCTTCCTGGTCGGCGGCGTCGCGCACACTGGCGACCTGGAGGTTGGCCTGACTGGCCGCGCGGGCGTTGTCTTGTACCGTGGCCGACAGCTGTTCGACACTGGACTTGGTCTGTTCCAGATTGGCCGCCTGCTGCTCGGTTCGATCCGACAGCTGACGGTTGCTGCTCGCCAGGCTCTGGCCCGAATGCGCCACGAACGCGGCATTGCTGCGGACGTTGGCCACCATGGAGGAAAGCGTCTGACCGATCTTGCGGGTCGACAAGGCCAGCATGGCAAGCTCGTCGCCGCCGGCGATCTCCACGCTGACGCACAAATCGCCTTGCACGATCTGCTCCATGGCTTGCGTCACCTGCCACAGATCCTGCGCAAAGCTATGGTAGAAAGCGAGCAAAAAATAGCCCCCCGACAGCACACTACCGGCGCTCAGCCAGGCGCTTGCGGATCCGGCCGGAGCGCCGCCCAGCAGCGATCGCAGCAGGAGCACGGCCGGCGGCGTCAGCAGCAGCAGCGCCAGCAGCAAAAACTTGAAGACCAGAGGCATGCGCCGCATCAAAAGTCGACCCGGTGCCAACAGTTTGAGGTAAATCATGGTGTCTGCCCTCCACGGTAGGTGCAACCGGCGGCTTGCATTTGCGGACTCGATTGCATTGGGCTGTCGCTCTGTTCGGCCAAGCTGGGGCTACTGCGCCAGCGCCGGGACGGCTGTCCCGCGAACCGTTCGACGCACCCCAACCACATCGATGATGAATGCCACATTGCCATCTCCCAGAATCGTTGCCGCGGAAATACCCGGCACTTTGCGGTAGTTGGTTTCAAGGTTCTTCACCACCACCTGATGCTGACCGACCAACTGGTCAACCATCAGCGCAAAGCGCGTTCCTTCGGTCTGCACGATGACGGCAATGCCTTGCGTCGGATCCTGCACGGCGTCGACGACTTGAAACATCTTGTGCAATTCGACCAGTGCCAGGTATTCGCCGCGAACATGCATGACATGCTCGTCGCCGGTGATGGAGTGGATATCCTGGGCCAGCGGTTGCAGCGATTCGATGACGTAATTCAGCGGCAGGATGTAGATTTCCTGGCCGACCTTGACCGACATGCCATTCAGAATCGCCAGCGTCAGCGGCAGCACGATCCTGATGCTGGTGCCCTGCCCCCGGACCGATGAGACTTCGACATGGCCACCCATTTCATGGATATTGCGTTTCACCACATCCATGCCGACGCCGCGACCCGAAACGTCGGACACCACTTCCGCGGTGGAGAAACCGGGGGCAAAAATGAGTTGCCAAAGGTCCTCGTCGGAGATTGTCTCGTTGACCGCCATGCCTTGCTGGATCGCCTTGGCCAGAATTTTGTCGCGCGGCAAACCGCCCCCGTCGTCGCGCACCTCGATCACGATGCTGCCGCCCTGATGCTGCGCCGACAGCGTCAAGCGGCCGACCGGGTCCTTGCCCAGCAAGGCGCGCTGCTCCGGACTCTCGATGCCGTGATCAAGGCTGTTGCGCACCAGATGGGTGATCGGGTCGATGACGCGCTCGATCAGACTCTTGTCCAGTTCGGTTTCCTTGCCGACCGTCACCAGTTGCACCTGTTTGCCGAGCTTGGCCGACAGATCGTGTATCAGGCGCGGGAAGCGACTGAAGACGTAGTCCATCGGCATCATCCGGATCGACATCACCGACTCCTGCAAGTCCAGCGCATTGCGTTCCAGATGCCCGACGCAACTCAGCAGACGCTCGTGCAGCACCGGATCGATGGTCGAGGCGATCTGCGTCAGCATCGACTGGGTAATCACCAGTTCGCCCACCAGGTTGATGATCTGGTCGACTTTTTCCACATCGACCCGGATCGAGCCCGACTCCTTGGCACTGGCCGCCGCCGCCACCGGCGCGACCGCCGCCTTGGTCGGCGACTGGGTTGGCGGCGCGCTCACCGGCGGCGCAGCCACCGGCGCTGCGACCGGGGCCAACGGCGCCGCAGCCGGTGCAACTTCCGGCATCGCCGCGGGCACTTCATTCGACTCGGGGACAGCGCTCGCTTCAGGGGCACCCTCTGGCGCGCTACTGATTTCAATCTGCTCGGCTTCGATAATGAAACAGCAGACCGCAATCACATCGTCCGGGTCGCAGCCGGTTTCCAGGCACACGGTCAGGCTGTCATCGGTCTCGGTCTGGCTCAGCACCGTGCCCAAATTGGCCAACTCCTGGCTGAGTAATTTGCGGTCGCTCTCGGAGACTTTGGAAAAGCGCACCTGCAGGGCGGCTCCCGGCAATACCTTGGTCGGCGCCGGCGTCGGCACCGCCGCTGCCGGCGCGACGGCAGTGGCCGGGACCGGTGGCGGGGCTGGCGCGGGCTCCGGCGCGCTGTTGCCGGCCTCGGCGCCAGCACCGGCGCTGGCCTCCAGCGCCAGTTGCCGCAGCACCGCACAGATGCGCTGCACCATTTCCGGTTCCGGCTCGCTGTCGGAGCGGTAAGCGCTCAATTGTTTTTGCAACACGTCTTTCGTCTCCAAAAAGCCATCCATCATTTTCTGGCTCAGTATCAATTGACCATGACGTGCCTTGTCGAGCAGGTTTTCAAGCAAATGCGTGGTCTCGGTCAACGCCACGAAGCCAAACGTCGCGGCCCCCCCCTTGATCGAGTGCGCGGCCCGAAATATGGCATTCAGATGCTCACTCTCCGGCGCCTGCAAATCCAGCCCCAGCAGAAGCAATTCCATCTCCGCCAGCAACTCGTCGGCTTCTTCAAAAAAGGTTTGGTAAAACTGCTTGATATCCATCTCAGGTGCCTTTCGTACTGCGCTAGATCTGGCCATCGGCGCGAACCGGTGGCCGATTGGCGGCCGGCGGCCGGGTGGCGGCGGCTTGCCCGGTGGGCAGTTTGATGCCGATATTGGCAGCCTTGGCCGGATTGGCGGCATTGGCGGCCTCGATCTCCCCTTGCGCTCGGTGATTGAGCACGACGATGCTGATGCGGCGATTGACCGCGGCAAACGGGTCTTCCTGGTTCAAATGCATGCTGGCCGCCACCCCCATGACACGCAGCACTTTCTGGTCCTGCATGCCACCGGCGATCAACTCGCGGCGCGAGGCATTGGCCCGATCGGCCGACAACTCCCAGTTGCTGTACGATTTATCGCCCCTGGGGTAAAGCGTCGCGTCGGTATGGCCGGACAAGGTAATCTTGTTCGGCTGCTCATTGAGCACCGGACCGATCGCCTGCAGAATGGTGCGCATGTAGGACACGACGATGGCGCTGGAGCGGTCGAACATGGGGCGGCTGTTGCTGTCGACGATCTGGATGCGCAGACCTTCCGACGTGATGTCGAGCAGCAGTTGGTGGCGGAACTGCCGCAACACCGGGTTGGCTTCTATCATGTCGTTCAGACGTTGCTTGAGCGCGCTCAGCCGGGCCACATCTTCCTCGCCGTCGGCCTTCTTGACCTCGCCGGCCGTATGCAGGGGATCGGCGCCACCGCCCGGGATCACACTGCTGGTGGTACTGCTTCTCTTGCCGCCGGCGATGGCCATCTTGAGCGGCATCTTGAATTGCTCGGCAATACCGGCCAACTGCTGCGCCGAAGAATTGCCGAGCAGCCACATGACCAGAAAGAAGGCAAACATGGCGGTCATGAAATCGGCGAACGCAATCTTCCAGGCACCACCGTGATGGGCCGCCGCCATGACCGGGCGCTTGATGATGATCCGGCGTGTGACTTCGTTCATGGCGGCTCGGACATGTCGGCGTCAGCGGTTCTTGACCTCACGAACGTGCCCCTCGAGCTCGGTAAACGAGGGCCGTTCGGTCGAATACAGAATTTTCCGGCCGAACTCCACCGCCAGTTGCGGTGCGTAGCCGTTCAAGCTGGCCATCAGCGTGACCTTGATGCATTGGTAGACCTTGAGCGATTCCGCCACTTTGTGCTCGATCAAGGTGGCCAGCGGCGACACGAAACCGTAGGACAGCAGGATGCCCAGGAAGGTGCCCACCATCGCGTGGGCAATCAATTGGCCCATCTCGGCCGGCGGCAGATCGGCCGATGCCAGCGCATGGACCACGCCCAGCACCGCCGACACAATGCCCAGCGCCGGCAACGCGTCGCCGACCCGGGCCAGACTGTGGGCTGGAACTTCCGCCTCCTGCTTGTAGGTTTCAAGTTCGTGCTCCATCAGCTCGCCGATCTCGAACGGATCGGTGTTGCCGCTGACCACCAGACGCAGGTAGTCGGTCAGGAACTCGATCACCGGAGCATCGCGCAAAATCACCTGGTAGGGCGCAAAAATGGCGCTGTTCTGCGGATCGTCGATGTCCGACTCCAGCGCCATCATGCCGTCCTTGCGGCCCTTGGAAAGCAGCACGTACAAGAGGGCCAGCAACTCCATGTAGAGCGCCTTGTCGTGCTTTTTGGAATTGCGCAACAATTTCGGCAACTCTTTCATGGTGGCACGGACCGTTTTACCGTCATTGCCGGCAACGAAGGCGCCCACCGCGGCGCCGCCGATGATCAGCAGTTCGAGCGGCTGGTACAGCACACCCAAATGCCCGCCCATCATCACATAGCCGCCGAACACGGACCCCAGCACGATCAGATAACCAACAATGACCAGCACTATGTTCTCTCGTTGAAAAATCTGTTGTTCAATAACGCCGGATCGACCCGCCGCCCGTCAGGTGCGAACCCCGCTCATCACTTGAGCCAGCCACTGCGAAGACGACGGCGCGCGCTTATCCTCCTTGACACTCACCGGCACCTCGGGGGCGTCGGGTTTGGCCTTGCTGGTCTTGCCGGCGCGCGATGGCGGCCGGCACAACACACACACATAGTTGTTTTGGGTGTCGTGCGCATGGGCCACGAACTGACCGGTGCAGCGGGTACAGGTACTCAACTGCAACATGTCGCTGTCAAAAAACCGGACCAGCGTCCAGGCCCGCGTGAAATCAAGAACCGGCAACGTGCCTTGCAGTTCGGTCTGCTCCAGATAGAGCCGGTAGCTTTTGATGACCGCGTTGATTCGGGTACAGCCGCCCTGCGTCAACATGAAGCGGTAGATGTTGTAGAACATCGACGAATGGATGTTGGCCAGCCAGGTCATGAACCAGTCGGTGGAAAACGGCAGCAAGCCCTTGGGTGGCGAAACGCCCTTGATCTCCTTGTACAGCTTGATCAGGCGGTCCCGACTCAGACTGGTCTCGGCTTCCAGAAACTGGAGTCGGGCGCCCAGATTGATCAAATCCATCGCCAGCGCGATATCCTGCGCTTCGTGAATGACGCTTTTAGCGGCCATGCCGACCCCGAATGCGAACCATGAGAGGGGTCCGGTTGCCGCACCCGCTGCGCCGCCTCATCGGGTCGCCGCCACCGGCTGGCGGGCCATCAGGATGGCGGTATGGGCCTGCTGCAAGGCCATGTCCTTGACCTCATGCGACAGCGCCGACAGAATCGGCTGGTCGTCAAATCTGAAGCGGCACAACAGCAGGCTGGAAGAAGCCAGCTTGACAATTTGCGAAAGCGACAGATTTCCCAGCAAATCGGCCAACTCCCGGCTCATGCCCAAGCGGAACATGGCCGAGGCAACGTCCTCCCGGACGAGCCGCTGTGCCAGCAGCAGGTAGGCCAAATTCAAATCACTGATGTCGTTGGTATTACCCGTCTCAACCATTTTGCGCTCCTAGCTTGACAACTTGCTCTCTGTCGACGCGGCCGGGTACCTCTCTGTGGTGCCCCGCCGTGTGTTACGAACTTGTACCTTGCGGGCAAAAAAGTCGACCCGCTTGTAAACTTCGTAATTAAGTGTATCCAATCGAAATGAGCGTGTCTAGCGATTTAAGCGATTTATTCGTTAAAGTCTAAGAAATCGGTAACAGCGATTTTTCATCGCAAAATATCCGGCTTGGTCTGGAAAAACTCCTTCTCCAAGGCCTCACGCAACTGCGTCGGATCGAGCGGCTTGGTGAAATAGCGGCGAATTTCATGCTGCAACACGTCTGACTGGCTGATCGAGTCGGTGTAGCCGCTGCACAGAATGATGGGCAAGCCGGGCCGCAAACTGTGCAAGCGCTGCGCCAGCGCCAGACCGGTCAGGCCGGGCATGGTCTGGTCGGTAATCACCAGGTCGACCTGATTCTTTTCACCCGCAAAAGCGGCGAACAGATCCGACGGGTCGTTAAACAGCCGCGCCTGGTAACCCCAGTCTTCCAGCAATTCGCCCAGGTAGCGGGCCACGGCCGGCTCGTCGTCGACCACCCAGATTTGTTGCCCCAGACCCACTCGGGTCGACGCTTTGCTGGGCTGAACACCGCCCGCTGCGTCGGGCGGCTCTGCAATCGGGAACAGCAACTGGAACTGACTGCCTTGACCCAGCCTGGATTCGACCACCACATGCCCGTTGGAACGCCGCAAAATGCCCTGCACCATGGACAGGCCCAGTCCGGTTCCCTTGCCAACCTCCTTGGTTGTAAAAAAAGGATCGAACAGGCGCGACATGTGCTGCGGGTCTATGCCGCTGCCGGTGTCGGACACTTCCAGGGCGGCAAAAGTGCCGGACAGGCTGGTATGGCTGGCAGCACAGATCTTGCCCTTGATCTCGACCCGGTGCTGGCGAATCTCGATGACGCCGTGCCCGGTGATGGCATCCCGGGCGTTGATGATCAGGTTGACCAGCACCTGGCTGAGCTCGCTGGGGTCTATGCAGATGTAGAGTTCATCCTCTATCCAGCTCATGATCTCGATACTCGAGGGGATAGACACCCGCATCATGTTGACGACGTCCTGCACCACGGCGGAAGGCGCAATCACGTCGGCACTGGCACTGGGCTGGGTGCTGGCAAAAGTGAGCATCTTGGCGATCAGGTCGCGTGCCCGCTCGCTGGCGGCAACCACCTCGCGCAGGTAACTTGCCAGCTTGCCCTGCTTGTCCGGCACAAAGCGGTCCAGCGCCAGTCGCGAGTAGCCCAGAATGGTCGCCAGGCTGTTGTTGAAGTCATGTGCAATACCGCCCGTCAATTGCCCCAGTTGCTGCACTTTTTGCGACTGCTGCAGCTGCCGCTCCAGCCCTTTCTTGGCGGCGGCGGCTTGCACCAGTTCGGTACGGTCGCGCACGAAAACAAAAAGCAGCTGTTGCACGGGGTCGTAAATGACGGAAACATCAACCGTGATTTCGTAGCCTTGTTTGTGGCGATGGCGGGTTTCGAAGCGGTCTTTCCCGAGTTCGACAATTCTTTGAATGTGCTCTTGCAGCTGCTCCGGGCGCTCCTGCGCTTCGAGTTGGCTGACGTTCATGCCCAGCAGTTCTTCGACCGAGTAGCCCGACATCCTGGCGTAAGCTTGATTGACTTCGCACAAGCGGCCGTCGAGGTCGGCAATCCAGAAGCCGTCGATGGTCATGTCAAGTACGCGCTTGTAGCGCAGTTGGGCATATTCCCTTTGCGTCACGTTCTCGCCGACCGAGATGTAGCCCTTGGGCGCGCCGTTTTCGTCGCGCACCGGCGTCACGGTGCGGTCCAGGATGACGTCGTCGCCGCGCTGATCCTTCAGATGCACCAGGCCGCGCCAGACGCCCCCGGCCTCGACCGTGGCCCGCATCCGCTCAGCCACCACCGGGTCCAGCGTGACGGGTTCCGAAAACAGGGAAGAACCGGGTTCGACGTCCGAGGATCGCCGGCCCATCAGAGCATAACTGGCGCGGTTGCGCCACAGGATTTTGCCCTCCAGATCGGTCACGATAACCGGCGTGGTGGTGGAATCCAGGGCCAGGCCCTGGGTCCGCAGGGTTTCATCGTTTTTCCGGCGCAGCAGGGTTTGCGCCGTCAGTTTCTGGTACGGCCGGTTAACGCAGATAACAAACATCGCCTGGTAGAACAGGCAATAGCTCAAAAATCGGTAAGCATGACCCAGCAGGTTGCGCAGATCGGCGACCGCCACGTACTGGCTCAGCAGCATCTCGCTCAAACCGGCAATTGCGACGGCACCGAACAGCAGGGACAGGACTTCTTCGTCCGAGCGGCGCGACAGCCGGTAGTAGCGCCAAGCCGCCAGCGCCAGCAAGGCGGCGATGCACCACTCCAGGCCGGCACCCAGCAAAGTCAGGCCGCCGTCGTCCAAGCGCAAGGCCGGCCAATCGATCTCCTGAAAAAACACCGGCCAGGCCAGCAGCAGGCAGAGCCCGCTAAAGCCGGCAAAAATGCCGAAGCGGGCCTTGCCCGGCGCCGGGCCTAATTGCGGATAGAAGCTGACCAGCAACAGCGTCAGCGCCACCATCAGGCGTCCCCCGAGCCAGAATACCGCGCCTTTTTCGGCCGAAAAAGGGGTGCTGGGTTCGGGTATATCGAACAACAAGGCATGGGCAAAATCAAGCCAACCGGCGGCAAACAGGGCCACCGCGATCAATAGAAAAGAAGTCGAGACCTCTTTCGCCGGCGTATGCCAGACCGTGGCAAAGACAAGAACCACCACCACCACGGAGAAAAAGTCCAGCAGCAGGTGGATGGAAAAGTAATACCGGAAGGCCCGGTTCAGGTCCGGCAGCGGCAGCAACAGGACCGCCAATACCAGGGCCGCCAGCCCCCCCACCAAAAGCAGTTGCTGACGCAACCGGCGCCCATCCACGACGGCGGTCTGACGTCTCGATTTGACCCGATTGATCTGGATCTTCTGCGTTTCCGGATTCACTTGCACGCTCTTGCTCTGGGCCTAGTCCTCAAGACCCATCAGCTTGAGCAGACGGTTCGTGTCAAGCGGTTTGGAAAGACAGCACTCAGCCCCGGCGGCCAACAGTTCGGCTTCGTTTTCGGGACTGAGGTAGCCGCTCATGGCAATCACGCGCACATTGGCAGGCCCCGGCAACTGCTTGATTTGACGGCACACTTCACTGCCCTTGATGCCCGGCATCATGAAGTCGAGCAGCACGATGTCGGGAGCAAAAGCATGAACCTTGCGCCCGGCTTCGAAGCCGTCATGGGCCGTCTCCACCACCGTCTGGTAGTCCCCGCCTTCCAGCAACTCCCGCAGAAAACCGACAATCGCCCGGTCGTCATCGACAATCAGTACCCTCAAAGGCCCTTTGTTGCCCTGTGGATTCCATTGGCGCGCGAAGCGCTCGACCTCCTCCCGGCGAAACCGGCGATGGCCGCCGGGCGTGACTTCGGCCTGGAGCAAGCCTTTTTGCGCCCAACTGCGAACCGTCACCGGGGACACCATCATCCACTGGGCGACCTCGTTGGGTGTCAGGTAGGGCAGGTTTTTGAGTTCTTCAGTCATGACTTGAGTGCAATTCAATTCAATTGGGGTTTCGATTGGGGCTTAATCGATTCATCGCTTCCCTGTATTGCGCAGTGACCGGACTGTTTTCAAGCTGATGCAGCCATGCTAGCACCTCGGCCACCGCCACATACAATTCTGGCGGAATTCGTGCATCCAGATCAACCTGCAGCAACAACTTCACCAGATCGGGCGAGGAGTGCACATACAGACCATTTTCGCGCGCGATCCGGACAATCGAGTCGGCCACCACGCCATAGCCCTTGGCCACCACGACAGGTGTCATGTCCCTGGCGGAGTGGGACAGTGCTACGGCACTGGTTCGCTCTGGCAGCTGTTGTTCCATCATGTTACCGGCATCGACACCGGCGCCAGTGTTCCAATTTGCAGACCGGTCAGTTGCAGACCCACGGCGCCCAGGCGCTGGGGCAGGCCGCTGCCGGCCTGCCCCAGCAGGCTCACGGTGGCCGGCTGGCGCGCCGCCAGACGCAGTTGCAGCGTGTTGCCGGCCAGATTCAAACGCGCTTCCAGCGCGCCCAGCGTGGGCAGTTCCAGCGCCAGCTTGCTGGTCCAGCTGCGTTGCGGCGCGGGCTCGTCTGCGCCGCCCTGCGGCTCTCTTGACTCCTCCTGTATTTCCCACTCCAGGGGGGTGCCGGGCCAGGCTTCGCCGCTCCAGCGAAACAGCGGCAGCGCCAGCAACTCGAGCTGCTGGCGCACCAATGCCACGGCTTGCGGGTGAATGGCAGCCACCGGATCGGGGCTGGCCGGGGCGCCCGAAGCTGTCGCCAGGGCCGCTGCCGGACCGGCCTCCGACGCCTGCGCCAGACTGCCCAGATGCGCTTGCGGCTCGCGCGCCAATTGCGCCAGCGTGCGCTCGCCGGCGGCAAACTGCTGCAGGTGCGACTCGTAAAAAAGACCCGAATGGGCTACCGTGTCGAGCAAGGTCGCAGCCAGTTGCCGGCCATCGGGTTTCTGCGGCTGGGGCCACAGCGCTTGCGTTCCCGTAATTTTCACGCTCGGGTCGGTCGGCGGGTCCAGAATGGCCGTCAAGGCACGCGCCACCGCGCTCAAAGTGACGCTCTGGTCCAGCGGGACCCCGGGCGCACTGGCGCCCTGGTCGACGCCTGCAGCGGAGACCGCGCTCAACTGCTGTTGCAGGGCCGCGCGCGATGACAGACGGACGTCGTTGCTGACTTGTTCCACCTGCGTCACGACGCCCGGTCCGGCAATATCGAACTGCCCCTTCAGCGGCACCAGGTCAAGGCGCTGCGCCAGCCGCGTCGCCAACAAGGTGTCGACCAGGGGCGTGACACCGCTCATGACAGCGGGTCGTTGCTCTGACCGTAGGCCTGCTGCAGCAGTTGCTGGGACGCCATGTTTTTGAGTATCAGGCCCAGTTCCCTCAATTGCGGCACGACCAGGCTATTGATCTCGGCCTGCTGCGCCGTGATACGGCCCAGCAACTGGTATTTGCGCGCCGTCTGCGCCTCGCTCAAAGTCTCGCCGGCTTCAATCACCCGCAGGCGCTCCACCAGCGCGCTTTGTTGCGTCTCCAGCGCCGGCAACTCGCCCCAGTGGCGCAGCTGTGCCAACATCAGCATGCGTTCCGTGATGGGCGCAATCTGCTCGTAGCAGTGCATGACTTCACTTTGGCATCCCATCTCAGGCTCCTATGGAAAAACGGGTTGACATCGGGCCATTCGCCGGCTGCCGCGCCGGCTGGGACAGCTGCGGATCCACTTCCAGCCAGGCCGAGCTGACGGTCTCCAGCAGCCGCTCCGCCTCGTCCAGCAGTGCCGGGTCGTTGCGCAGGTTGGCCAGCAGCAGACGCTGACCGATGTAGTCGTACAGCGCCAGCAGATTGGCCACCAGGGCGGCACCGGCGGCATCGCCCGCAGGCGCTTCAAAACTGGTCTTCAGACCGTTGTCGATGATGTTGATGGCTTTCGAAATCGCTTTGCCCTTGGCCACGATCTCACCGCTCAGCATGTGATGACGCGCCATGCTGATGGCCGTTTTGACGCCATTGAACAGCAAGGTGATCAATTGGTGCGGCGAGGCGCTCATGACGCCCGTTTCAAGGCCGACCCGGGCGTAGGTACTGGCGCCGCTGCGAGCCATGGCATTTGGTTCATACATGAGTTTCCCCTTACTTGGTTGTCGTGTTGTTCAAGGCGTTGAATTGCTGCGTCAGGTACGAGCTGGTCTGGTTCATGCTGCTGATCAGCGTGTCGAGCTGCGTAAACTGGGCTTTGTAGCGCGCCACCGTGGCATCGATCCGGTCGGAGGTCGCCGTGTATTGCTTGCTGAGCGTGTCCAGGCTCGTATTGACGCCCTTGGTGGCGGCCGACAGGACGCCATTGGCATCGGTGAACCCGGTGATCAGCGTGGCCAGCTGGTTGCCATAGCCGCCAACCCCGGCACTGCCGGAAAACAGATTGGCGACCCCGCTCAAATGACTGCCCAGGGCGGCCGTCAATTTGGTCGCATCGATCGCCAGGGTACCGTCTTTCTGGAACGAGACGCCGATCTGCGACAGCGTCGTCAGGCCGCTGCTGTCGGGTACCTGGGCGCCGGTCAGGGTGGCGCGGATAGCGACCTGAATATTGCGCAAGGTGGCATCGCCCAGCAGAATGGCACCGGTCTTCTTGGCGGCGTCAAAAGCCGTCAACTGCTTGGAGACGTTCTGAAAGCTGTTGTAGGCGTTGACAAAAGTGGTGATCGCACCTTGCACGCTGGCGCTGTCGTTCTGCACCGTCAGGCTGCTGGCACCGACCTTGGCCAGCGTCATGGTGACACCTTGCACTGCGTCCACCACGCTGTTGCTGGCGCTGGTGACAGCAATGCCGTTGACCGTCAATTTGCTGTTCTGGGCCACCGCGGTCTGCTGCAACTGGGCCGCCGGCAAACCGGCCGGATCGTGCGCCAGCAGGCTGCTCAGCGCCGCATCGCCGCTGACGGCAATGCGCATGCTGGAGGTCTCCCCGCTTTGCTTGGAAGTCAGTACCAACCGGTTGGGCGTGGCGCTGCCGTCATTGACGATGGCGGCCGTGACGCCGATGCTGGCGTTGCCGTTGATGGCATCCCGAATGCCGGCCAGCGTGTTGTTGCTGGCGTCGATCGTGATGCTGGTGGCCGCACGCGTGGCATCCGGCGTAAAAGTGGCACCCGTATATTTGCCGGTCAACGGGTCTGGCGTGGCGCCGGAGAGGGTGCCGAAGTCCAGCGTCAAGGTGGTCGCCGCGCCCGTGCCAATCGGCGCCGTGCTGCTGGCGACGCCGGCGGCGGCCAGCGACTGCGCTTGCGACAATTGCGTCACGTTCACCGCGTAGACGCCACTGGCAGCCGTTGCCGAAGCCGTGGCGCCGACCACATCGCTGGCCGTCGAGTTGGCCTTGACGCCCTGAAACAGGGTTGCCTTGGAGAGTGTCGCCGCGGCGCTCTGGAGCGCGCTCAAGGCGCTGTTCAACTGCCCGTAAGCGGTCAGCCTGGAGGTATAGCTGGTTTGCTGCTTTTGCAGCACCAGCAGCGGCGCCTGCTCATTGCTCTTGATGCTGGCCAGCAAGCTGGTCAAATCAAGATTGGAGCCGATGCCGAGGGAAGAAACGGTAGCCATAATAAATCCTGTTCACCCAGTCCATTGCACCTGAAACAGCGCCATCACACGGCCTGGGCAAAAAGCAGTCCTTTCAAATTATCGAGGGCCTTGGCCACGCGCACCACGTCCTCGGAGGGGAGTTGGCGGATCACCTTGCCGGTATCCTGGTCCACCACCTTGATGATCACCTCCTTGTAATCGGGATCGATCTGGAACTGCACGCTGATTGACAGGGCGTCCATCACCTTGTTGATCTCCTGCAGCGTTTGCCGGGCCTGCTCGGCGCTCAGTTTGCCGGCCTCGCCCTGCCTGGCATCGGCCAGCGCCTGCGCCGCCGCCATCTTCGACATTTGATCGGGGACATTGACGGAAGGCGCTTTCAACAGTCCCGCCTGCGGCTTGCCGGCAGCGCCCGGCTGCGCAATCTTCTGAGCTGCCAGCCCCACATGATCGACCCGCATCGCAGTGGTTGAAATCGACATTTCCGGTCTCCCGTCAAAACGCTATCCACTCGGGCCTGTGCAACTCCGCAGGCCGGAGTGGGTAGCGCAATCGGGCCTCTCTTTTGGCCCGATTGGCTAACTTATCGGCTTTCGCCGCCAGCGCTTATTGCAACAGCGCCATCACACCTTGGGTCGACTGGTTCGCTTTGGCCAGCACGGAGGTGCCGGCTTGTTGCAGAATCTGCGCCCGTGTCATGTTCGAAACTTCCGTGGCGTAGTCGGCATCTTCGATGCGTGAGCGCGAGGAGGTCAGGTTGTTGACCGTGGTGCCCAGATTCGAGATCACCGAGTCGAAACGGTTTTGCACCGCACCGAGGGAACCGCGCAGGGAATCGACCTGAGCCAGTGCCTTGTCCAGCGCCGCCAGCGGATTGGCGGTGGAGGTCATACCGGCTGCGGCATTTGCATCGTAGGCGGCTTTTTGAGCAGCCAGTTCCGCAACCGTTCCAGACGCCGTGAAGTTGGCCACCACGCCCGTTGTGTTATTGACGGCACCGTTCAATTTGTACAAGTTGCCCGCCTTATCCTCGACTGCGTAGTTGGCATAGGTCTGCGTTGCCGCCGTGTAGGTACCATAGCCATGCAGCTTCAGGTCTGCGGTGGTCGTGCCGGCGGACATGTTGGTAACGGTGACAGCCGCAAGGTTGACATCCACCTTGGTCGACGTGCCAGCGACGGACGTGTCCGTGAACGAAGTAATTGCATCGGACAGACCCGAAACGCTATAGCCACCCAGACCCAGCGCCGTGGAGTCCATCTTCTTCAGGCCGATGGTGATCGCTTCGCCGTCGTTGGCACCGACCTGAATCGACAGACTCCGGTCGGCGGACAGCACTTTGGTGCCGTTGAAGTCGGTTTGGGCCGAGGTGCGGTCGATTTCCGCCATGCGCTGGGCAATTTCAGCCTGGATCGAAGTCTTGTCGGCGGCGGAGTTGGAGCCGTTGGCCGATTGCACCGTCAATTCGCGGATGCGTTGCAGGTTGGTATTGACTTCGTTCAAGGCACCTTCCGTCGTTTGCGCCAGCGAAATGCCGTCATTGGCATTGCGTTGGGCTTGCGTCAGACCCTTGATGTTGGCGTTGAAGCGGTTGGCGATGGCCTGACCGGCGGCGTCGTCCTTGGCACTGTTGATGCGCACGCCGGACGAGAGGCGCTGGATCGACGTGTTCAACGCGGATTGCGATTTGCTCAGGTTGTTTTGGGTAAGCAACGAGAGTGTGTTGGTGTTGATGACTTGTCCCATGATGGAGCTCCTGTATGCAAAAGTTGATGGACTCGGCCAGTTGACCGAAACGTTGGGTTTACCCGGAATCTAGGGCAGTAAGCCACCGTTATTCAGGTTATCGACAAGTTCCGAAAAACCTTTAGGGCCGGCACCAAAATTTCTTCCATCCATTCCTTTTTTCTCTCTTTTTCCCGGGTTTGGCCCGCTCAAGCCTGCATATTCATGATTTCCTGGTAGGCGGCAACCACTTTGTTGCGCACCTGCACCCCCATCTGAAAGCTGATGTTGGCCTTCTGCAGATCGACCATCACGTCATTCAGGGCAACGCCCGGCTTGCCCAGCTCGAAGTCCTGGGCCTGGCCGTAGGCCTTGTTCTGGGTTTCGCTGATGGCATCCAGCGACTTCCTGAGGGCACCGGAAAAGCCGCCAGCCGGCGCCGCGGCGGCCTGCCCCGGGTCGGCGACCTTGGCCATTTGACGCATCTGACGCATTTGCGCCAGCACCGACTCGATTGAAGAGTTGGACGAGATAGAGGATATCGCCATGCTAGTTCCTTCGGCGCTGCTGCGCCTAGCTGTTAACTTAGGGCTTGAAGCGTATCAGTGGATTGTCCACAACATCGCATCTAAGAGACGGCAAAACGGGCAGCTGTTCGATAAATGAAGAACGTCGCCCCTGTGAGGTGCGAAAAGGACCGCCCTATCAAAGCGCTGCACACAACTGAATGAACAGTGCACTGCCCATCACAAACGCGACGTCAATTCTTTCCTTATTTTCAAACAGGAACTCGTCGCCCGCCCTTTGTGGCCCATCGCCATAGGGCCAGACATAGTCGTCCACAACAATCCAGCCGCCGGCCACCACAAAGCTGCCCCAGGCCAGCAGGTCGGCCTTGGCCGCGGCATAACGATGATTGCCGTCAATATGCAGAATCGCGATATGACCGGCGTAGCGGGTCTGCCCGAAGGCAGTCGTGACAACCTCCCGGCGCGCACCATAATGCAGCGCGCCCTCGGTCGATGGCAGGCGCAGGTAGTTGACGTGATCGGCGTTGTAAGGCAGCAGGTTGATCTCGAAGACGGCCAGCGCCTCCTCGGCATCGAGCTGCTCCGAGACCCGGTCCACCAGGCCTTGTTGGTCGTTTTGTACCAGGTGCGCGTTCGACCAGGGGTCCACGCACAGCAGCTTGCCGATGCCATAGCAGCGCGCCAGCCGCGCCAGGATGAAGGCCGATTTGCCCCACCAGCTGCCGATCTCGACCAGATCCCCACCCGGGCAGCGCCTGGCGATCTCGCACAGGACGCAGAATTTCTCGTGGTCGCACATGCCGGGTATGACCTCGGCATGGCGGAACAAGGCCGCCAGTTCCGGCGCCGCCACGGACGGCCTGGTCGCCACGTTCGAGGCCAGCGGCAGCGGCTTGGCCAGCATGTCCAGAGCCTGGGCGCGGGCGGCGCGGTAGCCGCTGAGCTCGCGTTCGACCGGCGCGTCGTTGAGCAGGCCAACACCGGGCATCAGGACCTTGAGGACGCGACTGAGATAGTCCCAGACCACCGGATTGGGCGAAAAGATGGCACCCACGTCGTAGTCTGAAACCGCCTGTTTCAACGCCGCGTCAAACCCCGGCTCGGTGACAAACGGCAGCCTCAGCCAGGCCGGGTACTTTTCACGCGCGGTGTCGTGCGCCAGCGACGAAGCACCGATCACCGCTTGCCCCTCGCGCAGGCTGCGCTCCAGGAACTCCAACGAACGCGGCATTCCACCCGGGAAAATCAGGACCGGTTTTGCGCCGCCGCCTTTTTCGTAACTATTCATGGCGTTCTGACGGCAGGCGACAAATGGAGAACAAGCTACCAGCCAAATCGGGATATTCAAGTCCCATCTTGTACAAGCCCTCAATCTGAGGGGTGGCAATGATCTCGGCATCCATCATTTTGTCCATCTGAAAATCTGCCAGCAACTTGAGAAGGAGCCCGCCCTGCCCGACCTGCGAAAAACCAGCGGCCTCGATATCCCGATTCAACAAAAAGCGCTCATAGACACGGCGATGGCCGTGATTGACATCGTTGGGGGTCAGCGCGAAAAGATCGTCTAGCAGCCCCATGTGGCGTGCCAGCTGACGCGAGAGAGCTCGCGCGTTCGGCACAACAATGAAGAGCAGGCCATCTTCGGCCAGCAACCGGCCTGCCAGCTTCAGAAAGCCAATGGCATCATTGACGTGCTCAAGCACATAGGTTGCGAAAATGTAGTCAAATTTGCGACCCGGCCCGAAATCCTCAAACAGCGAATGCACGAACTCGACATTGTTGGGCACCCGCTTTTTAGCAACTTCAATGAACGTTCGTGAGCCGTCGACGACCGTGAGCCGCCCAACCTGTCCTGCAATAAGCGCAGTCATGAAGCCGTCACAGCATCCGAATTCCAGCGCCTGTTTCCCGGCGCGCATGTAGGGCTCGAAAGTCCGCACCGCGAGTGTTTTGATAAGTCTGTCCTGGGGGCTGTCACTCGTGACGTAAGTCTCAATGACGCTCTCAAGAAACATCATTTCCTTCTTTGAATCGCTCATTCGCATTCTCCGTTCAATGGTTCCGCTTGCTCTGTGAGCAGTTCGATCATGCTGCAGTCAAAGGTTGGGATATTGCAGCACTCACTCACATCCATGCGCTCTGCAAAACTATCGTCCACAAAAATCGCATCGCCCTGCTTGATTTGGGACGACTTCTTTTCCGTCTCGCCCAGATGAATGACCTCGTCAAACAAACCGGACAAGCGGTGCCTTGTCAAGGTCTGATTTAGGTCGCCCCGGTGTCGGGAAAGCAGCACAACCTTCTTGCCGTTGTTGATGCACTGAAACAGAAGCTTCACCGCCAGGGTGTTGACTCGACCATCGACTAGCAAGGTATCGTCGAGGTCAAGATAGAGCGTGGAATACTTGATTGAATGTCGATAGCGATTTCCCAACGCCCGGTCCAACTCAACCATCCCGTCAATAGGTTTCACCGCCATGGGCAAGCGCTCTTCCTCGAAAATGCTTAACAAGGGGAAATTGACGCCCGAGACCCTGTGAGCGGCCATCGCGCCCGCGATCCGGGGAGCGACCTCCAGAAGCGCCAGCTGACCGTCCTGGGCACGCTTCAACTGAAAAAACCAGGCGCCACGCAGGCCTAGTTCGCGACCAATGATATTTGCCATCTCCTTGGCTTCAGGCAAAGTCTCCGTCAGCGTATTGACCGAAATGCCGTTGCGTATGCGGCGGCGACTGCGTGCCCCGGCAAACAACACCCCTTTTTCCCGGTCCGAAAAACAGTCGACGGTGTACTCTTCACCCGGCAGATACTCGCAGATCAATGGGTCGCAAGCGGCCTGGAGCGCCCTGTTCAACTCTTCTTCACTGTCAACTCTGGTGATCCCCGAGGATCCCTGCCCGCGATCCGGCTTGACGAGAAGCGGAAAGTTATCGACTGCCTCGCTTGAAGAGAACAGGCGCGGAACTCGGATGACGCCTGAAAGAGCCCGATAGGTAGCTGATTTGGACCGTGTGATTTCGCATGCAGTCGACGATGACGTTATGACCCTGGCGGGAAGCCGATCTGCCTCGCGACTCAGCGCGACGATGACGTCGTCGTAAGCAGGAAAGATGTAGTCGATGCAAAGAGACTGGCAAAGCCCAATGAGCGCATCGATCCATCCATTCTCATGAATGCTGGGCAGTACGTGATACGCTGGGTAGGCGAATCTAGCGTGATTTGAAATATTCTGACCAGCACCGAAGAGTTCAACTTCCTTGCAATATTTAAGTGCTTGGAATATCTCCAGTCCAATCTCCGTCCCGGCGGGAAAGACCAGCACCCTTCGCTTCGTCATGCCCGATTTCCCGCTATCAACGAAACAATTTGGTCCACCACTTCGCTCCCAAGCGCAGGGTATATCGGTAAGCAAATTACCTGCTCCGCAATTTTTTTCGCCACCGGTAAATTCGACGGCGCCGCCGATGGCGCTCCGCGGTACATCGGGAAGTCGCTGATCAGGGGATAGAAATAGCGCCGCGCGTAGATGCCGCAGTCGCGCAGTTTCTGGAATAGCGCGTCGCGGCTGAGCGGATAGTCGGGCCGCACCAGTATCGGGAAGTAGGCGTGGTTGGCGACCTTCTCGCCGACTGCGTTCAAGCACTGAATTCCGTCAACAGTCTTCAGACGTTCACGATAGAGAATATCGATCTTCTGGCGACACACGAGCGCCTGGTCAATGTACTTCAACTGTAGCAGCCCAAGAGCTGCATTGAACTCGCACATCTTGCCATTGATGCCGGGGGCGACGACGGTAGTTTCATCTACAAACCCAAAGTTTTTCAGATGATCGATACGCTGCTTGGTCTTGGAATCGGGACAGATGATGGCACCACCCTCGAACGTATTGAATACCTTGGTCGCGTGAAAGCTCAGCACAGAAAGGTCACCATGGTTGAGCACGCTGCCGTCTTCGGTTTGCACGCCAAAAGCGTGCGCAGCGTCATAGATCACCCTCAGACCATAGTTATCTGCAATTTTCTGGATGCGCGCCACATCACACGGATGTCCGTAGCAGTGGACCGGCATGATGGCAGTGGTTCGCGGCGTGATGGCGGCTTCAATTTTGGCCGGGTCCAGGTTGAGCGTGACCGGATCAATGTCGACAAACACCGGTTGGATGCCATTCCATAACAGGGAGTGACTGGTGGCGACAAACGAATACGGCGTTGTAATCACCTCACCCGTGATGCGCAGCGCCTGCAGCGCCGTTACCAGCGCAATGGTTCCGTTGGTGAACAGGGCAAGATGTTTGACGCCGAGGTAATCACACAGCGCTTTTTCCAATTGGTCATGAAACGGACCGCCGTTAGTCAGTATCTTGCTGTTCCAGATTGTCTGAAGGTAGGGTATGAACTCCTCCAGCGGCGGCAGATAGGGCTGGGTCACATAGATGGGCGGCATCTTCAATAGCCCTTTCATGTGACCAACCCTTTGATTGCGCCGTCGAAGAAGCCGATTAGTTCATCAACCGGCTGAAGGTTTTGATAAATGGCGCCGCCGTTGGCCAAGATTTTGGCTTGAATTCTTTGGCGCAGCACTGGATCGGTGGCAATATCAACAGCAAGCCGAGCATATTCCTCAGTGCTGTCGGCAACGCATTCCTGCAAGTCGAGCATTTTGCAAAAGCCCAGTCCAACCCGTCCGCGCAGAAATTCTCCTGGTTTTGTAACGATTGGCGTGCCCACCGCAAAAGTGGCAATGAGGGTTGTGCCAATTCCGAAATGAAAGGGATCAAGCACGACATCAGCCACCAAGTTAGCACTGACGAAATCGGCATAGTCAAAAATCCAAGGTAAAAACAGAATTCGATTCCGTACTTCAGCTGAAATTGTCTTTTCAAAACGTTGCGCCAACATGGTGTGCCAGCATGGGATTTGATGATCTTGAAACAACACCACCACGCCGTTGGCGTCCATTTCCAATATGCGCTGCATGGCTTCGTCGAATTCTGGGTGAATTTTTTGCAGTTTCATGGGGCACATATAGATTTGGCCCCTAGTCGGAAAGCCCAACTCCTCACGGGTCTTGAACCTGGTTGGCAATGGCGGACGCTCAAAATAGGAATTGACGGTACGAAAACGTACCAGTTTCTCGCTGTAATGTCCGTCGGCAAACTCGCTCTCCATTGAGTCGACGGACAAGAAACAGTCAATATTACCGATCCCGGTCGTGACAGGGTGTCCACCCAAAACGCACTGTATGCGCGCCAGTCGGGCAAACGCCATGAAATAGCTGAATGGCTCCATTCCGATGTCGAGGTAGCAGAGCACATCAAGCTGAAGAGCAGAGACGATTGCTCGCGCCTTTGCCAGATTGAACGGCAAGTGCACCCGTTCCCCCACGAAGTTGGGGTACCCGTCCACAAAATCAGGTACCTCTGTGTCAGTGGTAGAAATCAGTGCAACTTCGCATGAGTCGCTGCGCGCCAGTGCCTCGACAATCCCGCCATAACAGCGAGACACTGAGTGCAATTGAACAAACTTCGACAAGAAACCGACGCGGATTTTTGCCTGGGCGTTTGACCTGGGCGAGGCACAATGCGGAGACTGATACAGCAGGGCCGGACACGACTTCTCGTAGAGCTTGGCAATTTTTACCTGCAAATCACGATCATTGCACCCGTGGTAGGCCAGAAAGAAATTTGTACGACCTACCTGAGTTAAAGGGTCTTCAATCAAAACGGGGGCTTCAATTAGTTCATCCACGTTCTGCTCGCATTTTGCGCGGCTCCGCAGAACCTCTTCTGCCGTGCCCATGATTGGCGGAAGTAACAATGCCTTGAGCAATTTGTCGCCAGTCAACCCCAATTCATAGGCCTCTTGAAAGCAAGTAGCCGCCTCATCCACCTGCCCCAGGGTTTCCAAGGCTGCACCAAGATTGTGAAGAATACCGGCTGAGTCAGGTTTGATTTCCAGAGCCCGGCGATAGCTCGCCACCGCATCAGTTGCTCTCCCCAGGTTTATTAGGGTGGTACCCAACCCGTCGTGTGCCCCGCAGAGATCTGGCTCGATAGCCAGTGCCTGGTGATAGCTCAGCAAGGAATCATCCCATAGCCCAATTTGTTGCAGGGTGCGCCCCAGAATAATGTGCAGTTGGGCATCATCCGATTTGATCGCCACCGCCCGGCGGTAGCTCGCCACGGCATCAGGGAGCTGACCCAGGTCCAGCAGGGCATTGCCCAAGCCAATATGCGCGCGAACAAAGTCGGGCTTAACAACCAACGCGCGTTCGTGGCTTGACACTGCGTCAGCCAGTTGACCCAGCTCTCGCAACGCAGTGCCCAAATTGCTGTGCGCCTCGACATAGTCGGATTTGATCGAAAGAGCCCGCCGATAACTCGCAACCGCATCATCCAGGTGGCCCAGATCTCGAAGTGCATTGCCCAAATTGTTGTGCGCCTCAGCGTGGTTCGGGTTGATCGCCAGTGCACGTCGGTAGCTCGCCTGTGCATCCTTAGCATTCCCGAGATCGCGTTGGACATCGCCCAAGCCAATGAGTGCTTCCCGATGGTTGCGTTTGATCGTTAGCGCCCGCCGATAACTCGCCAGTGCATCATCGAGCCTCCCAAGCTCGCGCAAGGCACAACCCAAATTGCTGTGCGAACTTGCTTCATCGGGCAAGAGGTCCGCCGCCATCTGTAAAGCTTGCAAACCTTCTTTCCCCTGCAATTGAAGGGACACCCCCAGCATCTTCCAAGCAAACCCGGAATTTGGACAGCGCTCGATGAGCAAGCGTGCAGATCTTTCCAATTCCGCATGACTCCCTGCATTGAACAAGGCAAGCAGCCGATTCGTTTCGCCGGCAGTCGGCAACCCTCCCGCCGCCGCAATGCGCGGCACGACAGACTCTTCAAATTTGCCGGGGCAACATTTCTTATACTTCCTGCCGCTGCCACAAGGGCACGGGTCGTTTCTTCCAGCTTTCACATTCCTCTTCCTTGATTGCTGTTCTACCTGCCAAAGTGCGTCTGAGCCCTTCGCCGTGTCCTGACTATGGCTTGAAGCGTAGCAGCGAACAGTTCCGCCGATCACGCCAAAAGACGGCAAATCCCCCGGTTGTTTGGGCTATCGGTTGGAGTGCCGCGCTTTCACAATCACTCGCATGAGTACGACTGTCGCCCCCCCCTCCTGGCTGGAGCAGTGGCGCGCCAACCCGCGTTTGCCGCTGATGCTAGGGGTCTCCGCCGCAGTGGCCGCCGCGGCCGCGCTGTGGCTGTGGAGCCGTGCGCCCGACTACGGCGTGCTGTACAGCAATCTGTCGGACCGCGACGGCGGCGCCATCATCGCCTCGCTCCAGCAAATGAACATTCCGTACAAGTTCACGGAGGGCGGCGGCGCCTTGCTGGTGGCCGCCAACAAGGTGCCCGAAGCGCGCCTGCGGCTGGCGGCCCAGGGTTTGCCCAAGGGCGGCACGGTCGGCTTTGAACTGCTGGACAACCAGAAGTTCGGCACCAGCCAGTTTGCCGAACAGATCAACTACCAGCGCGCCCTCGAAGGCGAGCTGGCACGCTCCATCAACTCGATTGCCGCCGTCAGCTCAGCGCGGGTGCACCTGGCCTTGCCGAAACCGTCCCTGTTCGTGCGCGAGCAGAAGAAACCGAGCGCCTCGGTGGTGCTGACGCTGCACCCGGGGCGAACCATCGACGAGGGCCAGATCAGTGCCATCGTGCATCTGATCTCCAGCAGCGTGCCGGAGCTGTCGGCCAAAAGCGTGACGCTGGTCGACCAGTCCGGCAACCTGTTATCGGCGGCCAACGCCGACAGCCGCGGCCTCGATACCAGCCAGTTGAAATACACGCAGGAAATAGAGCAAGGCTATATCCGCCGCATCGAAGCCATTCTGCAGCCCATCGTCGGCGCCGGCAACGTGCATGCCCAGGTGGCGGCCGATATCGATTTCTCCGTCGTCGAGAACACCGACGAAAAATACCGCCCGAACAACGAACCCGGCAGCGCCGCCATTCGCAGCCAGCAAGTCAGCGAGTCCGGCCAGGGGGCCGGCAGCGCGGCCGGCGGCGTGCCGGGCGCGCTCAGCAACCAGGCGCCGGCCAATCCGGTGGCGGCGCTGGCCAGTGCCGGGGCGGCACCCCAAAAGCCGGCCGCCGCGGGAGCGCCGCTGGCGCCCAAGGCGGCGGAAGCACCCACCGGCCCGATCGGCGGCGCCAGCCCGATCAACAGCCGCAAGGACGGCACCACCAACTATGAGTTGGACCGCTCGATTCGCCATGTGCAACAAGGCGCCGGTGCCATCAAGCGCCTGTCGGTGGCGGTGCTGGTCAACTACCGCGGCATCCTCAGCGCCCAGGGCAAGCGCGAAAACCAGGCCTTGTCCGCGACCGAACTGGAGCAGATCAAGAATTTGGTCAAGGAAACCATGGGTTTCAGTACCGACCGCGGCGACTCGGTCAACGTGGTGAACAGCCCGTTTGCGGCGCAGCCGGTCAGCGAGACCCCGGAGTTGCCGTGGTGGCGCCAGCCGGAGAATCTCGAATTGGCCAAGGTAGCGGGCAAGAACCTGCTGCTGGGCGTGCTGGCCCTGTACCTGTTGTTCGGCGTGTTGCGGCCGCTGCTGCGCCGGGTATTGCAGCCGGCCAACGCGGCCGCCGAACCGACGGCAGCGGCAGCGACGGCGGCGCCGGAGTCGCCGGCGGAAGCTGCCGCCGCCGAGGTCTCGGCCAAAACCCAGGAGCGCCACAGCAAGCGCCATCTGGACAACCTGCAGTACGCGCAGGAAGCCGCAACGCAGGGGCCGCAGATGGTGGCCATGCTGGTGAAGAGCTGGATGGATAAAAAAGATGGATGAAGGCGTCAGAAAAAGTGCCATCCTGCTGATGTCGCTGGGTGAGGAAGGCGCCGGCAACGTATTGCAGCACCTGTCGCACGCGGCGGTCCAGGCCCTGGGCGAAGCCATCGCCACCCTGCAACAGGTCAAACACGATGAAGTCACGGCGGTGATGGAAGAGTTCCGCCTGGAGACCGAGCAGTATTCGGCGCTGCACCTCGATTCCGGCAGCTATCTGCGGGGCGTGCTGAACAAGGCGCTGGGCAGCGACCGGGCCGCCAACCTGCTGGAAAACATTTCCCAGTCCAATCAGTCGGCCAGTGGCATCGAGCGCCTGAACCATCTGGGCGCCGCCGAGGTGGCCGAACTGATACGCGACGAGCATCCGCAGATCATTGCCACCATGCTGGTGCACATGGACCGCAGCAAGGCCGCCGGCGTGCTGGAGCAGCTCTCGGAGCGGGTGCGCTACGATGTCGTGCTGCGGGTCGCCACTTTCGGTGGCGTACAACCGGCGGCACTCAAGGAGTTGACCGAGGTACTGTCCGAGATGCTGTCGGGCGAAGGCGTGCAGCACAGCGGTCTGGGCGGAGTCCGGGCGGCGGCCGAAATCGTCAACCAGATGAGCAGCACGCAGGAAGAGGCCTTGATCAAGCATGTGCGCGAACTCGACGAAAACCTGGCGCAGAAGATCCTCGACCAGATGTTCCTGTTCGAGAACCTGCTGGACCTGGAAGACCGCGCCATCCAGTTGCTGTTGAAGGAAGTCGAATCCGAGTCGCTGATCATCGCGCTCAAGGGCTCGCCGCAGGAGATGCGCGACAAGTTCCTGAAAAACATGTCGCAACGGGCCGCCGAGGCCTTGCGCGAAGACCTGGAAATACGCGGCCCGGTGCGGGTCTCGCAGGTCGAGGCGGAGCAAAAGAATATTCTGATGATCGTGCGCCGTCTGACCGATGCCGGCGAGATCGCGGCCGGCGGCGCGGGCCAGGATGCTTATGTCTGACAAGCTTGCCGCGCTGGCGCGTCCGGGCGTACCCGCGGAGCTGATGAGCGCCTGGCAACGCTGGGAAATGAGTTCGATCAGCGCCGCACCACGCAGCGCTGGCAGTGCCGCGGCGGCCCCGCGCGCGCTGCCGCCGGCAACGGCCCATCCGGCCCCGCTGATCGATGAAGCGGAACTGGTCCGGCTGCGCCTGCAAGCGCAGCAAGCCGGCCAGGCCGAAGGGCACCGCGAAGGCTACGCGCAGGGCCAGGCCGAGGGTTATGCCGCCGGCCTGAGCCAGGCCCAGGAACAGGCACAGGCGCTGCACGACTTGTTGCAATCATTGCCCACGGCCATGCGCGCCGCCGAGCGCGAGGTGGCCGACGATTTGCTGGCGCTGGCGCGTGATATCGCACGCCAGATGGTGCGCCAGGAACTGACCACCGAGCCGCGCCACATCCTGGCACTGGTGCGCGAGTTGCTGCGCATGGAGCCGACGCTGGGCGGCACGCCGCGGCTCTTGATGCATGTCGACGATGCGGCACTGGTGCAGCAGCATCTGGCCGACGAACTGCATGCGGCGGGCTGGCGCATACGCACCGACCTCTCGATCCAGCGCGGCGGTTGCCGCGTGCATGCCGCCGGCGGCGCCCTCGATGCCACCCTGGAAACGCGCTGGGAGCGGGTTAACGCCGCCTTCGCCGGCGCTGCGCCGGCCGCCCTGGAGGTGCCGCATGAATGACAGCGCCGCCGCGCTGGCCGACAACCCGCACTTGGCACTGTGGCAAGCCGCCCTGCGTGAGGCCAGCAGCGCCGTGGCCCAGAGCGTTCCGGTGCGCGCCTGCGGCCGCCTGACGCGCGCCGTTGGCCTGGTGCTGGAGGCGGTCGGGCTGCGGCTGCCGGTCGGCAGCGACTGCCTGATTGAACTGCCGCCCGGCTATCTGCACAAAACCGCGGAGGCCGAGGTGGTCGGCTTCGCCGGCGACCGCGTCTTCCTGATGCCGCAAAGCGAAGTCGACGGCCTGCTGCCGGGAGCCCGCGTTTACGCCCTCGAGTCGCCGCCCGGACGCGGCAGCGAGAGTGGCCCCAGGACCAAACGGCTGCCGGTCGGCGAAGGCATGCTGGGCCGCGTGGTGGATGCCGCCGGTCGGCCGCTGGACGCTCTGGGCCCGCTCCAATTCACCCGTGAAGTAGCGCTCACGGCGGCCCCCATCAACCCGCTGAGCCGGGCCCCGATCGACAGCGTGCTGGATGTCGGGGTGCGGGCCATCAATGGCCTGCTGACGGTCGGGCGCGGGCAGCGCATGGGCTTGTTCGCCGGCTCCGGCGTCGGCAAGAGCGTGCTGCTGGGCATGATGGCCCGCTACACCAGCGCCGACGTGATTGTGGTGGGCCTGATCGGCGAGCGCGGCCGCGAGGTGAAGGACTTCATCGACAACACGCTGGGCGCCGAAGGCATGGCACGCGCGGTGGTGGTGGCGGCACCAGCCGACACTTCGCCGCTGCTGCGCCTGCAGGGCGCCGCCTATGCCACCTGCCTGGCCGAATACTTTCGCGATCAGGGCAAGAACGTGCTGCTGATCATGGATTCGCTGACCCGTTATGCGATGGCGCAGCGCGAAATCGCGCTGGCGGTGGGCGAGCCACCTGCCACCAAAGGCTATCCGCCCTCGGTCTTTGCCAAGCTGCCAACCCTGGTGGAACGCGCCGGCAATGGCGAGCGCGACGCCAACGGCCAGGGCGGCTCGATCACCGCCTTCTACACCGTGTTGACCGAGGGCGACGATCTGCAAGACCCGATTGCCGATGCCGCGCGCGCCATTCTGGACGGCCACGTGGTGTTGTCGCGCAGCCTGGCCGAAGCCGGCCACTACCCGGCGATCGACATCGAGGCCTCCATCAGCCGCGCCATGACGGCGCTGATCGAGCCGGCGCAGTTCAAGGAAGTCAGCGGCTTCAAGCAGATGTTGTCGCGTTACCAGCGCAATCGCGATCTGATCAGCGTCGGCGCCTACGCCCCCGGCCACGACGCGCACCTCGATCACGCCATTGCGCTGTACCCCAAAATGGAAGCCTTCCTGCAGCAGGCGATGGATGAACGCGTCGACTACCACGCCGCCACCAGCCAGTTGCACGATGTGCTGACGGCCGCGTAATCAGATACTTTCCGGAGCCTCCCGACATGTCCAGCAAACTCCCGCTCGCAACCCTGATTGAGCTGGCCCAAAATAAAACCGACGAGGCGACCCGACGCCTGGGCCAGCTGCAAACGGCGCACACCAGTGCCGCCGGCAAACTCGATCTGTTGCAGCAGTACCGGCAGGAGTACCTGACCCAGTTGCAGGCGCATTTGCAAAACGGCGTGGCAGCCGCCCACCTGCGCAATTTCCAGCAGTTCATCGGCACCCTGGATGCCGCCATCGAACAGCAGCGGGCCGTGACCTCGCAGGCCGACGCCCGGCTGGCACACGGACGCAGCGACTGGCAGCACAACAAGGGCCGCCTGAATTCCTTCGACACCCTGGCGGAGCGGGTTCACCAGCAGGAAATGGTGGCCTTGAATCGACGCGAGCAACGCGACTGCGATGAACGCACGGCGCGCCAGTTCTACCTGCGCGCCGGCACCGTCGGCGACTAGGGCCTGTTCACACTAATTTTTTCAGGCAATACCATGTCCTTGATACTCCGCCCCAACACCGCCCCAGGTCAGGCTGCGGTGCTGTCCGCCCGGGCCGGCGCGCTGCGCGACGAGCCGGCGCAGCCAGCGTCGCCCAGTTTTGACGAAGTGCTGGTTCGCTCCCTCGGGGCGAGCCTTGAAACAGCGGAAAAAATCAGCCCCAAAACAGCGGCATCGACACCGGTGCGGCGCCCGTCACTGGCGCCCAAGGACGATTCGGCGGAACTGGCCAACGCGATCGCCATGACCCGGGTCGGGGTGGACGGCAGCACCAGCAAAACCAACACCGGCGAGCAGCGGCTGGCTGGCCGCGCGGACCACCCGACCAGCCTGAGCGATGGCGCCGCACCACAGGCGCTGGCCGGCACGGCGCGCCGGCCCGGATTGCCGGTTGCGTCGGCAACGTCAGCATCGACAACGGTTCAGGCCAAGACATTGAGCGCCAACCCCGACAACCCAGCCGCAACGCTGGCCGACACAGCGCAGGCCTCGTTGTCAGCCGGGCTGGCTGCCGGAGTCGACCCGGCGACCCAGACGCCCGCCACCGCGACCGGTGCGGCACCGGCGCCGGCCGCCACCATCGGCAGGGCAGAGGACTGCGCCGATGGCGCTGCCGCAAGTGCCAACAATCTGAACGCCACGGTCGCCCTGAGCGCCGATCCGACGGCGGCGCTGGCCGACTCCACGTTGCCGCTGGCGCGCCCTGCCGGCGCAGGCACACCGGCACCGCACGCCGCGGCAGCGCAAGGCACCAAGCAGCGGCCTGGATTGCCGGTCGAGCCGTCCAGGACCAACAGCGCAGCGGCAACCGTTGCCGCAAGGCCAGCCAGTGCCGGCCTCGATGGCCCACTGCCGGTGCCGGTCGCGACGCCGCCAACTGCGCTCCAGGGCGCTGCGGCGCCCGCCGCCGAGACCAACATGGCACCAGGGCCGGCACCCGGCGCCGGCCAGGCCGATCGTTCGACCCAGGACGATGAAAGAAGCCTCGCCAGTCTGTCCCCTGCGCTCGCCATGAGTGCCGATGTGACGGCGGCGCTGGCCGGTTCCATGTTGCCGCTGGCGCGCCGTGCCGGCGCGGACACGCCGGCGCCGGACTCCGCTGTAGCGGATGGCACGACGCAGCGGCCTGGATTGCGGGTCGAGCCCGCAATGACAAGCGCCAGGGCCAGCAGCGCGGCGCCAACAGTTAAGCCAAGGCCAACCAGTGCAGGCCTCGACAACGGGCTGCCAGTGCCGGCGCTGCCCGCCGGGCAGCAGTCGCCCGGCCAAGTGACGCAGACTGAGCCTGCTGCGGCAAGCGACAAGCCGACCCTGGCGCCCGCTGTCGCAAGCAGCGCAGCACAACGGCTGGTTGCCGACGCCGGCCTGACGGATTGGTCCTCGCGGAACCAAGCGCAAAGCACCGACAGTCTGCACCCCGCAGTCGCCCGGCCCGGCGACTCGACAACGGCGGCAGCCGCTCCCCTACCCTCCATCGACGCTCATGCCGGGCCTGCCATCGCCGCAGCGGCAACAACCCCTCTGGCGGCAAGAACGCCCCGACAGGCCGTGACGGTCAAGACGGGGGCCTTGAGTGCCGCTCCGGACGCCACGCTACCGGAGCTGAGCAGCACGCCACAACCAGCCCTCAAGGCAGGGAAGACGACGCTGGCGGGCGACGACGCCAGCCAGCCGACGCTGCCGGCAGTGTCAGCCGGCGCCGGCGAGCCGGCGGCCCCGCCGCTCGCGACCGGCAGCTTCGCCAGTCAGGCACTGGGGCCTGACCCCGCTGCGCCGGCTGCCGAGGCACTTGGCACCAGCGCACCGTCGCTGCTCCATCCGCAGCAAGCGGCCTCCGTCGGCACGGCTGGCCACGCCGCCGCCAACACCGGCGAGATGCCCAACGCCCCCCGGCTGAGCCCCGAAGTCGGCAGCAAGGAATGGAACCAGGCCCTAAGCCAGCAAGTGCTCCAGTTGGGCAAGGCCGGCCGGCAGGTCACCGAACTCCAGCTCAACCCGCCGGGGCTGGGTCCCATGCAAGTGACACTGCACCTGAACCAGCATCAGATGCAAGTCATGTTTGTCTCGGCCCACGCCTCGGTGCGCGCCGCGGTGGAAGCCGCCATGCCGCAGTTGCGTGCCAGCCTGGCCGACAGCGGCATCAGTCTGGGCCAGACCTCGGTCAGTTCCGAGAGTCAGGCGCACAGTGCCTTTGCCCAGCAGCAGCATGGCGCCGCCAGGCAGCAGGCGTACCGTGACAACAGTTTTCCGGAACCGGCCGCCATCAGCACGCGGACACTGGCCGGGGCGCGCCGCGGCGGCACCGGACGGGGCGTCGACACTTATGCCTGAAGCGGGCCCCTGAAGCCGCCCGGCAAACGCCCGAGTTGAAGCGCTTTCCGCCCTTTTTTTAACCGATGCCGCCGGGCTCATTTGGCCAACAATCGGTTTCATATCCACCCAGCGCAGTCATGGCCACCAGTACCCCCAGCAATCCCGGCACGACCAAAGTCAAAAGCCCGCGGCGCCGCAAGATCCTGATCATCTTGTCGGTGCTGCTCACGCTGAGCGCCGCCACGGCGGCGGCGGGCTACTACTTTGGCGGATTCTTCAAGCCGGCGGCGGCCGCGGTACCGGTCGTTCACCCGCCGGCCGATCCGGTCTATGTGGCGCTGGAACCCTTGACGGTGAATCTGCAACCGAACGACAGAAACCGTTTCCTGCACATTGGCGTGACGCTCAAGGTGGCCGACATCAAGGCCCAGGCGCAAGTCGTGCAGTACCTGCCGGAAGTGCGCAGCCGGGTGCTGCTGGTGCTGTCCAATCGCCAATCCGAATTGCTGGTGACGGCCAACGACAAGGCAAAACTGGCCGCTGAAATCCTGGCGACCTTGAACCAGCCGTTCGCTCCGAACCTGCCGCCGGCAAAAATTTCCAGTGTCATGTTTCCCGTTTTCATGCTGCAGTGAGCCAACTCCATGAGATTCCGCCATGGCCTATGACCAGCAACTCTCGCAGGACGAGGTAGATGCCCTGTTGTTGGGTGTCGCCGGCGACAGCGCCGCCGTCAACGCACCGGCCTCGACCGGGCAAGGGCCGCCGACCTACAACCTCGGCACCGACGAGCGCATCGTGCGCGGCCGCATGCATACGCTGGAGGTCATCAACGACCGCTTTGCCCGCCATCTGCGCGGCGCCCTGCTGACTTTCATGCGCCGCCACGCCGATATTTCGGTCGGTGCGATACAAATCCAGAAGTACGGCGATTTCGTCCGGCACCTGCCGGTGCCGGCCAACATCAACCTGCTGCAGATGAAGCCGCTGCACGGTACCGCCCTGTTCGTGTTCGATCCGAAACTGGTTTTTCTGGTGGTCGACAATTTGTTCGGCAGCGACGGCCGTTACCACTTCCGGATCGAGGGCCGCGAATTCACGCGCACCGAACAGCGCATCATCAAGCGCCTGCTCAACGTCACGCTGGAGAGCTACGGCGGCGCCTGGCAACCGATCTATCCGCTCAACTTCGAGTACGTGCGCTCCGAGATGCACGCCAAGCTGGCTGCCATCGTGGCGCCCAACGAAGTGGTGATCAACACCACCTTCCAGATCGAGTTTGGTCCGATCGGCGGCAGCCTCAACGTCTGCATTCCGTACTCCATGATTGAGCCGATCCGGGATCTGCTGGCCAATCCGCTGCAGGACGAGGTGGCGGTCGACAAACGCTGGGTCAAGCAGCTGGCCAGCCAGGTGCAGAGCGCCGATGTCGAACTGCTGGCGGATTTTCAGACCATGCAGTCGAGCATTCGTCAACTGCTCCAGCTACGGGTCGGCGATGTGCTGCCGATCGAAATTCCGCAGACCGTCATCGCCAGTGTGAACGGCGTTCCGGTCATGGAATGCGGCTACGGTACCTGCAACGACCATTACGCCTTGCAGGTGCAAAAAATGATCCACCACCAAGACAGCGATGCAAGCAAGGGGGAACGCACATGACAGAAGGCAACGAGCAGGATTCGGCCACCACGGCCGATGACGACTGGGGCAGCGCACTGGCCGAACAGGCCCAGGCAGCGAGCACCCAAGCGGGCCCGGCGGCAGCGCCGGCAGCACCCTCCAGAGCCGGCCAGCGGATCTTCCAGCCGCTGCCCAGCAGTATCGGCTCCGACGTTGCGCCGGGCGACATCGACCGGGTGCTCGACGTTCCAGTGCAATTGACGGCGGAACTGGGGCGCACCCGCATCACCATCAAGAGCCTGCTGCAGTTGTCGCAGGGCTCCATCGTCGAACTCGACGGGCTGGCCGGCGAGCCGATGGACGTCCTGATCAACGGCTACCTGATTGCGCAAGGCGAAGTGGTGGTGGTGAACGACAAGTTCGGCATTCGACTGACCGACATCATCACGCCGTCCGAACGCATCCAGAAATTGAATCGATGAAGTGGCGCCGTCTTCCCGGGCTGGCAGCTTGCCTGCTGGCCGGCTTCAGTGGCGCGGTCGGCGCGGCGCTGCCCACGGTGCCCGCCGCGGCGCCGGAAGCGGCCCCCTCCCATGCCGCGGCCGGTCTGCTGCAAGCCGGTTTCGGTCTGGCACTGGTAGTGGGGCTGATCTTCCTGTGCGCTTGGGCAGTGCGGCGTTTTGGCCTGCAACCCAGCGGCGGCAACCGCTTGCTGAAGGTCGTCTCCAGTGTCATGGTGGGCCAGCGCGAGCGTGTCGTGGTGGTGGAAATAGGCGACTCCTGGCTGGTGCTGGGCGTCTCCGCCGGCCAGGTCCGCGCACTGCACACGATGGCGGCGCAGGCGCGCCCTGAAACAGGGGCCAATCCAGCCGAAAACGCCCCTGGCGCGGCCAGCGCTTTTTCGCAAACCCTGCTTCAGTCCCTGAATCATCTCAACCCGTTGAGAAAGCACGATTGATGAACCTGAGATGGCTGGCTTCGCAAGCGCGTGCCGCGTGGCCCCTGTTGGCTGGCTTGTTGCTGCTGGCGCCGACGCTGGCCGCGGCCCAGGGTCTGCCCGGCCTCACCAGCACGCCCGGGCCCGGCGGCAGCCAGACCTGGTCGCTCAGCGTGCAGACGCTGGTGCTGCTGACCTCGTTGACGTTCCTGCCGGCCCTGTTGCTGTCGATGACCAGTTTTACCCGCATTCTGATCGTGCTGGGACTGCTGCGCACGGCCATCGGCACCCAGTCGACGCCGCCCAATCAGATCCTGGTCGGGCTGTCGCTGTTTCTGACTTTCTTTGTCATGGCACCGGTCTTCGACAAGGTCTACAGCGAGGCCTACCAGCCGTTTTCCGAAAACAAGATCGGCGCCGAGCAGGCGCTGGAACGCGGCATTGCGCCGTTCAAGCAATTCATGCTCAAGCAGACCCGGGAGGCGGACCTGGCCTTGTTCGCCAAACTGGCCAACGCTGGACCGATGGAAGGGCCGGAGCAGGTCAGCTTGCGCGTCCTGCTGCCCTCGTTTGTCATCAGCGAACTGAAGACCGCTTTCCAGATCGGCTTCACCATCTTCATCCCGTTCCTGATTGTCGATCTGGTGGTGGCCAGCGTACTGATGTCGATGGGCATGATGATGGTGCCCCCGGCCACCATTTCACTGCCCTTCAAACTGATGTTGTTTGTTCTGGTGGACGGCTGGCAACTGCTGGTCGGCGCACTGGCACAGAGCTTTTATAGCTAACCCTGTCCTGACACAAGATGACACCTGAATCGGTCATGACGATGGGCTACGAGGCAATGCGGCTGTCGCTGCTGCTGGCCGCGCCGCTGCTGCTGGTGGCGCTGGTCACGGGCTTGCTGATCAGCCTGTTTCAGGCCGCCACCCAGATCAATGAAATGACCCTGTCCTTCATCCCCAAGCTGCTGGCGGTATTCGCCACCCTGGTGGTGGCCGGCCCGTGGATGCTGTCCACGGTCCTTGACTACATGCGCAACCTGTTCTCCTCGATCCCGCAAATGATCGCTTGATGGCACCCATCCTGTCCGTCACCTCGGACCAGTTGAACCTCTGGCTGGTGACTTTTCTCTGGCCGTTCGTGCGCATGCTGGCGCTCATAGGCAGTGCGCCCATCTTCAGCGAGGCGGCGGTGCCGCGTCGCGTCAAGGTCGGCCTGGCGGTGCTGCTGGCGCTGGTCGTCACGCCCACGCTGGAGGCCCAGCCGGCGATCCCGCTGATGTCGGCCGCCGGCCTCTGGGTCCTGCTGCAGCAGGTTCTGATCGGTGCCGCGATGGGCTTCACGATGCGCATGGTGTTTGCCATGGTGCAGGCCGCCGGCGAATATGTGGGCTTGCAGATGGGCCTGTCCTTCGCCTCTTTCTTCGACCCCACCAGCGGCGGTAGCACGATGGTGCTGGCACGCCTGCTGAACGTGTTGGCGCTGCTGATTTTTCTGGCGACCGACGGCCACCTGCTGCTGATCCGGACCCTGGCGGAGAGCTTTCACAATCTGCCGATCACGGACGCGCCGCTGGCCAGAGGCGGCTGGTTGCAACTGGTGCTGGCCGGCGGGCAGATCATCGGCGACGGCCTGATGCTGGCGCTGCCGCTGATTGCCAGCTTGCTGAGCCTGAATCTGGCGATGGGCATCCTGAACCGGGTGTCACCCCAGTTCAGCATTTTTTCGGTCGGCTTCCCGATCACGCTGCTGGCCGGCCTGGCCATGCTGCAACTGTTGCTGCAGTACCTGGCACCCTTTCTGGAACCCCGCTTTGGCGCCAGTTTCGAACTGATTCCGCAATTCCTGCAAGGCCTGCGCCGCTAGGGCCCTGGCTCAAAGCGCGAATCCCTCACTTTCGGTTTGTTTCGACACCCCTGTGTCTGAGGCATGATGTAGATTGCTTTGGCAAGTCAAGCACTGAAGCCCAGGCGTGTGCGGGTCGAGGCCGTCGCAGTGGGTAGCTCCGCGAATGTCCCCCGGCTTTCGCCTCCTCCTTTATTTCGCTGCGCCACCCACCGCGACGCCCTCGGCGGCGAGCGTCGGTGGTTTGCGCAGTCGCATACCAACTTTGCTTGAAAGATCAGGTTGATGGTGCGCTCAGCGCAGCGGCATAAAGGCGGAGACCGAAGGTCGGGGGACAGCCGCGGAGCTGAGTGCCCCACCAGCCTGATCCACCCGCTACGCTGAACGGTGTTTGGCAGGTCATCATTTCCGGAAACCTCAATAGCCCTCAGTCGCCCCGCTACAGGAAGTTGAACAGCGACAGCTTCTGGATTTTGACAAACGCTTGCTGCGTTGCCTGCAAGGCGGTCTGACGCTGATACAGCTCGGAGATGGCAGTGGCATAGTCCAGGTCCTGCAAATCGGACAGCTGGCTCCGGTCGACTTGCGTGCGGTTGCTGCCGGCGGTGTTCAGGGCATCGAGTTCCTGCAGCCGCGAACCAATCGACGAGCGTACCGTCAGCACATTGTCGTGCGCATTGGTGATTTTCTTGTTGGCGGTGCTCAGCGCATTGAGCAATTGCGCGCGGTTGGCATTGCTGCCGCTGTCGATCGGCTTTCTGAGGGCCGCAATGATGTCGCCCAGCGCGCCGAACACATCGGCACCGGCATTTTGGGCGGTCGACACGTTGAAGCTGTCGCCCGCCGCCGGCGCACCGCTGATGGCGATCTGCAGGCCGCCGAACTGGATGGTGGCACCGGCGCTGTAGCTGCCGCTGCCGAGCACGGCGCCGGGCGGCACGGTATCGACCTGGTAGCTGGTGGCGCTGGGAAAACTGATGCTGAAGTCCTTGCCGAAATTCGGATCGGTCGCATCCAGCACCGAGTTGGCGCTGAACACGCCGGTGCCGGTATTGGCCACGTTGGCCGCGTTGACGTAGCCGGCACCGCCCTGCACGCTTTGGAAAATGCTGCGTCCGTCGTCGGTGACGGCCATCTGGCGCGCCACATCGACCTGCACCATACGCTGCCCCTGGTCGCCCGAATACAGGATGCTGCCATCGGTCTGCTTGACGAACGGCGGACTGGCGCTCTTGAAGCCGGCAAACAAATACTGTCCGTTGCCGTCATCGGTATTGGCCAAGCCCTGCAACTGGTCGAGGTTGCTTTGCAGCGCGGTCGCGATGCTGACTCGATCGGCATCCGAGATCGTGCCATTGCCGGCCTGCACCACCAGCGTCTTGACATCCTGCAACACGGAGGTGACGTTTTGCAGCGTGACCTCTTCCAGCGACAGCGTCTGGATCGCCTGGCCGCGGCTGGCCGTGTACTGGGTGCCGAGCGCAATCGATTGGGAAACCGTCAGCGCGCGGGTGGCGCTGATGGGATCGTCCGACGGCGTCAAAATCTTGCTCCCGGCGCCCAACTGCTGCTCCACGCGCAACAGGTTGCTTTGCTGCGAGCCCATCGAAGTCTGGCTTAGCTCGTAAAAAGATGAGGTGCTGATACGCATCATGAACTCCTGGTTGGAACTTGCCCAAGTTCTTAACGGCTAATGCCCATGATCGCATCGAACAACGTCGAGGCGGTCTGGATCACCTTGGCATTGGCCTGGTACATCTGCTGATACATCAGCAGATTGGCGGTTTCTTCATCCTGATTGACGCCCGACACCGACTGCTGGGCGGCGCGGATTTGCGTTGTCAGACTGGTCTGGGCGGTATTCGAGATCTGGATCTGGCGCGCCTTGTTGCCGACGGTGCTGACCAGTTGCGCGTAGGCGTCGTTGAAGCTGGAGGCATGGTCGCCAATGGTTTTTTTGTTTTGCAGCCCCGCCAGCAGCAATGCGTTGCGGCCATCGGACAGGCCGGCGCTGTTCTTGCCGACGGTGAAGCTGTCGCCATTGGCCGGCTTGCCGCTGATGTTGAACGTGATGCCGTCAACGCTGATGCTGGCACCGGCGCTGTAGCCGACCGGGCTGCCCGGCGCATAGGGACTGCCGGCGGCGGGAGTACCGTTGGCCAGCGTCACCTTGACCGTGGCTGCTGGCGGGAAACCGGAAAGCGTGTTGCTGGCGCTGTCATAGGTCAACGTCAGGTTGGCCGCCAGGGGCGTCGCCAGATAACTGGCATCGACCGTGCCGCCACTGATCTGCGCATTGCCCAAATTCTTGACGGCCTTGCCGGTGACCACCGGCGCCGCCGCCGCCAATTTGCTCGGATCACTCACCCGCACGTCGAATTCACGGGCGCCGGCGCTGGTCGGTTGAATCAGGAAAGAGTCGCCGGCACTGGCACTGCCGCCGACCAGGCTCAGCGTCAGGCCATCGAAGGTCACGCTGTTCGACGAACCGGATGGAAAGCCGGCCGGCAACGCAATCTGCTGTTTGTCAGACAAACGGGTCAAGGTGTAGCTCAAATCGGCTTCGACATGGAGCGTGTAGTCGCTGCTGGTCAGTTGGCCACTGTCGGCAAAGCTGGGCGTCAGGTTCAGGTCGCCCTTGTTGTTGCCGTTGGCGATCAGCACGGGTGCCGCCTGCGAAAAGAAATCCTGGCCCATGACACCGTTCAGATCGACGCCCAGTTTCTGTTGCGCGTTGAACGTGTCCGATAGCGCAATGGCGATCCGTCCCAACGAATTCTGCGCACCGCGCAAGGTTTCATTGCGAAATTGCAGCAGCCCGCCGAGCGATCCGCCGACCAGCACGTTATCGTGCATTTCGACCGCCCGCCCACTGGCGCCAACCAGGGCCACGCCGGTCTGTGCCGGGTCGGCGGCAGAGGCAACGGCTTTCAAGGTCGATGCCTTGCCGCCCAGAACCAGCGTCTGGCCACTGCCAATGTAGACGCTGTACTGGCCACCGTCCTGCACCACCACCTTGGTGCCGACCAGCTTGCTGAGATCGCTCACCAGTTGGTCGCGCTGGTCGAGCAGATCGTTGGGCGCCTGGCTACCGTCCGCGTTATCGACCATCGCAATCTGTTTGTTCAGATCGGCAATCTGCTCGGCATAGGTATTGATCAGACCAATGCCACCTGCAATCTGATCGTTGACATTGCCGTTCAGACCCGACAAATACTGGCTGTTGGCTCTGAACTGATTGGTCATGGCTTGTGCCGAACCGATCAATTGCTGCCGCGCAGCCGGGTCGGCCGGCGTGTTGGCCACCGCCTGGACGCCGGCGAAAAACGCCTGCATCAGCGGCGCCAGTCCGGCTGACTGATTGGCCAGCAGGTTGTCGATCTGGCTGATTTGAGCGAACTCCGTGGACAACGACTGACTCGACGATTGCGCCTGGTTGAGCTGGGTCGTGAGGAATCTGTCATAACTGCGCGTCACATCGGTCGACTTGGCGCCGGTGCCCAGATAGCCCACACCAGGTGCATAGATGCCACCGGCGGACGCAATCTGCGCCGACTGCCGGCTGTAGCCAGGCGTATTGACGTTGGCGGTGTTGTGGCCGGTGGTCACCAATGCGGCCTGAGCCACGTTCAAGCCGCTAAGCCCGGTGTAAAACATGTTGAATGACATGATCTGATCCTGTAAGTGACGACTACCAGGGTAGTTTAAAACTCTTCCCAATCACCGGTCCCGGCAGGGGCGGGGTTGGCCGCTGGCCTGACCGGCAAGGCTTTGACCTCGCGTTTAGCCGGCTCTGTTTTTGACTTCGGCGCGGCGACCTTGGGTGCCCTGCTGTGGGTCTGCACAAACATCTCGCTCTGCCGGCGGTCGAGCTTGAAGACGCTGACCACTTGCGACAAGTTGCCGGCCTGCTCCTGCAACGAGGCCGCCGCCGCTGCCGCCTCTTCCACCAGCGCCGCGTTCTGCTGCGTCACCTGGTCCATCTGCGTGATCGCCTGGTTCACCTGCTCGATACCCGAGCTTTGCTCCTGGCTGGCTGCCGTGATCTCCGCCATGATGTCGGTCACCCGCTTCACGCTGTCGACAATCTCGTCCATCGTCTGGCCCGCTTGCGCCACCTGCTGGCTACCCTCTTCCACCTTGGCCACCGAGTCCCCGATCAAGGTCTTGATCTCCTTGGCCGCCGCCGCCGAACGCTGCGCCAGGTTTCTCACTTCCGCCGCCACCACCGCAAAGCCGCGCCCTTGCTCGCCGGCGCGCGCCGCTTCCACCGCCGCGTTCAGCGCCAGGATATTGGTCTGGAAGGCAATGCCGTCGATGACACCGATGATGTCGACGATCTTCCTCGATGAGCTGTTGATGGCGTCCATCGTGCCGACCACCTGCGACACCACGCTGCCGCCCTTGACGGCAACACCGGAGGCCGCCACCGCCAGCTGGTTGGCTTGGCGCGCGTTGTCGGCGTTTTGCTTGACGGTGCTGGTCAGTTGCTCCATCGAGGCCGCCGTTTCTTCCAGCGAACTGGCCTGCTGTTCGGTGCGGCC
>NZ_JAQTMS010000044.1 GCF_028714215.1 Rhodoferax sp. | reverse complement strand
TCAACGCTTCAAGGTTGTGAATGTCCAGGCTGTCGAACTTCTCGCGAATCTGGAACATGAAGATGCCCAGGATCAGCACCCCCACCAGCACGTCCAGGGCGATGCCGAACTCGACGATCATGGGCATGCCGTTGGTCACCGTGGTGGCCGCAAAAATCAGGCCGTTTTCCATCGACAGAAAACCGATCACCTGCGGTATCGCCTTGGAGCGGGTGATCATCATCATGAAGGACAGCAGCACGCAGGCCAGCGCAATGCCCAGCGAACCGCCGGCCACGGAGCTGGACAGGCGCGAGATCGGCAAGGCCAGACCAAAGGAGAAAATGACCAGCGCTATGCCCACCAGCATGGTGGTGGGAATATTGATCAGCGTTTCGACATCCCACTTCACGTTGAGCTGGCGGATGACACGGAACAGGATCCAGGGGATCAGCATGACTTTCAGCAGCAGTGTCAAAGCGGCGGAAACATAAAGATCGGTCTGGTGCGTGACGTAGCCCAGCAGCACCGAGGCTGCCACCAGCGCCGCGCCCTGCATGGCAAAAAGATTGATCAGGGACACAATGCGCCGCTGCGAAATCATGGAAAACGACAGCAACAGGATCAGCGTTGCGAACAGGTTGATCAACTGCGGCACGTACTTGATCACGACACCCCCAGCAAGATGTTGACGAGCAGGCCGATCACCGCCAGCAAAAAGGCGGTGGCCAGAAATTCGGGCACCCGGAAGATGCGCATCTTGGCGCTGACGGTCTCGATGAAAGCCATCAAGATGCCACCCAGCGCCAGCTTCACGATCAGCACCGGCAGCGCCAGCAGCAACGCCAGCGGCGCGTTCGCCTCGGCGATGCCCCAGGGAAAAAACAAGGCCAGTCCGATGCAGGAATAAGCAAACAGTTTCAGACTCGCCGCCCACTCCAGCAGTGCCAGGTGGCGCGCCGAATATTCCAGGATCAGGGCTTCATGGATCATGGTCAGTTCCAGATGCGTCTCCGGGTTGTCCACCGGCACCCGCGCGTTCTCGGCCAGCGACACCATGGTGAAGGCGACACCGGTCAACACAAAGCTCGGGTAGATCGCCAACTCGCGGTGCGCCAGCGTTTCGACGATGGTGGTGAGCGAAGTCGAGCGTGAAATCATGGAGGCGCAAAAAAGCACCATCAGCAAGGCCGGCTCGGCCAGAAAACCGACCAGCATTTCGCGCCGCGCGCCCAGCGTGCCAAAAGCAGTACCGACGTCCATCGCCGCCAGGGCGATGAAGACGCGCGCCAGGGCGAACAAGCCAACCAGCGCAATGGCGTCGGCGGCCGGCGACAGGGGCAGATCGGTCGACAGGGTCGGCACAATGGCGCTGGCCAGCAGCATGCAGCCAAAGACAATGTAGGGCGTCATGCGGAACAGGGGCGATGCGTGCTCGGCCAGCAGCGATTCCTTGTTGAACAGCTTGTGCAGCATGCGATACGGTTGCAGCAGGCTGGGCGCCGACTTGTTCTGCAAACGGGCGCGCCACTGGTTGACCCAGCCGCTCATCAAGGGCGCCAGCAGCAGCGCCATCGCAATCGCCATCAGTTGGGATACGAGGCCAAGCAAGCTCATTGTTTGACCACCAGAAGCACCGTGATCAAGGTCACGAAGCTGTACATCAGATACACCGCAATGCGTCCCTGTTGCAACAGGCCGATCACTTTCGAGCAACGCTCCACCAGCTTCGCGATGGGCAGATAAAGCCAATGCCACAGCGGGTCTTCCACCGTCACGGCGTAGCGCGGCTGTTCATCGAAGGGCGTCGGCAACTGCCGCTGCATGCGGAACATGGGCTCGAAAATCTGCCGTATCGGTTGTCCAAAACCTTCCGCCGTATCCTGCATGCGGGCGTTTTGCCAGGGGTAGCCGCAGTCCCAGGGGGCGACCCGGCGCAGGCGTCCGTGATAAAGCTTGCGCACCAGCAAGAACGCGATGCCGAAACTGGCCAGCACACCCAGCAGGAAGATCGAAGGTGCATAGCTGGCGCGCTCTATGCTCACCGGCACCAGCAGCCAGCCGTTTTCCGCCACCGCCTGCGCCAGACCGGCCGCTACCAGTAGTTGCGTCACCGGATCGATCACGCTGATGACCTGATTGGGAAACAGCCCCAGCACCACGCAACTGGCCGCCAGCCAGAGCATGCCGATGCGTTCCCAACGACCGGCGTCATGCGCGCGGGCCAATTTTTCTTCCCGCGGCTGGCCCAGGAAAATGACGCCAAAGTACTTGACCATGGTGTAGCCCGACAGCGCGGCAATCAGCGCAATCAGCGCCGCCAGCACCGGCACCAGCATGTTCAGAAAGGAACTCGGCAAGCCGGTGGTGAAGAGGAAACTCTGCAGCAGCAACCACTCGGCGACAAAGCCGCCCAGGGGCGGCAGCCCGGCACAGGCCAGCACACCGATCAGGGTGGGCCAGGCGACCCAGGGCATGTAGCGAATCAGGCCGCCCAGCTTGCCCAGGCTACGCTCGCCGGTGGCATGCAAAACGGCGCCGGTGCTGCAAAACAGCAGACTCTTGAAAAAAGCATGGCTGAGCAGATGGTACAAGGCCGCCGTCAGGGCCAGCGCAGCCAGCGCCTTCATGCCATAGGCCGAGAACAGCAGCGACAGACCGAGGCCGGCGCACATCAAGCCGACGTTTTCAATCGAGGAATAGGCCAGCAGGCGCTTCATTTCCACTTGCACGGTGGAGAAGACCACGCCGAACAGCGCGGTGGCCAGTCCAATCGCCATCAGCAGCACGCCCCACCACCAGATGCGCGTTTGCAGCAAGTCGAACGAGACCCGCAAAATGCCATACAAGGCAATCTTCAGCATCACGCCGCTCATCAGCGCGGAAAAAGGGGATGGCGCCGCCGGATGCGCCTCGGGCAGCCAGGCGTGCAGAGGCAGCAGGCCGGCTTTGGCACCAAAGCCGAACACCGCCAGCACAAAAGCGACGGAGCCCCAGAACGGCGACAGGTGCTGCAAGCGCATGTTGGCGAAGGTGTAGTCGCCGGTGTTGGCTTGCAACACGCCAAAACACAACAGGATGCCCAGTGCACCGATGTGCGCCACCAGCATGTAGAGATAACCGGCGTTGCGAATTTCCGGGATGCGATGGTTCGCCATGACCAGGAAGAACGAGGAGAAAGCCATGGTCTCCCAGACCACCATGAAGACGTAGGCGTCGTCGGCGATCACGACCATGGCAATGCTGGCCAGAAAGACGTGGTATTCGAGACAGATCAGGCCCGGCGGCGTGCCCTCGCCCTTGCGAAAGTAGCCTGCGGCAAACGCCGACACGCCGGCCGAAACACCGCCGATGAGCATCAGAAAGAAACACGACAGACCGTCCAGCCGCAGGTGAAACGGCAGTTGCGGCAGCCCCAGCGGCAGTATCGCCACCTCTGGCGCGCTGCCGGTGGCGCTCAGCGCCAACCCCATCAACAGCAGGGAGAAGAAGCCGCTGGCGGGAAACAGCACGCTGGCCACCAGGCGCAGCCGCTTGAGCGCAAACACACCCAGCACACCGATCCCGAACCAGGCCACAACGACCAACAGAACCCAGTCGAGATGGATCCACGAAGCAGGATGGGAAAAACCGTTCATTCAGGCTCTATCTGTTTCAGCCAGACAGCACATTTGATCGCTCATGCGCATATGTTACAGCCATCATCCGAGGCCCCGAGCAGCATGGCCCCACGGCAGCCCGGGCCGACCCGTTAAAATGCGCCAAAGAGGTTCAGATCATGCATATTTTTTACCGCCCCATGTACTATTCCGAAGCGACCCAGTTCCTCGATGGACTCAAGGCCAAGGATCCGCAACTGGAGGCCAAACAAGCCCAGGGCCGCGCCCTGCTGTGGAACAAGGCGGTGGACCGCGGCGCCTGGAGCGAGTACCGTGCCGCTCAAGTCGCGCAAAAACCCTACGTTTACCAGACCGCACCCGAATAAGCCCTTGGCCACGGTTGCCCTGGACGGGCTTGGCGACCCCTCGACAGCTGATCTGGCCGGCATGCCGGAGGTGATAGACCAGGTGGCTTTGGCGCGCTTGTATGGCGAACCGCTGTTTGCCCTGCCGCAGGATTTGTACATCCCGCCCGATGCGCTGGAAGTCTTCCTGGAAGCCTTCGAAGGTCCGTTGGACCTGCTGCTGTACCTGATACGCAAGCAGAATTTCAATATTCTCGATATCCCGATGGCGGGCCTGACGCGCCAGTACCTGACCTATGTCGAGGAAATTCGCGGTCGCAATCTGGAATTGGCCGCCGAGTACCTGCTGATGGCGGCGATGCTGATTGAAATCAAGTCACGCATGCTGCTGCCGCCGAAAAAAGTGGCCGAAGGCCAGGAAGCCGAGGACCCGCGAGCCGAGCTGGTGCGCCGCCTGCTGGAATACGAGCGCATCAAACTGGCGGCGGCCAGACTCAACGCGGTACCCCAGTTGGGCCGCGATTTTTTGACGGTACAGGTTTACGTGGAGCAATCGCTGCAACTGCGTTTTCCGGAAGTCAACGTGGCCGATCTGGAACAAGCCTGGCGCGACATCCTGCAGCGTGCCAAGCTGGTACAACACCACAAAATCACGCGGGAGGAGCTGTCGGTACGCGAACACATGAGCCTGGTGCTGAAAAAACTTCAGGGCCGACGCTTTGTCGAATTCGAGGAATTGTTTGATGCCGGCAATGGCCCTTCCGTGCTGGTCGTCACTTTCATCGCGCTGCTTGAACTGGCCAAGGAAACGCTGATCGAAATCACCCAGGCCGAAGCGTTTGCCCCGATTTACGTCCGGCTGGCGTATTCACCTGCTTGAGCCCTTATTCCATGAGCCCTTCTTCCCGTCATTTTGATGTCCTGATTGTGGGCAGCGGCCTGGCCGGCCTGAGTGCCGCGCTGCATCTGGCTGCTACCAAGCGCGTTGCCGTCCTGACCAAGCGAACCTTGAGCGACGGGGCCAGCGGCTGGGCCCAGGGCGGCATTGCCGCCGTGCTGGGCCAGGGCGACAGTTTTGCCTCGCATGTAGCCGACACCCTGGTGGCCGGCGCCGGGCTGTGCGACCTGGCCGCCACCCGGCTGGTGGTGGAGCAGGCGCCGCAAGCCATCGCCTGGCTGCAAAAAATGGGCGTGCCGTTCTCGCGCGAGGACGACCACCTGCACCTGACGCGCGAAGGCGGCCATGCCGAGCGGCGCATCGCGCACGTCACCGACGCCACCGGCGCGGCGGTCCAGCAAACGCTGATCGCACACGTCAAGGCCCACCCCAACATCACCCTGCTGGAGCAGCACACGCTGGTGGACCTGATCACCGGCGCCAAGCTGGGCCTGGCGCACAACCGCTGCCTGGGCCTGTACGCGCTGGACAGCGTCACCGATCAGGTGCTGACCTTCAGCGCGCCGCACACCATCCTGGCCACCGGCGGTGCCGGCAAGGTGTATCTGTACACCACCAACCCCGACACCGCCACCGGCGACGGTATTGCGGCGGCCTGGCGCGCCGGCTGCCGGGCGCAGAACATGGAGTTCATCCAGTTCCACCCGACCTGCCTGTACCACCCGCACGCCAAGTCGTTCCTGATCAGCGAGGCGGTGCGCGGCGAAGGCGGCCGCCTGCTGCTGCCCGACGGCACGCGCTTCATGCCGGCGCACGATGCGCGCGCCGAACTGGCGCCGCGCGACGTGGTGGCGCGGGCGATCGATTTCGAGATGAAAAAAGGCGGCCTGGACTGCGTCTACCTGGACATCTCGCACCAGCCGCTGGCCTTCCTGCAGGAACATTTCCCCAACATCTACGCGCGCTGCCTGGAACTGGGCATAGACATTGCCAAACAGCCGATCCCGGTGGTGCCGGCGGCGCACTACACCTGCGGCGGCGTGCTGGTTGACCTGGCCGGCCGCACCGATGTTGAGGGCTTGTATGCGATCGGCGAAACCGCTTGCACCGGCCTGCACGGCGCCAACCGGCTGGCCAGCAACTCGCTGGTCGAATGCATGGTGTTTGCCCAGGCCGCCACACAGGCCATCGCCCAGGCCCCGGCAACGCCAGCAGCGGCGCTGCCGGCGTGGGACGACAGCCGCGTCACCGACGCCGATGAAGCGGTGGTGATCTCGCACAACTGGGACGAACTGCGCCGCTTCATGTGGGACTACGTGGGCATTGTGCGCACCAACAAACGGCTGGAACGCGCGGCTCACCGGATCGCCCTGCTGCAAGGCGAAATCCAGGAGTTCTACGCCAATTTTCATGTCACCAGCGACTTGCTGGAGTTGCGCAACCTGGTGCAGGTGGCGGACCTGATCGTGCGCAGCGCCCAGTCGCGCCACGAGAGCCGCGGCCTGCACTTCAGCCGCGACTACCCGGACCTCGCGGCGGTCGCCTTGCCGACCATTCTGACGCCCTGAGGCGCCGGTTTTTCAGGCGGCACCGATCAACGGTACCAGGCTGCCGGCCGCCTGGCCGCCCTTCAGTGCCGAGGTGAAAGCCAGCATCCGATCGATCGGCAAGCGGGCGCGCGGGATCAGCGCCGGATCGACCTGAATTTCGTTGCTACCGCTCTCCAGCGCCTGGGCCAAACCGGCCAGGCTGTTCATCGCCATCCAGGGGCAATGGGCGCAACTCTTGCAGGTGGCGCTGTTGCCGGCGGTGGGCGCCTCGATGAAGGTCTTGCCGGGGTTGAGCGTGCGCAGCTTGTGCAACATGCCTTTGTCGGTGGCGACGATGAACTCGCTGGCGGCCAGTTCCCGCGCCGCCTGCAGAATGCCCGAGGTGGAACCGACGGCATCGGCCAGCGCCACCACCTCGGCCGGCGACTCGGGATGCACCAGCACCTTGGCCAGCGGATGCTCTTTCTTCAGCGCCGCCAGCTCAAAGGCCTTGAACTCGTCGTGCACGATGCAGGAGCCGTTCCACATCACCATGTCGGCGCCGGTCTCGCGCTGGATGTAGCTGCCCAAGTGCTTGTCGGGCGCCCACAGGATCTTGTGGCCCCGCTCTGTCAGGGCACGCACGATGTCGAGCGCGCAACTCGACGTCACCAGCCAGTCGGCGTGCGCCTTCACCGCGGCGCTGGTGTTGGCGTAGACCACCACGGTGCGCTCCGGGTGGGCGTCGCAGAAGGCGCTGAAGTCGTCCACCGGGCAACCCAGGTCGAGCGAGCAGGTGGCGTCCAGATCGGGCATCAGAATGCGTTTTTCGGGCGACAGGATCTTGGCCGTCTCGCCCATGAAGCGCACGCCCGAGACCAGTAAAGTGGTGGCGGCATGGTCGCGCCCGAAGCGCGCCATCTCCAGTGAGTCGCTGACCAGGCCGCCGGTTTCTTCGGCCAGGTCCTGCAGGTCCGGATGCACGTAGAAATGCGACACCATGACGGCATTTTTAACTTTGAGCAGGCGGCGGATTTGCTCTTTCAGCGCGGCACGTTCAACTGGCGACGGCTCCGCCGGCACGCGCGCCCAGGCATGGCGTGTCGGGCACACAGTGTCCGGTTCGGCAGCCGCGTTCAAGTGCGGCTGTTCGTATTCGACATCCAGCAGCGGGTTAGTGATGGTGTTCAAGAGGGGGTCCTACAACGGTTCGAAGCGCATCGAGAAATCGACCGCCTTCACATCCTTGGTCAGCGCGCCGACCGAGATCCGGTCAACGCCCGTCAGCGCCAGCCGGCGCACGCTCTCCAGCGTGACGCCGCCGGAAATTTCCAGCACGGCGCGACGCTGGTTGATCCGCACCGCCTCCAGCAACTGGGCATCGGGCATATTGTCCAGTAGGATCATGCTGGCGCCGCAGGCCAGCGCTTCGCGCAGTTGCTCCAGCGTCTCGACTTCGATCTCGACAAACTGCGCGCTGCCAGCCACCTGCGCCGCGCGCTGCAACACCGCCGCAATGCCGCCGGCCGCCGCAATGTGGTTTTCCTTGATCAGGATGGCGTCGTACAGGCCGATGCGGTGGTTGGTGCCGCCGCCCATGCGCACCGCGTACTTCTGCGCCAGCCGCAGGCCCGGCAGCGTCTTGCGCGTATCGACAATCTGGGCCCGGCTGCCGCTCACCGCCTGCACGTAGGTCGCGGTCAACGTCGCCACGGCGCTGAACAATTGCAAAAAGTTCAGCGCGGTGCGCTCGGCGCTCAGCAGCGCCCGCGCCGAGCCCTCGATCTCCAGCACCACCTGATCGGCCGCGCAGCGCTGCCCCTCGCCCACTCGCCACGTGATGCTGGCCTGCGGGTCCATTTGCCGCAGCGTGGCCTCGACCCAGGGCGCGCCGCAAATCACGGCGGACTCGCGCGCCAGCACCCGTGCCCGCGCCCGCCGCGCCGGCTCCACCAGAGCGGCCGTCAGGTCGCCACTGCCCACATCTTCCAGCAAGGCGCGCGCCGCATCGGCTTGGGCCAGTTGAGTCACCACTTCGGTCGAAAAATCGAAAATTTTGCTCATGGACTCAAGCATAACGGCATTGGAGAAAGCGCTCCGGCAGCGCCATGCTGGTAGTGGTGTATCTTGTGGCCGAGCATGGGGTTCGTGCTTAGCACTGATGTTTGATGTATGTATATTAGTATGTATAATTTCGCGCATGCGCTTCACTTGGCACGAACCAAAACGCAAGACCAACCTGCAAAAGCACAAGCTTGACTTTGCCGACGCTCAGCAGGTGTTTGAGGGCCCAACGTTGACCGAAGAAGACAAGCGCGACTATCTTGGCCAGCAAAGGTTCAACACGACCGGACTGCTGGGTGCCACGGTAGTTGTCATTTGCCACACCGAGAGCGAAGACGAAATCCACATCATTTCAATGCGCAAGGCAGAAACCCATGAAACTCGCAAATTCTTCTCCTACCTCTGACAAACAACCCCGCTTGCGCGTGGGCCTCAAAGACGCCACGCGCCAGGAATTCGCGGCTGCTGTTAATCAACGCCTGGGCAAACAACGGGTTTCGATCATGTTGGACGCATCGGTCATTGAGTTCTTCAAGGCCAAGGCTGGCCCTCGCGGTTATCAGACCCTGATCAATCAGGCACTGCATCAATCCATGGCCAGCGAGCAGATGGAATCCGTTCTGCGCAAAGTGATTCGGGAGGAGTTGCATCACGCCTGAGCGGGCGTCCATGGCACATCGTTGATCGCGCAGTGTTGGTGCTTATTGATTCCGAAATTCACGACACAGTTTCAACCAAGCCTGCTTGATGCAGATTGCTTTCGCAAGTCAAGAACTGAGGTCCAGGCATGTGTAGGTCGAGGGCGCCGCGGTGGGTGGCTCCGCGAATGTCCTCCAGCCCCTGGCCTCCCCCTTTTGGCAAAACCCCAAGTCCACGCTGCGCCACCCACCCCAGCGCCCTCGGCGGCAGCGGCGGAGGTTTGCGCGAGCCGAGCAGCCACCATGGATCAGGTTGGTGGGGCGCTCAGCGCAGCGGCATAAAGGAGGAGACCGAAGGTCGGGGGACAGCCGCGGAGCTGAGTGCCCCACCAACCTGATCCTCTCCCTATGCTGAACCGGATTTGGCATGTCATCATTTTGGGAAAGATCCATAGAAGATACTGCAAACCATCGTTATCCGACATGGACTTGGACCGCCTGAAAATTGCGCTTGACATGTTTACTAGTTTTGCTACTATTACTCCTTCAAAACAAAAGGAGTAATAGCTATGACCACTATCGATGTAGATTTTGAAGTATTCAAGGAACTCACTGCTCGGCGCCGTTCCGAGGAAATGACAGAGAACGAGGTGCTGCGCGAGGTTCTTGGCTTAACAAAGCCCGCCCTGAGCTCGAAGGCTTTGATAGCAGCAAATACGGGCGGCGTTGCTTGGGTTTCAAAAGGCGTGTCTTTTCCGCACGGCACTGAGTTCCGCGCAACCTATAAGGGGCAACAGTTCACCGCCATTGTTAAGAACGGAGCGCTGGTCATGAATGGAAAGAGGTTCACATCGCCTTCATCTGCTGCCGTTTCAATCACAGGCAATCCAGTGAACGGTTGGCGTTTCTGGGAATGTCTTCCGCCAGGAAGCACCAAATGGAAACTTGCTGCGGATCTTCGATAGCACTCGTGCCCAATGGGTCGGCCATCGATCACCTACCCCCTCACACCAGCTCCGCCGTCGGTCCCCGTCCCATCAGCAGCGCCACGGCTTGTGCCGGCTTGATGGCTCCGTCCAGCAGCGCCACTACGCCTTGCGCGATGGGCATCTCCACACCCAGAGAAGCGGCACGCTGGACCACGGTGCGGGCACAGTAGACGCCTTCGGCGACGTGACCCAGCGAGGCCACCGCCTGTTGCAGGGTTTTGCCCTGGGCCAGCAGCAGGCCGACCTGTCGATTGCGGCTCAAATCGCCGGTGGCGGTCAGCACCAGATCGCCCAGGCCCGACAGGCCCATGAAGGTCTCCGCCTTGGCGCCCAGCGCCACACCCAGGCGCGTCATCTCGGCCAGGCCGCGCGTGATCAGCGCGGCGCGGGCATTGAGTCCCAGGTTCAGGCCGTCGCACAAGCCGGTGGCGATGGCCAGCACGTTCTTGACGGCGCCACCCACTTCGACCCCGATGATGTCCTCATTGGCATAGACACGCAGCGTCGGGCTGTGAAAAGCCGCCACCAGGGCCTCGCGCACCGGAGCATGAACGCTGGCCGCCACCAGGGCGGTCGGCTGGCCGCGCGCCACCTCCAGGGCAAAGCTGGGGCCGCTGAGCACGCCGGCCGCCAAATCGGGCGCGACCTGCGCCTGCACTTCATGGGCCAGCAGTCCGGAAGACCCCGCCGTAGCAGCTTCAAAACCCTTGCACAACCAGGCCAGCGGCAGCCGGCAATCGGCCAGTTGGGTCAGCAGGCCGCGCAGGCCGGCCATGGGGGTGGCAACGATGACCAGATCGGCCCCCGCCACCAGGCTGGCTAGATGATCGGCCTTGACGGCGCTGATGGCCAGCGTGGGCGGCAGCGCAATACCTGGCAGGTAGCGCGCGTTTTCGCGCTGCGCCTGCAGCCTGGACGCCTGTTGGGTATCGCGCGCCCACAGCGTCACGACATGATTGGCACCGGGATTACCCAGCGCGCTGACCGCCAGCGCGGTACCCCAGGCACCGGCCCCGAGCACCACTATTTTCATGGCAGGCAAGCCCTGAATCCGGGGACCAGTAGGCCTAGTGCCGAACCACCCTTACTGGGTCACGGCGGCGGGCGCCGGCTCGGCGGCAGCCGCTTGTTGCTGTTGTTGCTGCTCGTACATCGCCTGGAAGTTGATCTCGGCCAGGTGCACCGGGGGAAATCCGCCACGCTGAATCAGATCCGCGACGTTGCCGCGCAGGTAGGGATAGACGATTTGCGGACAGGCGATGCCCATCACCTGGCTCATCTGCTCGGGCGGCAAATTGCGGATCTCGAAAATGCCGGCTTGCGTTGCCTCGACCAGGAACACCGTCTTTTCCTTGATTTTGGTCTGCACCGTGGCCGTCACGGTAACCTCGAAAATGCCGTCCGCCACCGGGCCGGCATTGACGCCCAACTGGATGTCCACGGTGGGGGATTCCTGCTCCAGCAAAATGGCGGGCGAATTGGGTTGCTCCAGAGACGCACCCTTGAGATAAACGCGCTGAATCTGGAAAACGGGGACTTCTTGATCGGACATGGAACTTCTTTCTAGTCAAAAAAATGGCCCGGGCGCATCCCGGGCGAAATGGGTAAACGGGGGAGATTATCTCAGGCGGCGTTCAGCAACGGCAGCAGACCGCCTTGCGCATCCAGCGCCATCAGATCGTCACAGCCGCCGACATGCGTCTGGCCAATGAAAATCTGGGGCACCGTGCGCCGCCCGGTGATCTCCATCATCTTCAGGCGCTGCGCCGGATCGGTGTCGATGCGGATTTCTTCCAGTTGCACGACGCCCCTGGCCTTGAGAATCTGCTTGGCCTGCAGGCAGTAGGGACAAACTGCGGTGGTGTAAATTTTGACGGTTTGCATGGTCTTCATCAGTTGGGGACAGAGCTAAAGGTCTGTCCCACAAGGTTTCAGGATTTTTCAACCGGCAGGTTGGCCTTCTTCCAGGCGCTCAAACCGCCGCCCAGGGATTGCGCTTGCTCATACCCCAGTTTTTTCGCAGTCGCCACCGCACGGTTGGAACGGGCACCCGACTGGCACACCAGAATCACCGGCAGCGCCTTGTTCTTCACCACACTGGTCAATTTTTCTTCGAGTTGATTCAAAGGAATATTTTTGGCACCGCCGAGGTGACCCTGCGCGAACTCATTGGTCTCACACACGTCGATGACCACCGCTTTCTCGCGGTTGATGAGTTGCACCGCACCTTCCGGCGTCAACGAGCCTCCGCTGGCGCCCTTGAGCACCGGCCAAAACAACATGCCAGCCGAGACCAGCGCGACCGACATCAACATCCAGTTGTCGAGAATAAATTTCACAGATTTCCTTTGTAAATTCCGCAGTCCTTGCGGCATGGACCGCGGCGACACGAAGTGCGCCGGCGCAGCCCCCAACCGATTCGATTAACCGCTCATTTTAGAATAGCGGGCTGATCCGGACCTTCAACCTTCTTTTTGCCCCTGGATCCTCCGACCCTTTCCTTCAATAACACCATGCACAAACTAGTTCTCATCCGCCACGGTGAATCGACCTGGAATCTTGACAATCGCTTCACCGGCTGGACCGACGTCGATTTGACGCCCACCGGCATTGAACAGGCGAAAAATGCCGGGCGCCTGCTCAAAGCCGAAGGTTTCGAGTTTGATGTCGCCTACACCAGTGTTCTGAAACGCGCCACCCGCACCTTGTGGCACGTGCTCGACGAGATGGACCGTACCTGGCTGCCGGTGGTCAACAGCTGGCGCCTCAATGAGCGCCACTACGGCGCCTTGCAAGGCCTCAACAAGGCCGACATGGCCAAGCAGTACGGCGATGCCCAGGTGCTGACGTGGCGGCGCAGCTACGACACCCCGCCGCCGGCGCTGGAGACTACCGACCCACGCTCGGAACGCGGCGACCCGCGTTACGCCAAACTGCCGGCCGGCCAGGTTCCGTTGACCGAATGCCTGAAGGACACCGTGGCACGGGTGCTGCCGTTCTGGAACGAAGCGCTGGCGCCGGCCATCAAAGCCGGCAAGCGGGTGGTGGTGGCAGCGCACGGCAACTCGATCCGGGCGCTGGTGAAGTATCTGGACAACATCTCGGACGCCGATATCGTGGGCTTGAACATCCCCAATGGCATTCCCCTGGTGTACGAACTGGACGACGACCTGAAACCGATCCGTCATTACTACCTGGGCGACGCCGAGGCCGCGGCAAAAGCCGCCGCCGCGGTGGCGGCCCAGGGTAAAGCTTGAGTAAATCGGGAACATGCCCATCGGGAAATACTCCAAGCGTGTATATTGAGCATGAAAGCTCTGTCCCCAACCGTTCTAGGGCAACCAATTAAAGATTTGTATGGGCCAAAAATTGAAAACTGCCGGCTGGATTTCGCTCGGTGTCATGGCCGGTGCCTTGACCACCATTTCGCTCGAAACCGTGGCACGCGGCGCGCTGGCACCGTTGCCGCTGGAAGAGTTGCAGCAGTTGGCGGCCGTCTTCGGCATGGTCAAGAGCAACTACGTGGAGCCGGTCAGTGACAAAAAACTGATCACCGACGCCATCGTGGGCATGGTCTCCAGCCTGGACCCGCATTCGCAGTACCTCGACAAAAAGGCTTTGAAGGAATTCAATGAAGGCACCACCGGCAAATTTGTCGGTGTCGGCATTGAAATCGCGCAGGAAGACGGCGTCATCAAGGTGGTCTCGCCGATCGAGGGTTCGCCGGCATTTCGGGCCGGCATCAAGCCCAACGACTTGATCGTCAAGATCGACGACACCCCGGTCAAGGGACTGGCCCTGAGCGAAGGCGTCAAGCGCATGCGGGGCGACCCCAATACCAAGGTGCTGCTGACCATTTTCCGCAAGTCCGAGAGCCGCACTTTTCCGGTTCTGATCACGCGCGAGGAAATCCGCACGCAATCGGTGCGCAGCAAGGTCATAGAGCCCGGCTACGCCTGGATTCGCCTGAGCCAGTTCCAGGAACGCACGGTGGAAGACTTTGCGCGCAAGATGGAGGAAATCTACAAGCAGGAACCCCATCTCAAGGGCCTGGTGCTGGACCTGCGCAATGATCCGGGCGGTTATCTGGACGCCGCGGTGGCGGTGTCGGCGGCGTTCCTGCCGGAAAACGTGGTCGTGGTCTCGGCCAACGGCCAGTTGGCCGAGAGCAAATTCACGCACCGGGCGGCGCCCGAGTTTTACCATCGCCGCGGTGGTCCCGACCCGCTCAAACGCTTGCAGGAAGTGACCAAGGGGGCGCTCAAGAACGTGCCGCTGGTGGTGCTGGTGAATGAAGGTTCCGCCTCGGCCAGCGAGATCGTCGCCGGCGCCCTGCAAGACCACAAGCGCGCCACCCTGTTGGGCAGTCAGACCTTCGGCAAGGGTTCGGTGCAAACCGCCGTCTGCCTCGATCCGTCGTACCGCATGGACAACTGCCCGACCGCCGGCCTGAAGCTCACCACCAGCCGTTACTACACGCCCAGCGGCAAATCGATCCAGGCCAAGGGCATCGTGCCCGATGTGATGGTGGACGAAACCGAGGAAGGCAATCTGTTTGCCGCGCTGCGCACCCGCGAAGCGGATCTGGAAAAACACCTGGCCAGCGGCCAAGGCGAGGAAAAGAAGGACGAAGCGCGCGAAAAAGCACGCGAGGAAGCCCGCCTCAAGCTGGAGGAAGAACTGCGCAAACCGCAGTCCGAGCGCAAGTTCCCGGAATACGGTTCCGACAAGGATTTCCAGCTGGCGCAGGCCGTCAACCAGCTTAAAGGGGTCCCGGTCATGGTCAGCAAGACCCAGGTTGAGCGCAAGGAAGAAAAGAAGGAAGAATAAGAGCCGGTATGACGGACGACCAGCTGCTGCGCTATTCGCGCCATATCCTGCTCAACGAAATCGGGATTGAAGGGCAGGAGCGAATCCTGGACAGTCACGCCCTGATCGTGGGCGCCGGCGGCCTGGGTTCTCCGGTGGCGCTCTATCTGGGGTCGGCCGGCGTCGGTCAGATCACCGTGGTCGACCATGACATGGTGGACATGACCAATTTGCAGCGCCAGATTGCCCACACCATGGCGCGCGTCGGCCAACCCAAGGTGGCGTCGGCTCAAATCGCCATCGGCGCCATCAATCCCGAGGTGCGGGTCACACCCATCGTGGCGCGCGCCGATGCCGCGCTGCTGGACCAGTTGGTCGCGCAGGCCGACGTGGTACTGGACTGCTGCGACAACTTTGCCACCCGGCAAGCCATCAACGCCGCCTGCGTCAAGCATCGCAAACCGCTGGTCTCGGGTGCGGCGATCCGCTTTGATGGACAGATCAGCGTCTACGACCCGCGCGACGGCAACTCGCCCTGCTATGCCTGCATCTTCTCCCCGGACACGGTTTTTGAAGAAACCCGCTGCGCCACCATGGGCGTGTTCGCGCCACTGGTGGGCATCATCGGCTCCCTGCAAGCGGCCGAGGCACTCAAGTTGCTCAGCGCCGCCGGACAGCCCTTGACCGGCCGCCTGCTGATGCTCGACGGCCGCGCCATGGAGTTCACCGAAGTGCGCATCGCGCGCCAAGCCGGCTGCCCGGTTTGCGGCAAAGCCCACTGAAACCCTGGCATCAGCGCTTGCCGGCGTGACACGCCCCGTGGCGTTTGCGAAAAGCGCGCGGCGACTCGGGCTGCGCTGCGGCAAACAGGCCTTGATGCGATTGCCGTGCAATAGCCTCTTCTGCCGCATACCGCCCCGGCCGGCCGCGCCAGCCGTAGGACCAGGCCTGCCCGGCACGCACCATTTGCGCAGCCAAATCCTGGCCATCGAGTCGAACCGTCGCCAGGCCCCGGCCGTAGCGATCAAAGTAGGCGACGTCCACCGCAACACGCCGGTGCAGCGCCAGTTGCGCCAACAAGTCGCGTGCCGCCTTGCCGCCGTGCTGGCAAATCTCGGGCGCATCCATGCCCGTCAGGCGCAGCTTGCGTGCCGCCCCGCCGCCGTCCGGCTGCACCCACAGCGTGTCGCCATCGGTGACATAGGTGACCTGACCAGCGAAGGTCTCGCGGGCATGGGCGCTGCTTGCCAGACACACCAGCAACAGCAAGCACCTGAGCTTCATGGTTCGTAATATCTGTTCACTGCTGCCAATGTAGCTCGCCAAGGCGGGCCATGCCGGGCGCCTCATACTGCCAAATGCGCAGAAATCGGCTTCCGGCACGACCCACCTTAGCGAGAACGAAGTGCGTAGGATCGCGCACAATTGCGATGACAAAAGTCTTGCCGTTTGCGACTGCTTTGTTGTTGAATGTTTGAATCATGAACTGATGACCTGGCCAGGATAGTCGACATTCAGGATTTCCCATTTACTGCCTGCAGCAGACACGTTGGCGCTTCGCGCGAGTGAGGGGTTCTCATTAGGCGTCGCTGCTCGCTGGTGGGTGCACATACTGGATGAGCGACGTCTTACCTTGGATATGAAGCACCCGTACCTGCATGACTACCCCATTCGAGTCTTCAAGTTCAAACGGCGAGTCAATTTCGAAGTGTGCCGGCTGTTGCTTGCCACCATTTATGGCAATGTTGTCAGCATACAGATACTTGGAGAAGCCTGTATCCAGTATGGGATTCAGGCGACCTTCGAGGCCGGGAATATGGCCTGTGCTGTGGCAAATTACGGAACCTGTGTTTTCCACGGCGGCTACTACCATTCGCAAATCGTCGCCTGGATCCCAAGTTGGAACTATCGAACCAGGGTACTTTGGATGCGCCACCAACAGCTGGTACTTCCTGCGGGTTGGAATGTCGAGTTTGGCAATGCCAGACTGATCTGTTTGAGATTGCTTGGTCGTGTTGTTGTCGGCGATTGCAACAACCATCGCGGCTGGTATCGGCTGTCCTTCCGAATCGATGACTGTCACGGTCGCGTGGACCGGCTCAAGCCTCGGAACTGTTTCGAAGGTGAAAAAAGCCCTTCTGACTGAAGCCGATGGGATGGTCCGTCCCGTGGAGACAAGCTTTCGCTTGATCGTTTCGACGAATGCCTCAGGTGTCTTGGTTTGGAGCGAGATGTAGCCAATTGTCGGGAGCACGCCGGGGATTGGCGTTTCGTCAAATCTTGCGGGAAGAATGTATTCCTGATGCTCTTGAAACGCTCGAGCCTGCATTGCCTGTCGTTCGTGGTTTGTCCACATCTTTCGGGCATAGTGTTCCGAAATGAACATGATTGTGAACAACGCCTTGTCCTGATAGATTTCAGACAGGTAGTCGTACAGGTTCTTGCCCCAGAGACTGGCTTCCTCGAATAAGTCATAGAAGACAGTGACGCCGGAGTCGCGTAAGAGGTTTGCCACGCGGTCGACGTACTCCCTGTCTTCTCCGGCGAACGAGAGAGCGATTTCAAACTGGACGGTGCGTGCCATATGTGTTTGCAACGCTTAACGAATGTACAGAGCAAAGCCTGCTCGTGATACTGGACATCGACTCCTCCTGAAGACGGCTTGTAGCTTTGGTTTCGGCGATTTTCTTGCGTGTTCGTACAAGTATAAAAACTCCGACAAACCCCGCAGATCGTTTCGGTCGATTCTACGTTTCAATCAAGCCAGCCCAAATTAATGGAGAACTCATCTCGAATGTCGGCTCACGCTGCCCTGCCGCCCTTCAAAACCGAAATTCCTACTGCAACAATAGGCAATTCGTGACAAACCGGTCTGGTCACCGCAGTGGCTTGGGCTGTGTTGGCGACCGATTTTCTGCGCATTTGGCAGCATGAGGACGCCGACACAGCCCAAGCCGCTGCGCACCCAACGCCCTATCGTTCTCTAGCGGAATTTGGTCTCAATCAATCAGCGCGGCCAAACCCACCCCCGCCCGGTGTGCAGATCTCGAACACGTCACCAACCTGCATCTCGGCCTGGCCGATATGCGCCAACTCTTCGACCCGTCCGTCGGCACGCAGCACCCGGTTCACGCCGACCTGGCCCGGCTGTCCGCCGGCCATGCCGAAAGCGCCATGCAGCCGTCCGTTGGACAGGATGCTGGCGGTCATGGGCTCCAGGAACCGGGCGCGCCGCACCCCGCCATTGCCGCCGTGCCAATGACCGGCGCCGCCCGAACCGTGCCGGATCTCATAACTTTCCAGCCGCACCGGAAAGCGGAACTCGAACACCTCCGGATCGGTCAGGCGCGAATTGGTCATATGGGTCTGCACCACGTCGGTACCGTTGAAACCATCGCCAGCACCGGAGCCACCCGAGATCGTCTCGTAGTACTGGTAGCGCGCGTTGCCGAAAGTGAAATTGTTCATGGTGCACTGGCTGGCTGCCATGACGCCCAGGGCGCCATACAAGGCGTTGGTGATGCAGCTTGAAGTTTCCACGTTGCCCGCCACCACCGAAGCCGGCGGATTGGGGTTCAGCATGGAGCCGGCCGGAATGATGACTTGAAGGGGTTTCAGGCAACCGGCGTTGAGCGGGATGTCGTCGTCCACCAGGGTGCGAAACACATACAGGACGGCGGCCATGCAGACCGCCGTCGGCGCATTGAAATTGTTGCTCTGCTGGGCCGAGGTGCCGGTGAAGTCGATCACCGCGCTGCGCTGCGCCGCGTCGACCCGAATCGCCACCTGGATCCGGGCACCGTTGTCCAGCGGCAAGGTGAACGCGCCGTCCTTGAGTCGCGTGATCACCCGACGCACCGACTCCTCGGCGTTGTCCTGCACATGGCGCATGTAAGCCTGCACCGTCTCGAGGCCAAATTCGGCCACCATTTTGCGCAGTTCCTGCACCCCTTTTTCATTGGCCGCAATCTGCGCCTTGAGATCGGCCATGTTCTGCTGCGGGTTGCGTGACGGGTATTCACCGCTACTGAGCAGCGCGATCATCTGGGCCTCGCGCAAGACACCGCGGTCCACCAGCTTGACGTTGTTGATCTGCACGCCCTCCTCCTCGATGCGGGTCGAGAACGGTGGCATGGAGCCCGGCGTGGTGCCACCCACATCGGCGTGATGACCGCGTGAGCCGACATAGAAGGTTGGCTTCTCGTTCAGATAAACCGGCGTGATGACCGTGATGTCGGGCAAATGGGTGCCGCCATGGTAGGGGTCGTTGAGCACATAGACATCGCCCGGCTGCATCGTGGCGGCGTTCTCCCGCACCACGGTCTTGATGCTCTCGCCCATGGAGCCCAGGTGCACCGGCATGTGCGGCGCGTTGGCAATCAGGTTGCCCTCGGCGTCGAACAGGGCGCAACTGAAGTCCAGCCGCTCCTTGATGTTGACCGAGTAGGCGGTGTTTTGCAGTTGCAGGCCCATCTGCTCGGCAATGTTCATGAACAGTTTGTTGAAGACTTCCAGCAGCACCGGGTCGACCTGGGTGCCGGCGGCAAATTTCACCGCGCGCGCAAGCTTTCGAACCAGCGCCAGATGGTCGAACTCCGTCAAAGTGGCTTCCCAGCCGGGCTCGATCACGGTGGTGGCGTTCTGCTCGGCAATGATGGCCGGACCGGCGACGACATCGCCCGCTTGCAGGTCTTCGCGCAGCAGCAACGCCGCCTGCAGCCAGCGGCCGTCGCAGTACATGGGCACTGTTTCGCGCACCGCGCCACAGGCCTGCAGATCGCGCGGCGCATGCAAGGTGCGGCGCGGCTCGGCCGGTGCGTCGCCGGCCACGATGGCTTCCACCGAAACCGCCTCCACGACCAGTTCCTTGCCCTGCATCAGGAACGAATAGCGCTGACGGTAGGCGACTTCGAAGGCGGCTGCCATGTCGGCCACAATGGCCGGCGCCGAAGCCGCATCAGCTTGCGGATAGGGCACCAGCAGCGCCGCATCGCTGCCCTCGTAGCGCACATGCGCGCGCCGGTGCGTCGTGATGCCGCCATGGCTGAGCTGCTGGCGTCTGAGTTCGTCCTGGGCTTGCTGCGCCAGGGCATCGAGCTGGGCGGCGATTTGCGGCACTGCCTGGGCCGTCAGTTTGAGCTCCACCGCCTGCTCCCGAATCACCGACTGGTCGGCCAGTCCCATGCCATAGGCCGACAGCACACCGGCCAGCGGATGGACAAAAATGCGCGTCATGCCCAGCGCATCGGCCACCAGGCAGGCATGCTGGCCGCCGGCACCGCCGAAGCACTGCAAGGTGTAGCGCGTCACGTCGTAGCCGCGCGCCACCGAAATCTTCTTGATGGCGTTGGCCATCTGCTGCACCGCAATGCTGATGAAGCCCTGCGCCACGTCCTCCGCGGCACGCCCGGTCTGCGCCGCCAGCGCGGCAAACTTTTCACGCACCACGGCGTCGTCCAGCGCCTCGTTGGCGGCCGCTCCGAAGACCTTGGGAAAATGGCGCGGTACGATTTTGCCGACCATCACATTGGCGTCGGTCACCGCCAGCGGACCGCCGCGGCGGTAACTGGCCGGGCCCGGATTGGCGCCGGCGCTCTCGGGGCCGACCCGAAAGCGCGAGCCGTCAAAAGCCAGAATCGAACCGCCGCCGGCCGCCACGGTGTGAATGCTCATCATCGGTGCCCGCATGCGCACGCCGGCGACCTGTGTTTCGAACTCGCGCTCGAACTCGCCGGCGTAATGCGACACATCGGTGGAAGTGCCGCCCATGTCGAAGCCTATGACTTTCTCGATACCGGCCATCGCCGCCGTGCGTGCCATGCCCACAATGCCGCCGGCCGGGCCGCTCAGAATCGCGTCCTTGCCGGCGAAGGCATGCGCGTCGGTCAGGCCACCACTTGATTGCATGAAGAACAGCTTGACCCCCGGCATCTCGCGCGCCACCTGCTGCACATAACGCCGCAGAATGGGCGACAGGTACGCATCCACCACCGTGGTGTCACCGCGGCTGACGAACTTCATCATCGGGCTGGTTTCATGCGAGGTGCTGATCTGGGTAAAGCCGACCTCGGCGGCAATCCGTTTGGCCGCCAGTTCATGCGCCGTATAGCGATAGCCGTGCAGGAAGACAATGGCCACGCTGCGCAGACCCATTTGGTAATGCGCCAGCAGCTCTTGCTTCAGCAGCGCCGCGTCAAGCGGCTGAACCAGATCGCCATGCGCGCCAAAGCGCTCCCGCGCCTCGATGACGGCGCTGTACAGCAGTTCCGGCAACAGAATATGGCGATCGAAGATATGCGGACGGTTCTGGTAAGCGATGCGCAAGGCATCGCGAAAACCGCGCGTCGTCACCAGCAGCGTCGGCTCGCCCTTGCGCTCCAGCAAGGCGTTGGTGGCCACTGTGGTGCCCATCTTGACGCACTCCACCAGCTCGGGCGTCACCAGCTGACCGGCGGGCAAGCCCAGCAGTTGCCGGATACCGGCCACGGCGGCGTCCTGGTATTGCTCCGGGTTGTCGCTGAGCAGCTTGTGCGTGACCAGCGAACCGTCCGGGCGCTTGCCGACAACGTCGGTGAAAGTGCCGCCGCGGTCGATCCAGAACTGCCAGCGTTTGGGTGCTTCGGTTGCGGTGTTCATGCAATGCTTCTCCATCTCTGTTCCAGCAAGGAAACAATGTGTTCCACCCGTTTGCCGGTGGCAGCGCCAACGGCCTGGGCATAAGGCGGCATGTTGGTGCATTCCAGCACCAGCGTGGTGATTTCGGGGTGGTCCGATAGCAAGGCCAGTGCGCCGTCCACCACGTCTTGTTGGGCCTGCCGAAGATCCATAAAAGACTGGTTGCCGATCAGGCGGCGCTGAAACTCGCAGCCTGCGGCCACGCCACCGACCGGCGTGGCCGGGTCGGCGCCAACGCCCATCAACTGGCTGGCATCCAGCGCCGGCGCGTCAATCGTGAGGACGCCGCAGCGCTGCCCGGCCAGTTCCGGTGCGCTTAGCCACAACAGGCTGGAACTGATCAGCGGCACCGGCACGGCGGCCTGCAACTCGCGCTGGTAGCGCGCCAAAAAACCGCAACTGGTGCTGAGCATGGTGGCGCCCTGCGCCACCAGCTCCTGCGCCGCCGCTACAAAAGGCTGCAGCGCCAGACTGGCGTTGGCACGCACCACTTTTTCCGGGCTGGCACCGCGCACCGTCTGGTAGCGCACCGGGATCTGTAGGCCTGCAAAGGTGGCGGGATTACCGATGTCACCCAAGGGTCGCGGAAAACGCGTATCGAGCATCAGGATACCCAGGAACGACATCAGGCTGCTTCTCCGGCTTGTGCTTACAGACTGGCAGCGGAGCGCGCCGCCTGGTCATAAATGCCCGACAGCAGGCGCAGCAAACGCGCCAGCTCGCCAATATCGCGGTTCAAGGCGTCGTCGGCATTGAGGGCATTGATCAGGCAGGATTCGCGGATTTCGCGGTAGCGCTCCACATGCTTGTGCCCCAATTCGGTCGCCGCATAGGTCACTTCCTTGCCGTTCTTGTGGGACGCCACCACGCCCAGGTTTTGCAGCTTCTTGAGCGCGTAATTGATCAGATGGGTGTCTTCCACGTTCATGATGAAGCAGATGTCGGCCAGCCGCTTGTTGCGGGCGCGGTGCGTCACATGGTGCAGCACCAGCACATCCAACGGCGTCAGATCCTTCAGGCCGGCGGTACTCATGCAATGCACAATCCAGCGCTGAAACGCGTTGCCGGCGACGATCAGACCAAACTCGAACTCGCTCATCTCGGCGCTGCGCGGCGACACCAGGTGCGCCGACGATACGATCGGCGGCTTTTCTGCTGTCAGCGGCGCCGGCAGCGTCGTTGCTTTGGTTTGGATTTTTTTGGTCATGAACCGGCTCCGGGTTGGCACCTTTGTTGCATGACGCAGATTGTAGGTAGTTAGATCACAATTTATCAACAATTTGTTGACATTTAGGGAAAACACTGAGTCCCCGCGATCAAATCGGCCTTACATTCAAGCATCCACTTTGGCCTTCAAAATCAACCGGAGTTTTTTATGAAACGTCGTCTGTTCGCACTCAGCACCACCGCCGCCGCAGTTGCCCTGGCATTGACCTCGGGCCTGGCCTCGGCGCAAACCAAATGGGACCTGCCGGCCGCCTACCCGGCCAGCAATTTCCACACCGAAAACATCATCCAATTCGCCAATGATGTCGAGAAGGCAACCGGCGGCAAGCTGAAAATCACGGTGCACGCCAATGCGTCGCTGTTCAAGGCAACCGAGATCAAGCGCGCCGTGCAAGGTGGCCAAGCCCAGATCGGCGAAGTTCTGCTGGTCAATTTCGAGAACGAAAACCCGATCTACGGCGCCGACGGCATCCCGTTCCTGGCCACCAGCTTTGCCGACAGCATGAAGCTGTACAAGGCGCAAAAACCGGTGCTCGACAAGCTGCTGGGCGCGCAGGGCATGAAGCTGCTCTACACCGTGGCCTGGCCACCGCAAGGCCTGTATGTGAAGAAGGAAATCTCGTCGGTGGCCGACATGCGCGGCGTCAAGTGGCGCGCCTACAGCCCGGCCACCTCCACCATCGCGGCCCTGATCGGCGCCCAACCCGTCACCATCCAGGCGGCGGAAGTGAGCCAGGCCTTTGCCACCGGCGTGGTCGACAGCATGATGAGTTCCGGCTCCACCGGCTATGACAGCAAAATTTACGAATCGGTGAAGTACTGGTACGACACCCAGGCCTGGTTGCCCAAGAACGCCATCATCGTCAACCTGAAAGCCTTCAATGCGCTGGACCCCGCCACACAGGCCGCGGTGACGAAAGCCGCCGCCGACGCCGAAGTCCGTGGCTGGAAACTCAGCGCCGAGAAGAACGAGTGGTACAAGACAGAACTCGCCAAGAAGGGCATGAAAATTTTGCCGCCCAGCGCCAAGCTGGCTGCCGATCTGAAGCAGATGGGCACCATCATGCTGGCCGACTGGGAGAAAAAAGCCGGCCCTGACGGACAGGCCATCATCAAGGCCTTCCGCAGCAAGTAAACAGCCCAGGTTCGCCCCGCGTGCTGACTGCACGTCAGGGGCCCTCTGGCGCTGACCTGATCCACAAACCGACGTCTCAATATGCTCCGATCTACCTTGAACAAGCTCTATGACGCCGCAGCCTGGGCTGCGGCATTGATGATGGTCGGCACGCTGCTGATGGTGCTGCTGGGCATGCTGGATCGCTACGTGTCGATGAACTTTCGCGGCACCGATATGTACGCCGGCTACTGCATGGCGGCGGCCGGCTTTCTGGCGCTGGCGCACACGCTGAAGAAGAACGAGCACATCCGGGTCACGCTGCTGCTCAACGCGGTGCCACCCAAAGCCAAGAGAGTGCTGGAACTGTGGAGCCTGAGCGCCGCCGTGCTGCTATCGGGTCTGTTCTGTTTTTACGCGATCAAACTGTCCTACCAGTCCTGGGATTTCAACGACATCTCGACCGGCAACGACGCCACGCCGCTGTGGCTGCCGCAAATCGGCATGGCGCTGGGTGCCCTGGTCCTGCTGATCGCCTTCGTCGACGAACTGGTGCTGGAATTCCTCGGCCAGCGCCTCACCGTCGACAGCGAAGAAGCCCTGCACAACGAATAACAAGAACGAGAATTTCATGAGTGAACTTTCTGTTACCGCGCTGCTGATCGGCTCGCTGTTCCTGATCCTGGGCAGCGGCGTCTGGATCGGCCTGACACTGACCGGTGTCGCCTGGATTGCGATGGAACTGTTCTCCAGCCGTCCGGCCGGCGAAGCCATGGCCTTGACGATCTGGGGCTCGTCTTCCAGTTGGACCCTGACCGCCCTGCCCTTGTTCATCTGGATGGGCGAAATCCTGTTTCGCACCAAGCTTTCCGAGAGCATGTTCAAGGGCTTGGCGCCGTGGGTCAACTGGCTGCCCGGACGCCTGCTGCACACCAACGTGATCGGCTGCACCATCTTTGCCGCCGTCTCCGGTTCCAGTGCCGCCACCTGCGCCACCATCGGCAAGATGACGCTGCCCGAACTGACCCGGCGCGGCTACCCGCAAGACCAGATCATCGGCTCGCTGGCCGGTGCCGGCACGCTGGGTCTGCTGATCCCGCCGTCCATCATCATGATCGTGTACGGCGTCAGCGCCGAGGTCTCGATCTCGCAACTGTTTGTCGCCGGTGTGCTGCCGGGGCTGCTGCTGGCGTCGCTGTTCAGCGGCTACCTGATTGTCTGGTCGTTGCTCAATCCCGGCAAGATTCCGCCCACCACCGAACAGTTCACCTTCACGCAAAGAGTCTATGAGTCGCGCCACCTGATTCCGGTGGTGGGTCTGATCGGCGCCGTGCTGGGCAGCATCTACGCCGGCGTTGCCACCGCCACCGAGGCCGCCGCCGTGGGCGTCATCGGCTCCTTCATCCTGTCGGCCCTGCAGGGCTCGCTGAACTGGAGCAACTTCAAGGAAGCGCTGATGGGCGCGACCCGGCTGTATTGCATGATCGCCCTGATTCTTGCCGGCGCCGCCTTCCTGACCCTGAGCATGGGCTACATCGGCCTGCCGCGCCATCTGGCCGAGTACGTCTCCTCGCTGGGCCTGAGCCCGTTCCTGCTGATCCTGGCGCTGACCGTGTTCTACTCCATCCTGGGTTGCTTTCTGGACGGCATCTCGATGGTGGTATTGACCATGGGCGTGCTGCTGCCGACGGTGCAGGCGGCGCACATCGACCTGCTCTGGTTCGGCATCTTCATCGTCATCGTGGTCGAGATGGCACAGATCACGCCACCGGTCGGCTTCAACCTGTTTGTGCTGCAAGGCATGACCAAGAAGGAAATCACCTACATCGCCCGGGTCACCCTGCCGTTCTTCTTTTTGATGTGCGCCATGGTGCTGTTGCTGTGGTACTTCCCACAAATGGCGACCTGGTTGCCCGGGAAAATGTAGCGGAGGCAGCGCCACCTTTATGATGGCGTCCTCATGATCTCAGTCCTTGCAATTTGTATCGGCGCCTGTCTCGGCGCCCTGGCCCGCTGGGGCCTGGGGCTGTGGCTCAACCCCGGCGCCACCATTCCTCTTGGCACCCTGGCCGCCAACCTGATCGGCGGCTACCTGGTGGGCGTTTGCGTGGCCGTGTTTCAGGGCTTGCCCAACCTCGACCCGATCTGGCGCCTGACCCTGGTGACCGGTTTTCTGGGCGCCCTGACCACCTTCTCCAGCTTCTCGGCGGAGGTGGTCGGCATGCTGGGCCAGCAGCGCTATGCCCTGGCCCTGGGCACGGCCGCGCTGCACCTGTTCGGCTCGCTGCTGCTGACCGTCGCCGGGATTCAAAGCGTTGCTTTTTTTGCAGCATCCCGCGGCTGATTGAAGCCGGCCAAGACTTCAACCAACTTTCCCGCTTGCGGCGGGCTTCCGTTTGAAGTCTTCTATCGTTCAATGGTCCGGTTCCAGCGCGCATTCCAGGCCGGACGGTTTTCGTTGATGGCATTCCAGTCGACCACCACCGCGGTCTTCATGTAGTCGCCAAACTGTTTCAGCTTGAGCTTGGCATCGTCCCCCACCGCGGGCGCTTTGGGGTTCGACGGAATCTGGTTGCCATGCTGCAATCCGGCGGCTTGCGCGTCGGCTGTCAACAGGTACTCGGCCAGTTTTTGCGCCAGCGCCGGTTCGCTGTTGTTGGCGATCACGCACTCGGCCACCATCAGCACCACCGAGCCTTCCTTGGGCTGCGCGTATTCAACCGAAATGCCTTTTTCCTGCAACGAGGCGACCGAGGTGGGTGTCAGCGGTGCAATCGCGGCCTCGCCGGTTTGCAGCATCTCCGAGAGCTTGGCCGAACTGGGGATGTACTCCAGCACATTGGGACCGATGCTGCTCTTCCAGGCGTTGAAGCCGGGCTCGACATTGGTGTCGGTGCCGCCCTTGATGCGGTTGAACATCAGGAAGCCGTGCAGACCGAACGTCGATGACGAGAGTGACTGGAACACCACTTTACCCTTGAATTTGGGGTCCGCCAGATCCAGCCACGAGGTCGGTGCGGCCCAGCCTTTTTCGCTGAACATCTTTTTGTTGTAGGCCAGGCCCGTCATGCCCATGGTGACACCGGTCGCCATGTCGCCCTTGAAGCGGGCGGTAGGGAACACCTCGCTCAGCGCCGGGCTGGGTTTCATCTTTTCGCACAGGCCAAAACCGATGGCGCGAACCATCACGCCGTCGTCCAGAAACATGACGTGCATCTGCGGCTTGTCCTTGTTGGCCTGGGCCTTGGCCAGAATGTCGGACGAGGTGCCCGGCACCACCACCACCTTGACGTTGTTGGCCTTCTCGAAGGCCGGGAACACATGTTCGGTCCAGGTTTTTTCCATCACGCCACCGTTCATGCCGATGTACAGCGTTTTGGTTTGCGCATTGGCAAGCGGAGCCGCCAAGGCCACGGCAGCGACTGCCAGTGACAGCAGCGAGCGCGCGGCCGGGTTGATGTTTGAAAGTTGGTGTTTCATGGAAAATCTCCTTGGGGTTGAGGTGGCGGGGGAAGGTGCTCTTGAGAGGCGAGGTAGCGGGAAATCGAAAATGCGGAAATCGGCGTGCTGCTGGCGCCGTCCTGCACCAGCTCGGCCAGCGCCGCGCCGACGGCCGGCCCGATCTGAAAGCCGGCCCCGGCAAAACCAAAACCATGGATCAGCCCGGGTGTCGTTGTGCTGAAACCAATAACAGGCTCGCGATCAGGCAGATAGCCTTCGGTGCCGCTCCAACTGCGAATGATGCGGGCATGGCGCAGCGCCGGCAGCAACTCGACGGATTGCGCCAATACCAGTGAGATCGCTTCACGGCTTGGCCGGGCTCGCTGGGCGTCCAGCGCAAAACCGCGCGAGCCACCAATGACGCAATTGCCACGCAGCGCCTGGCGCGCGTAGATGCCGCCGCCTTCAACACCCAGACTCAGGTTCATGAATACGCCCAGCGGCTCGGTCACGGCCATCACCGGGTGTGCCGACACCATGGGCACCGGTTCGCCAAAACGCTCCGCGATGGCGCCGGCCCAGGCGCCGGCGCAGTTGAGCAGAAAACTTGAGCGCAGCTCCAGATCGGTCGCCGTCGTCAGCACGAATTGCTTGCCGTCGTGGGCTATTTCCTGGACCCGGGTCTGTTCCCGAATGTCGGCCCCGGCCCTGGCCGCGGCGCGCGCAAAAGCCGGCGACACCAGGCGCGGGTTGGCGTGCCCATCCTGCGGGCAGTAGGAGCCGCCCATGGCGCGCTCGCCGAGCCAGGGGTACAGCCGGCGCAATGTTGGGGCACCGAGTATTTGCAGGTCCATGCCAAAACCCCGGCTGCGCTGCCGGTAGTCTTCCAGCGACGCCAGATCGGCTTCGCTGCGGGCAATTTTGAGGTGCCCGGAGCGGACGTATTCGCCATCGATGCCAATCAGCTGGGGCAGGCGACCCCAGATCTCGTGGGCGCGCTGCGACAGCGGCAACTGAGCCAGTGAGCGCCCCTGGCGCCGCACGCCGCCGTAGTTGACGCCGCTGGAGCGTGAGCCGCAAAAGTCGCGTTCCAGTAACGTCACCGACATCCCCCTCTGGCGCAGCGCCAGCGCCGCCGAGGCGCCGACGATGCCGCCGCCGATGATGGCCACGTCGCTCAGCAACCGCTCCTTCATGCGGCCTCCTCCTGAGCTATCGCTGCCACCGGCTGAACCAGCGCGAACGGAATCGGCTTGATCGGCGCCTGGCCGCGCAAGCGTCCCACCTGCTGGACCGACTGGCCGCTACAGTGGGCCAGAACTTCGGCGGCCGCGTGCGCGCACATGCGGCCCTGACAACGCCCCATGCCGACCCGGCTCAAGGCCTTGAGCCGGTTGATCTCGGTGGCGCCGGTCGCCTTTGCGGTACGGCGCAAGTCGCCCGCCGTGACCTCTTCGCCGCGGCAAATGACCAAGTCATCCGGTGCCTGCGCGGCCCAGTCGGTGGGCAAGGGAAAGGCGCGCTCCAGGCCGACCCGAAAGCGCTGCGTGCGCGCCAATTGACGTTCCAGCGTGGCCGCGCGGTCCCGGCTGGCGGCGCCAAGACTGATCCTCGCGTCTTGCAGCAAGGCCAGCGCAGCCCGTTCACCGGCCCACTCTGCCGCGTCGGCACCCATGATGCCGGCGCCGTCGCCGGCCAGGTAGACGCCCGCCACGCTGGAGCGCCCGGCCGCGTCGCGCTGGGGCAGCCAGGCCGCTTGCAGCGCATCGAAATGGAAGCGGCAGCCCAGAATGTCGGCCAGTTGGGTCTCCGAACGCAGACCGTAACCCAAACCAATGGCATCGCAGGCCAGCGTCTGCTCGCCTTGCGCACCGTGCCAGACGACACCCGTGACGCGGGTCTGGCCCAGCACCCTGACCGGCCGCACAGCGCCTTGCAGACGCACCCCGTGCGCGCGCAACCAGGCCACGTAATACAAGCCCTTGGCCAGCACCGCCGGTTGCCGCAACAGGGCCGGCAGCGCCGCCATCTGATCGCCCAGGGTGGCGCTGTCGAGCACGGCCACAACATCCGCACCGGCTTTCGCATATTGATAGGCCACCAGGTACAGCAAGGGGCCGGTGCCCATGAACACCACCCGGCTGCCGATGGCACAACCCTGGAACTTGAGCGCCACCTGGGCGCCGCCCAGGCTGTAGACACCGGGCGTGGTCCAGCCCGAAAAAGGCAGCACCCGATCGGTGGCACCGGTGGCCACAATCAGTTGCGCATAGGGTACGGTGGAAGTCCGGCTCTGCTGCAAGACATCCAGCCGGCCGGCCTCGGCATTCCACACCAGCGTGTTGGGACGGTAGTCAACGCTGTTCAGCATCCCGTTCATGGCCTGGTGCACGGCATCGGCACGCGCCGCCTCAAAACCGTAAAGCGATTCCTTCGAGCGTTGGAAGTGCGCCGGTGGCTGGCGGTAGATCTGGCCACCCGCGCGCGCCGCCTCATCGATCAGCAGCGGGCGCAGGCCGTGGCGCAGCAGTGTCTGCGCGGCACGGATACCGGCGGGCCCGGCGCCCACAATGACCGGCTGCAACGCGGCGCTCACTGGAGTACCTTCGTGCTGCGCACAGCGGTGCGAGCTTGCTTGGGGACGGCCCGGCGCGGCGCTCATGTCGTGGCGTCCCGCTGCGTCAACAGCCGCATGCCGGGCTGAATGAAGGTGCAGCAGGCTTGGTAGCGCTCACCGCTCTCGCTGCCAACCCAGCAGTCCTGGCAAGCCCCCATCAGGCAGAAGCCGGCCCGCGCCGCACCACTGAAGTCCGAGTGCCGCAGAACCATGCCGTGCGTCAACAGCGCCGTCATGACCGTGTCACCCGCCAAGGCCTCAAGAGGCTGGCCATCGAGCGTGAACGTGACGCGCTCGCGCTGCGTCTCGCTCAGTCGTTGAAAAAGAGGATTGCTCGTCAGCGCCGCAGTCATTTGCCACCCACCAGAATCTTGTCCAGGCCATACAGCCGGTCCAGCAAAAGCATGACCGCAGCGGTGAAAGCGACCATCAAGGCCGAAGCAGCGGCCATCAGTGGATCGATCGACTCGGTGGCGTACATGTACATGCGCACCGGCAAGGTCACGGTGGCCGGTGCCGTCACAAAAATCGACATCGTCACCTCGTCAAAACTGTTGATGAAAGCCAGCAGCCAGCCGCCCGTGACACCCGGCAGAATCATCGGCAGGGTGACGCGCCGAAACACCGTCAGATCGCCGGCCCCCAGCGACAGCGCGGCCTGCTCGCAACTGCGGTCGGCGCCGCTGGAGGCCGCCACCACCAGTCGCAACACGTAAGGCGTGATCACCACCACATGGGCCAGCACCAGCCAGAAGAAACTGCCGGTGGCGCCGATCAGCGAGAACAGCCTGAGCAACGCCACGCCCAGCACCAGGTGGGGAATGATCAGCGGCGACAGAAACAGCGCGTTCAAGGCGTCGCGCCCGGCGAAGCTGTAACGCGTGATGGCCAGCCCGGACGGCACCGCGATCAAGGTCGCCAGCGTGGCCGAAGACAACGCCAGCCACAAGCTGTTCCAGAACGAGGTGACGAAATCGGGGTGGGCGAACACTGCCTTGAACCAGCGCAGCGAGAGCTGCGTGCTGGGAATCGTCAAGGTATTCTCCGGTGTGAAGGCGACCACGCACACAATCAGCAACGGTGCCAGCATGAAGCTGATCACCAGCGCGTTGAAGAGCAATGCCAGGGGGCCGTTTTTCGACATGGCTAGGGCCTGCTCACACCAATTTCGCAAGTGCGAACGTGAATAAATACGCGCCAATCTAGGCGCGCGACGACGCCCAGACTGGATGTCTGGGCTAGGAGTGCAACAACGAGTGGCGCGTATTTATTCACGTTCCCTCCGGGTTGTGGCCAAAAATTCCACGCGCGGCGTTGCGAAGCCTTGCCGGAGGATGACTCCGGCTGCGTTTCGCGCCTAGCGCATGAAATTTTTGATCCGCAACGCATCTTGTGAAATTGGTGTGAGCAGGCCCTACCCCAGCGCCCTCTTGTAGCGGCCTTCCAGCACGCGGTTGTAGCTCAGCATCACCAGCAGATTGGCCAGCAGCAGCGTCAGCGCCAGCGCTGCGCCCAGTGGCCAATTGAGTTCATGCAGGTACTCGTCGTAGACCACCGTGGCCACCATCTTGAGACGACGGCCGCCCAGCAGACCGGGAATCGCAAAAGCGCTGGCACTCAGTCCGAACACGATCAGGCTGCCGGACAAAATCCCTGGCATCACCTGCGGCAGCACAACGCGGCGCAACGTGGTGAATTGCGAGGCCGAGAGCGACAAGGCGGCGTTCTCGACCCCGGCATCGAGTTTTTGCAAGGAGGTCCAGACCGGGATCACCATGAAGGGCAGCATCACGTGCACCAGCGCAATCACCACCGCCCATTCGGTGTAGAGCAGGCGCAGCGACCCCAGTCCCAGCGCCTGCAAGCCTTGGTTGACCAGACCTTGCGGCCCCAGCAGCATGCTCCAGCCGAACGCCCTGACCACCACCGACACCAGCAAGGGCGCCAGCACCACCAGCAGAAAAATGGAGCGCCAGGGATCACCCATGCGACTCAGCACATAGGCCTCGGGGGCGCCGATGGCCAGACAGATCAAGGTAGTGAGTCCCGAGATCCAGAAGGTGCGCCAGAAAATCCCGTAGTAGTACTCGTCGCTCAGCACGGCAGCGTAGTGCGCCAATGTGAACTCATTCTTGACGCCGGTAGCGTAATCGAACACGTTGAACGACAACACTGCGGTCAACCCCAGCGGCACCAGCAGCAGACAGCCGAACAGCAGCAGTGCCGGTGCCGACAGCGCCCAGGGTGTGGTGCTGGCGCGCAGGCTCATGACAAGACCCGCAGCGAAGGCGCGGCCCAGGCCAGACCGGTGCGCTGCTGCTCCTCCAGCGGCTGGGCGTCGCCATTGGGGCAGGCCACCAGCAACTCGCCAACGGGCGTACCGAGGTGGTAAAGCCATTGGCTGCCAAGAAAGAAGCGCGCCGTGACGACGCCGTCCATCTGCCCTTGCCCAAGCGGCACGAAACTGATTTTTTCGGGCCGCAAACTCAGCACCACCTCGGTACCCTCGCTCAGGCCGGTGCCATCGACCGCCAGTTGCAAACTGCCCAGCGCAATCTGCGCTTGGGGACCGGTGCTGCGCACGCGGCCCGACAGCAGGTTGGCCTTGCCGACAAAGGTCGAGATGAAGCGCGTTTGCGGTTGCTCGTACAACTTGTAAGGCGCATCGATCTGCGTGACGCGGCCGGCTTGCATCACCACCACCCGGTCGCTGATCGACATCGCCTCGGTCTGGTCGTGCGTGACCATGATGGTGGTGGTGCCCACTTTGCGCTGGATTTGCCGCAACTCGAACTGCATCTCCTCGCGCAACTTGGCGTCCAGGTTGGACAGCGGCTCATCCAGCAGCAGCACCGGCGGTGCTATCACCAGAGCCCGTGCCAGCGCCACCCGCTGGCGTTGACCGCCCGACAGCTCGCGCGGATAGCGCATGGCGTGCTCTTCCAGGTGCACCAGCGCCAGCGTCGCATTGACGCGCTGGCGCCGCTCGGCGCTGGCAACGCGCCGCATCTCGAGCCCGAAACTGACGTTGTCGAAGACCGTCATGTGCGGGAACAGCGCGTAGCTCTGAAACACAATGCCCAGGCCGCGCGAGTTGGGTTTGGCGTGGGTGATGTCGCGCCCATCGAGCAGGATCTGCCCGCTGCTGACCTCGGTAAAACCGGCAATCATCTGCAGCGTCGTGGTCTTGCCACAGCCCGACGGACCCAACAAGGACACGAACTCGCCTCTTGCCACGCTCAGGCTCATATGGGCCACCACGGGGGTAGCACCATACAGCTTGGACACATCAGAAAGCGTCAAAAAAGACATCCATCACTCCTTGTCATCACCCGGCAAACAGGGCCTAGCGCGAGACCGTGGCCGGACAATGTGAGTGCAAATGATCTCCTAAAAGATTTAACGCCGTCAACAGGGTATTCCATCAAACGACATAAATTTGTAATATATTCCGATTGTCGGAATACTTATGCAAATGTATTAAATATGATTCCATTAAAAGATAATCTAAAACCCGAAAGCCCTGGCGTTGGCGGACTGGAACGCGCCTTCGCCATCATCCGGCTGCTGGCCGACGCGAAAACGCAGGGCGCGCGCGTCACGCAAATTGCCAAGGCAGTGGGACTGACCCAAGCCACCGTGCACCGCACGCTGCAAGCGCTGATTGCGCAGAACGTGGTGGAGCAGGATCAGCGCAGCAAGCACTACCGTCTCAGCATCGAATTCTTTGTGCTGGCGGCGCGCGCCGGCAATCCGATGAACCTGCGCGACCTCTGCCGCCCGACCCTGCTGCGCCTGTGCGCCAGCCTGGGCGACACCATCTTTCTGCTGGCGCGCAGCGGCTTCGACGCGGTCTGCCTGGACCGCAGCGAGGGACCGTTTCCGATCCGTTCCTTCACCGGCGACATCGGCGGCCGCATTGCGCTGGGCATCGGGCAAGGCAGCCTGGCGATACTGGCATTCCTGCCCGAGGCCGAGCGCGAGGAAGTGATCCGCTTCAACCTGCCGCGGGTACACGAGCTGGGGGTCTTCGACGAGGTCTACCTGCGCACCGAGATCGAGTCCGTGCGCGAGCTGGGCTACGCCGGGCGCAACACCGGTTTGCTGGAGGGCATGGCCGGTGTCGCGGTACCGGTTTGCGACCATGACGGTCGCGCCGTCGCGGCCCTGAGCGTGGGCACCATCTCGGCGCGCCTGAGCCCCGAGCGCCTGCCTACCGTGGTGGAAATGCTCAAGCGCGAAGCACAGGGCATCAGCCCCAAAATCAACCCCTTTGATCCGACCCTGCGCCGCCCGGTGTCAAGCCTGACGGCGCTGCAACCCAATTGATCTGGTTTGATCCGTTTCACTTGCTGTTTTTGATCGCTTCGTGTACACTTCAAGTCTTATCCAGTGCGCACTGCAATTTACTCACATGCTCCGCAATATCACTCTCTCCGCCGACGAACAACTGATCAATCGCGCCCGCGAAAAAGCCGCGGCAGCGCAGACCACGCTGAACGTCGAATTTCGCAATTGGCTGGCCACCTATGCAGGCTCGCAAGACGAGGCTGCTGTGGCCCGTTTTCGAGACGTTATGAAACAGCTCGCCCATGTCGACGCCGGGCGCAGTTTTACACGCACCGAGATGAACGAGCGTTGAACATGGCCAGCTTGATGCAGCCCAAGGCAGGCGAGGTGTTTTTCCTGGACACCAACATCTTTGTCTACGCCCTGCTGGCCAGCGAACCACTGAAGAAGCAGCGCGCACTGCAGTTGATGGAGTTGGCCCTGGCCAGCCATCTGGGTTGCACCAGCTACCAGGTGATTCAGGAATTTGCCAACGTCGCCACCCGAAAATTTGCGCAACGCTGCACTGCCGATGAGTGCAAACAGTTCATAGACGCCGCCATGCAACCCATCAATCGCGTCGGCTCCAGCCCGGAGTTGCTGCATAGCGCACTCGATTTACAGCTTGATACCCGCTACAGTTTTTACGACAGTCTGGTGCTGGCCGCTGCCTTGCAAGCCGGCGCCGATGTACTCTACACCGAAGACCTGCAACACAACCAGTTGGTAGGCGGCACGCTGCGCATCGTCAATCCGTTTTTGCTGGTGGCGAATGAGGCAGAATCAGGCTTGGTTGCATAAATAAAAAAAGCCGATCCACCAAGGATCACCAACAACGCTGCAAGGGAGTCCCATGAAATTCTTCGCACTGCTATTGGCCCTGTTGCTGGCCTGCATCACGCCAGCCCAAGCCATCGACCAGAACACGCTGGAACAAGTCATGGTGCTGGCGAACCGAGGCAATGCCGAGGCGCAATACCACGTTGGCATGCTGTACAACAACGGCATCGGCGGCGCCAGCAAAGACCCCAAGCTGGCTTTTGATTGGTTCCTGAAATCGGCGACCGGCAAAGACCCGCTGGGCGCCTACAAGCTTGGCTGCTATTACGCCGGGCAATTTCCCGGCGCCGCGCCGCTGGACCCACAACAGGCGCTCGACTACAAGCTGTTCTCAGCCGAAGCCGGCTATGCATTGGCGCAATACGATGTGGCCAATACCTACTATCGAAAAGCTGACCACGCACAGGCCGGCAAATGGTGGAAGCTGGCGGCACAACAAGGCTTTGCGCCATCCGCCTTCAACCTCTCGAAGTGGTACCACGACGGCAACGTCGAAGCCAGGGATTTGGCCATGACCTACGCTTGGTTCAAAATTTCACAACTGCTGTCACGCGGCAAATTGACCGACACCGCGCAAGCGAGCCTGGACACGATCGCCGCGCAGATGAGCAGCGAACAGGTGCAGACCGCCGAAAAGTTCGTCAGCGATTGGCGCCCCACGCCCACCGCGCTGACACTCGCGGCCCGCGATGCGCCGGGGCGTATCGAGGCCCTGCTCAAGGCCACCAACTAATGACACCTTCACCGACAGCTTGTCATGCCGGACCCCGAATCAGAGTCCGGGGCGGGCCCAATCCGGCATCCATGGATTGCGGGTGCTGTCACCCAGGACCTGATCCGGGGACGCAATGACAGTGACTGATTTCGCAAAGCCTCACGCAAACCCGTGGCTCACCCTGCTCTCCTGCTCCTGGGTCTTGAACTGATTGAAGCGCGGCAGGAACTTGTCCCAGTCGATGATGTGGCTGTCGAGTTCGGGGCCGTCGACGCAGGCGTGCTTGCGCACCATCTTGCCGGCAATGGTGACCGGCACCATGCAGGCGCCGCACATGCCGGTGGCGTCCACCATGATGGAGTTCAAACTGGCCACGGTCTTCACGCCGTAAGGCTTGGTCAGGTCGCTGACGGCACGCATCATGAGCGGCGGGCCTATGGTCACCACCTCGGCGATTTTGCGGCCCTTCACTGTCATGTTGTCTTTCAGCATGACTTCCAGCGGCGTCGTGACAAAACCCTTGGCGCCAAAGCTGCCGTCGTTGCTGGTGTAGATAACGTCGAGCTGATCGCCAAATTCAGCCTTCAAGGCGGCGACACGTTCTCCGTCCTTGACCCAGAACAGCAAGTCCGAATTGCGGAAACCGGCAATCAACGTCACATGGTTGCCCAGCCGCAAGTGCGCGCGCATGATGGGATAGACCGGCGGCAATCCTAGACCGCCGGCGGTGAACACCACTGTCTGCGGCCCCTCGTAACGGTGCAGCGCGCTGGGCAAGCCCAGCGGTCCGGCGATGCCGGTGAAGGCGTCGCCGACCGCCATTTTGTTGATGGCGATGCTGCTGCTGCCCATGGCTTGCACCACCAGGCAAATGGTGCCTTTTTGCGCATCCCAATCGGCCAGCGTCAGTGGAATCAGCTCGCCCTTGTCCCAGGGCAAGACGCGCACGAACTGCCCGGCTTGCGCCGCCTTGGCAACCAGCGGTGAATGCACGATGAACTCGACAATGCCGTCGGCCAGCTCGATTTTTTCCAGGATCGTTTGCGGTGCGGCGCCGAGCCCGGTGTAATGCTGAGCGCCTCTGACCATGGTCTGAATTTCGTCGGCAGTGAGGTTGATGTCGCCGACAATTTCGCGCGCCGCCGCTTGCCCGTCGCCGGCCGCGCGAATCGCCGTGGAGCCGCCGCGCGTGGCATCGCCGCCGGAGTAAACCCCGGCCAGTGAAGTCTGCTGCGAGCCGTCGGCCACATCGATGGTGCCCCACTTGGTGGTCTTCAGGCTGGGCTCGGATTCGCGGATGATGGGGTTGGGCGTGTTGCCCAGCGCCATGATGACCAGGTCCACCGCCATGGTCTCTACCTTGCCGGTGCTGACCGGGCTGCGCCGGCCGCTGGCATCGGGCTCGCCCAGCGCGATCACATCGAGCTTCGCGTGCGTCACAAAATGGGTTTTGTCGTCGCCGACAAATTCGCTGGGGGCGCGCAACTCCTTCAACTGGATGCCTTCCTCCAGGGCGTGGTGCAACTCTTCAACGCGCACCGGCATCTCGGACTGGGTGCGGCGGTAGACGATGGTGACCAGGCCACCCAGGCGGCGCGCCGTGCGGGCCGCGTCCATGGCCGTGTTGCCGCCGCCGATGACGATCACCCGCTTGCCGCGCGTCTCGGGCAACGGCGTCTCGTAGTCCTGGTGCAAGCCCTGCATCAGGTTCACGCGCGTCAGGAACTCGTTGGCCGACATGACGTTGAGCAGGTGTTCGCCGGCCACGTTCATGAAGCGCGGCAAGCCGGCGCCGGTGCCGATGAAAACCTTCCAGAAGCCGGCTTTTTTCAGGTCCTCGATGGTGGCGGTCTTGCCGACCACAAAGTTGGCAACGAACTTGCCGCCCAGCAGCCGGATCTTGCCGACCACATCGTCGATCAGATCGTTGGGCAGCCGGAACTCCGGGATGCCGTAGCGCAGCACGCCGCCCAGTGCATGGAAGGCCTCGAACACCGTCACCGGGAAGCCCTCGGAGGCCAGCAGGTAAGCGTTGATCAGACCGGCCGGACCGGAGCCCACCACCGCCACCGGCGGCTTGTCGGCCTTGGCCCAGGGGTCCGGCAAATTGGCAAAGCGCGCGGCGATGCTGTCGGCATTGACCAGTTTTTCGCGCTGCGGCAGGTACCACTCGATCTGGCCGATCTCGATCGGCTGTTTCTGGTGCGTGCAGACGCCCTGGCATTGCAATTCCTGCGGGCAAACGCGGCCCGTGACATTGGGCAGCGGGTTGCAATTTTCGATCAACTCCATGGCTTCGCGAAAACGGCCGGTGCCCAGCAATTCCAGCATTTCCGGAATATGAATCTTGACCGGGCAACCGCCTTTGGGTTCGAACTTGCCAGCCACGTGGACGCCGATTTCGCAGGGCTTGTCTTCACACTGTTTGTCGCGCAGCGCTTCCAGCCAGACGAACATCTCGACCTCGCGCGCGCTGTAGCCCAGGTTCATGTAACCCAGGTAGCCCTGGTTCACCAGACCGAAGTCGCGCGAGCGCTCCTCGGCATCGCGCATGTAGGGCGGGATGGCGTTCTCGGCCGGCCAGTTCTCCGACAAGCCCTTGAACATCGGGTAGCGCTCCGACAGGTGACCGTCGATGGCGCGCACGAACTTGCGCTTGAGCTTGAGCGGCACGTTCCAGACAAAGCGCATCAGCACCTTGCTGGCGTCGTCGTCGCGCAGCAGCAAGGCCCACAAGGTACGCGTGAACTCGGCACTGAGTTCGTCCTGCTGAAATTCCCACACCATGGCGTTGCTGCCGTCGGCGATGAACATGTCGCGAAAAGCCTGCGGCTCGGTCAGCAGGCGCCGGCGCAGCAAGGTCAACTGCTGATTGAAGGTCTCGACCTCCAGGCTGCCCTCCAGGGCCTCGATCTGGGAGCGGGTACTTTCCAGCGTGCTGCTGGCACTCAGGTAGCGCTGCAGCGCATCGCCACTGCCGGGGTTCGGGTTGACGCTGCTCATCGAATGATCTCCGCGTCGCAATTGGCGGACACGCGCTTGATGCGGGCCTTCAACTCGGGCGTGACGGTCAGCCGTTCCAGTGCGCCGGGGATCATCCGGGCAACGTCCCGGGACTGGCCGTCGACCACGATCCGGGTCTTCTCGAACAGCTCCGGCAAGTCCTGGTAGCAAGTCTTGCAGTCGGTGCATCTGACCTGGTCGGCAATGTCGTAGCTGACCAGCGCATCGGCAGTCGCCACGGCCGCTCCTGTGGCCGCTGCGGGGCGGTCGGAGATCGCCGTGATCGGTATGACTCGGGACGCAGCCACCGGCGCCTTGCTGGAGGCCGCCAGTTCCGCCATGGCACGGGCAAAAGAGTCCAGCGACGAATCGCGCTGCGTCACCGAATCAAGGTATTGCGCCTGCAAGGTTTCCATGCCCTGGCGATGACTCTCGCCCAGCTTGGCCACATGCTGGCCATCCAGGTATTGCAGCAGATGCCAGTACTTGCGACGCTCCTCCACCAGCGCCACGATGGCCTCGGCCAGCCCGATTTTGATCAGGCGCTTCTTGCCGTCGGTGGACCAGATGAAAGCGGTCTTGCCGGCGCGCTGGGCTTTCGGCAACTCGACATAGGCCTCCACCGGCAGCGCATTGGCAGCGTCGGCGCCCAGTTTGTGGAACTGCTTCTTGAAGCGAATTTCACCGAGCGCGAAATGCGCCGGTGTCAGCGCCATGCTCAGCATCTTGAGCTGGCCCTCGTCGTCGATGTATTCCAGCGTCGTGGTGGCCCAGGTCTTCTCGGGCTCCGGGTTGCCTTCGAGCGAAAACCAGTCGTGCAGCGTGCTGCCGCGGCGCGGATCGTGCACGAATACCGGACTCATGCGGCTCTCCACCGCCAGCCGCGAACGCTCCGACGATGCCGCGTCGCCGATGCCGTGCTCACCCTGGCAAGGGGTGTAGACGTCCAGCACCGCCGGCCCGTCGGTGTAATTCAGGAACTCCATCGTGTTCTTCAGGAAATGCCCTTGCAGCGCGGTGCTGCTGGCGCAGACGAACACGTTGGAATGGAAAGCGGCGATCAGGCCCAGTTCCTTGCGCGACTCGTGCTTGCCGCTGGCGGCACTGCCGAAGCGCGCCAGATCGGAGTCCTGCCCCAGGAAGCTGGAGGTCGAGGCCTGACCACCGGTATTGGAATAGGAGCCGGTGTTGAGCACCAGGACTTTCAGCGGCGTGCCGCTCATCAGGATGCGCGACAGCGCGCCGAAGCCGATGTCGTAGGTGGCGCCGTCGCCACCGACCGTGATCACGGTGGGCATCTGGCCCAACTCATCGACGCTGAACTGCTCCCAGGACAACATGCGCAACTCATGGTCGTGGGTCTTGGCGTCGTAATCGTCGGCCAGTTCCAGCCGGGCCAGGCGCTGCGCCCGCACGTCGCCAACAGTCTGCGCGGCGATGCCCTCGAAAATACCCTTGGCCAGCGGCTGCGCATCCTGGAACAAGCTGTTGACCCAGGGGTCGTTGTAGCAGTTGTACGGGAAGGTCGACGCGTAAACGCTGCTGCAACCGGTGGAGTTGGCGACCACGGCGCCGGCCGGACCGTTGCCGCTGGGGCCGCTCTCGAAGTAGTAGAGCCGTTTTTCCAGAATGGCGACCAGCGCGGCCAGACGTTGCCGGCGCTCGGTGTCGGTGTCGGTGTCGGTGTCGGTGTCGGTGTCGGTGTCGGTGTCGGTGTCGGTGTCGGCCAGCGTCGCCTGCTTGGCGCCCAGGCCGGCAATCAAACGCTCCAGTTCGCGGATATGGTCGCGCTGGCGCTTGCTGGCCAGGGCATGGTTGGTGGCCATCACAAGGCGGATGGCGGTGACCTCGCCGCAGCCGCGGCAAGCCCCATGGCCGCCAGTGGTGGCGTAGTAGTTGGCGCGGTCCAGCAGCAGACGCTTGACCTCACCGTCAGGCTTGATCGCGCCATCGACAAAGCGCGCCGGCGTGTTGGGCAGCTTGCCCATGAACTCGAAACGCTGCTGCAGGGTCTCCAGCACGGCCGCATCCTGCTCGCGCGCCACCAGGGCGCCCGGGCCGCAGACATCCACGCACTCCAGGCAACCGGTGCATTTCCAGGGATCGATGTTGGCGGCGTACAGGCCGCCACTGCCTGGCTTGGCCTTTTCCATGGCATCAAAGAAAGGCCGCGTGCGCGCTACCGGATAGAGCGCCAGCAGCTCGATCAGCTTGTTGAAATTGCGCAGCAGCGTGACGTTGTCGGTTTCCAGATGGGTCGCCGCCTCGGCCACCAACTCGTGGAACGGCCGCGCCTGCTTGCCCTGGCGGTAACTCTCGCGCACCGCCTCGGCCAGCGCATAAACGTGGCCGCGCATCGCCTCGGCTTGCGCCGGCGTGATGTCCAGCTGTTTGATGCCTGCCAGCAGCAACTCGTGAATGTCGTGCACCACGTTGGGAATGGCGGCATCCGGGCAGACCAGAGCGCACTCCATGCAACCGGTGCACAGGTCGGCCTTGAACTCGGGCACGGTGCGGCGGAACAGCCCCTTGTCCTTGGAGCCGGCGCTGCCGGCCGGCATGAACAAGCCGCTGCCGGGCAGCACCGGTGCCTCGCCGATGCTGCCATCGCGGAACGGGTCCAGCACCATGTCGTCGTAATACTGGCGGTCGAACATGCCGGCACAACTCGATGTGCCGACGTTGTGGCAGGCCGCCGCCGACAGCGAAGCGTTGTGAATCACAATCGGAGCCGGTTTCGCCTCGATGCTGGTGAACTGGGCCTGGTCGTAATCGACTTTCTGCGTCGCCTCTATGCCCTCGCGGATCACCGCCATATTGCCGTCGATCACGGCACTGCCCTTGCCGCCGAACTTCTTCGAGATTTGCTGGCGGACTTTTTCCAGGATCACATCCGCCGCAGCCCCGGCCGACACCTGGTGCACATGACCCGCCACTGCGCCAATGAAGGCGATGCCCATCATGCGCGTGGCCAGTTCCGGCGTCGGCGCATTTTTCTTGGCAACGGCAAACGCATCGATGATGAAGAAGCGGATCTTCTTGCTGCGGATGGTGGCCCGGGCCGGCGCCGGCAAACCGGCCCAGACCTCTTCGGCACCGGTATTCGATTGCAGGATAAAGGTGCCGCCAGCCACCATCCCCAGCAGCGGATTGGTGTGGCTGAAGACCTTGTGATCGGGCGCCACCACGACTTCGACGTCCTCCAGTTCGGCATTGGTGATCTTGACCGGCTCCGGGCTCAGGGTAATGTAGTAGTTGGTCGG
>NZ_JAQTMS010000043.1 GCF_028714215.1 Rhodoferax sp. | reverse complement strand
CGCAACGACAACTACATCCGCAAGGAATGGCTGGAGGTTTGAGGACCTTGGCCCTCCCGTGACAAAACCCGCTTGAAGCGGGAACTTTAGTTCTTACAATTCGAAAACCGAACGACCGTACTATTTTCATTTGCTAGGAATGCCCCAATGACTGCTGAATACAAAGTGGATGGCGCCATCGCCGTCATTACCCTGAACAATCCTCCCGTCAATGGCCTCGGATTGGCAACCCGGCAAGGCATCACGGACGCCCTGGCCAAAGCCAATGCCGACGCGGCCGTCAAGGCGATCGTGATCACCGGCGCCGGCAAGGCATTCTCGGGTGGCGCCGACATCAAGGAGTTTGGCAGCCCCAAAGCGATGCAGGAGCCCAACCTGCTGAGCGTGATCCTGGCGATCGAGAACTCGGCCAAACCGGTGCTGGCGGCAATTCACACCGTTTGCATGGGCGGCGGCCTGGAGCTGGCGCTGGGTTGCCACTACCGCATTGCGGCGCCCGGCACCAGCGTGGCGCTGCCCGAAGTCAAACTGGGCTTGTTGCCAGGTGCCGGCGGCACGCAGCGCCTGCCGCGCGCCCTGGGCGTCGAGCCGGCGCTCAACATGATTGTGTCGGGCGAGCCGGTCAAGAGTGAAATGCTGGCCCTGCTGCCGGGGCAAAAATTGTTCGACAAAATGGCTGCCTCCGCCGAGTCCCTGGCCGCCGAAGCGCTGGCCTTTGCCGCAGAAGTGGCGGCCCAGCGGCCGCTGCCCTTGGTGCGCAACCTGCCGTGCAAGCACCCCCAGGGCGATGCCTACTTCCAGTTTGCGCGCAACATGGTCAAGGGCATGTCGAAAAACTTCCCGGCGCCGGGCAAATGCGTGGACGCCGTCCAGGCCGCCACCAAGGGTAAATTTGAAGCCGGCATGAGCACCGAACGCGAGATCTTCATCAACCTGATGTGGACGCCCGAAAGCAAGGCGCTGCGCCATATCTTCCTGGCGGAACGTGCCGCCTCCAAGATACCCGATGTGCCAGCGGATACGCCGCAGCGTGCCATCGACGCGGTGGCGGTGATTGGTGCCGGCACCATGGGCGGCGGCATTGCGATGAACTTCCTGAACGCCGGCATTCCCGTGAAGATCCTGGAAATGAAGCAGGAAGCGCTGGACCGCGGTGTTGCCACCATTCGCAAGAACTACGAAGCGCAGGTCAAAAAAGGCAAGCTCAAGCAGGACAAGTACGAACAGCGCATGAGCCTCTTGAGCACCACGCTGAGCTACGCCGACCTGAAGGACGCCGACATGGTGATCGAGGCCGTGTTTGAAGAAATCGGCGTCAAGGAGGCGGTCTTCAAGGAACTCGACCGGGTTATGAAACCGGGAGCCATTCTGGCCTCCAACACCTCCACCCTGGACCTCAACAAAATCGCTTCCTTTACCCAGCGTCCGCAAGACGTGGTGGGTTTGCACTTTTTCAGCCCGGCCAATGTGATGAAGCTGCTGGAAGTGGTGCGCGGCGCCAAAACCGCCAAGGACGTCATGGCCACGGTCATGAGCCTGGCCAAGAAGATCAAGAAGACCGCCGTCGTGTCGGGCGTCTGCGACGGTTTCATCGGCAACCGCATGATCGAGCAGTACGGCCGCCAGGGTGGCTTCCTGCTGGACGAAGGCTGCACGCCGGCGCAGGTTGACAAGGCGATCGAGAAGTTCGGTTTTGCCATGGGCCCGTTCCGCATGAGCGACCTGGCCGGCAACGACATCGGTTGGGCCATCCGCAAACGCCGTTACCTTGAGAAGCCGGACATGAAATACAGCAAGACGGCCGATTTGCTGTGCGAAAAAGGGCGCTTCGGCCAGAAGACCGGTGCCGGCTGGTACGACTACGTGCCGGGCAAACGCGATGCGATTCCGAACGCCGAAGTCGTCAAGATGATCGAAGAGCACCGCAAGGCGCTGGGCATCACGCCACGCAAGATTTCCGATGAAGAGATCGTGCAGCGTCTGGTCTACTCGCTGGTCAATGAAGCGGCGCATATTCTCGAAGACGGCATTGCCTCCAAGGCCAGCGACATCGACATGGTCTATCTGATGGGTTACGGCTTTCCGATTTACCGCGGCGGCCCGATGAACTATGCGGATCAGGTCGGCTTGTTCAATGTGGTGCAGGCGATGAGCCGCTTTGCCCAGAATCCGCTGGACGATGCCAAGTTCTGGCAGCCCGCGCCGCTGCTGGCGCGCCTGGCGGCCGAAGGGAAGACCTTCAACTGATCCGAAACCTGGCTTGGCTGAGCGCAACGGCGCAGTGGCCGAGCCTATTTATTGAAGAGGAGTCCCATGCTCAAGAAGCTTTCGTTGGGTTTGTTGGCAGTCGTTCTCCTGCTGGCGGCCGTACTGGCCTTCAACACCTGGCGCAAGGGTTCGCGCCAGATCGACGTCGCTCCCGTGGCGAAGCTGCAGGTTGACGAAGCGGGCGTGGCGGCACGGCTGTCGGAAGCGGTACGCCTGCGCACCATTTCGTCGCGTGACGACGCAGCGCTCAATGCCGATCAGTTCGCACAATTGCACAAGCTGCTGCAGGAACGTTTCCCGAAAGCCCACGCCCAGCTCAAGCGCGAAGTGGTGGGTGACCTGAGCCTGCTCTACACCTGGCAGGGCAGCAATCCGAAAGCGCAGCCGATCTTGCTGATGGCGCACCAGGATGTGGTTCCGGTGGCGGCCGGCACGGAAAAGGATTGGGCGGAAGAAGCGTTTTCCGGCAAAGTGAAAGATGGTTTTGTCTGGGGCCGCGGCGCCTGGGATGACAAGGGCAACCTGATGGCCCAGATGGAGGCCGTCGAGCTGTTGGTGGCGAGCGGCTACCAGCCGGAGCGCACGGTCTATCTGGCCTACGGTGCCGATGAGGAGATTGGCGGCATGCGCGGCGCGGCCCGTATTGCGGCCTTGCTCAAGGAGCGTAACGTCAGGCTTGATTTTGTGATCGACGAAGGGCTGTTGATTACCGAGGGCGTGCTGCCCGGCCTGAGCAAACCGGCCGCGCTGATAGGGGTCGCGGAGAAAGGCTATCTGTCGGTGGTGCTGAAGATGGCGGCGGTGCCCGGCCACTCCAGCATGCCGCCGCCCAAGGGGACCAGCGCCATTGCCATGATGAGCGCGGCGCTGAAACGCATCGACGACGAGCAGTTGCCGGGTGGTATTCGGGGCGTTGCCGGTGAGATGTTTGCCACCATAGCGCCCGAGATGAACGGTTTTTCCAGGGTCGCTCTGTCGAATCTGTGGCTGTTTGGCCCGATGGTGCAGAAGCAGCTCGAAGCCGGCGCCAGTACCAACGCCATGTTGCGCACCACCACGGCCTTGACGATCGTGAACGCCGGTAACAAGGAGAATGTGCTGCCGGGACGGGCCGAGGCCACGGTCAACTTCCGCTTGCTGCCGGGGGACACCAAGGAACAAATCATGGAGCGCATGAAAGGCCAGGTCAAAGCCGCCACCGGTAGCGAAAAATTTGAACTTTTCGCCTTGCCCGGCGCAGTCGATGCGTCCAAGGTGACGCCTACCGATTCGGCCCAATATGCCTTGCTCAACCGCACCATTCGCGAGGTGTTTCCGGGCACCCTGGTGACGCCCGGTTTGATGATAGGCGCTACCGATTCGATTCACTTCGGCGACATCAGTGATCATATTTTCAAGTTCTCGCCGGTGCGTGCCAAGCCCGAAGATCTGCCGCGTTTTCATGGCACCAACGAACGCATAGCGGCGGCCAATCTGGCCGAGTTGATCCGTTTTTATCACCGTCTTCTGACGGTAGGCGCGAAAGCACCTCAATCTTGAAATACTTGAAACCTTGCGGGACAGACCGCAGCGGCAAGGCCGCCAGCTCTGTCCTCAACACTTTAAAAGGAAGTTTGCCATGACCTCAGCCGTAATTGTTTCCACCGCCCGCACGCCGCTCGCCAAGAGCTGGAAGGGTTCTTTCAACATGACGCATGGCGCCACGCTGGGCGGGCATGCGGTCCAGCATGCGATTGCCCGGGCCGGCATTGAAGCCGCGGAAGTCGATGACGTGATCATCGGCTGCGCCACCCCTGAAGGCGCCACCGGCGCCAATATCGCGCGCCAGATCGCACTGCGCGCCGGTTGCCCGGTGACCACCTCGGGCATGACAGTGAACCGTTTTTGTTCCTCCGGTCTGCAGACCATTGCACTGGCTTCGCAACGCGTCATGGCGGGCGAAGGCGACATCTACGTGGCCGGCGGCGTCGAAGCCATCTCCTGCGTGCAGCAGGAAATGAACCAGCACATGCTGCAAGACACCTGGCTGGTGAAAAACAAGCCCGAGATCTACTACAACATGCTGCAAACCGCCGAGATCGTGGCCAAGCGCTACAACATCAGCCGCGAAGCGATGGACGAATACGGCGCCGCCAGCCAGCAGCGTGCCAGCGCGGCGCTGGAAGCGGGCTTGTTTACCGCGGAGATCGCTCCGATTACGGTGACCATGGGCGTCGCCGACAAGGTGATGGGCCTGAGCACGAAACAGGTCACGGTCTGCCAGGACGAGGGCATTCGCGCCGGCACCACCGTGGAAGGCATACGCGGTCTGCGCTCGGCGGTGCCGGGCGGCTTGATCACGGCCGGTAACGCCAGCCAGTTCTCGGACGGCGGCGGCGCGGTGGTGGTGATGCACGAATCGGTGGCGCAGAAAAAAGGCTTGCAGCCGCTGGGTCGTTTTCTGGGCTTTGCGGTGGCCGGTTGCGAGCCTGACGAGATGGGCATAGGCCCGGTCTTTGCCATCCCCAAGGTGCTGGCGCGCCTGGGGCTCAAGATCAGCGATATCGACTTGTGGGAACTCAATGAGGCGTTTGCCGTGCAAGTGATTTATTGCCGCGACCGCCTGGGCATTCCGAATGATCGTCTGAATGTCAATGGCGGCGCCATCGCGGTCGGTCATCCCTATGGCGTGAGCGGCCAGCGCTTGACCGGCCACGCCTTGATCGAAGGCAAGCGCCGTGGCGCTAAGCGCGTTTGCGTCACCATGTGCATCGGTGGCGGCATGGGGGCGGCGGGTATTTTTGAGGTGCTGTAGCTGGTGCTCGGCGGCGGCTTGCAATAGCTGTCATTGCGGGCTTGACCCGCAATCCATGGATGCCGGATGTTGAAACCCGGACCTGATCCGGGGCCGGCATGACGGTTTGATTGGCTCTTTTTTTCGAATGGATACGAGCATGTCACTGCGTCCTACCCTTGATTTTCTTTTGTACCAGTGGCTTGACGCGCAAAGCCTGAACCAGCGGACCCGTTTCGCCGACCATTCGCGCGAAACCTTCGATGCTGTGCTGGACACCTGCGAGCGCATTGCGCGTGAAAAATATGCGCCCTTCAACCGCACCGTCGATGTCGAGGAACCTCGCTTTGACGGCGAAAAAGTGATCCTGCCGCAGGCCACGCACGATGCGCACAAGGCTTACGCTGCATCAGGCATGCCGAGCGCCGCACAGGACTACGAGATGGGCGGCATGCAACTGCCTTACACCATAGAGGCGGCGGCCAATTCATTCTTTGCCTGTGCCTCGGTCAGCATCGGCTCCGGCCTGTTGACCACCGGTAACGCCAATTTGCTGATGGTGCACGGCACACCGCTGCAAAAGGAAGTGTTTGCCAAAAACGAGTTCTGCGGCCGCTTCTCGGGCACCATGTGTCTGAGCGAACCTCAGGCCGGCTCCAGCCTGGGCGATATCGCCACCCGCGCTGTCCCTGACGATGGCCCTTCGGTAGCTGCGGATGGCGGCGTGCCGTGGCAAGCCGACCCGCTGGGGCCACGCTACCGGCTGACCGGCAACAAGATGTGGATCTCGGCCGGCGAGCATGAGCTTTCGGAAAACATCATCCACCTGGTGCTGGCCAAGATCCCGGGGCCGGACGGCAAGCTGATGGCCGGCACGCGCGGCATCTCGCTGTTTATCGTGCCGAAGAAACTGGTCGACAGCGCCGGCCAACTCACCGGCGTGCGCAACGACGTGGCGCTGGCCGGTCTGAATCACAAGCTGGGCTGGCGCGGCACCGTCAACACCTTGCTGAACTTTGGTGAAGGCAAGTACCCGGTCGGCGGTCAGGCCGGGGCGCTGGGATACCTGGTGGGCCAACCGGGTGAGGGCTTGCGCTGCATGTTCCACATGATGAACGAGGCCCGCATCGGCGTCGGTATCGCCGCCACCATGCTGGGTTTGGCGGGTTATTACGCAAGCCTGGACTATGCCAAGAACCGGCCGCAGGGACGGCCTCTGGCGGCGGCCGGCAAGGATGCATCGCAGCCGCAGGTTCGCATCATCGAACACGCCGACATCAAACGCATGCTGCTGGCGCAAAAATCCTATGGCGAGGGCGCGCTGGCGCTGGAACTGTACTGTGCCCGGCTGGTCGACGAACAACACACCGGCACGCCCGAGGCCGCCGATGAGGCGCGTTTGCTGCTGGAGGTGCTCACCCCCATCGCCAAGAGCTGGCCCAGCGAATGGTGTCTGGAAGCCAACTCCCTGGCGATCCAGATTCACGGCGGCTACGGTTATACCCGCGACTTCCCGGTAGAGCAGTACTGGCGCGACAACCGCCTGAACATGATTCACGAAGGCACGCACGGCATCCAGGCGCTGGACTTGCTGGGCCGCAAGGTGTTGATGGAAGACGGGCGCGGGCTGGCGCTGCTGGGTGGTCGCATCAACGCCAGCATCCAGCGTGCCGCCAAGATGCCCTCGTTGGCGGCCCACGCCGAGGCGTTGGCGCAGGCCTTGCGTCAGGTCGGCAGTGCCACCCAGGCGGCCTGGGCCACCGGCAAGCCGTCAGATGCGCTGGCCAACGCCGTGCCCTATCTGCAAGCCTTCGGCCACACCGTGCTGGCCTGGATCTGGCTCGATGTGGCGGCAGCGGCGCTGGCCGGCGACGCTGCGCAGTCCATGGCTGCCAGCGTCGGCAGGCTGGCGGCGGCACGTTATTTTTATCACTACGAGCTGCCCAAGATCGGGGCCTGGCTGGGGGTGGTGGAAAACCGCGATCTGACTTGCGCCGGGGTGCCCGAAGACGCTTTCTGATATCACGCGCGGGACACGGAAATGGGCGCTGCTGGCGGCACAATGTGCCACTCAATTCGCTATCCATCAGGAGACCCCATGACCCGTACCATTCAACAACTTTTTGACCTCGGCGGCAAGACCGCCCTGGTCACTGGCGGCTCGCGCGGCCTGGGTTTGCAACTGGCCCATGCACTGGGCGAAGCCGGTGCCCGGATCATGCTCAGTTCACGCAAGGCGGAAGACCTGGAGCAGGCCTGCGCCGAGTTGCAGGCGGCCGGCATCGACGCACGTTGGATTGCCGCCGACTGCGCCAAGGACGCCGAGCTGCATCGCCTGGCCGATGAGACGCTGGCGCGCATGGGCGATGTCGACATCCTGGTCAACAACGCCGGTGCCGCCTGGGGCGCGCCGGCGGAAGACTATCCGATCGAGGCCTGGGACAAGGTGATGAACCTCAACGTGCGCGGCTACTTCATCCTGAGCCAGCGCATTGCCAAGAAGAGCATGATTGCGCGCCGCCAGGGGCGCATCATCAACGTCGCCTCGATCGCCGGTCTGGGTGGCAATCCGATCGGCATGAACACCATCGCCTACAACACGTCCAAAGGCGCGGTGATCAATTTCACCCGCACGCTGGGTGCCGAATGGGGCAAGTACAACATCACGGTCAACGCCATCTGTCCGGGCTTTTTCCCCAGCAAGATGACCATGGGCACGCTCAAGGCCTTGGGCGAGGAAAAGCTGGCGGCGCATGCGCCGCTGCAACGTCTGGGCGACGACGAAGACCTGAAGGGTTTGTGTGTGCTGTACGCGTCCGACGCCGGCAAGCACATCACCGGCCAGTGGCTGGCCGTCGACGGCGGCGTCAGTGTCGTGACGGGTGGCTAGAACCGTGACCGAGGAGAATTTCGGCATGGGATTTGGCGTTGCCATTCCCTTCGTCAACCATCTGGGCTTTGAGCTGGTGTTGTTCGACGGAGGGTTCTCCGAACTGGCTTACGCACCCAAGCCGGAGCACCTCAATTCGTTTGCCGTCACCCATGGCGGGGCTCTGATGACCTTGCTGGACGTCACCATGGCGGTGGCCTCGCGCAGCGTGCAAAAAGACATGGGGGTGGTCACCATCGAGATGAAGACCACTTTCATGCAACCGGCCCGCGGCAAACTCACCGGCAAAGGCCGTTTGATGCACCGTACTGCCAGCATGGCTTTTACCGAAGGCACCGTTTTCGACGAAGATGGCAAAGCCTGCGCTCACGCCACTGGCACCTTCAAGTACGTCAGGCGCTTGCCGACCGGACCCAGAAGCGCCAACCCGCTGAACGTGATTGCTACCGATTGATATTTTTTCAGGATCTACCGATGCCGCAAAACAAGCAAATTCATCTGGACAACCGACCGGTTGGCGAAGCGACCGCCAGCAACTTCAAACTGGTCGTCAGCGAAACGCCGCAACTCAAGGAGGGCGAGGTGCTGGTGCGCCACCACTTTCTGAGCCTGGACCCCTATATGCGGGGCCGCATGAACGATGCCAAGAGCTACGCGCAGCCGCAGGCCCTGGGTCAGACCATGGGCGGCGGCACGGTAGGCGAAGTGGTGGCATCGAAAAATGCCAAATTCGCCGTCGGCGACAAGGTGGTGGGCATGGGGGGCTGGCAGCAGTACAGCGTGGTCGATGCCGCGCAACCGGGAGCCCTGCGCAAAGTCGACACCGCGCACATTCCCTTGAGCGCTTACCTGGGCGCGGTGGGCATGCCGGGCGTCACCGCCTGGTACGGGCTGGTCAAGATCATCGAACCCAAAGCGGGTCAAACCATGGTGGTGAGCGCGGCCACAGGTGCCGTCGGCAGCGCTTTTGCGGCGCTGAGCAAAGCGCGTGGCTGCCGTACCGTGGGTATTGCCGGTGGCCCCGATAAATGCAGGTACGCCGTCGACGAGCTGGGTTTTGACGCTTGCATCGACTACAAGCTGCATATGGATGCGCCGTCGCTGTCCAGGGCGCTGAAGGAAGCCTGCCCGAAGGGTATCGACGGCTATTTTGAAAACGTGGGCGGCATGGTGCTCGACGCCGTGCTGACACGCATGAACGCTTTTGGCCGGATCGCGGTCTGCGGCATGATTGCCGGCTACGACGGGGCACCGCTGCCGCTGAGCTATCCGGCACTGATTCTGGTGAACCGGCTCAAGGTACAGGGCTTTATCGTCAGCGAACACATGGAGGTCTGGCCCGAAGCGCTGAAAGAGCTGGGTACCCTGGTGGCGACCGGCAAGCTGAAGGCGCGGGAGTCGATTGCGGACGGTCTTGAAGCGGCCCCGGAAGCTTTTCTGGGACTGCTCAAAGGCAGGAATTTCGGCAAGCAACTGGTCAGGCTGCATGACTGACCTCATTTTTCACCATTACCCGAGCTCGCCGTTTTCGGAAAAAATCCGGCTGGTACTGGGTTATAAAAAACTGGCCTGGAAGTCGGTCATCATCCCGGCCATCATGCCTAAACCGGATGTGCTGGCACTCACCGGCGGTTACCGCAAAACGCCCATCCTGCAAATCGGCTCTGACGTGTATTGCGACAGTGCGCTGATCTGCGACGTGCTGGAGCACCTGCAACCGGAGCCGACTCTGTACCCGGCGCAGCACAAAGGCCTGGCGCGGGTGCTGGCGCAGTGGGCCGACAGCACCCTGTTCTGGGCCGCCATGGCCTACAACCTGCAGCCCAGGGGCGTGGCGGCCATGTTCCAGGGGGTTGCGCCCGAGGCGGCCAAGGCTTTTGGCGCCGACCGAGCCGCCATGAGCGCAGGCATGACACGTCTGCGGCCGGCTGATGCCACTGCTGCCTACAAGTCCTATCTGCGGCGCCTTGCCAATATGCTGGAGAGCCAGGACTTCCTGCTGGGTGCGGCACCTTGCGTGGCCGACTTTGCTGCTTATCACCCTCTGTGGTTCACCCGTTCACGCGTGCCGCTGCTGGCCGACATTCTGGACGCCACGCCGGCGCTGCTGGCCTGGATGGATCGCATGGCGGCCATTGGTCATGGTGCCATGGAAAAATATTCTGCTACCGAAGCAATCGCTGTCAGTGCCGCATCGGCAGCGGCTGTGAGCGTGGATGAGACTTTTTTCCAGGATGAACATGGCATTGCGTTTGGCAGTCGGGTAAGCGTGGCGGCCGAGAACTTCGGCCAGGAAACGACCGAAGGTGAACTGCTGGCTGCCACCCGTACCCGCTATACCTTGCGTCGGCTGGACCCGCGCGCCGGCACCGTGCGGGTGCATTTTCCGCGCATCGGTTACGTGCTCAAGGCAGTGTTACCGGCATGAATTCTGGTGCGCCGATGGAGTGGAGGCTGGCCGCCTTTGATGCCTTGAGTGTGGCGGAGCTGTATGAGCTGCTGCAACTGCGAAGCGAGGTGTTCGTGCTGGAGCAAGACTGCGTCTTTCAGGACGTGGATGGCGCGGATGCCCAGGCCATGCATCTGATGGGCCGGCGCGACGGCCAACTGCTGGCTTATGCACGCTGTTTCCCGGCCGGTATCAAGTTCGCCGAAGCCAGCATCGGCCGCATCGTGACAAGCCAGCGGGTGCGCGGCAGCGGGCTCGGGCACTTGCTGGTCGAGCAGGCGTTGGCCGCAGTCGCGACCCTGTGGGGCCGGCAAGCGGTTCGCATCGGTGCCCAGACGCGACTAAAGGATTTTTACGCTGGCCACGGCTTTGCCGATGCCGGCATTGCGTATATCGAAGATGGCATAGAGCATCTCGAAATGATCTGGCAACCCTGAACCTGGAGTATTTCAAATGATCACTGATTTCAAAAACAAGACTGCGGTTCTGACCGGTGCCGGCTCCGGCTTTGGTCTGGAATGTGCGCGTATCGGTGCCAGACTGGGCATGAATCTGGTGCTGGCCGACGTCCAGCAAGATGCCCTGGACAAAGCCGCGGCCGAGTTGCAAGCCATGGGTGCGCAGGTGCTGGCCGTCAGGGTGGACGTCTCCAAGGCGGCACAAGTCGAAACGCTGGGCCGGGCCGTGCAACAGCGTTTTGGCGCGCCGCATTTTGTCTTCAACAACGCCGGTGTCGGCGCCGGTGGTCTGATCTGGGAGAACACGGTGCAGGACTGGGAATGGGTGATTGGCGTGAACCTGATGGGTGTGGCGCACGGTATCCGTGTCTTCACGCCCATGATGCTGGAAGCGGCAAAAAAAGACCCCACCTACCAGGGCCACATTGTCAATACCGCCAGCATGGCGGGCTTGCTCAACGCGCCCAACATGGGAATTTACGGCGCCAGCAAACATGCGGTGGTGAGCATGAGCGAGACGCTCTACCAGGACCTTTCCCTGGTCACCCAGCAGATCGGTGCCAGCGTCTTGTGTCCGTTCTTCGTGCCGACCGGCATCACGCAGAGCCAGCGCAATCGCCCGGTCGATGCGGTTCCGGTCAAACCGACCCGCAGCCAACTGATAGGGCAAGCCATGAGCGACAAGGCGGTCGGCTCCGGCAAGGTAAGCGCGGCGGAAGTGGCGCAGAAAGTGTTCGATGCCATTGCCGCCAACCAGTTCTACATCTACAGCCACCCGAAAGCCCTGGCCAGCGTGCAGACCCGGCTGGAAGACATCATGCTGGCACGCAACCCAACCGATCCGTTTGCCAGCAAACCGGAGCTGGGTGTCGAGTTGAGGCGGGCGCTCAGCGCGGACTGAAGCTTAATGCACGTTGACGGCATCCCCATCGGAAAACAGATCGACGTCCGGCAACTGGTTTGATTTGGTCAGCAGACTTACGTAGTGGGCCAGTTTCTCGTCCTGAATAAAGCTGGCTGACGACGCGGCCGAGAGCAATTTGTCCGGGTGCTGGGGCCGCGCCACGACAAATCCTTGCACGTAATCGACCCCGATCTCGGTCAGGGTCTGCACCGTTGCGATGTCCTCGGCCCACTCCGCAATCACCTTCATGCCCAGATTTTTGGCCAGGTTGACGATGGCTTCGACAATGGCCACATTGGCCGGGTGATTGTTCATGTTGACGATGAAGCTGCCGTCGATCTTCAGCATGTCGGCCGTGAACTCCTTCAAGTACGAGAACGAGGTGTAACCGGCACCAAAATCGTCTAGCGCCACCTTGGCGCCGTAGCCGCGTACCGTGTCGACGAAACGGCGGGTATTTTCCACGTCGTGCAAGGCCACGCTCTCGGTGATCTCGAGGCACAGGTGGCTGACGATATGCAGGTTTTTCTGAAACATGGCATAGACCTCCTGCAGGAACTTTTCATCGTTCAGCGAGGCGCCGCTCAAATTGATGCAGACGAACTTGGTGTGTTGCATCTGCGCGAAATGGGTATTGAGCCAGTCCAGCGTGGTCGACAGCACCCAGCGGTCAATCATGCCCATGCGACCGCTGGCTTCACCGGCTGCAATCAGATGGTCGGTGCGTACCACTTGACCCTCGGCGTCGCGCATGCGCAGCAGCACCTCAAAATTGAGCGACTCCTGCGGCGCCGTCAGGGACATGATGGGCTGCATTTCCAGGTACAAACCGTCGGTGGCGGAGCTGGTGGCCAGCAGCGCAATCAGTTTGAGCTCGGCTTCATGTTGCTGGAAGGCGATGGCGTGCCGTTCATAGACCATCAAGCCGCCACTGTTGCGGGCCTTGGCCTGGCGACAGGCGCGGTCGGCGGTGGACATGGCGTCGTTGAACTGCATGCCGGTGCTGACCTCGATCAGTCCGATCGAGCTGCGCACATAGAACGCTTTGCCGTCAACCTGGTAAGGCAGTGTGCCAATGCTGTCGACGATGCCCTGGCACATCAGCGAGGCCATCGCGATCGGCGTTGCGGGGAACACGATGACGAACTCATCGCCGCCGACGCGGCCGAACTGAAGGTCGTGCGAGAGCAGATCCGACACCCGCTTGCAGACTTGTTGCAGCACTTCGTCGCCGGCGCCGTGGCCAAACAAGTCGTTGATCAGCTTGAAGCGGTCGAGGTCCAGATAGGCCAGGGCGACCAGTGTGTTGCCGTCCACCGGTTTTGCGATGGCATCGTTGAATGCCTTCTTGATGCCGCGCCGGTTCAGCACCTTGGTCAGCGAATCATGGTTGGCCAGAAAAGACAGATCCTCGGTGGCCCTGGATTTTTCGGTGACATCCTGCAAGGAGCCCTCGATCCTGTCGTGCGCCAGCGTGGCCTTCACCAAAAAACGTTTCCTGCCGGTGAAACCGGCCACCGGTCGGCCCTTGATCTCGATTTCATCCTCGCTTTTGTCGTTCACCATTTGATGCAGCCGGGTCCAGGCACCGTTGGAGAAATACTGCTGCCAGGCATTGTGTCCGGCCGTCAGCACGGACGGCCCCAACATGCCAAGCAGGGCCGGATTGGCGCGTACGAAGCGGCCACGCAGGTCCAGCGTGAACAAGCCGATCGGCATCGCCTCGTAGGTGTGGGCCAGTTCGGCTTGCACTTCCAGACGCTGCTCATGCTCCTGGCGCATCTGCTCGGCGATGGCCAGAGAGGCCAACAGACTCGATGCGAGCGCTGCAGTTACGCTGTTGAATGTTCCAATGAGTCCCTTGACGCCGTAGGCCGCAGCCAGTATCTCGGACAGGCTGGACAGGAATGTGACTGCCAGCGACGCGCCATACCAGATTGCCACACGTGACCGTGTCTTGACGACAATCGTTGCAAGACTGATGGTCATCAATACCAGTCCTGGGCCTGCGAACAGCCACATTGTGGGTATGAAAACGCTTCGTGGCATCAGCACAGCGGACGCAAGAAGAGGAATGCATAACCAGTGAGTTACCCGAATCGCGGTGGCGTAACCTGTTTTGACCAGTTCATCCCAGAACATGGTCTTGTACAGGGTGAGCGTTAAAAGTGCATAACTTGCGAGTGTGATTGATCGACCAAGGGTCAGCCATTCTGTGGGAATCGAATGGTTGAGCCATTGCGTATCCCACCCGCCAGATGTTGCTCCAACCCTGAGCCCCAGCAGCAACCAGACTCCGAAAATCAGGTAAAGCTTCTGCCGGTTGATCAGGGCCGCCACCAGTACAAAAACACTCAGCACCAGAAGACCACCCTCAAGGAGTCCAGATTTCCTATGAAAGTTCTGTGCGGAAATATCCAACTGATCGGGAGACCATAAATCCACGGTCAGGCGCGCGGGACCCAAAAAGGAAGCCTGACAGATTATTTCTGGCCCTGCGTGATCCAGCTTCAGGGCATATCCCGCCTTGACGGGACCGAGTTGGCCGTTCGGGATGTCGCCAATTGAATGGCCAAGAAAACGCTGTGAGTCAACATCCCAACAGGCAATTTCCAGGGCGTGTCGAGAAGGAAACTCCACCACTTTGTTCGAATCGAGAGAGGCGTTTGTCAGAAAACCAAACCAGATCGGAGCCTCTGAAAGCTTGGTATCAAAATATTTTTGAACTGGCTGACGCGCCAATTGTTCGCTCACTTCCCTGAGGGAAAGCTTGTCGCCAGACTGTACCAGTACGCGGAACTCGAGCTCCTGGTCCGGGTCCGCCAAATACTGGGCGTCCCAAAGAAAAAGCGCAGCCAGCGAGGCAAGGCCTATGGCAATCGGAATCACATAAAACGAAAGGCCGCGCAGCATCCATTCCAATACCGCTTGGGTGCGTCGTGACCGTGATTCGTTTAACAAAAAAAAGCGCAGCAAAGCCGGAATCCAATACAAAGTCAAAAGCAATCTAGTTATTTTGGGCAAACATGATGTAAGCCTTGAATGACTCCCTTGACCGAAACATTGCCAAGGATAACTGATCGTATCGGTTTACGCGGCTTGCTGGCGCAGGTGGCGGCTGTAACTCTATGACTAGCGTGCGCTGGCATACCCCCAACTGCCGAAAGGCTTGGCCATATCCATGCTGCCGGTGATGTCGCTATCGTCAATATCAATGTCGGGATGGTAGGTGTCGCAGAAAAATTTCAACAAAGGATGACGTGCTTCAGTCCAGCGCGACTTGCCTGTTTCAATTTCAAATTGCATGACCCGGTGAGGAACATTGTTCATGTGCGGCAGAGGAATGTATTTGGAGCCAGGAAAAACGTCTTCAAACATGAGCTGGGCATACTGGCGATCCAAGGGTGCTCTTGCGGCGACCATGGCCCATCTGATTTCCTCGTGTTCGCAGTATTGAAAACTTGCTTTGATAAGAATAATTTTCACCATGCGACCGATGATTCCCTGGGTGATCCCCAGACGACTGACCTGGGCCAATGGTTGATCCTTCAGCCACGCAGGAAGCTCAACTGATTTCTCCAAACCCAGAGGCTGATAGCGATTGGTTTGAATGCGGACCGTACCCAGCGGCGATCCATCCAGTTTCGACTCCGCAAGCAGCACGACCACCCCGTCTTCAGTGTCGGCTTTTTCCGGGAATATCAGCGTTTCGGCGACTGCCGGCATGTGCCGCGCGTAAGCCGAGTGGCGGATCTGCACGGCTTTGTTCAGGTCCTCTTCATTGCGCACCAGGCGGACGGTGAATGGAAGGCGCTCCTCGGTCATGGTCGGCGCGCTCACTGAGTCCATATGCGACGCCATGGTCTCGATGCGGCGGGGTTGAAAAACTGAAGACGTAGCGTGGTGAATCATGGTGATAGTCCTTGTTGAAGGGTTGGTTGATTACGCCGGATGGTCCTGGCGGACCTACTCGACGCGGTCGAGTTTACTTTTGCAGTCGGTTTGTGTCACGGTGGAGGGTCGTCAAGACAGGTGATGCAGCCAATGAATCGGGGCGTGACGCGGCATTGCCATGCACAAATACCACACCGGCGACCGACCCGGTCTGTGGCACACTCCCGGCCTTTGTTTCATGTTTTGGCCGGCGTCAGGCTGGCTCCTCTTACACCCATGCAGAAAATCATCGCGCAGATTGCGCAGGAAATACAGGTTCGGAACAATCAGGTGCAGGCAGCGGTCGAGCTGCTTGACGGCGGCGCCACGGTGCCTTTCATTGCCCGCTATCGCAAGGAAGCAACGGACGGGCTGGATGACATTCAGTTGCGCGAGATCGAGGCCCGCTTGAGTTATCTGCGCGAACTGCGCGAGCGCCGGCAAACGGTCATCAAGGCAATTGAAGAACAGGGCAAGATGACGCCCGCGCTGCTGCAGGAACTGCTGGCCGCCGGCACCAAGCAGGAACTCGAAGACCTGTACCTGCCGTTCAAGCTGAAGCGTCGCAGCAAGGGGCAACTGGCGCGCGAAGCCGGGCTGGAACCGTTGGCGGACGCCTTGTTTTCCGATCCTACCCTGGTGCCCGCCGAAGCTGCGCAGGCCTACGTGATTGCGTTACGGCCAGTCGTTGAGGGTGAAGACAAACAGAGTGATTTCTCCACCGTGGCGGCGGTGCTGGACGGCGTGCGCGATCTGCTCAGCGAACGCTGGGCCGAAACGCCGGCGCTGGTGCAGGACCTGCGCCAATGGCTGTGGCAGGAGGGACGCTTCAAAAGCAAGTTGCTGGAGGGCAAGGACCCGAACAACGCCGAGGTGGCCAAGTTTCGCGACTACTTTGATTTTGAAGAGCCGATCGACCGCGTGCCCTCGCACCGCGCCTTGGCGGTATTCCGTGGCCGTGCGCTGGAGATTCTCGAAGCCAAGTTGCTGGCACCCGAGCCAACCGAGGTTTTGGGCGCGCTGGCCGGCGCCCAAGCGACTGTCAAAACCAGGACCTCAGCGGTGGTTTCGCTGGCCGAGGCGCGCATTGCGCTGTGCCTGGGCTGGAGCCACCAGGCGCGCGCGGCCGACGACTTGATTCGAAAATGTGTGGCCTGGACCTGGCGCGTCAAACTCAGCCTGTCGATCGAGCGCGATCTTTTTGCCAGGTTGCGCGAGCAGGCCGAGAAGGTTGCCATCAAGGTCTTTGCCGACAACCTGCGCGATCTGTTGCTGGCGGCGCCGGCCGGACCCCGCGTCGTGCTGGGGCTGGATCCCGGCATCCGCACCGGCGTCAAGGTGGCGGTAGTCGACAGCACCGGCAAACTGGTGGCGACCGCCACGGTTTTCCCGCACGAGCCGCGGCGCGACTGGGAAGGCTCGCTGCACACCCTGCACAGGCTGTGCGAGCAGCATGGCGTCAATCTGATCGCCATCGGCAACGGCACGGCCAGCCGCGAGACCGACAAACTGGCGGCGGATTTGATCAAACTCAGCGCCCAGACCTCGCAGCGCCAGATCGACAAGGTGGTGGTCAGCGAGGCCGGCGCCTCGGTCTATTCGGCCAGTGAGTTTGCATCGCAGGAAATGCCGGATGTGGATGTCAGCCTGCGCGGTGCCGCCAGCATCGCGCGGCGGCTGCAGGACCCGCTGGCGGAACTGGTCAAGATCGACCCCAAGTCGATTGGCGTCGGCCAATACCAGCACGATGTGAACCAGAGCGAGTTGGCCAAAATGCTTGGCAGCGTGGTGGAAGACTGCGTCAACTCGGTCGGCGTCGATCTCAACACCGCCAGCGTGCCACTGCTCTCAAGGGTGTCGGGCCTGAGCGCCGGCGTGGCCAAGGCGGTGGTGCGCTGGCGTGAGGAGCACGGTGCTTTCGGCAACCGTCAGCAACTGCTCAAGGTGAGCGGCCTCGGAGCCAAGACCTTTGAGCAAAGTGCCGGGTTCTTGCGTATCCGCGGCGGTGACAACCCGCTCGACATGACCGGCGTCCACCCGGAAACCTACCCGCTGGTGGAGCAAATCATGGTGCATGTCGGGCAACCGGCGAGCGCCTTGATGGGCCGGGTCGACTTGCTCAAGTCCCTCAAGCCCGAGCTGTTCGCCAACGGCCAATGGGGTCTGATCACGGTCAAGGACATTTTGGGTGAACTGGAAAAACCGGGCCGTGACCCGCGGCCGGACTTCAAGGTGGCGCGTTTCACCGAAGGCGTCGAAGACATCAAGGATCTGAAGGAGGGCATGGTGCTGGAAGGCACGGTCAGCAATGTGGCGGCCTTTGGCGCTTTTGTCGACCTCGGGGTACACCAGGACGGCCTGGTGCATGTCAGTCAATTGAGTCATACATTCGTCACCGATGCGCGCCAGATCGTCAAGACCGGTGACATCGTCAGGGTTCAGGTGCTGGAGGTCGACGTGGCGCGCAAGCGCATTGGTCTGAGCATGAAACTGGGGGCGGCGCCAGCCCGGCGCGGCGGCACCAACCCGGCCAAGGCGGCGCCATCGACCGCCATGTCTTCCGCTTTTGCCAAGCTCAAGGTCGCCGGGTTGTGAAGCGCCGCCGCTGGTACATAATCACAAAGTCAGGTTAAATCAGTGATCTACTGTTAACGGAGTTGTGTTGCCATGGAACTGAATGCCCTGCTGGCGTCGCAGTTCGTCCTGCCCAGCATTCCCAAGGTACTGGCGCTGTTGCTCAGCGAGCTGGAGCGCGATGAACCCGATCTGAAGAAGATCAGCCAGCTGGTCAGTACCGATCCGGCGCTGACAACCCGCTTGCTGCAGCTCTCCAATTCCGGCTTTTTCAAGCTCTCGGGCAAGATCAACAGCGTCTCGGAGTCGCTCGCGATTCTGGGCCTGGACCATGTGCGGACCATGGCCGCGGCGGCGGCCTCGGGCATTTCAATCAAGGCCGTGCCGGGCCTGAATTTGCAGAAATTCTGGAACTACAGCCTGAACGTGGCCAAGCTGTCGCGATCGCTCGCCGGCATGGTGCGGCAGAACCAGCAGGCGGCTTTTACCTGCGGCCTGATTCATGCGGTGGGTGAGTTGGCGATCCACATGGGCATGCCCGAGGAGGTGGCCGTGCTGAACCGTGAAGTTCCGCCACTTGATCTGAGGCGTGCCAACGCCGAGCGGATGAGTTTTGGTTTTTGCTATGCCCAGGTCGGGGCCGGTTTGGCCGCCAAATGGAAATTTCCGCAGGCCATGGTGGATGCCCTTGATCACCAGCATGCGCCGTTCGAGCACGATGTCTACGAGCCGCTGGCCGGCCTGATTCATCTCGCCACCTGGCGCGCCCGGGCTCAGGAGGCCGGTTTGTCCGATCACGCGCTGGCGGTGACTTTTCCGGGGCCGGTCGGTGAGGTGCTTGGAATCGACATCGACATGGTGCTGCAGCAAGACCCGTTCGACTGGTACCAGACTACCAGCAATGCGCCCTTGCAGTAGTTGCCGATGCGCGCTCTGTGCATTTATGCCGGTCCGGCAGCCCGGCGGCAGATCGAAAAAAATGGTCTTCAGGCGGCCGATATTGGCACTATTCCAGCCGCCGCGGGCGGTCCCAAGGGCTTGCTGCTGGGATCGCTGGACCGCTTTATTTTTGGCCACTGGCTACCGCAGTCAAAACAGCCCGTGCATCTGGTGGGGGCGTCCATCGGCGCGTGGCGCATGGCGACCGCTTGCCTGGATGATCCGGTGGCGGCGTTCCTGCGGCTGGAGCATGACTACATCCACCAGCACTATGAATTGCAGGACGGCGAAACACGACCCAGCGCAGAGCGCGTCAGCGCGCTGTTTGGGGAAAATCTGCGGGCTTTCTACAGCGGTCGCGTGGCCCAGGTGTTGCAGCATTCGCGCTACCACCTGCATATCTTCACCTCTCGTGGACGGCATATTCTGGGGCGCGAGCAGCGCTGGCGCACGCCGCTGGGCTATCTGGGGGTTCTGCTGAGCAACACCGTGCGGCGCAGGGCCATGGGGGCCTGGCTGGAACGCGTGGTGTTTTCCAGCGGCGACGCTGAGCTGCCTTTTGCCAGCAGCGATTACCGCACCCGGCAATTGCGTCTGAGCGAGGCCAATTTCAAACTCGCCCTGCAGGCGAGCTGTTCGATTCCGTTTGTACTGCAGGCGGTACACGATATTCCGGGGGCACCGCCCGGCGCCTACTGGGACGGTGGCTTGACGGACTACCACCTGCATCTGAACTATGCGGCGGCGCCGCAGGTCAACGGGTTGGTGCTGTATCCGCATTTTCAAAAATCGGTGGTCCCGGGATGGCTCGACAAACACCTGAAATGGCGCCATAAAGCCACGCCCTTTCTGGACAATATGGTGCTGCTGGCACCGAATCCGGACTGGGTCAAGACACTGCCCAATGGCAAGCTGCCGGACCGCGGCGATTTCCAGCATTACGGGCAGGACCTGGCCGGCCGTGTCAGAGCCTGGTCGGCCGCCATGGCGGCCAGCGTTCAACTGGCCGATGAGTTTGAAGCCTGGCTGCGCCGGCCCGATGGGGGACAGGTGCAGGCGCTGTAAATCTTGCCACCAGGCTATGCACACCAACCCTGGCTATCACCCTGTATTGGCGCGACTGCTATGGCCCCTGCTGGCGGGGTGGCTGCTGGGCAGCGGCCTGCAACTTCAGCAGCGGGCGCTGTTCGCGGACTGGAGCTATGCCTGCCTGCTGCTGCTGGCGGCCGTGTTGTGCGCGCTGGCAACGCTCAGGACTCTGGCGCCGACGGCCCGCACCCTGATCGCGGTGGCGGCCTTCAGCCTGCTGGCCTTCGGCGTCACCGGGCTGCGGGCCTCCATTTTTCTAAGGGACGCGCTGGACAGCGGACTGGAGGGACACGACATTGCCGTGACCGGTGTGGTTGCCGCCATGCCCCAACGCAACGACGCCGGTTTGCGTTTTCGCCTGGAGGTCGAAGCGGCGCAACTCAAGGGCCGGGAGGTACGCTTGCCGCCCAGCATTTACCTGGGCTGGTATGCGGCCATGAATGGCAACCATGGCGCCGCCCTGGTCGGTCCGCCGGCGGAGCAACCAGGGCCTGTCGTGGCGGGCGAGCGCTGGCAGATGACGGTGCGTTTGAAGGCGCCGCATGGCGCCAGCAACCCGTTTGGTTTCGACTATGAGTTGTGGCTTTGGGAGCAGGGCTTGCAGGCCACCGGCTACGTGCGTGCGGGAGCCAAGGACCCGCCACCGCTGCGCCTGGCCCAGACCCTCTGGCATCCGGTCGAACGCGCTCGCCAACGGGTGCGCGATCGCATTTTCGAGCGCGTATCGGAGCGCCAAAACGCCGGCCTGATTGCGGCGCTGGTGGTGGGTGACCAGAACGCCATTGATCGCGCCGACTGGGATGTCTTCCGCGCCACCGGCGTCGCGCATCTGATGTCGATCTCCGGTTTGCATATCACCATGTTCGCCTGGGTTGCGGCGCTGGCCCTGGGCTGGTTGTGGCGGCGGTCCGGGCCACTGTGCCTGTGGCTGCCGGCGCCCAGCGCGGCCGTGATCGGCGGCGTGATGCTGGCCAGCGCTTACGCTTTTTTCAGCGGCTGGGGCGTGCCGTCGCAGCGTACCGTGCTAATGCTGGCCACGGTCGCCTTGCTGCGACTGTCGGGCAAGCGCTGGCCGTGGCCGCAAGTCTGGCTGCTGACCTGCGCCGTCGTGGTGATGACGGACCCGTGGGCCTTGCTACAGGCCGGCTTCTGGCTCAGCTTTGTCGCCGTCGGGGTTTTGTTTGCTACCGATTCAGGAGCGTCGCTGAAAGAGAAGACGCCTGGCAAAGGAGTCGCCGCGCAGGGTCGTGTCGCACACGTAGCGGCAAGCGTGGGGGCCGGTTTCGCTGCCGGGCCGCCCCAAAGCGAAACAGCCCCCTTGGGGGGCAGCGCAGCACGCGTAGCGGCAAGCGTGGGGGCCATGTTCCATGAGCAATGGGTGATCACACTGGCTTTGACGCCGCTCACGCTATTGCTGTTTGGCCAGGTTTCCGTGGTCGGCCTGGCGGCCAATGCGCTGGCGATTCCGTGGGTGACGCTGGTCATCACGCCGCTGGCCATGCTGGGCGTCTTGCTGGAACCGTTGTGGGACTTGGCGGCGCTGGCGATTGCCGCCCTGGTCTGGTACCTGAAGTTGCTGGCGGCGCTGCCATTCGCCACGCTGACCGTGGCGCAAGCGCCTTGGTGGGCCGGCTTTGCAGGTGTCGTGGGCGGACTGCTGCTGGCCATGAAATTGCCGTGGAGCTTGCGCTTGGCCGGCTTGCCGCTGCTGCTGCCGGTACTGTTGTGGCAGGCGCCCCGCCCGCATGAGGGCCAGTTTGAGCTGCTGGCGCCCGACATCGGGCAGGGCAGTGCCGTGATTGTGCGCACCGCCAGCCATGCCCTGGTGTACGACGCCGGACCCCGTTTCAGCCGCGAGAGCGATGCCGGCCATCGGGTGCTGGTGCCACTGTTGCGCGCGTTGGATCTGCCGGTCGATCTGCTGGTGCTCAGCCACCGCGACAGCGATCACACCGGCGGCGCGCTGGCGCTGCTGACGATGCAGAGCAAGGCCCAGTTGCTGAGTTCGATTGAAATGGACGATGAATTGCAGGCTTTGCGTCCGGTCCAGCGCTGCCTGGCGGGACAGCGCTGGCGCTGGGATGGCGTCGATTTTGAAGTGCTGCAGCCGCGCGCCGGGGACTATGACAACGACGGTAAGACCAATGCCATGAGTTGCACACTGCGCATTTCCAATGGCCAGCGCTCGGCGCTACTGACGGGCGATATCGAGCAAGCCCAGGAAGCGCGGCTGGTCGCCGAGCGCGTAAATGATCTGAAAACGGACTTGCTGCTGGTGCCGCATCACGGCAGCAAATCCTCCAGCAGCGCGGGCTTTCTGGATGTGGTGCAGCCACGGATTGCGCTGGTGCAGGCGGGTTACAGAAACCGTTTCAATCACCCGGCGCAGTCCGTTTTGGTGCGCTACGAAAAGCGACGGATTCAGGTCATCGACTCACCCCATTGCGGTGCGGCAACCTGGCAGTCGGAGCAGCCGCAGGAAATCAAGTGTCAGCGAACCCAGGGTTTGCGCTACTGGCATCACCGACTTCCGTAGGGAGAAGGTAATTGCAAAAATACCGTTGTCATGCCGGACTCGATCCGGCATCCAGTGTTCGCCAGCACTGGATTGCGGATCAAGTCCGCAATGACAAGAACTAATAATTGGTACGTTTGTAATTTCCACATCCCTTAGCGGTCTGTCTCGCAAAGTATTCGATTTGGCCCAAACCTTGCTAAGCTAGAGGCAGGAGAAATCGTTATGCTGAAATTCGACGAGATGTACACCCGACTGCCGTACGAGTTTTTTACGCACGGAGCGAAGATTCGGGAGCATTACAAAATCTATGACGCATGGCTGGCGCGTCAACCTGGCGACATGATGGCCAAGCGGCGGGAAGAGGCCGAGATGATCTTCCGTCGCGTCGGCATCACCTTTGCGGTCTACGGCGAGAAGGACGAAGAGGGCGCCGGCACCGAACGACTGATTCCCTTCGATCTGATTCCCCGCATCATTCCGGCCGGCGAGTGGGCTTTTCTGGAGCGTGGCCTGGTGCAGCGCGTGACGGCGCTGAACCGTTTTGTGCACGATGTGTACCACGCCCAGGAGATCATCAAGGCCGGACTGGTGCCGCCCGAGCAGGTGCAAAACAACGCCCAGTTCCGGCCCGAGATGATGGGCGTGGACGTGCCCAACGACATCTATTCGCACATCTCCGGCATCGACATCGTGCGGGTGCCCAATGCCAAGGGCGAGGGCGAGTACTACGTGCTGGAGGACAACCTGCGCGTGCCCAGCGGCGTCAGCTACATGCTGGAAAACCGCAAGATGATGATGCGCCTGTTCCCCGACCTGTTCAATGCCAACCGCGTCGCGCCGGTGGCGCATTACCCCGATCTGCTGCTGGAAACCCTGCGTGCCAGCAGCCCCGCCACCACGGCCGAGCCGACCGTGGTGGTGTTGACGCCCGGCATGCACAACAGCGCCTATTTCGAGCATGCGTTTTTGGCGCAGCAAATGGGGGTCGAACTGGTGGAGGGGCAGGACTTGTTTGTGAAAGACAACTTCTGCTACATGCGCACCACCCGCGGCCCGAAACGGGTGGACGTGCTGTACCGCCGGGTGGACGACGATTTTCTGGACCCGAAGGCGTTTCGCCCCAGTTCCACACTGGGTTGCGTCGGCCTGCTCGACGTCTACCGGGCCGGCCATGTGAGCATCTGCAACGCGATCGGCGCCGGTGTCGCCGATGACAAGTCGATCTACGCCTATGTGCCCCGGATGATCGAGTTTTACCTGGGTGAAAAGCCGATACTGAGCAATGTGCCGACTTACCTGTGTCGCAAGCCGGACGACCTGGCCTACACACTGGCCAACCTGAAAGACCTGGTGGTGAAGGAAGTGCATGGGGCCGGCGGCTACGGCATGCTGGTCGGACCGGCCGCCAGCCAGGCCGAGATCGAAGACTTTCGCCAGGCCTTGCTGGCCAATCCGGGCGGCTACATTGCGCAGCCCACGCTGAGTCTGTCGAGCTGCCCGACTTTTGTCGAGAGCGGTATTGCGCCGCGCCACATCGACCTGCGTCCCTACGTGCTGGCCGGCAAGACGGTGCAGATGGTGCCGGGCGGCTTGACCCGGGTGGCGCTGAAAAACGGCTCGCTGGTGGTCAATTCGTCGCAGGGCGGCGGGACCAAGGATACCTGGGTGCTGGAAATCTGAGATGAGGGGGAATTTATGCTAAGCCGTACCGCCGATCACCTGTTCTGGATGTCCCGTTACACCGAGCGCGCCGAGAACACGGCCCGCATGCTGGACGTCAATTACCAGACCTCGCTGCTGCCGCAATCCGAGGCGGCGGCGCTGCTGGGCTGGCAAGGCCTGCTGAGCATCAGCGAACTGCTGCCGGCCTACCAGGCCCGGCACGGCGAAGTCAACGTGCGCGACGTGCTGGACTTCATGGTCAAGGACGAGAGCAATCCTTCCTCCATCGTGTCCTGCCTGAACGCCGCGCGCGAGAATGCGCGGGCCGTGCGCGGCACCCTCACCACGGAGGTCTGGGAGACGCAAAATCAGACTTGGCTGGAGGTCAAACGGATGATCCGGGGCGGCGAGTTCGAGCGCGATCCGGGGCAGTTTTTTGAATGGGTCAAGTTCCGCTCGCACCTGTCACGCGGCGTCACCCTGGGCACCATGCTGATGGACGAAGCGCTGTACTTCATGCGCCTGGGCACCTTCCTGGAACGGGCCGACAACACGGCGCGCCTGGTGGATGTCAAGTTTCATGCGCTGCCCAGCGATTTTCGGGGTGGCGCTGGCGAGAAGGAGCAGGAGTACGACTTCTACCACTGGAGCGCCATTCTGCGCAGCGTCTCCGGCTTCGAGGTCTACCGCAAGGTGTACCGCGACGTGATTCGTCCTGAGCGGGTGGCCGAGCTGCTGATTTTGCGACCCGACATGCCGCGCTCACTGCATGCCAGCCTGACCGAAGTGGTCGCCAATCTGGCACTGGTGGCCAACCAACAGTCGGGCGAAACCCTGAGGCGCGCCGGCAAGCTGTGCACCGAGCTGAAGTACGGCCGCATCGATGAGATCCTGGCCACCGGCTTGCACGCTTACCTGACGCAATTCCTGGACCGGGTCAACGACCTGGGCGCTCACATCAGCCACGATTTCCTGATTCCGTCGGCGGCCTGAGTCGGACCCAACTCAAAGACCAGCGCCACCGCCCATGCCACCGGGGCCGGCGCCGCGGTGCGAGCGCATGCCGCCTTCGGGTTTGCCGCCTTTGCGCCGACCCTCCTCGGCCGGCTGGTTCGGGCCGCCAGCGACAGCGGCAAAGGTCGGGATCGCCAGCAGCAACATCTGATTGGCGGTCTTTTGCTGTCCGGGCGCCAGACTCGCGTACAAGGTCTTCGCCGCAGCTTCCACTTCCTCCAGCGCGGCCAGGCGGTTTTGCAGGTTGTCGACCATCCTGCCGATCTGGTGCGGAGCCGCATCCTCGGGTGACGGCAAGACCGGTTTTTGACGGTAGTGCGTTTCCGTATAGGCTTCCACCTTGCTTTCAAAAACCTGCCACAGTGTTTGCTGCGCAGTCGTCAACGCGAGACGATCATGCAGCAGCGGCAAGGTCACTTCGCGCGTTGCCGCAGGATTGGGACGAGGCGGTGCCGCCCTGCCTGGCGGCGCAGCCGCGCCAGGCGCAGGAACCACCCCGGCTTCAGATTGCGCCCAGCAGGCGACGGGTGCCAAAACAAGCATAGTCCAAGCCAACTTTTTCACTGCCACTCCTTGTCGAGAAGGGGCTGACATTAGCGCAGTCTTGTTACCTTGATGTGCCTCGCCCGGCAAAGAAATGTGAAGTGCCAAACAGCAGGCAGGGCTGATTCGCACGATTCGCGTCAGGGGGCTGTTGCGACGTACTCTAAAGCCCAGAAATACGGCCAGTTGGTCACAGTTCCCGGCTCGCCAATGCCGTCCAGCATGGATTGCAGTTCCAACTCTGAAGGGAAGTTCTTCAGCACCCGGTGGCGCGAGCCATCGGCCAGCGCTCGCGTCTGGTAGCTGTTGCCGTCGGCATCCTGTTCGGTGATGGGTGAACTGCTGCCGGCGACAAAACGGTTGTCCAGCAACACCACTTTGGCGCCGGGCTCCAGCCTGCCGCCCAGCCCCCGCAGGAACTCGCGCCGCCGCGCTTTCGGGATGTGTGAAAACCAGAAGCCGGCAAAGGCCGCGTCGAACGTTCCGAGGTGACGCGGCAAATGGTAAGCGTCAGCGACAGAGAAGTCGACCTTGCCAACGGGCACCCGCTGTCGGGCGATGCGCAGCGTCTCACTGGCAAGGTCCAGCGCCAGCATGTGCGATGCCACTGGTGCGATGAACTGTGTCCAGTAACCGGTGCCGCAAGCCACTTCCAGCACCCTGGCCTTCGCGAAGTGGGGCGGCAGCCAGGCTTCAATGGCGCGCAGGTCGGATTGGCGCTCGGGTTTGCGGTACACCTGGTCGTACTCGGGGGCCCGAGCGGCATAGTACGAGTGCAAGGCAGACTCCCCCGTGACCCCTAGCCCGGGCGGGGTATTGAGGATTGGGTTATTGTGCAATTTGGATGGCTGCATTTCACAACCCTTGGTGGCGGAGCGAGCAAATGAAACTGAACAAGCATTGTGTGTCAATTGGCGCTTCGCTGGCAATGGCGTTTACTGGCAGCGCGGCGCAGGCGGCTCTGGCGGTGGGCGCGGCGACACCCGACTTCACGACCGAGGCGGCACGTGCCGGCGTTGCCTTCAAGTTTTCGTTGATGGAAAGCTTGAAGAAGGGGCCCGTGGTGCTGTATTTCTATCCCAAAGCTTTTACCAGCGGCTGCACCGTCGAGGCGCACAATTTTGCCGAGGCCACGCCCAAGTTCGAGGCACTGGGCGCCACCGTGGTGGGTATCTCCAATGACGACATCGAAACCCTGAAAAAATTCTCGGTCGAGGCCTGCCGCGACAAGTTTGCCGTGGCCGCCGACAAGGGTGCGCGCATCATGAAGCAATATGACGCCGCCTTATGGATGAAGCCCGACATGGCCGATCGCATTTCGTATGTCATCAGCCCCGAAGGCAAAGTGCTTTACGTCTATGCCAGCCTGAGCCCGGACCAGCACGTGGAAAATACCTTGAAGGCGGTCCAAATCTGGCGCGCCTCGGTGGCAAAGTAAGGCTTCAGCGCCAGCTCAAGTCACTGCGACTGAGCGGCATTTGACGCACGCGTTTGCCGGTGGCGGCAAAGATGGCATTGCAAACTGCCGGCGCCAGTGGCGGCAAGGCCGGTTCGCCCAGGCCCGTGACCGGTTCATTGCTCTTCAGAAAATGCACCTCGATGCGCGGCGGCGCGTCGGCCATGCCGATCAGGGAATAGTCGTTGAAGTTGCGCTGCACGATGCGTCCGCGCTGGATATCAAGTTCAGCAAACATCAAAGTGCCCAGACCATCGATGACCGAGCCCTGCACCTGGTTTTCGGCGCCGCTCAGATTGACGATCTGGGAGCCAATGTCTGACACCACCACCACGCGGTCCACCTTCAACTGGCCGGCCCTGGAGACCGTGACTTCGGCGACCTCGGCGATGTAGCCGCGGTGGCTGAAGTGAAACGCAATGCCCTGGCCCTGGCCGCGCGGAAACTTCTTGCGGCCCCACTGGGCTTTTTGCGCCACCTCCAGCAGCACGCGCCGCATCCGTGCCACGTTGTAGGGCAGGCCGCGTTCTCCGCTGGGGGCCACCAGGTCCTTGGTGCCCAATAGCTCCAGCCGGAATTCGAGTGGATCGCGCCCGCTGGCGTGGGCCAACTCGTCAATGAAGCTGTGAAAAACCCAGGCAAATACATTGCTGCCGGGGGCGCGCCACGGCCCCATCGGAATGCCGCACTCCATGGGCGTTTGTTCCAGCAGGCAATGGGCCACCCAGCGGCCCGGAAACTCGTCGCCCGAGAGGCTGGCGCCGCTGCCGGGCTGCAACACCGAAGCGCCATCGCGAGTGACGCGATTGGCAAAGGTGACAAAGTGGTTGTGCCAGGCCGTCAGCTTGCCTTGGCTATCCAGGCCGCCACGCAGGAAATGAAAACCGCCGGAGCGATAGTGGTCGTGGCGCAAGTCGTCTTCACGGCTCCAGGTCAGTTTCACCGGCGCACCGATGCGCTGCGCGATGGCGGCTGCCTCGACGATGTAGTCGGCGCTCAGGCGCCGTCCGAAACCGCCGCCGCTGCGCGTGATGTGCAAGGTGATTCTGTCCTTGGGCAGGCCCAGGGTGTTGGATACCAGGTTTTGTCCGGCGGCCGGATTCTGCGTTGGCGCCCAGATCTCCAGCGCGCCGTCGTGAAACCAGGCGGTGCAGTTCTGCGGCTCGATGCTGGCGTGCGAAACAAACGGGTAGCTGTAGGCCGCCTCTACCGTTTTGGCCGCCGCCGCGAAGGCGCTTGCGGGATCGCCATCCTTGCGCAATTGGACGCTGCCGGCTTGTTTGGAGAGCTTTTGCGCCTGCGCCGCAAATGCGTCCCAGCTTTCATTGACCACCGGACCTTCGTCCCAGTTCACCTTGAGTTGGCGGCGGGCACTGAAAGCGGCCCAGGTCGATTCGGCAACGATGGCGACACCCGGCATCAGCCCATTAAGGTTGCCAGTTCCCTGGATCACGAAGGCATCGCGTACGCCCGGCAAAGCCTTGATGGCGCTGAGGTTGGCGCTGACCACTTTGCCGCCGAAGGCCGGGCATTTCTCGAACTGGGCGTAAAGCATGCCGGGCAGTCGCACATCGATGCCGAACAAGGGTTGGCCGCTGACGATGGCCAGGTTGTCGACGCCGCCCAGACGCTGGCCCAACAGTTTGTAGTCGCGCGGATCCTTGAGCTTGACGTCCTCGGCGGCCGGCACCGGCAACGCCGCCGCTCTGCTCACCAGTTCACCGTAGCGCAAACTCCTGCCGCTTGCCGCATGGTGCACCGCCGAGTGCGCTGCATGGCATTCGGCCAGCGGCACCTTCCAGGTCAACGCGGCGGCCTGTACCAGCATGCTGCGGGCGGTGGCGCCCAGGCGCAGGAAGTTGTTGTAATTGTTGGGTGTCGAGGTCGAACCGCCAGCGCTCTGACTGCCATAGACCGGGTCCAGGTCGCTCTGGACGATGCGCACGTCTTTCCAGTCGACCTCCAGTTCCTCGGCGATGACCATGGGCAGCGAAGTCTTGATGCCCTGGCCGATCTCGGGTTGCTTGGAAATCAGCGTGACGATGCCCTGGGTTGAAATGCTGATGAACGCATTGGGTTGGAAGGCAGTTGCGTCGCCCGCACTGGACGGTTTTCCAATCACCTCGGCGGCCGTCAGTGGTTGCAGATAGAAACCCAGCAACAGGCCACCCGCGCCAACGGTCGATTGGCGCAGGAAGCCGCGGCGGTCCACACCCGCCAGCGCCTGGGCCGGGCGGGGCTTCATGGGGCACCCTTGCCGGCGGCAATTTCGGCGGCACGGTGAATGCCGGCGCGGATGCGCAAGTAGGCGGCGCAGCGGCACAGGTTACCGGCCATGGCATCGTCGATTTCGCCGTCCGTCGGGTTCGGATTTTCCTTGAGCAGCGCGGCGGCGCTCATGATCTGCCCAGGCTGGCAATAGCCGCATTGCGGCACGTCGAGTTCCTGCCAGGCGGTCTGCAAGGGGTGCTGATGCCGGGGATCGAGTCCCTCTATGGTGACAACCTGTTTGCGACCGACGCTGGAGACCGGTGTCATGCAGGCGCGGGTCGGCAAGCCATTGAGGTGCACCATGCAGGCACCACAACTGCCGATGCCGCAACCGAATTTGGTTCCGGTCAGGCCCAACGTGTCGCGCAAGACCCACAGCAGAGGGGTGTCCGCAGCAGCCTCAACCGGATGTGCCGCACCATTGATGTTCAGCAAATACTGGCTCATGAGTTGATGCTACTCCAATCCAAATATGATTGCCGCCAGCACCATCTTACGCAACTGGACGAACATGCAATCCTTGAAATCACGATTTCTGTACCGCCTCGTCAAGTACCAACTGGCCAAGCTGATAGAGCGCAATCTGCCCTTGCCGGAGTACCGCCTGGCACGCGAAGAAGCCGCCAGCCGGCTGTTCAGGATGCCCGTCGGCGTCAAAGTGGAGGCGGCGGAGGTCGGTGGCTGCCCTGGGGAATGGCTGCTGCCGCAGCGGCAGGACGGCCAGGGCATGGTGTTGTACCTTCATGGTGGCGCCTACACCGGTGGTTCCTGCATCACGCATCGGGCGTTGGCGGCGCGGCTGGCAGCCAGCTGCCGGCACCGGGTCTTCAACCCTGATTACCGGCTGGCGCCGGAACACCCGTTTCCGGCCGCGCTGGACGATGCCATTGCCGCTTACCGGGGGCTGCGGCTGGCCCATCCCGGCGCCGCGATCGGGCTGTCCGGCGATTCGGCCGGCGGCGGACTGGCGCTGGCGCTGGCCGTCAGCTTGCGCGACCAGGGTGTTGCGGCACCGGCGGCGCTGGCCTTGATGTCGCCCTGGACCGATCTGGCCCTGAGCCACCCAAGCCATGTCACGAAGGCGGCGGTAGACCCCTACTTCCCGAGCAAGCAGCGGCTCAGCGTCGCGGCGCGTCACTACGCCGGCGACACATCCTTGCAGCATCCTCTGGTGTCGCCGCACTATGCGCAACTGCACCAGTTGCCGCCGGCGCTGATTCACGTCGGCACGCTGGAAGCGCTGCTGGACGACTCGCGCATGCTGGCCCAGCGCATGAACGCGCAAGGGTCAAGGGCCAGCCTGAAGGTTTTCCCCGGTATGTGGCATGTCTGGCAGACGCTGGGCGGAAGGATGCGCGAGGCCGACCAGTCGGTTGAGGAGTTGGGTGTATTTCTTCGTGCTCACCTGCAGACCTAGGATTTTTGCAGGAGCCGGCTTGCTGCGTGGTATCGTTCGGCTCCTGATGGAACGTCTCTAGGGGCTTGGGTGTGATTGAAGACAACGTAAACTTTAAAGTCATCAACGTAGTTTTTCCGCATATTGGCGAAAAGCTGAAATTGTTCTGGGGTTGTCCCGAATTTCGCCCCTATATCGACAGCTTGCAGACCGATACGCGAGGCGGCAACCGGGCCGGATTCCCAGGCGTGGTGTTGAATGCGCTGTTCATGCTGACCCTGGACCATGACCAGGAGTTTCCCAATCTGCTGCAAAAGCAGGCGGACAAATGGGTGTCCACCCGCAAGCGCTAGCTGTACGCCAATTCCAAAATTGCTTTAAATTCCGGTTTCGCAAGGAATGGCTGGCCTTAGCCGTTGAGCGTAAGGCGGGTATCGCTTCAGCCGACTGTACCCAGCACAAGGTTTCAGGAGGAACAATTTATGCAAGTAGGCGCAACCGACCCGCGCGAACGTCCTCTGTGCGTCCCGCGGCGGCCTGAGTTGAGGCGCAGCGCATGAAACATTTGCCGGCCTTTCTGAATACCCCCGCGCGCTTGGTGATCACTATCGCCTTGATCGTGCTGCTGGTCGAGTTCTTCATCATGCTGATGATCTCCGGCCTGAGCGGCGGCCCGCCGGTGGGTATCTGGGACTTTCTCGATCCGGTCCTGCTCACCACGCTGGTAGCGCCGGTCCTCTACATACTGATCTTCAGGCCGATGCGCAACCAACAGGCTGAGTTGGAGCGGCAACTGCTTGAGTCGCGCCGCAATGAGCAACTGGCAGCGCTGATCGAAGCCATTCCGGATGCCGTATTCCTGAAGGATGGCGAGGGCCGCTGGCTGCTCATCAATGAATCGGCCAAGCAACTGTTCCAGTTGCACAACCTTCCCTGGGAGGGAAAAACCGAGATGGAATTGGCGGTTTTGCAGCCGGCCTTCCGGGCCGCTCACGAGCGCTGTCTGGCGAGCGACGAAAAGGCCTGGCAGGCTGGAAAATTGAGGGTCGAAGAAGAAAGCCTGGCCGGGGCCGGGGATCAAGCCACGGTCATAGAAGCGCGCAAGATGCCCATGTTCGGCAAGGATGGTCGACGCAAGGGCCTGGCGATCATCGGGCGCGACATCACCGAGCGCAAACTGACCGAACAAAAGATCCACCGGCTGGCCTTCTATGATGCGCTGACCCTGCTGCCCAATCGCCACCTGTTGCTCGATCGCTTGCAGCAGGCGATGGGGGTCAGTCAGCGCAGTGGTCAACATGGCGCCTTGCTGTTATTGGATCTGGATCACTTCAAGACCATCAACGACACGCAAGGTCATGCCCTCGGTGACCTGCTGCTGATCGAGGTGGCGCAGCGGCTGCAAGCCTGCGTTCGCGAAGCCGACAGCGTGGCACGGCTGGGGGGCGATGAATTCGTGGTGATGCTGGAAGAACTGGGCAGCCAGCCGGACCAGGCGTCGACCGCGGCGCAACGGGTGGCGGAAAAGATCTGCCAGGAGCTGAGCCAGCCCTATGCGCTGAAAGAACACCCGTGCCACACCACCCCCAGTATCGGCATCAGCCTGTTTCGCGGTCATCTGGAAAGTGCGCAGGACGTGCTGCAGCACGCCGATGTCGCCATGTACCAGGCCAAGGCGGCAGGGCGCAATGCGATCCGCTTTTTTGATCCGCGGATGCAAACCGTGCTGGATACCCGAGTCGCCCTGGAAACCGATCTGCGGCAGGCGCTGGTCAAACAGCAGTTCCAGCTGTATTACCAGATTCAGGTCGACCGGCAGCGCCGCCCGGTGGGCGCGGAGGGTTTGTTGCGTTGGCAACATCCCAATCAGGGCCTGGTATTTCCGGCCCAGTTCATTGCGCAGGCCGAAGATACCGGGCTCATCGTGCCGATCGGGCTGTGGGTGCTGCAGACCGCCTGTGCGCAACTCAAGGCCTGGCAAAAGGACGCGCTGACCCGGGACCTGACGCTGGCCGTGAACGTCAGCGCCAAACAATTCCACCAGGATGACTTCGTTGCGCAGGTGCAGCGCGCCTTGCTCGACAGCGGCGCCGAGGCGTCCCTGCTGAAGCTGGAGTTGACCGAAAGCATGGTGCTGGAAAACGTCGAGGACACCATCCGCAAGATGCATGAACTGAAACGGCTGGGCGTCAGTTTCTCGATGGACGATTTCGGTACCGGCTATTCCTCGCTGCAATATCTGAAACGCCTGCCCCTGGACCAGATCAAGATCGACCAGTCGTTTGTGCGCGACATTACCAACGACCCGAACGATGCCGCCATTGTGCAAACCATTATTGCGATGACGCAGGCGCTGGGGTTGAAGGTGATTGCCGAAGGGGTGGAAACGGAGGCCCAGCGCGACTTTCTGCTGCGCCACGGCTGCCAGGCCTTCCAGGGTTATCTGTTCGCCAGGCCGGTGCCGATCGGGGAGTTTGAAAGCCTGCTGGGCAAACCGCTGTGAAGTCCCATGGTTGGCCTGAAGTGCGGCGTGAGGAAGTCGCTTACGGGTTCATCGCCCGCGCAACTTCCTGCCCCAATTCAATCACCGCCATCGCGTAGTAGCTGCTCCAGTTGTAGCGCGTGATGGCGTAAAAGTTCTCGGTCCCGAGCAGGTAGCTGGGCGGCGCGTCGCCCATTTGCAGTTCCACCAGCGCCAGCGGCCCGCTGTGCTGCAGGGCGGCGTCCTCCAGCACGGCGCCATGGGCCTGCAGCTTGGCAACGCTCAAGGTCGGCAGAATGTCGTTGATCAGCAGCGGCTCCAGGTCAGGTTTGTCGCTGTCGAAACGGACCGGGTAATGGGTTGGCATGCCGGGTTGCCATTTGAACGCTTTCAAGTAGCTGGCCACCGAGCCGATCGCATCGGCCGCGCTGTTGGACAAGTCTATTCTGCTGTCGCCGTCGAAATCGATCGCGTATCGGGCCCAGGCGGAGGGCATGAACTGGGGCATGCCCATGGCGCCGGCGTAACTCCCGCGCGGTGTCAGCGGATCGACGCCGGTGCGCTGCGTCAGACTCAAAAATTGCTCCAGTTCGGCTTTGAAAAACGCGCTGCGCTCCAGTGCGCGCGGGTGGCTGGCCGGAAAATCGAAGGCCAGTGTGGCGAGCGCGTCGATCACCCGGAAGCTCCCCATTTGCTGTCCGTAAATGGTTTCCACGCCGATGATGCCGACCATGATCTGGGCCGGCACGCCGGTTTCCTTTTCAGCCCGGATCAGGCTCTCCTGGTTGTCCTGCCAGAACTTGACGCCGGCCTTGATGCGGATCGGTTCGATGAAGCGGCTGCGATAGAGTTGCCAGTTTTTCGGGGTACCGGGGGCCGGCGGCAAAATCAGTTTGGCGATCTGCGGCACATAGCGCGCCTGGGCGATGGTTTGACGCACCCAGTCGCGCTCCAGGTCGCGTCGCGCTGCCATGTCGTCGGCCGCCAGCATCGCGTCGGCGCGCTGCGCATAGGCCGGGCCCAGCGGGGCGGCTTGACCCGACCGCTTGGCGGCAACAATCTTTCGCTTGTGCCGGGTTGACGCTTCCGCGGCGCTGGAGAAGTTGCAGGATGCGACGCAAAGCGCGGCAATAAGGAGCAGTCTGGAGGTCACTTGCGGCGTATCAATTGTTTAAGTTCTCGTTGCAGTGTAGCCAGGCTGCCGCGGGAGCCACCCAGCGGCGCGTAGCGCTGCATTTCCAGGCGCAGCAGCCAGTCCCGCCAGGCGATTGCCGCAGGGTCTTGCGGGTCACGCTGGCGCTGCAACTGCTGGGCCATCCGGCGCGGCGGACTGTTGGGCGGCAGGCTCAGGCCCGACTTTTGCAGATGCGCCCTGGCGCGGCCCAGCAAGCGCAACCACGGATCCTGGTGGTGGCGTTCCCACAGCGTCCAGCCGGCGGCCGTGAGGCTGGCCAGTACCACGATGCCGATCAGCAGGTAGCTCAGGTCTTCCCAACTGGGCGATTCAAAGCCGATATGGCGCAGCAGATTGAGTTGTTTGCCTTGCGTGTAGTTGAGTACCCACTGGTTCCAGCCGTTGTTGACGGCGTCCCACAACGCGCGCAGGTTCAGCGCCAGCGCCGGGTTGATGCTGCCCAGCAGGGCGCTGGCGATGACGCCGCGCGGGGCCGGCAAGCGTTGCAGGCTGCCGATGCGTCCAGGCGCCACGGCGCCGGTGGGGTCGACGCGGACCCAGCCGCGCCCGTTGAACCAGACCTCGGCCCAGGCATGGGCATCGCTTTGGCGGACGACAAAAAAGCCGTCCACCGCGTTGTTCTCGCCGCCCTGGTAGCCGGTGACAATGCGGGCCGGTATGCCAAGCGAGCGCATCAGGATGACGAAACTCGAAGCGATGTGCTCGCAAAAACCGGCCTTACGGTCGAACCAGAACTCGTCCGCGCTATCGCGGCCAAAGACGCCGGGCTCCAGCGTGTAGCTGTAGCCGCCGCTGCGCAGCCGCTCCAGCACCGCCGCCACCAGTTGCGCTTCATCTGCACTGGCGTAGCGCGGGTCCTGCCGCATTTGGGCCGCCAGTTGCCAGGTTCGCGGGTTGAAGCCCGGTGGCAGGTCCAGATAGTCTTGCAGCCCCGGCACCGGCCGCAGCGGGCCGTGACTGAACTCGGGGTAGCTCTGTGCGCTGTAGCGCAGCAGGTCGGTCACCGGGCGGTCGGCCAGCCACTGCAGTTCGGCTGTCATGCTGGCATCGAAGCCGCTCAGCAGGGGTTTGGCGGGCGTGGCGTCCAGCACCAGTATCCAGGGACGGCTGTTGGGTTCCAGCGTCACCTGGTACTTGACGGCCGGCCCTTGCACTTGCAGGGCGCTGGGGAGCTGCCAGCGCGCCGGCAAGCCCGGGCGTTGGGCGCGCCACTCGCGGCCGTCAAAGGCGGACAGCACCGGTCCGCGAAAGTAGAGCGCCGATGAGGCCGGTGGCGCGCCCTCGAAGCGCACGCGCAAGGCAATGCTGTCATCGAGCGCCAGGCTGGCGAGATGGCCCACCTGCATGCTGGCCGACAGGCCGCTGCGTCCGCTCATGGCGTCGCTGGGGATGCCCCACAGCGGTGCCAGCCGGGGGAACAAGACGAACAGAATGGCCATCATGGGCGCCCCCAGCAGCGCCATCCAGCCGGCGCTGCGGGCGGCTTGCGCCAGGGGCGGTTTGCCGACCGGCATATGGGCATTCACCAGCGCCGTCAGCAAACCCAGCAAACTGATCAGCATGGCGGCCGCGATGAGCAGCGACTGCGAGTAGAAGAAGTTGGTCAAGAGGGTAAAGAAGCCCAGGAAAAAGACCACGAAAGCATCGCGTTTGGCGCGCAGTTCCAGTGTTTTCAGGGCCAGCAGCACCACGATCAGGGTGACGCCGGCATCGCGCCCGAGCAGGGTCTTGTGACTGAACAAGGTGGCGCCTACGGTCAGCAGCAGCAGCGCCAGCAACCACCAACGCGAGGGCAGGGGCCGCGCCGCCAGCGCCAGGGCGCCACGCCACAGCATCAGAGCGGCCGCCAGCAGGCTGCACCAGAGCGGCAAGTGGCCCACGTGCGGCAACACCACCCAGGCCATCACCAGCAGCAGGAACAGCGTGTCGCGGCTGTCACGGGGCAGGTGCTTTAGTTTCGTCAACATGACATGGGGTTCGTTCTTGCCGGCAGGCGTTGTATATCGGGGTGTGCGCCCGACAGCGCGCGGCAGGCCGGGTCTCGCCCCGGCGGGCGACTCACTTTCTCTTGCTTCGCCAAGAGAAAGTAAGCAAAGAGAAGGCGAGCCGGATTCGTCGCCCGGCTGCGCCGGTAAGCTGTGTTGCTCGACCTGAGCGGGGTCTGGCTAAACTCGCTTCGCTCAAACAACGCCAGCCCTGATCCGCTCAGGTCTGCGCTACTCGCCTCCTCATAATGGCGAGGAAGCCAAAACAGCCAACAACCGAACAAGTACGCGCCATGGCGCGTACTTGTGGTGTTCTGTATTTGGTTTCCATTGCCGTTATGAGGAGGCGAGTAGCGCAAGCTTCGGCGGATCAGGGGCACGCATGTTTGAGGCGCAGCCGAGTTTGCGCGCACCCCGCTGAAGCTGAGCAACGCAGCGTGCCCGCAGGGCCGACGAATCCGGCTCGCCTTCTTTTGCTTACTTTTCTTGGCGAAGCAAGAAAAGTAAGTGCGCAGTCGGGCGCACCTCCCGACACCAACCGCGCCTGTCGGCGCAAGACTCGGGAGTATCAAATTCAACATAAAGCCAGCGCCTCCAGACAACGCTTTTTGTGCACCTCGCCGCTGCCGGGTTTGATTTCCAGCGCGCCCAGACGCAGGCCGTAATCGAGCCCCTGCTGCTCGACCAGCAGCACCCAGGCGCACAGGCGGGACAGTTGTTGCTCGGGGTCGGAGGTGCCGCAGTGGTGCCGCTCCAGCCACAGCTCCAGGTGCTGCAGTTGTTGTGCGTCACGGCTCACCAGTTCGTCTGCCTTGGCGGCTTTCTTCCAGACAATCAGTTTCAGCGGATCGCCGCGGCGATAAGCGCGTACGCCGTCGTATTCGCCACTGGCGGACAGGTGTGCTCTGGCGGCACCTTCAGCGCGTGGCTGACCCGGCGGCAGTGCCGGAGGAAAGGGCTCGGGTGCCGGATAGACCAGCACCTGGGCCGCCGGACGCCACACCGTCCAGACCCGGAACGTGCCCAGCGGAAAGCGCGTCTCCGCCGTCAGCGTGGGCACGCGGTGCAGGCCGCGGCGCGTCGGTTGGAAAGCGATGTGCACGGTGCAACTGCCCAGTGCCGGCAGATCGGTCCAGAGCCAGTGGCCGGAGCCCAGCACGGCCAGGCCGATGCCGTGGCGGATGCCACGTCGCGGGTTCTGGATATAGATGCTGATGGTGGCGCTGGCGCCGGCAAATTGGGGCTCCGGTGCCAGCAGATTCATCGTCAGGCCGCGCAGCGTGGCGTGTCCCACGTGCATGCCGACGAGGGCGCAGCCGGCCAGCAGGAAGGTCAGCAGATAGCCCAGGTTGAGCTGGTAGTTGATCGACGTCAGCAGCAGCAGCAGCAGGGTGGCCGCCAGCATGAAGCCGGGGCCGGTCGGCAGGATATAGACGTTGCGCTGCGTCAGGGTGATGCTGTCGCGCAGCGACAGCCGGGCTTCCAACCAATTTTGGAACCATTTCACGGCAGCGGCACCGCGTCCAGCATGGCGCGCACCTGCTCCACCGCGCCACGGCCGGCATCGCCGACCGGAATCAGGCGGTGCGCCACCGTTTGTGCCAGGATCGCCTGCACGTCGTCGGGGGCCACGTAGTCGCGGCCGCACAGCAGCGCCTGTGCCTTGGCGGCGCGCAGCACGGCCATGCCGGCGCGTGGACTCAGGCCCATCAGGAACCACTGGCCGGAGCGGGTCGCGGCGATCAGGTCCTGCACATAGTCCAGCAGCGGTGGGGCGGCGTGCACCGCGAGAACTTGCTGCTGTAGCGCTTTCAGCTCGGCAGTCGTCAGCAGGCTGGGCAGGGCGTTCACCATGTCGCGCCGATCCAGCCCAGCCAGCAGGTCGCGCTCGGCAGCGCGGTCCGGGTAGCCCAGCGAGATGCGCATCAAAAAGCGGTCCAGCTGCGACTCCGGCAAGGCATAGGTGCCGACCTGATCGAACGGGTTTTGCGTCGCAATGACAAAGAAGGGCGACGGCAGGGCGCGCGTTTCGCCGTCCACCGTGACCTGTTTTTCCTCCATCGCTTCCAGCAGCGCACTCTGGGTTTTGGGGCTGGCGCGGTTGATCTCGTCGGCCAGCAGAACCTGGGTGAACAAAGGCCCCGGGTGGAACACAAAAGCTTCCTTGGCGCGCTCGTAGATGCTGACGCCCGACAGGTCGCTGGGCATCAGGTCGGCGGTGAACTGGACGCGCGAGAATTGCAGGCCAAAGGTTCTGGCCAGCGCGTGCGCCAGGGTGGTCTTGCCGACGCCCGGCACGTCCTCGATCAGCAGGTGGCCGCCGGCCAGCAGGCAGGCCACACAATCCTGCGTCTGTGCCGGTTTTCCGACAATCACCGTGTTAAGCTGATCCACCAGTGATTTAAGTTTTTGTTGTGCATTCATGGCGCAACCTTACCAAATAATGAGGGCGACGCAAGCGTACTGTGACTATGACCGGATACTTTACCCATCGCGATTGCTGGAAACATGAAATGGGACCGGGACACCCCGAGTGCCCGGAGCGGCTGGATGCCATCGAGGACCGTCTTTTGATATCCGGTCTGGACGTCGCGCTGGACCGGCGCGAGGCGCCGGTGGCCGCCCTGGCCGATATCGAACTGGCGCACAGCCGTCTGCACGTGGCGGCACTGCGCGGCCTGAGCGACGGCCTGAAAGAGGATATCGAGGCCGGCGGCCCCAGTTATGCCCAGGTCGACCCGGACACCTCCATCAACGTCAGCACCTGGGACGCCGCCCTGCGCGCCGCCGGTGCCGCCCTGGCGGCGACCGATGCCGTGCTGGCGGGCGAGATGGAGAATGCCTTCTGTGCCATTCGACCGCCGGGGCACCACGCCTGCCGCGAAAAAGCCATGGGCTTCTGTTTTTTCAACAACGTGGCGATTGCCGCCAAGTACGCGCTGGAGCGCCATGGCCTGAAGCGGGTGGCGATTGTCGACTTCGACGTGCACCACGGCAACGGCTCGGAAGACATCATGGCCGGCGACCCGCGCGTCCTCATGGTGAGCTTTTTCCAGCACCCGTTTTATCCCATGGACTGGGTCCATACCGGCGCCAGCAACCTGGTCAATGTGCCAGTGCCGGCTTACACCAAGGGCATGGAGATCAGGGAGTTGATCGAGAACGCCTGGATACCGCGACTGGAGGAATTTGCGCCCGAGATGATCTTCATCAGTGCCGGCTTCGATGCGCACCGCGAGGACGATATGGGTCAGCTGGGTCTGGTCGAGCAGGACTACGCCTGGATCACCGATCGCATCAAGGACGTGGCCCGGCGCCACGCCAAGGGACGCATCGTGTCCTGTCTGGAAGGTGGTTATTCCTTCAGCGCGCTGGGCCGCAGTGTGGAGGCGCATATCCGGGTGCTGGCCGATGTTTGATCCGCGCATCACCGACCTCGACGGCTGGATTGCTGCCCTGACCCGACCGAGCGCCCTGTTGGAGTTGGGGGCGCTGGTCTTGTGTGGTGCCGTGGCCTGGGCGATGGCCGCGTTGATTGGCCGCGCCGCTGGTTTGCGCGACAAAAACTCCATTTTGTTTGGCAAGCGGATAGTCGACGGCGTGGCGTTTCCGCTGCTGCTGCTGTGCCTGGCCTATCTGGCGCGGGCCTTGTTGCTGCGCTGGTTGCCGCTGGCGGTTTTCAAAATAGCGATCCCGGTGCTGATTTCCCTGGTGGTGATCCGGCTGGGGGTGAAGGTGTTGCAGGTGGCGTTCAAGGAAACGCCCCTGGTGCTGCTGTTGGAGCGCAGCATTTCCTGGGTCGCGTGGCTGGCCATGGTGTTATGGGTCAGCGGCTTGCTGCCGGCGATACTGGAGGAACTGGATCAGATTGCCTGGAAGGTGGGCGGCAGCACACTGTCGGTGCGCACCCTGCTGGAGGGCGCGCTGACGGCCGCCGCGGTGCTGATCTTCACGCTGTGGATTTCGTCGGGCATCGAGGCGCGGCTGCTGCGCTCGGCCACCGGCGGCGAGTTGTCGCTGCGCAAGGCGCTGAGCAATGCCACCCGCGCGCTGTTGCTGTTTGTCGGCCTGATGGTGGCGCTGTCGGCCGTCGGCATCAATTTGTCGGCGCTGTCGGTGCTGGGTGGCGCGGTGGGCGTCGGCGTCGGTTTCGGCCTGCAAAAGCTGGCGGCCAACTACGTCAGCGGTTTTGTCATTCTGGCCGAGCGCAGCATGCGCATCGGCGACAACGTGCGGGTCGATGGTTTCGAGGGATGCATCACCCAGATCAACGCCCGCTACACCGTGATCCGTTCGCTTACCGGGCGCGAGTCCATCGTGCCCAACGAGATGCTGATCACCAGCCGGGTCGAAAACCTGTCGCTGGCCGATGCCCGGGTTTGGCAATTCACCGTGGTCTCGGTCGCTTACGACGCCGACGTGGAACTGGTGATGCGTTTGTTGAGGGAGGCGACCCTGAATCACGATCGCGTGCTGCGTGACCCCGGGCCGTCGGTGGCCCTGTCCTCGTTCGGGGCCGATGGGCTGGAGTTCACGGTGGGTTACTGGATCGCCGATCCGGAGAACGGCAGCCTGAATCTGAAGTCCCTGGTCAACCTGGATATCCTGCGCCTGTTGCGGCAGCACCAGATCGAGATTCCCTACCCGCAGCGGGTGCTGCACACCCGAGCGGTGTAAAAAGGATCGGCTTCGCGAAAGCGCATCGGGCGCGGCTATAATTTGAAAAAAGCACGGTCGTGCTATTTTGTTTGTGCTTTGGCTGTCGTCTGCAAGACTGGTTCGGGGGACGACACCGCATAGAATCGCAAGTTGACGTGCACGTCAATCAAGACGACGCAAGCAGCAAGCAAATCACCGAATTCTTTTAACCATCTGGAGTTGTAGCAATGAAAGTCCTGGTCGCAGTCAAGCGCGTGGTGGACTACAACGTGAAGGTCCGCGTCAAGTCGGACAACACGGGTGTAGATATCGCCAACGTCAAAATGAGCATGAACCCTTTTGACGAGATCGCCATTGAAGAAGCGGTGCGCCTGCGCGAAAAAGGCGTGGCCACCGAAGTCATCGCGGTATCCTGCGGCGTTACCCAATGCACGGAGACCTTGCGCACCGCCATGGCGATAGGCGCCGACCGCGCCATCCTGGTTGAAACTGCGGTCGAACTGCAACCGCTGGCGGTTGCCAAACTGCTCAAAGCCCTGGTCGACAAGGAACAGCCCGGCATCATCATCCTGGGCAAGCAGGCCATCGATGACGACTGCAACCAGACCGGCCAGATGCTGGCCGCGCTGGCCGATCTGCCCCAAGCCACCTTCGCCAGCAAAGTCGAAGCCGCGGACGGCAAACTCAAGGTCACGCGCGAAGTCGATGGCGGCCTGGAGACGCTGCTGATCAGCCTGCCGGCCGTCATCACCGCCGATCTGCGCCTGAACGAGCCGCGCTATGTGACGCTGCCCAACATCATGAAGGCAAAGAAGAAGCAACTTGACGTCTTCAAGCCGGAAGACCTGGGTGTCGACGTGACACCCCGCATCAAGACCCTCAAGGTCAGCGAGCCACCCAAGCGCAGCGCCGGCATCAAGGTGCCCGACGTCGCCACCCTGGTGGCCAAACTGAAGAACGAAGCCAAAGTAATTTAATCAATGTTGTCATTGCATGCCGGTGTCGCTGTCATTGCGGGCTTGACCCGCAATCCATGGATCCCGGGTCAAGCCCGGGATGACAACGCAAGAAGCCCGCAATGACATACTTCCCAGGAGCAGATTCATGACAGTCCTCGTAATAGCCGAACACGACAACGCGTCCCTCAAGGGCGCAACTTTCAACACCGTGACCGCCGCCCTGCAGTGCGGCGGCGACGTCCATGTGCTGGTGGCCGGTGCCAATGCCGCACCGGCAGCCGCGGCGGCGGCCCAGATTGCCGGTGTCGCCAAGGTGCTGCACGCCGACAGCGACGGCCTGGCCCACGGTCTGGCCGAAAACATGGCGGCCCAGATCCTGGCGCTTGCCAGCGGCTACAGCCACATCCTGTTCCCGGCCACCGCTTCCGGCAAGAACATGGCTCCGCGCGTTGCCGCCAAGCTCGATGTCGGCCAGATCTCCGACATCACCAAGGTCGACAGCCCCGACACCTTCGAGCGCCCGATCTATGCCGGCAACGCCATTGCCATGGTGCAGAGCGCGGACGCGATCAAGATCATCACGGTACGTACCACCGGTTTTGACGCCGCGCCGGCCACCGGCGGCAGCGCCGCGGTGGAGAGCGTGGCGGCGCTGGCGGCCAGTGACAAGGCCACCTTCCTGGGCAGTGAAATCGCCAAGAACGACCGCCCCGAACTGACCGCCGCCAAGATCATCGTGGCCGGTGGCCGGGCCTTGGGTTCAGCCGAGAAGTTCACCGAAATCCTGACCCCGCTGGCCGACAAACTGGGTGCCGCCATCGGCGCCAGCCGGGCCGCGGTGGACGCCGGCTACGCACCCAACGACTGGCAGGTCGGGCAGACCGGCAAGATCGTGGCGCCCCAGCTCTACATTGCCGCCGGCATCAGCGGCGCCATCCAGCACCTGGCCGGCATGAAGGACTCCAAGGTCATCGTTGCCATCAACAAGGACCCGGAAGCGCCGATCTTCAGTGTGGCCGACTATGGCCTGGAGGCTGACCTGTTTGTCGCGGTGCCGGAACTGGTGGCTGCGTTGTAGATCATTCACTCCCGACATGTGAAGGAGCAACCCCATAGCTTTACTACGCCAGTGCCTGCAGGAGGTCCGAGTCCGGTAAGACGGCCATGACAGCCTCCTTCGGGATCAACTTGTCCGGAGCCCAATGTGGAGCGCATTGACTCCTATTGCGGGCCCGCATCTGGACTCTCAGTCCAGTACATCAACCAGTCCATCGGATGCATCATGTTCCGTGCGCTTCCCAAATCCAATATCCACCGCCCAGCCGTGACGCACTGCAAACTGCACTATGAGGTTTTGTGTTTGTCGATAACAGGAACAGGCTGAACGAGTTGCGCCAAAAATACCGATGCAGTGCCTTTGAACATGCAGCCAGACACCGGTCAGGACCCACCAGACGAATCCGCCGCTGTGGCATGAGTTTTTGATGAAGAAATAATTTTTATTGCTAGAGGAGCATACCAATGAATATCAAAAGTCAAAAAGACTTTTTCTCGGGTGTCGTGTTCATGGCCGTGGGCGGTGCCTTCGCCTGGGGCGCCACCACCTACACGGTGGGCAGCGGCGCGCGCATGGGGCCGGGCTACTTCCCGCTCATGCTGGGCGTCCTGCTGGCCTTGCTGGGGGCGGTCATCACCTTCAAGGCGATGGTGGTGGAAACCGAGGATGGCGAGAAGATCGGCAAGTGGATCTGGCGCCCGGTCG
>NZ_JAQTMS010000042.1 GCF_028714215.1 Rhodoferax sp. | reverse complement strand
GGCTGTGGAGATAAACGGCCACCGAAACGGTGGCACCAAGGGTTGGGGCCGCGTTAGCGACCCCGTTTTGCCGCTTTGAGCGGCTCACAATTTGAAAGCCCCCGGCTTTGCCGGGGGATGGTTACTACGCGCTTCCATCAGTCCTCTCGTGAACATAGGTATGACCTCCGCTTAACCAATTTGTAGTACGCCCAATGTAGTACTGAAAGGTCTGAAATGGGCCCGTTTCCGAATTTGCATCAGCGCAGCTGTACGACCGGTTCCAGCCTATACCGGGCAGCCACACGCCGACCAAAGGGGCGAGTTTGCGTGAACGATAGACGAATTGCGAGACTAAGTTTCGCGACAGGCCAGAAACGACCGTTTTTGAGACACGGCATAACCCGCTTAAGGGCCCAGTCACGAACCGGTAGCCTTTGTATTTAGACATCAATTTACTGTCAACACGATAAGCCAACCACCCTAGGCGATACACCGCGGGCGACAAGAAGGCTTTGGGCATCGTCCTTACGCCGCGTCACGTAGCGGAGTTGTTTTCTTTGATTGCCAACGTGGGCCCGAAGTCGAAGGTATTGGATACCAGTTCGCCAGGCGCAAACAAGCAAAAGCTAACGATTGGCAATCCTGACGTGACATTGCTTCGCAGTTGTGACTCGTAACTCAACAAATGCAAGCAGTATGCTTGCATTTTGCTTTTATATGCTAATATGCAAGCTCATTAACTTCATGAGCTTGCATTCCATGGATGAAACAAACAGTCGTGCCGCAGGGGGGTTGGCAAGAGCGGAAAGCCTGACAACCGAGCAACGCAAAGAAATAGCGGTGAAGGCAGGGAAGGCCAGATGGGCTGCCGTCAAGAAGGCTCAAACGCTCCCGGCGGTGCTCTACAAGGGCGTCGACCTGAACTTGGCGGGCATCTCCATTCCTTGCGCTGTCGTCACCGCAGACGACGGGTCCGAGCCAATGCGCGTACTCACGGAGCATGGCATCACTACGGCGTTGCTGGGCAGCCGAAGTGGTGCGTCCAAGCGAATTAAGAAGAAATCTGAAGAAGAAGGAATTCCTTTGCCTCTGTTCGTAGCGCCCGGACAGTTGAGCGCCTTTATTGATGATGACATGCGCAATGGCCCCCTGCGGGTTATTGAATACATGGACGGCGGCAGACTTGTACGGGGATACGACGCCCAGGCGCTGCCCACCATCTGTGAGATTTGGCTCAAGGCTCGTGAGGCCGGCGCCCTGCAAGCCCAGCAACTGGATAAGGCGCAGAAAGCCGAATTGCTGACAAGGGCTTTGGCCCATGTTGGTATCGTGGCGCTGATTGACGAGGCCACAGGTTATCAAAAGCACCGCGCCAGTGATGCTTTGGCAAAAATCCTGGAACAGTTCATTGCCAAGGAACTGCAGCCCTATGTCAAGACGTTCCCCACTGATTTCTATGAGCACTTGTTCAGGCTTCGCGGCCTGCCTTTCCCGCCTGAAAAACCGCAACTCAGGCCCCAGTACTTTGGAATTTTGACCAACGATATCGTCTATGAGAGGCTTGCGCCTGGGTTGCTGGAAGAGATGAAACGGCAAGCAGCCAAGGACGAAAAGAAGGCGCACCTGCACCGTCGGCTGACTCAGGAAGTCGGCCACCCAAAGTTAAAGGACCACCTGACCTCTGTTGTGACGGTGATGAAGCTGTCTGACACGTACCCCGAGTTCATCAACAAAATGAACCGGGTTCATCCCCGGTTTGGACAGACCTACTCCCTTGGCTTGGAAGACCAGGACCGATAACTGACGTATCAAAATCCACATCGGCCAGCGCTAATGGTGCGGCCTTCGCTCAACCGGGCGTTCTCGCCGGTCAAGCACGTGCTGCTGGCAACTTACCTTGAGGCCACCAGGCCTATGCCTTCTTCGCTTTTAGGGGAATCAGCTCCGACTTCGGCGAGCACACCAGCACCTTCCTTGCGCCGCGTGTAAGCGCGACATACAGGTGTGTTGCGGTCATCTTTTCCGGGTGCATAACCACCGCGACATCTGCCTCCAGTCCCTTGAGGAGCAACGTGCTCCCCACCGCGCGCTTTGGAAGCACTCGCACCTTATGGCGTTGGAGTTCTCGTACGAATATTGCGGCTTCGGCAAATGACTTTCCCGATTCAGCCACGTTAGACAGTGCATCGAGGGCACCGTAGTAGATGGCCGGACGGTAAGCACGGGCGCCGGGGTTCTTGCCGAGTGCTCGTAGCAGCCTGTGGGCAGCGTCAAGGGTTGGCTGCGCGACGTAGGCTTGAGCCGCTCGCTCAGCGACGGTCGCTTCCTTTTTCGCGCGCGTGCCGCTGAGTGCTTTCAGTCTCGCGCGCATTCCATCGGGGTCAACCTTCGTCATGACGGCTGCTCCGAATTCAAGCAACTGGTCCAGACAACCGGCAGACCCGGGCTTGTAGCTCGTCGCGAATCCAGTCAGGTCTTTCAGGTCGACTGCCTCTACGGTGGCAGCACCAGGTGTCCGCTTCGCGAAGTTCTGTTGGCCCGCCTTATCGCTGCCTTCCGCGATGATAAGCAACGAGCCGTCACCATCGGGGTGCTTGTACGCCGCCGCTGCCATCCTTCCCTGCACATCTTTCTCGCCCTTCACCTGGACCCAATTAACGCCCGGATGGCCTTTGAGCAAGTCAACGGCGCTACCGGCCTTCAAGTCCTTGCGAATTTCGATGAGCCACTCACCGAGCGGCTGAGCACCTGTTTTTATCCAGCGCCATGGCTTGTCGAGCTGCCCGACGCCCGGAAATGCGGACTCCACGTCATTCCAGTCCACCAAGACATTGCCCTTAAACCCGAAGATAGCTTGCAAGGGGTCCCCGAGGACCACGGTCGGCAGGGTCTTGCTGATGCCCAGGACCACGGCGTGCTGCACGGTGCTGCAGTCCTGGTACTCATCCACGAAGAGCCTGGAGTACGTTGCTGCTAGAAGAGGGTCGATGTTTCCGCTGGCAAGTAAGTGCGCGGCGCCCCGTCGAATCGCTGGATAGTCCAGCGACCAGCCCCCTGTTTGCAACTGGTACCCGCTCCCGGCAGGAAAAGCGACAACCATCCGCATGGCCCAGCCATCGATGGTGAAGATGCGATATTTGGCAGGCGGTATCCCGTGTTTCACAAGCCGTTGCTGCAGCGCGTTGGCGCCTGCGTTGGTATGCGTTAGGACCAGAACTGGCTTGTCTGCCGACTGGCATCTGCGCAGCGTAGATGCGATGAGCTCCGTCTTACCGCATCCTGCGGGAGCTTCGACGCTTCCGAGCCGCACTTCAAGCAGGTCAAGTTCAGTGGCCAACTTTCGTCCACCTGAAGATGTCGAATACAACCTGCGTCAGAGGCGTCTTATCCGGGGACATGGCCGGCCCCACAAGTTCGCGACCGACCCGCTCCATCCGGTCGATGCTTTTAAACCAGCCGGACTTCTTCTCGGCCTCGCCGCTCTTGCTCTTCTTCTTCGTTCTTGAGGCCAGACCTAGCTTTTTGCGTTCGGTATTCGTGTACCCGGCAAGTTCCGCGCCCTCGAGAATGCTTGAGACGCTGACCTCCGACCCGAACTGCTCTTTAACCTTCTCATCCACCGAGCCGCGGCCCACGTTCTCCAACGCGAACTCGAGCAGCTTGTCGACGCTTTCATCAGGCAGATGGACGAACAGCGCGTCCTCCAAAGCAAACCCGTCTTCCCAAGTGAATAGGCGCCCACCCGCTTCGGTGAGTCGGTCACACACTTTCGAATCGACCTCCACATCGTTGTCGATAAAAGCGGCCACCTCGTAGCCCAGCTTGGCAAACAGCACGGCTTTCTCGATGCAACCCTTCGGCGAGCCGCCGCCTGCGTCAAGAAGCGAGACCCCTCGTGCAAGCAGAGAGTCGTGTCCTCTTGCCTCGTTCCAATCGTCCACGCCGCGCAAGAGCCCTTGTTCGCTGGCACCCTCGCACACGATGACCTTCTTGGCCAAAAACGAACTCGGCGACTTCCGAAGCGTGCCCTGAACGTCGTCACCCTTACCGGCCGCATTGACGGCGTGCCCATCCCTGCCCTTGCGGACGATGTGCAGGTGCTCGGCTTTGAGCTGCTGCAACGTTACTGGTGAGTGCGTCGTAATGAACACCTGCGCTGTAGGCTCCTCAAGCTTTGAGCCGAGGGCGTTCAGCAGCCGCGTGAGTCGATGCGGCTCCAGACCGAACTCGACCTCATCGACCAATACGACGGCCGCAGCCTGGGTGGCGTCGCGCTGCAGACCGGCAACCAGAAGCCTGGCCGAGCCTGTCCCCAGGCATCGCAACGGCACGCCATCACTACCGTGCAACGCTACGGCGCCCTCCTTCAGCCAGAACCCCTGTGTGTCCAGTGAGGCCTTGACGGAGCCGCCCGTCGGCACGCCCAAGCTACCTGCAGTCCTTTCCACGATGGCAAGCGCTTCCATGAGTTGGTCGTTCGCGTTCTCGCCAAATGCAAACTTTGCACCGCGCGCGATATCAATCAACACCGAGTCGACGTCGAGTTGTTCCTCAGTTAGTCGCGTGAGCACCGAGCCTTTGCCCCAGGTCAAGTTCTGCGCGACGTTCGATACACCGAGTCGTGACGAAAAAAGCCGCGCGCGCTCTTTCTGAGAAAGTTTCTTCTGCTGGTTCTTGGCCGTGGCACGTATCGAGGTCAATCCCCATACTGGGTCGCGATAGGAATCGACCGATACATTCAAGGTGATAACGGTCTCCAGACCCTTCTGCGGCTCATCCTTTAGAGCACCTGTCTTCGAATCGAAAGCACGCAGATAAAGCGCATACTCGTCGAGGTCGAGTAGAGAATCATCGAGGCCGCCGAGCGTTAGCGATATTGAAATCGGCTCGTCCGTATTCAGTCCATGAAAATCGGAGTCGGAAACTGCGATGGTTCTGCGGGCCGCGCTACCCAAGCAAAGCTCAATTGCATCGAGAATACTGGACTTCCCGCTGTCCCCCGGTCCAATAAGACAGTTTAGGCCTGAGTTTGGACGCCAAACAAGCTTCTTGATAGCACGGTAGTTTTCAATTTCTATAAGCCTGATACTTATCAAGGGTTTTCTCGCTTAAGACCATGTTTTCGTGGATGGTGCGATTTACGAGGTCATCCTGACCTGACGTTCGGCGCCACATGGCAAATGACAGCAACTGGCCGAATATAGCCTGTCGAGTGGTCTCGGTGTCGCAACGCTGGCCTTCTTAAAGGTGAGGCATGAACACGGCGTGGAACTCGTCGTATGCTTTTTTCGGGTCGTATGCGACGCCCACGGGGAGAAAGCCGTCCATGTCACGCAAAAATTTCCGAGACTTCATCCTGCGCGCAAGCTCGACTTCCAGGTGCGCTTTTTTGAATGGACTGCTTTCCTGCTGCAGATAGAACCGAAATGCATTGGCTACCCGAGCAGGGTCAACGTTTGCCGAGGCCCCCGGCTGCTGACTGCACGTCCAGGCGTACCAGAGGTCGAACAGGTCCCGACCTTTGTCTCGCTGTACGAGAGCCCGTAATTTGGTCCCAAGCATTTCGTCCAGGTCATACGACACCACTGGAACCTTGACCGGGCCACTCGGGGAAGGCACATCGATATCGACGGACGTCAGCGGGTAACACGTTCCTTTCTCATTGAGGTTGACTTCAATTTTCAGGCGACATCCAGGGCGCGGAATTGCTCGCCGCATAGCCGACATTTTCGACGTAGAAGCTCAGCGTCGGTCGATAAGTCGATGAAGTGAAGAGCGCTCTTGTTGTATTAGCTGAACTGGCACCGCACGCACTACTTGAACGCCAACTTTGCGCTCACCTAGGTCTAACCAGCCACACCCCTCGAAGCCCCGCCTATCGGGGCTTTTTCAGTTCTCGCCGTGCTTCTTTAGCTGATTTCGTTCGCCTTCTGCTTGGCATTCCATTGTGGACTTGCTCGGTACACCGCGCGCCTGGATGGAGCCGTGGCCAGGTGGGACTCTCACCCACAGGAAAGCGCCGCCTTTCACTGCGCACACCAACAGCGGACATTCGCAATGTGTGGTCGACGGCAGTCATTCAGCGCCGCGCAATGCGCTCGAACTCTCGATGGCACGAGAGGCAACTGCGTGAGACATGCATCCGGGTAGCGCTAGTGGTGGAGGCGGCGACCGAATTTTTCCACGCCCTGCCGGAACGCCTGCAGGTCTTCGAGCAGGAAGTTCGAGAAGCGCTGTGCATTCCGCCGAATCTCTTCATACGGAGAGTTCGTCGCCTGGGTCGACCAATGCGCGAGTCCGTCTAGGTAGGCCTTTTCCATGAACCCCATCGCATCTTCCGTGTTTGGGCGTATAGCGACGAAGGGCAGCCCAACCATCACGTAAGGACGTCGTCCCGAAGCACCATAGATGTCGCGTTGGGTCGACCACAGAGCCCTCGGTAGCTCCTGTCCGAGGTACTTGCCGAACAGCGCCTGACCGACCTCTTGCGCCTCTGCGTCAGTGATGGGGAAGAGGCTACCGACATAGCCGCGCGCGCCCGCGAACGTTGTGCGCTGGCTGAGTTCGTGCCAAGACCAGCACGAGTTGTTAATGATGAGCGGTGCAGCGCCAGGGGCAAATCCGTGCGAGGCAAAGAGCCATACTCCATCGTGAAGTTGGATGGCCATCGAGCCGACGACTCGAGAAATCGGCTCCTGCTTGACGATGTGGTCTGTGCGGTCCATAGGCCCACCGATGGCGCCCCAGCTGGTGAGGGCTGAACCCACCGGCAAGCCTGCTTTACCAACTTTGTCACTCCAGTGGACACCATCCAGCGAGTGAAAGCGGTGGTATTCGGTAACCATGAATTTGTCGTCAAACCGGTCGTACCCGATGCCAAGCGCCCGGTCAACAGTGAGGCTCCGCCGTCGTTGGTCTGCGTCGACGTACTCGTAGGTGATGCGCGTCCCAGGCGCGTCGCCTGCATGACTGGACAGCACAATGATGTCGTGGGGGAGCAGGTCCAGTAGGAACTGGACCCTGGTGCTGGTTGCGGCCGGCCCGCTCACGACCCGGGTCAGCGAACCATTTTTTAGCAACGCCTGGTTGATGGATGGAATCTCGGACCCCTGTACCGTGTGAGGGTCGATGAGCAACGCGGTCTTGGCGCTGTGGGCAGCCGACTGCGACGCCCACAATCCCTCAACAATGGCTCGTCCAAAGTCGGGGTAGCGATATACGTGTGTGGTCGCGACCTCCGGCGTGGCGATGCCCCAAGGAAAACCCGCCGTCACGAAGAGGACTGTCTTGAAACGTGGAAAGTTTAGTGGGCCAAGGTGGACACGCGCTCGCTGGGCCAAGGAGCTAAATCGGCCGGTCAGGTCGCCACCCTCTCCAAGGGCGTAGAGCTCCTCGAGCCAACAATCGCGGTCATCCTCGGACAATTCGGGAAACACCGCGAATGAGGCGTCGCAAGCGAAAGCTAGGTTGCTAGCTAGGACTTCCCCGAGGTCGTCGCCGCACTCGCACGCGACGAGTAGATGGGTTCCCCTCTCTATCAGGACTAACTCGGGCGATGAAGCAAGGTCAAAAAGCAGCTCTTTGCGTTCGAGACGGGCCCTGTAGAGTCCGACGCCAAGGTTGGCGCGCCCCCACCGCAACGTTCCAGACGGTCGCCTCACAACGCCACGCAGGGCTTGTACGTGGTCCTCATACTCGTCCGATACGGAACAGTTCTTCCAGCCTGGCCGCATCGCCGAGGTCGCTTGAGGAATCAGCCCTCCCAGCAACACGTGCCGGGCACCGGCCATGACCATGGCATTTCGACGGCGTAGAGCTTCGTTATTGGCGTCTGGCCGGAACATCCGCGGGCCATCCATCACAGGGAAGTAGCTACCCGGGCGAGTGAACAGGGCCGAAATCTGCGCCGCCAAGAGAACATCGTCTGTGACCAGAACGGAGGGCTCGAAGGACGGTGTGCGAAGCATTCAGAGGGGCGCGAGAGACTAATGCGGTCGATTGTCGCCGTCTTCGCCGCAGCCCGTCGAGTGGGAGAGGGAGGTTCGCAACGTACTTGCACCCGGGTGAACGACCGAAAGACGAATGGGACCGCGTTGGGACCGCTGGCGTCGATAAAGATGTGGCGGGATTCGACCGACCAGTTGCAGTAAGTCATCAACGACCGGTATCGGGAGGTACGAAATTAGTGCGCGAAGTTGTCGGAACGGTCTAGTTCGCCTACAGTCTGTCGATGGGCCTACATATCGGCCTATCTCCCAGGGAGTCGAACCATGTGGGGTGGCGTGTCCGGCCTCATCGCCGAAATCAAATGCTGCGAAAAGGCAGGGGCAACCACGGCCGCAGTTGTCATGGCCTACGTCTGCATCGACACCATGGCTTTCCTAGCTCTGCCGACAGGGCACGACAAACAGGGCCGCACGGAATTCATCGCCTGGGTCGACAAGTACCTAAGAGGGCACCCGGAGCAACCGTATCAATACCGTGGCTTGGATGTGTATGGCGCCCGATGCGCGTTGCTGCACGCGTTCGGGTCAGAGGCGGATTACCACCAAAAGTATCCAGAAGCGAAAAAGTTTGGCTACCACGACGGCGGCAAACATGCATACGACCAGGCTCAGGATGAGCACCTAGTCATCATTGGGACAGTGTCGTTTATCAACGATGTCGTGCGCGCGGTAGGTGCCTTTGCCGAAGACTGCAAGGCAGATGCTGACTTACGAGCTAGGGTCGAGAGCCGCCTTCCTGCCGTTCTGGCCACTTTCCCAGTGAACCTGATGTAGCCTGACGGGCGGTGGGTGGGCTTGTACAGTCGCATGTTCAGGCGCTGTTGCAATAGCCCTGCGCCGCATACCCTCCTCAGGTTTTGTCACTTTCCAACGAATGAGACTGGCGGATTGACTTCTCACGGAACGGATGACAAATCCCGGCCACAAACTGAGGCACGTTCAAATGCCTTAGGGCTGATGCCGCCGAGGTGAGTGTGGCGATGACTCCGATTGCAGAATATTTCAATGTTGTCAAACACATCCGATTAAGCAGCAATTCTTGCGGCGCTGCAAAGCAGTTCCAAACATCCTTATAGGGCAGTTGAGGTAAACCAAAGAAGCAGGGACACGGTGGCGTCGCGCAAATGCTTTACTGATTCATTGAGCGACAGCCCCTTTTCGTGTATTCTGTAAAGGGCGTCTAACAAAATAAGTAAGTGGCCATCTTAGGCTGCTCAGAGGAGGAAAGCGTGGCTCAAGACAATTACCCGCTGTACATGCCGGCCCTGAAATGGAAGCAGGGCGAGCACTTCGCCGTCAAACCACTTACAGCATCTCAGAAGTCCCGAGTTCAACCTGTCGCTGAAGTCCCGGACAGAACGTACGACTGGGGCAAGGAGAAATACACCAAATCATGGGACAAGCACATCGACGACATTGTCACAGCCACAGTGAAAAACTGGGGGACAACCCACGTGCTTGCGGTTGACCAGGTCATTGATGAGAAAGATGCTCTTTCTTCGAATCCGGGGACCCCTTGGGAATACCTGTTTGACAATATGTGGGCGGCAGGAGTCAAGGCGGTCCCGGTCCTCAGCACTCGAGCGAGCGCTTCGGAACAAGCCGCCCTCATCAAAGTGGCTAAAAAAAACAAGCACACCCGATGGCTGCTACGCTTTCGCGTTGAGCAGGATGGAGAGGTACCTGCGACTGCGCACGTCCAGACTTGGTTTGCCAACAAAATGGCCGCGCTTGGTGTCAAGCACGGGCAGGTGGACGCAGTCCTGGACCTCGGGCACATCACCGGCGACCCAAAAGTCATGGCGGCCAGCACCGCTCAGGTTCTGCAAACCATAGCGGCACTGGGTGCATGGCGCCAAGTGGTGCTCCTGTCAGGTGGATTTCCCATCAATCTGGCGGGCGTCCAGAAGGGTAATAAACAACTTTCTCGTGCTGACTGGGACCTATACAAACGAGTCGCCGTGCGTGCAGAGCTCAAGGAAGTGTCTTTAGGCTATGGCGATTTTGGGGTGTCTCACGTCGATGCCTTCGACGGGGACCCGCGCAAGATGGTAATGTCTGCTGCCTTGCGTTACACGCACTGGAAGGATTGGAATGTCTTAAAGGCGAAAAGCGTACGGCACCACGGCTTCGACCAGTACAAGGACCTTTGCCAGATTTTGGTCTTACTACCAATCTACATGCATCGGACCTTCAGCCAAGGAGACGCCAACTATGACAAGGTGGCGAACGACCCGAAAGTGGGGCCCGGCAACGCTACACAATGGCGACGGGATGCGACGAGTCACCACATTCACGTGGTTTTGCACCAGCTCGCCAGTCAACCCGAGTTTTGAGGCAATTGCGGACATAGTCGGCGAGCTCATCGACCGGCAGTGCTGCGGCGAGGGCCGCGAAAAGCGCAATTTTCGGTTTGGACTTCAGGCCCTGGCTTAAACCGAGCTCTGTGAGCTTTGCGAGCAGTTCGTCGCGCCAGAGCAGGCGAGCCAAGTGATTCCCGTCCCGTCGGCCATTCCGCTTAGCTGTCCTGACAGACTTCAGAGTGCTGCCTAAGTCGTTCGCATGGGCAACCAACAGTCCCCACTCGCGCGGCACCAGATGGCGCGCGTCGGCAAGGTGAGCCTTGGTGGTCACTACCCAGCAAAACTCGAACACCTTGTTGTATGCCACCACTTGGTGAGGTAAACGGGTAAGAGTGTCTTTACCTGCCTTGATTTCGAAGCCCTCAAGGTGACCATTGACCAGAGCCAGGTCCGCTCTAACGGCGCCAAAGGCCAATTGGAATTCCTCCACCAGCAAGTCGTTGACCGTCACACGCTCACTGAGATAGGTCCTCAGAAGGGTGCGTAGCTGATGGTCGTGGGCGACGGCGTCCATATAAGGGGGAGGATGATTACGGCTTGGAATGCTATTTCAGTGTACTCACGACAATTGTGGCATGCATGTGCATAGCGTAGTCGGGAAAATCCACGCCTTCCCGCTCGGCCAGGGGCATAGTGAGTCTTACCAGTCCAGAATGATACTTGTTCTGCAGTCTATTGCTCTTCGTGCGCTAAAGAGTCCAATACGCCTCATCAAGGCGCACCTTGTCCCATGCAAATTCGCATGCATGGGTCTCACGACGGGGTAGGTCATCCTGAGACTCAGGAACAGTTGATTCAGGAACTGTTGGATATATGGGACGACGGCCGTGAGCATGGCCATTCTCTTGCTAAACTCAACCAGGCAGTAGCCACGCTCCAAGTGCGCGGAGTCAATCGGCTTGGCCGCACTCGATGAACCCCCATGGCATCCACCAAGAACCCAGCCAAAGCTCTCATGGGCTCCTTCAAGGAGCTCGGATTGACAGCGGCCCAGGTACGGCATTTCGTGCCGGAGTGGTGGGATGACGACGCGGCCGCTGACGAAGGTGGCCTGCTGGAACTGCAGATTGTGTTGGCCCGCCGCCTTAACGTGGCACTCGAGAGCCTGCACGCGACAGCGCCAAAGCCGGAGTTCCGGGCAGCAACTAGGCGGTTCAAGACAATACATCCCGAAGGTTCAACCCAGCTCGCCGCCGCTGCAGGAGTTGGGCATGGCCTCGCACATGTTCTGGCCGGCGCCTGCAAGACTGAGGCTTTGCAAGAGCGCCTATCGCCGACAGACCTTCGTGCCCGCATTCTCGAGACGTACCCGGCGGTGACTTTGGAAGGTCTTTGTCGATGGCTCTGGGAGCACGGCGTACCAGTTGTGCACATCCTCAATTGGCCAAAGCAACTGCGTCGTCCTGATGCGATGTGCTTGCGGGTTGGCGCACGTCCCGTCGTACTGGTCGTACGAAAGGAGATTGCGCCGGCTAGGCTCGCCTACCTCGTAGCCCACGAGACTGGTCACTTCATGTCTGGTCATCTGGCGGCGGACAACAACGCTGTGCTCGTCGACGACACACTCCCTGTGGACGAGCAGGGCTTTGCGAAGGACGAGGACGAAAAGGTCGCTGACACTTACGCGATGGAGCTCCTCGGCGGCGACGCATTGCGGAGCGCCTGCAGAGACGTCGGTAAGCAGTCCGAGGAAGTAAAGCTTGCCGCTGCCGCCCTCAAAGCCAGCAAGGGCACTGGACTGGATGCCGGACAGGTCATTCTTGGTTGGGCACGCCTTACCGAAGATTGGAAGCTTGCCGGAATGGCCATGCGATATCTCATGACCACTCAAGCAGCGCCTATTGTGGTGAACGATGTGGCGAAGAGCTACATCGACCTGAACGCCTTGTCCTCTGACGGCATGGACCACCTCGCCCGGCTGACGAGCATGCGGTTCGACGACGAATGAAGGTCTTCATCGACAATGACATTGCGGTGAAGCTTGCCCAGTGGGGGCTGCTAAAGCGCTTTGCCCAGCACCTCACCAAAGTGGGTGGGGCTGAGCTGTATATGGTCAGCACCCTGAAATACCGATTCAAGCTGGCAGAGCCCGCCAAAGCTGCCGCGTTACTCGGTTCGGCTGCTGCAGTGACACAGCTCACCGACTTCGCGGGGATGTGCACGCCAGCGAAGGGGCACAGCGCGGCGGTGGCGGCTGCCCTGACAGACATGCCGTCCGTTGACGCTGGCGAGGCGACGCTATTTGCGGCCGCTGCGCACTTCGATGCCGCGCTCATTGACACCGGGGACAAGAAGGCCCTGCGCGCCGTTGGGAGCCTCGGTGGCACGCACCTGGTAACCAAGGCCTTGGCCGGAAAGATTGCGTGCCTGGAACAGACCATGCATTACTTAGCGGGGCGCTGGACCTTCTCGGAGGTCAGTAAGGCGGTGCATTCCGTGCCTGACGCCGACAAGTCCACCTACAACTGCTTTAACGGGCTGATACAGACAGCAGCACTCGCAGCCTTGCAGGAAAGGGTCGACGAACTGCGGCCTCACTGCGCGGGCACGCTTTCTATGACTCCGTTTGGTTGGATTGCATAGAACACGTGGTCGGAGTTAGCGAGGTCCGGGGCGCCCCTACAGGATGCTGACCTTCATAATAGATGGCCGTTATGGAGCGCGTCGTGCAACGGCAAGGCAGTGGCGTGCTGACCTTCGCCTTCAGCCGGCGGATTCACGCGGTCGGCCAGGAGCTGTCGCTTGGTCACCATGTCGAACGTTGAGCATTGAGCATCCCAAGCGCTCATCCCAATGGGTTCCAGCAAGATTTTGTCATCAAGACAATGAGCGCACTTGCCGACAAATCAAACGCGAAGCGCACAGTGCACGGCAGCCCTGACGCCTTTACCGCTGCGTTGGCTGGAAGCTCAAAAGCCGGGCCAGCGTTGACAACAAGTATTGAGGCTATTAAAATAGCTTTATATGTTCTACAAATCCATATTTATAGTTTGGTCGTCGATTTTTGTTTTTTCGTGTATTTAGTGCCTTCGGTACCTATACGTTATGTCCTGCTCTAGATGTCGGAGTGGACACAACCACAAACGGAGCCCAACATGTACCCTGTCATCACCCTTTACGTAATTGCATGGCGTCTCAAAGATGGCGCAAAAATGACGGTCAAGGCTTTCGAGCACAAGCAAGGAGCCGAGGACTGGTGCGCAAAGCATGCAGTACCGCACATCGCAATTCGTCAGGTCGATGTGCCAGACCAGCAAGTGGGAGTCTGACATGGCACACCCATCGGCGCACGGCGTCAAACCATTCGTGCGCCAATGGCACGACACTGACAACGGGTACGTCGTGAGTTACAGCCCGCGCCTGGCGCGAGTGCGCAACGGCTGGTGCAGCTACCCATTGACAGAGCTCGAAGTGCTGGACCTCGGCAACGCATACGACGCGCAGAGCCTACGCCGTGCGCTTGAGGTCTACCACACCGCAGCGCAGCGGTGCTGCAAAAGCATGAGAGACCTGCAATCGCCCAAGTTCACACGGGCATTTACCCGCGAAGAGGCAGAGCGATGCCTGCGGCGAACCTTTGCAGAGAAGCCAGCCGAGCGGCCGTCCACCACCCATACAAGTGGCTATATGAGCCAGCTCGGGCAGGCTGCGCTCATCGCGCCGGAAGTCGCCGCAGAACTCTGGCCAATGGGGAGCCAAGCGTGAGCCGCAAAATCGAAGACTTCCTGCTGCTGTGCAAGCACACCGGCACGACGATGCAAGACCAACTTGATTTCAAGCGCGATGCGCTGCAAGTGATGCGTGGGCTGTCAGAGCAAGCCACGGCAGATACCGCATACCACGCTCGCTGCGCGGCGCAGACTCTTGTGATACTCGAAGAGATAGCGATGATTGAGAGCTACATCGCAGACCAGCAGCGCATCGCTGATGCTGCCGAAATGCTGGTGCCAACGGCGCCGGCCGAAGCCCCGGCACTCCCTGTAGCAGACATTGACCCGTACACCCTGCGCAGCGACATCAAAGCACTGTGCAAGCGCGGGGTCGTCGTCGGCGTGCATCCGGTGCGCGAGAAGGGCTGCACACATGGCATCGTCTACGCTTGCTGCCCGATGGCCGGCAGCTGCGCCAGCACTATGCACGCACACAGCGGGGCTGGAAGCCAGGCACAGATGGAGACCCGATGAGCTTTTACGGGGGTCCAAAGTGCGATGCGCTAGCCAGGGTCGCTGATGCTGCTAAGACTGCCCTGATGTAGCTCTTTGACAGCCCGGCTGGACGGGACAGGCAAAAGCTTTTATTATGAGCATGGCGCCCGCCACAAAGCAAATTTGAGTTACACCGCGGTCTGTTTTCAGTCATTAGCACTGCGAAAATTCTGCAAAAACATCACATTGTCTGAATATAAAACCCCTGCGAGCCTTGATTTCATTGGGTTTTCTATCTATACGTGGTAGGACACGCTGTAACTAGGGGTTTGCCCGCATCCACGTTCCAAGCCCGACAGGCTGCTGGGGTTTGAAGCGCGGCGCGCGCTGGGCTACCATGCGGTATCTGCTGAGCTTGCCGTTTTTATTGTTTTTCAGCTTTACCCGGAGATGCCATGAGCGCTGCCCCACTTGCCACCCCCACCGGTTTTGAAGTGCTGGATGCATGCCATCAGCAAATCCTTCAGCACTTGACGCTGTTGACCGAGTTGGTGCAACGCATCGAGGCCGAGGGTGTCGACAGCCAGGCGCAACAGGTGGCTGCCGCCGTCGAGGCTTTCTTCTCTGGTACTTCGCGCCAGCATCACCAGGAGGAAGAAAAAAACGTGTTCCCGCTGCTGCTCTCGAGCGGTAATGCCGAGCTGGTGGCGCTGGTGCGTGTGATGCAGCAGGATCATGGCTGGATCGAGGAAAACTGGCTGGAGCTGGCGCCGCAACTGCGCGCCATGGCCTCCGGCAACGCCTGGGTCGATGGGGCGGAGTTCCAGCACAACGCGGACGTGTTCCTGACCCTGTGCCGCAGCCACATCGAGCTGGAAGAAAAAATGATCTACCCGGAAGCCAAGGCGTCCCGGGCGCGCAGCGTGGCCAGTCGGCTGGCGCGCGTGCCGCTTTGAGGCACCGTCCAGGGCGCGGCAGCGCCGATGGCCGCCCATGAAGCCACCCAGGAGACTGCAAGCGCTGGTGGAGGAGGGCCTGATCGACAGCGTTGTGCGCCAGTTGATGAGTGGCAAGGAGGCGATGGTCTACGTGGTGCGTTGCGGCACCGATACTCGCTGCGCCAAGGTCTATAAGGAGGCAACCCAGCGCAGCTTCCGCCAGGCGGTGGACTACACCGAAAACCGCAAGGTCAAGAATACGCGCCAGGCCCGTGCCATGGCCAAGGGCACGCGCTTTGGCCGGCAGGCGCAAGAGGCGGCCTGGCAAAGCGCCGAGGTCGACGCGCTGTACCGCCTGGCCGACGCCGGAGTGCGGGTGCCCAAGCCGTACAACTTCTTTGACGGCGTGCTGCTGATGGAACTAGTGACCGACGAGCAGGGCGACGCGGCGCCGCGGCTGAACGATGTGCTGCTCACGCCCGAGCAGGCGCGCAGCCACTACGCCATGCTGCTGCGCCAAGTGGTGCGCATGCTGTGCGCCGGCGTCGTGCACGGCGACTTGTCGGAGTTCAACATCCTGCTGGCGGCGGACGGCCCGGTGATCATCGACCTGCCGCAGGCGGTGGACGCGGCCGGCAACAACCACGCCCAGCGCATGCTGCTGCGCGACGTGGCGAACCTGCGCGCCTTCTTCGGCCGCTTTGCGCCGGAGTTGTTGAACACAAATTTTGGCCCCGAGATCTGGGACCTGTACCAGCGCGGCGTGCTACAGCCCGAGCTGCCTCTCACCGGCCACTTCGAGCGCAAGAACGCGGCGGTGGATGTGGGTGGCGTGCTGCGCGAGATTGACGACGCACGGGCCGAGAACGCGGCGCGTCATCTGCGTTCGCCGACGGCTGGGTGACTGCGAGGGTGGGGACTTGGCGGACCACACTGCCTTCCATTTCAACCCTGCCCAGACGTTTTGAGCAAGGGTAAACACCTAATATTTCCCTTCAAATTCGCCTTTATTTAATTATTGGTTATAACCATAATTCAACAAAATACAAATTGCTCGCAAGTTTGTGACGAGGAAGACAAATCGTGAATATCGCTGACGATCTTGAGCCCACTGCGGCATTGACGTCCGGTCGAATCGCCTGACACCGAAGCCGCCGCGGCAACCATGTTTTCATCGCTTCCGAGGGGCGCACCCCAACGAGCGAACACCGTATCTACAACAGGAGACGATATGAAAGTAAAGAAGTTCGCGCTGGCGCAAGCCCTTGCATTGGTTGTGGTGACCGGTTCGGCCTGGGCCGACGTGACCATTGGCGTTATTGTTTCGGCGACCGGTCCGGCGGCCTCGCTGGGCATTCCCGAAAAGCAGACCTTCGCCCTGCTGCCGCAAACCGTCGGTGGGCAAAAGGTCAAGTACATCGTGCTGGACGACGCCACCGACCCCAGCATGGCGGTGAAGAATGCCCGCAAGTTGACGACCGAGGACAAGGTCGATGCGATCATCGGCGCTTCGGCGACGCCGACCTCGATGGGCATTCTTGAAGTGGCGTTTGAAGCCAAGACGCCGCAGATTGCCATGGCGCCCTTGCCACCGGCCGGGGAGAAAGCGCCCTGGGTCTTCACGACGCCGCAGAGTTTCCCGCTGATGGCCGTGGCGATGGTGCAGCACATGGCGGCCAACAACGTCAAGACCCTGGGTTTCATCGGCTACGCCGATGCCTACGGTGAACTCTGGCTGAAGGCGATCCAGGACGCGGCGGCAGCCAAGGGCATCACGGTCAGTCCGGTGGAGCGCTACCAGCGCAACGACACCAGCGTGGCCGGGCAGGCGCTCAAACTGTTCGCGGCCAAGCCGGACGCGATCCTGATCGCCGCTTCGGGCACACCGGCGGTGCTGCCGCAATCGACCTTGATCGAGCGCGGCTACAAGGGCAAGTTCTATCAGACGCACGGCATTGCCAACCGTGATTTCCTGCGCGTCGGCGGCAAGAATGTAGAGGGCACGCTGTTCCCGGTCGGTCCGATGCTGCTGGCCGAGCAACTCCCTGACAGCCACCCGTCCAAGAAGGCCTCGCTCGAGTACATCAAGGTCTACGAGGGCGCGCATGGCGTCAACAGCCGTTCCACCTTTGGCGGTCATGGCTGGGATGCCTATCTGCTGCTCAATCGCGCCGTGCCCGAAGCGCTGAAGAAGGCCAAGCCCGGCACGGTCGAATTCCGCATTGCCCTGCGCGATGCCCTGGAGAATGTGAAGGAACTGCCGGGGGTGCACGGCGTCTTCAACATGTCGGCCAAGGACCACAACGGCTTCGATGGCCGTGCCGCCATCATGGCCACGGTCGAAAACGGCGACTGGAAAATTCTGAAGTAAACCCGCCCTTGCATCGCTCGACTTGGCCCGACCAGCGGCCAAGGCCGGGCGGCGCCCTCGCAGCGCTCCAGCCAAGGGTAAACATTTATCTACTGGCCCCTTTACTTCGTTATGAAATATAACCATAATTCGACAAAATGCAGATTGTTCGCAAGGACGTGACGAGGAAGACGAATCATGAATATCGCTGACTATCTTGAGCAACATGCGGCGCAGACGCCGGAGCGGATCGCCATCCGCTTCGAGGGTCGCTCCATCACTTACGGGCAACTCAACCGCGATGCCAACCGGCTGGCGGCCAGCCTGCGCGCGGCCGGCGTCGCGGTGGCCGACCGGGTCGCCCTGTACCTGCCCAACGTGCCGGAATTCGCCGTGGCCTATTACGCGGCGCAGAAGCTGGGTGCCATTCCGGTGACCATCAACGCCATCCTGAAGACCGAGGAAGTGCGCTACCTGCTGGACGATTCGGGTGCCGCCGTGGTGATCACCATGGACGAGCTCAAACGCTACGTTCCGGACGACTGCGCTGCTTTGCGTCTGCGCGTGGTGGTGGACCCGAAAGCAGAGTTGACGGGATGGGTCGCCCTGGCGCAGCTGCTGCAACGCGGCGCCGACACGTTCGCGTCGGTGCAGCGCTCCGGCGACGATGTGGCGGCACTGCTCTACTCGTCGGGGACCACCGGTTTTCCGAAGGGCGTGGCGCTGACCCAGCACAACATCCATAGCAATATCGCGCTGCCGCCGCAAGCCAGGTATTCCGACTACCGGCCGGGCGACCGGCTGGCGGCCTTCCTGCCGCTGTTCCATGTCTACGGCCAGAACTACATCATGAACGCGGCGATCCTGGCCGGCGCGACCATTGTGCTGTTCCCCCGCTTCGTGCCGGACGTCGTCTTGCGTGCCATCGGCGAAGAACGCATCACCCACTTCTTCGCCGTGCCGACCATCTTCATCAATTTGCTGGCGATGGACTTGTCGGGCTACGACCTGAGCAGCTTGCGCTATGAGATGTCCGCCGCCGCCACCATGCCGGAGGAAATTTCGCGGCGCTGGACCGAGCGCTTCGGGCGCCGCGTCTACGAGGGCTACGGCCTGACCGAGTGTTCGCCGTTCTCCTGCTACAACGACGTCAAGGAACATCGATTCGGCTCCGTCGGGCGCGCCATCGAAGGCTTTGAATTGAAGATCTTCGACGAATCGGATCACGAAGTGGCGGCCGGTGTGCAGGGTGAAATCGTGATTCGCGGCGACGGTGTCATGCAAGGCTACTGGAGGCGCCCGGAAGAAACCGCAACGGCGCTGCGCGGCGGCTGGCTGCACACCGGCGATGTCGGACGCATGGACCAGGACGGCTACGTCTACATCACCGACCGCGTCAAGGACATGATCAACGTGTCGGGCTTCAAGGTCTGGCCGGCGGAAGTCGAGCAGTACCTGTACAAGGTGCCCGGCATACAGGAGGTCGCCGTCTACGGCATCCCCGCCGCGGCGCAGGGTGAAAAAGTCGCCGTCGCCGTGGTGCTCAAACCTGGCGCGACACTGAGCGCCGACGGCATCATTGCCTACTGCCGGGAACACATCGCCGCCTACAAAGTCCCGGCCCGAGTCGATATCGTCAGTGAACTGCCCAAGAGCGCCAGCGGCAAGATTCTCAAACGCGTGCTGCGCCAGCAATCAGCCACCTAGCCGGATATCCAATTCTCTTCATGAAAACGAAATCTCCCATGACCGACACCGTAAGCTACTCCCTCCACGACGGCGTTGCCGTGATCACGATCGACAGTCCGCCGGTCAACGCCGTTGATCAGGTGCTGCGCGCCGGTCTCAAAAAAGTCCTGCTCGAACTGCGTGGCCAGAGCGCCGTCAAGGCCATCGTGCTGGGCTGCGCCGGCAAGACCTTTGTCGCCGGTGCCGATATCAAGGAGTTCGACACCGGCATCGCGGAGCCGGGTTATCACGAGGTGCTGCGGCTGATCGAAGACAGTGCCGTGCCGGTGGTGGCCGCCGTGCACGGTACGGCGCTGGGCGCCGGCACCGAGATCGCACTGGCCTGCCACTACCGCGTCGCGCAGGAGAGCGCCCGCTTTGGCCTGCCCGAACTCTCGCTGGGCATCATCCCGGGCGCCGGCGGCACCCAGCGTCTGCCGCGCGTCGTGCCCCTGGAGCTGGCGCTCGACATGATGCTCAGTGGCAAGCCCCTGCCGGCCGGCAAGGCCAAGGACGCCGGCCTGGTCGATGCCGTTCTGGAGGGCGAGATCGTGCCCGCCGCGATCGCCTATGCGCGTGAGCTGGTGCGCCGGGGCGCCGGCCCACGCCGCACGCGCGAGCAAGCCGTCAAGGGCGCGGCCCAGGCCAGCGAATTGTTCGCCGCCAAACGGGCGCAGGTGGCCAAAACGATGCGCAACCGCCTGGCACCGCTGGCCCTGATCGATGCCTTGCAGGCCGCGGCGGAGCTGGATTTCGACGCCGGCTTGAAAGTCGAGTCGACCCTCTCGGCGCAGCTTGAACAAGCCACCGAGGCCAAGGCGCTGCGCCATCTGTTCTACGCCGAGCGCGAGGTGCGCAAGATCCCCGGACTGCCGCGCGAGATCGCGGCGCGGCCGGTGGCGCGCGTCGGTATCGTCGGCTCCGGCACCATGGGCGGCGGCATCGCCATGTGCTGCGTCAACGCCGGCTTGCCGGTGACGCTGGTGGACGCCACGCAGCAGAACCTGGATCGTGGCCTGGCAACGATCCGCAAGAACTATCAGCGCTCCGTCGAGCGTGGCAGCCTGCGCCCGGAACAAATGGAACAGCGCATAGCTCTCATCACGCCCAGCCTGGACTTCGCGGCGCTGGCCGATGCCGACCTGATCATCGAGGCGGTGTTTGAGAACATGGCGCTGAAGAAGGAAATCTTCGCCAAGCTCGACGCCGTCGCCAAACCAGGCGCCATTCTGGGCACCAATACCTCCACGCTGGACATCGACGCCATCGCCGCCGTCACGCAGCGCGCGCCGGACGTGATCGGCCTGCACTTCTTCAGCCCGGCCAACGTCATGCAGCTGCTGGAAATCGTGCAAGCCAGCCGAACAGCGCCGGACGTGCTGGTCACGGCGATGGAACTGGCCAAGCGCATCAAGAAGACCGGCGTCGTCGCCAAGGTTTGCTACGGCTTCATCGGCAACCGCATGATGGACCCCTATGGCCGCGAGGCGGAGCGCTGCCTGCTCGAAGGCGCAACCCCCGCCGAGGTCGACGGGGCGCTGGAGCAATGGGGCATGGCGATGGGCATCCTGGCGGTCTACGACATGGCCGGCGTCGACATCGGCCACCTGACCCGGCTGGAGCGTGCGCATCTGTTGCCAAAAGACCCCAGCTTCTACCGCCCGTCGGCCTTGCTCAACCAGCGGGGCTGGATCGGCCAGAAGGCCGGGCGTGGCTACTACCGCTACGACGGCGCCGAGCGCAAGCGCACACCCGATCCCGAGGTGATTGCCATGCTGGCCGAGGAGGCCCAGCGCCTGAACATCCCGCAGCGCCACCCGGACGCCCGGGAAATCCAGGAGCGCTGCCTGTACGCCATGATCAACGAAGGCGCGCTGCTGCTGGAAGAAGGCATCGCCCTGCGCGCCAGCGACATCGATGTGGTCTACACCGCCGGCTACGGCTTTCCGCGCTACCGGGGTGGGCCGATGTTCTACGCCGACACACTGGGGCTCAAAGTGGTCTACGACCGCATCGTCGAGTTCCAGAAGACCCTCGACCCGCAGTACTGGCAAGCGGCACCGCTGCTGAAGAAGCTGGCACTGAGCGGTTCCAGCTTTGCCCAGTGGCAAGCCGAACAGACCCGATAAACTGGAGTAACCCATGACGCGCGCATTCATTCCCTACGGCATCTACTGGTCCACCCCTTTTGCCAAATGGCAAGGACCGATCGGCCACCTCAACAGCTTGCGGCTGGCCGCCAATGTCGGCAAGCAGGCGCTGGCCGCCAAGCGCTTCCCGATGGACCGGATTGATCTGGGCATTCTTGGCCACACCAATCCACAGCATGGCAGTTTCTATGGTTTGCCATGGGTCACCGGCATGATGGGCATCGACCAGGTGGCCGGTCCGTCGGTGCAGCAGGCCTGCGCCACCAGCGCGCGCGCCTTGCAGATGGCGGCGGCGCAAGTGGCCGACGGCTCGGCCCAGTGCGCCCTGCTGATCACGGCCGACCGCTGCTCCAACGGCCCCATTGTTTACTACCCCGACCCGTCAGCCCCCGGCGGAACCGGCATCACGGAGCGCTGGGTGCTGGACAACTTCGCCATGGACCCCTACGCCAGGAACGCCATGCTGGACACGGCCGAGAACGTGGCCGCCAGGTTCGGCGTCAGCACCGCTGAGCAGCACGAGGTGGCACTGGCGCGCTACGCCCAGTACCAGCAGGCGCTGGCCAATGACCGCGCCTTCCAGCGCCGCTACATGGTCGATGTGGCGATCACCGACTCGGGCTTTCGCAAACAGACCGGGACGCTGAGCGCCGACGACGGCATCTTCGCAACCACGGTGGAAGGACTGGCCAGGCTGAAACCGGTCAAGCCGGACGGCACGGTAACCTTCGGTTCGCAAACCCACCCGGCCGACGGCAATGCCGGGGTCATCGTCACCACCCGCGAACTGGCGCGCGAAGTGGCGAGCGATCCGGCCATCGTCGTCGAGTTGCTGGGCTTTGGTCAGGCACGGGTGGAAAAAGGACATATGCCCATGGCGGTGGCGCCGGCGGTGATGGCGGCACTGAAGAATGCCAAGCTCGACATCGGAGAAGTCGATGCGGTCAAGACGCACAACCCGTTTGCGGTCAACGACATCGCTTTTGCGCGCGAGACCGGTTTCCCCCTGGAGAAGATGAACAACTACGGCTGTTCACTGATCTGGGGTCACCCGCAGGGCCCGACCGGCTTGCGCAGCGTGATTGAATTGATCGAAGAACTGGCACTGCGTGGCGGCGGCGTCGGCGTCTTCGGCGGCTGTGCCGCCGGCGACTCCGCCGTGGCGTTGGTGCTGCGCGTCGCTGGCGCCTGATCGGAGCGCCATGAGCCGAGTCATCGTCTACGAGGTCAACGTGATGTTTGGCGACTGCGATCCGGCCGGCATCGTCTTCTTTCCCAACTTCGCCAAGTGGATGGATGCCTCGTCGCTGAATTTCTTCATGCAGTGCGGCGTGCCGCCCTGGCGCGAACTGGTCAAGACCACCGGCATCATTGGCAACCCGCTGCTGGAGATCCAGGTCAAGTTCATGCGCCCTGCCACCTATGGCGAGACGCTGCAGATCCACACCAACATCCAGGAATGGCGCGCCAAGGCCTTCATGTTCCGCCACGTCATCAAGCGCGGCGACGATCTGCTGTGTGAAGGCATTGAGACGCGGGCCTTTTGCATCCGCCCGCCCGGCGAGCCGGACCGCATCAAGGCGATTGCCGTGCCGGAAGATATCAAGGCCCGATGCATGTGACTTGGTATCATCAAAGCCGCCGCCGTCTGCCCGCCGCCAGCTCTGTCGGCGGCCGAAAAACACCCCTGATCCAGCCCGCCCATGCCCACCGCAAGTCCAACGCAACACGCCGCCGTCGACGAAGTGGACACGCGCTACATTGAAACGCTGCTGGGCTACAACGCGCGCCGCGTCTCGTTGGCGGTGATCGAAGTGTTCCTGCAGCGCATGGCGGTCTACAAGCTGCGGCCGGTCGACTTTTCGGTGGCCTCGCTGATCGTGCACAACCCGGGCATTACGTCGCGCCAGCTGTGCGGCACGCTAGGCCTTCTGCCGCCCAATCTGGTGGGTCTGATCAATGGCCTGGAAAAACGCGGCTTGATCCGCAAGCGGCCGCACCCGCGAGATGGACGTGCCAGCGGCCTGCATGCCACCGCCGCCGGAATGGCACTGATGCGAGAGGCTGAAACCGCCGCCACCGCGCTCGAAGACGAGGTCGCCGCGCGCCTCACCGCCAGCGAGCGCAAGACCTTGCTACGGCTGTTGCAGAAAGTCTATTTGTAGGGCTTCGAGGCAAGGGGACGGGACCACCCGTGGCGGACGGCGCTTGCGGCTGGCGCCACGCCACTTTGAAGAATCACTCGACCGAAATCCCTTTGGCCTTGACCAGTTTCGACCAGAGTGCCATTTGCGCCTGGATGAAGTCTTGCGCCGCTTTCGGTCCGCCTTTCTGGAACTCGCCGCCGAGCTGGGCAATGCGGGCTTTGACTTCTGGGGCATCCAGCGCTTTTTGCAGCGCCGTCGAGACCTTTTCGACGATGGGCTCAGGTGTGCCGGCCGGCGCAAAAACGGCATTCCATTCGTAAATTTCAGCACCTGGCAGGCCGGCCTCGGCCAAAGTGGGCACCTCGGGAAGCATGGCCGCGCGTTTGCTGGAGGTGACCGCCAGGGCACGCAGGCGGCCCGACTGAACGTGCTGCAAGGTCGAGGCCAGGTTGCCGAAGAACAGGGGCACCTGGCCGCCGATCACGTCGTTCAGGGCCGGGCCGCCGCCTTTGTAGGGCACGTGCACCATGTCCACCTTGGCGGCGGATTCAAACAGTGCGCCGGCCAGATGCTGGGCCGAGCCGTTGCCCGACGAGGCAAAAGAGACAAAATTCTTGCGTGATCTGGCCAGCGCCGTCAGCTCCGAAATATTTCGGGCCGGGAACTGCGGGTTGACCAGCACCACATTCGGAAACAGCGCAATGATGCCAATCGGGCGGAACGCCTTGGCGCTGTCATAAGGCAGCTTCGGGTAGAGCGATGGATTGACGGCGAACGACGAGGCGTCCAGCATCAGGGTATAGCCATCCGGCGCTGCCTTGGCCACCGCGGCCGCGCCGATCTGGCCACCGGCGCCCGGGCGGTTTTCGATCACGATGTTCTGGCCCAGGGCCTCGCCCATCTTGGGCGCCAGCAGCCGGGCCATGGTATCGGCACCACCGCCCGGCGGATAGGTCACCACCAGGACGATCGGTTTGCTGGGCCAGGCATTGCCCTGGGCCAAGGCGCACGTTGTCGACAGCAGGCCCAGCGCAACGAGGGCGGCCAGACGGCGGGTCATTGCCAGGGGCTTGGGCGGGGTGAGGTGGTTCAAGGCGGTCTCCATGAGGGGTCGTGGCAGTTATTGACGGACAAGTTCTTAGCGCACCTGCGCGGTGTACTCAAAGGCAAAGGCATCACCCAGGGTGGTTCGCAGTTCAACGCAGCGATTGGCCAAATCGAAGGCCCGGCGCTGCACCCGGGCGCACGGGTGTCCTGTTTCCAGGGCCAGACGCCTGGCCTGTTGCTGTGTCAGTTGGTCGAAGCTCAATTGATCCTCGGCACGGTGAATCACGACGCCGCAAACACGCTGGTACATGGGGTAAAGCAGATCGTCCCAGGCCGTGGTGTCGGACTCGGCCAGCGCCTCGAACAGCGGCAAGGGCAGCACCAGCCTTTCCAGCAGGCACGGTTGCTTGTCGATGCTGCGCAGCCGCTCAAGCACCAATACCGAAGCTCCGGCCGGCAAACCCAGGGCATCGGCTTCGTCGAGGTTCGCCAGGCGACGTTTTCGACTCAGGATGCGTGAGCTGGGGGAGGTCTGAAGTTCGCCACTTTGGCGAAACCGGAAGAAGCGCAGCATCGAGGCGCCGCCCAGACCGGCTTTCACAAAGGTGCCCGTGCCGTGCCGGCGCTCCAGCAAGCCATCGGACACCAGCAGCGCGAGCGCCTGCCGTATCGTACCCAGGGCCACGCCGTAGGATTTGGCCAGCAGGGCTTCGGGCGGGATGGCTTCGCCCGGCACCCATTCGCCTTGCAGGATGCGCGAGCGCATGGCCGCGGCCAGCCAGCCGTAGCGGCTCTGCCCTGGTTCGGGTTGCTGGCTCCGGCCTGGGCTGGCGGCAGAAGTTTTTTGCTGAGAGATCATTGCTTTAGTCATCTAGAGGACTAGAATTTACACCATGATGACCGCACTGTCAAAAACTTTCGTCGACAGCCATTTCCACGTCTTTGATGCCGCCGCGGCACAGCCGCAAGCCCGCTATGTCCCGGCTTACGATGCGCCCCTGCAAGCCTGGCAAGCAGCCGCCCAACCGCTGGGCGTCCAACGCGGCGTGCTGGTGCAGCCCAGTTTCCTGGGAGCAGACAACAGCCGTCTGGTGCAGGAGCTGACGCGCCACCCGGAACTGCTGCGCGGCGTAGCCGTGGTGACCCCCGACACCGGCCGGGAGACACTTGAGCGCTTGCATCAGGACGGTGTTCGCGGCATCCGTCTCAACCTGGCCGGTCGGTCGCACCGGATCGAGTCATGGAGCGACGCCAGTCATCTGTGGGACGTCTTGTTGGCACTGGGCTGGCATCTTGAACTGCATACCGATGTTGGCGCGTTGCCGCGAGTTCTCCAACAACTGCCCGCCGCCTTGCCGCTGGTTATTGACCACATGGGCAAGCCCGATTCGGTGGCCTCGACCGACCCCAGTGTCGGTGCGCTGGTGCGGCGGGCGCGGCAGGCACCGGTCCATGTCAAGCTGAGCGGCGCCTATCGGCTCGGCGGACGCGACCCCGGCGCACTGGCCCGCTTGTGGCTGACCGAGCTGGGTCGGCAGGGCCTGCTGTGGGGCAGCGACTGGCCCTGCACCAACCATGAGTCGGAAGCCAATTACCCGGAACTTCTGAACGCGCTGTACCGATGGTTGGGAGAGGACGCGGCGCAGGCCGTGCTGGTTGACAATCCGCATCGGCTGTATTGGGCATCCGCAGCCCTGCCCGGCACTCGACTCACTGCGAAAGCAGCACCTCGTTGAACTGGATCACCGGCGCAATATTGGTGTAGTTGGGCATGTCCCCCTGAAGCGTCGCCGCGTGCGGCGTGAAGGCGGCGATGAAACTTTCAACGGCGTCGAACAGGAAGTGGCACATCGCGACGTAGGGTAACTCGGCCTGCGGATCTGCACTGGCCAGTCCGCGCTCGACCGACACACTGTTGAAACCGGGATGGGCGCGCAGCAGGCTGATCGACAGGGGCATGTGCTGGTTCACGTAGTAGGCAAAATCGAAATGCCCGTCCGGCGTGTGGGGGTAGAGGATGCTGACTTTGATCATGGGTTTGGCTTGGTTGCGGGTTTTACCCGGTAGTGGACGAAGCAGCGCAGTCTATCGTTCACAATACCCTGGATCAACAGCGTGGAAACGAATTGATTATTCCGTTTACCGAACAATCTAGATGAACAAATTGCAGGCGATGGAGGTTTTTGTCCGCGTGGTGGAGACCGGCGGCATCACGCGCGCCGCCGACAGCCTGCGCCTGCCCAAGGCCACGGCCAGTACCCTGCTGCAAAAACTGGAAGGGGCGTTGCGCGTCAAGTTGCTCAACCGTACCACCCGGCGCGTCAGCGTGACGGCCGATGGTGCCGCCTACTACGACCGCTGCGTGGCGATCCTGACGCAGTTGCGGGAAACCGAGGAAGCGCTGGCGCAGCAGCACGCCACGCCGCAGGGCCGCTTGCGGGTCGACGTGCCGACCTTGATGGCGCGCTGCGTCATCGTTCCGGCACTGCCCGATTTTTTTGCCCGCTACCCCGGCATCGAGCTGGAACTGGGTTGCAGCGAGCGTCATGCCGATCTGATCGAGGAGGGCATCGATTGCGCCCTGTGGAGCGGCAAGCTTGAAGACTCAAGCCTGATTGCGCACCCGGTCGGTCAACTCTACTTTGCCACTTGCGCCGGACCGGGCTACCTGGCGGCGCACGGCCAGCCGCGCCATCCGCGGGATCTCAAACAGCACCAGTGCATCAACCATTTTTCGCCGCGCACGGGAGAGATTTTTAACTGGGTGTTTGAAAAAGACGCCGCCCGGATCAGCGCCGCGCTGAAGGGTCACATTGCGCTGAACGACGAAAACAGCTACGTCGCCGCGGCCGAAGCTGGGCTGGGCGTGGCGCAGGTGCCGGCTTTCATCTTCAAGGAAGCGAGCGAGCGCGGCACGCTGGAGCTGGTGCTGGGCGACTGGTTGGCCGACCCGTTGCCGCTGCAACTGGTGTACCCGCAGAACCGGCACCTGTCGGGCAAGATCCGTGTTTTTGTGGACTGGATCGCCGAACTGTTCAGGGAGCACGACGGCATTCAGTTGCGTTCCACCTTGCGCCGTCCCTGATGCCGCACACAATGACAGCAGGCCGGCCCCCGGGTGAATACCGTGGACAGCAGTGCGCCGGGTGCGGTAATGTTGGGCTGTCCCTGAATTATTGAATAGGCAACATGTTCGGCTACCTTCATCTACCTGAAGCCGGTGCGCTCAAAGGCTTGCTCGACAAGCTGCTGCAAGCGCAAAGCCGCACGGCGGCGTTCGCCACCTTTGCCCATGCCATGGCCGACATCGGCTTCCAGGGGGTGATGTACATTCACCGCGACGACGGCATCTGCCAGGGCATCACCGCCACCACCTATGACAAGGCCTGGATCGAGCACTACGTGGCGCGCAACTACACGCGCACCGACCCGACCCGCCAGCACGCGATGTACCGCCAGCAGCCGTTCTTCTGGAAAGAAATCTATCCCTTGCTGCGCAAGAAGGAGAAGTCCATTTTTCAGGAGGCCAGGGATTTTTCCATGGTCGGCGGCATTGCGGTACCGATCTTCGAGGGCGGCATCCTGATTGGCGGCGTCGGTCTGGCAACCGACCGGGCGGCGCTGGAAGACAGCCGGCTGAAGGTGTCGCTGGGCATGGCCGCCAGCATGTTTTGCGCCATCGACAGCGACCTGTACCGCCACGAAAAAAAGGACCGGAACGTCCCCCCGTCCCTGGCGCTGCTGACCCGGCGCGAAATTGAAATCGTCCGGCGCATGGCCGACGGTTGCAGCAATACCGAAATCTCCAACAAGATGAACATCGCCATCGGCACGGTCGAATACCATGCGCGAAATATCGCCACCAAACTGACCGCACCGAACCGCACCGCCGCCGTCGCCAAGGCGTTCCGGATGGGCTTGATCTAACGCCCGACCGAGGTTGCCGTGACAGCGCGTGTCGCGCGCGCGAGTGTCCAAAGTTGATACCGGACTAATGTCTTTCAGAAAATGTGGACAACGTTCACTATCTTTGATAATCTATTGTGTACAGCGTTCACATTGTTTATTGGAAAGGACTCTCAAATGAAGCGGTTTTTGGCAATCTTTACCGGCAACTCTGCGGCCATGCGCAACTGGATGGCTGAAGACGAGGAGGCACGCAAGCGGAAAACCCAACAAGGCATGCGGGCGTGGAACGCCTGGGTGGAGCAGCATCGCAATGCGATTGTCGAGATGGGGGCCCCTGTGGGCAAGACCAAGCGTATTGGGCCAGACGGTGTTTCCGATATCACCAACAACATAGGCGCCTATAACGTGGTCCAGGCCGAGTCCTATGACGCGGCGGCGGCCATGTTCGTCAACCACCCGCATTTCACGCTGTTCCCGGGCGACGCGGTGGAGATCATGGAGTGCTTGCCTATTCCGCAAGCCAATTGATGTTAGGCCGTCAATCGAAAGGAAGGCATGAAAATGACACGCGTCCGAGTTGAGGGCTTTACCCTCTCGCTTGACGGATACGCCGCCGGTCCGAATCAGGACATCAACAATCCGCTCGGCCTGGCCGGGACAGATTTGCACCAGTGGTTAGTCCCGACACGCACGTTTCAGCGCAACCTGTTTGGCAGCGACGGTGGCACAACGGGGATTGACGACGACTTCGCTGCGCGAGGCTTCCGACATGTTGGCGCCTGGATTCTCGGAAGGAACATGTTCGGACCGATTCGGGGTCCCTGGCCAGACCTGAACTGGAAAGGCTGGTGGGGGGACAACCCGCCCTATCACGTTCCAACTTTCATCTTGACGCATCACGCGCGCGCGCCGATCCAAATGGAAGGCCAGACGACATTCCACTTCGTCACCGGCGGTATTCACGAGGCGCTTGACCGGGCGCGCGAGGCAGCCAACGGCATGGATGTGCGCATTGGCGGCGGACCCAGCACCATTCGGCAATATCTTCTTGCGGGCCTCATTGATGAACTGCACATCGCTATCTCGCCGGTCCTGCTGGGCCGGGGAGAGCGACTGTTCGAGGGGATTGACGCGCGCGCTCTGGGATACGAATGCGTTCAGTTCGTTGCGTCGGAGAAAGCCACCCATGTGGTACTCCGGCGCCAAGGCCACGATGACCAACCTGTCAATCAAGCGGGACGCGCTAAACCGCGCATCTCAATTTAGCGTTCGGTTACAGGAGAAGTCATGACGCAGTATTTGGTTGCCATTCACCACCCCGACAACTACGACCCGTTCGTCGCGGAGGACGAAGCGATGTCCCGCGATATCGACGCGCTCAACGATGAAATGAAGGCTGCTGGTGTCAGGGTTTTCGTGGGCGGCCTGCGCCCGGCAAGCAGCGCGAAGTCCCTGCGGACGCAGCCTGATGGTCAGGTGCTCATCACCGACGGACCCTACCTGGGGACCACGGAGCACGTCGGCGGTTTTTGGGTGCTGGAAGCTGCTGACCAGGACAAGGCGCTGACGTGGGGGCGCAAGGCCGCCGTCGCCTGTCGGGCACCGGTAGAGGTGCGTCCGTTTAACTGATCGGCGCCGGTCGGCTCATCACAATGGAGAAATGACATGGATAAGCAAGCAAAGAATACGATTTGCCTTTGGTACGATGGCGGCGCCGAGGACGCGGCGCGGTTTTATGCCAAGACCTTTCCCGATTCATCCGTTGGCGCGGTGTACCTTGCGCCGGGAGACTTTCCGTCCGGGAAAAAAGGGGATGTATTGACGGTCGAGTTTACGGTGATGGGAATTCCCTGCCTCGGGCTCAATGGCGGCCCCGCGTTCAAGCACAACGAAGCATTCTCGTTTCAGGTCGCAACCGCTGACCAGGCCGAAACCGATCGTTACTGGAACGCGATCGTCGGCAACGGCGGCGAAGAGAGCGCGTGTGGGTGGTGCAAGGACAAATGGGGCTTGTCCTGGCAGATTACGCCGGTCGTTCTGACCAAAGCGATAGCCGATCCCGACCCCGCCGCGGCCAAGCGCGCGTTCGATGCAATGATGGAGATGAAAAAGATCGACATCGCTGCAATCGAGATGGCGCACCGCGGTTGAACCAGTCCGCCAGTGAGGAAACTCAAAATCATCGAACACATCTCGCTGGACGGCGTGATCCAGCATTCCGCCGATGACGACGATTTCCCCTACAGCGACTGGACCGCGCCCTATCGGACCCCCGCTGGCCGGGACGCAATGCTTGCGGCGTATGGCGGGAGCTTCGATCTGCTGCTTGGCCGTCGCACCTACGATATCTGGTCGGGCTTCTGGCCAAAGGCGCCGAGCAGTCCGATGGCGGACGGTCTCAATGCGGCAACGAAATATGTCGCGACCCACCGCTCGGAAAGTCTTGAGTGGGGCCCGTTCGAGGGCCTTGGACCGGACATCGTCGAGGGCATTCGCCGCATCAAGTCGCGGGACGGCCCGGACCTCATCCTCTCGGGCAGTTCCACGCTGACCTCGACGCTGCTCGAACATGGGCTTGCGGATGAAGTCCTGCTGGTCGTCTACCCGGTCCTGTTGGGCACGGGGAAGCGCTTCTTTGCCGAGGGAACCTCGCCACGTTCATTCGAGCTTGTCGGGACGAATGCATTCCCGTCCGGCATCATCTTCAGTACTTACAAGGTCGCTGGACCTTTGAAGAAAGGATAAGGCTTCTTCTTGTTCAGCCGCCGCTGCCGGAAGGAACCAAAACTAAGGATTTCATGAGGTGTTTATTGCCTCCCGAATCCCTACACTGCACCTCCATTCACGTTGCCTGCCTGGAGATGTTCATGTCTATTCCCAAGAGTATCAGCCGTTCCACTTGTTTGTACCTCGCCTCGGCGCTGCTGGGCTTGGCGCCGTTGGCACCGGCCCTTGCCAAGACGGTCAAGATCGGCGTGTTGGCGCCGCTGACCGGCCCCAGCGCGGCCGATGGCCAGGAATTTGTCAACGGCGTCAAGTGGGCGGTCGACGAGGCCAATGCCGCCGGCGGCGTCGCCGGCCACACCTTCGCAGTGGTCACTGCGGACGTGAAAGACGGCTCGGCTGCCAACGTCACCAGCGCGGTGGAACATCTCACCGGCACCTCCGGGCTGGAGGTGGTGATCACCGGCTACGCCAACCTGTCGATGTTCGAAATCGACTTGTTCAAGGAGGCCGGCATTCCCTACCTCTCGGCCGGCCCGTCGCCCTCGGTGGCGGCCATCATCGGCAAGGCGCCGGCCGACTACTGGTGCTGCTGGTCTTACACCGCCGACTTCACCGGCTATGCCACCGACCTGCTGCCGGCGGTGAAGGAATTCGCGGCCCAGGGCAAGATGAGCATTGCCGACCAGACGGTGGCCATCATCTCCTCCGATAACCCGTTTTCCAAGGGCATTTCGGAAGGCATGAAGAAAGTCTTCGGTGGCAACGGCTGGAAGATCACGGTCGACGAGATCGTCCCCTATGGCCCGGTCGGCGACTGGCGCGCCATCCTGGCCAAGGTGCGCGCCAGCAAGCCCAACCTGATCGTCAACACCGATTACCTGCCCAGCAACTCGGCGCTGTTCCTGAAACAGTTTCTGGAGAACCCGACCAACAGCACGGTGTTCCTGCAATACGCCCCGTCGGTGCCGGAGTTCATCAAGCTGACCGGCGCCCAGTCTACCGGCGTGCTCTACGACATGATTGGCGCGCCGCTGGACAGCCCGAAATGGCCGCGTGCGCCCAAGTTGCTGGCCGGCTACAAAGCCAAGTACGGCGTTGAAAGCGGCGCTTATGGCGTCGGCCTGTACGAGATGACCCACATGTATTTCGATGCGCTGAAAAAAGTCGGCAATCCGGCCGATCACAAAGCCATCGGCCTGGCCATCGGTGCCGCCAGCAAGGAATCGGCCGCCGGCGTCATCAAGTTCGACCCCAAGACCCACGTGGCGCTGATCGGGCTCGACTATGTGCCGACCTCGTTCTGGCAAATCCAGAATGGCAAGCGCGTCCTGGTAGGCCCCGGCAAATACGCCAGCGGCTCGTTCCAGACGCCGCCCTGGGTCAAGAAATAAGGTTGCAGCGTCTGCCTGTTCGCGCTTGAAGAGGGCTGGGCGCAGGTGTCTTGATTTATCCGAAGTAGCTCGCTTTGCCGCCCATTCTTGAAGTCCGGGGTCTGTCGAAATCGTTCGGCGGCCTGCATGCCGTGGCCGCTGTCGATTTCAGCGTCGCCGCGCGCGGCATCCTGGGCATCGCCGGACCCAACGGCAGCGGCAAAAGCACCCTCTTCAACGTGCTGACCCGGATTCCGTTTGGCGCCGATAGCGGTGTCGTGCTGTTCGAGGGCCGTGAAATCCAGTCGCTGCAAGCGCACGCAATAGCCCGGCTGGGCCTGGCCCGGACCTTTCAGCGCGAGAGCGTGTTTCCTGGCCTGAGCGCCATCGACAACGTTTTGCTGGCGGTGGAAAACTCCGGCACCACGGCGCGCTTCCCGCAGCGCGTGGCGCAGGCCCAGCGCAGCCTTGATGAGGTGGGGTTTCCCGCCACCTTGCACAACAGCCCGGCCGGCCAACTGCCGATCTTCCTGCGCAAGCTGGTCATGATCGCTTCGGCATTGGCCCTCCAACCGCGCCTGCTGCTGCTGGACGAGCCGGCCTCCAGCCTGACGGCGCAGGAAATCGAGCGCATCAAGCAACTCATCCTGCAACTCAAGGCCCATGGCATGACCATTCTGCTGATAGAGCATGTGCTGCCCTTGCTGACCTCGGTCTCGGACCAGTTGATGGTGCTGGACCAGGGCCGGGTGATCGCGCGCGGCGACCCGTCCCAGGTGATCGCCGATCCGCTGGTGGTGCAAGCTTATCTGGGCCGCAAACCATGACGCCGCTGCTGCTCATCGAGTCCTTGAGCGGCGGCTATGAGCCGGTACAGATTTTCAAGGAGGTCAACCTGGCGGTCGAGGCCGGCGCCTGCATCGGCCTGTTTGGCCCCAATGGCCACGGCAAGACCACGTTGCTGCGCACCATCAGTGGCCTGATCGATCCCTGGGCTGGCCGCATCGTGTTTGACGGCGTGCAACTGAACCGCCCCGGCGAACACCGCAGCCGCCGGTCGCGCCAGTTCAATTACGACGTTCTGCAACGCCGCCGCATGGACCCCAAAAAAGTGGCGCGCGCCGGTCTGATCCAGGTGGCGCAAGGCTCCACCCTGTTTCCTGAATTGACGGTCGCCGAGACCTTGTCGATGGCGCCGCTGGTGGCCCGCGCCGGCGGGCGCAGTGCCGATGCGGACCGGGTGCTGGCACTGTTTCCGCGCCTGAAAGAGCGCTTGCGTTCGAAAGCCCGCTTTCTTTCCGGCGGCGAGCGCCAGATGCTGGCCATGGCTTGCGGCTTGCTGGCGGCGCCGCGATTGTTGATGCTGGACGAGCCGACGCTGGGTTTGTCACCGAAGTTGCGGCTGGAACTGGCCGACGCCATTCACGCCATACGCGCCAGCGGCGTGCCCATCATCGTGGTCGATCAGGACGTGGAATTCCTGCGCGAGCTGGTCGACAGCTTGCATGTTTTCGACCACGGCTCGATTTCCCGCGTCTTGCCGCGCGCCGAAATTCCGCGGCACGAGGCCTTGATGGCTGAAATGTTTGGCGCGGGCCATTGAGTCATGAGTGCGCAGACCTTGATGTCGATCCTGACCAGCGGCCTGATGCTGGGCGTGCTGTATGCCTTGATGGCGTTCGGGCTGGCGATTGTCTGGACCACCCTGGGCATCTTCAACTTCGCCCACGGCGCCTTCATTGCCGCCGGCGCCTACATCGCCTGGCAGTTCGGCAGCGTCGACGCTTTCGGCCTTGGCTTCTGGCCGGCACTGCTGGCTTCGGTGCTGCTGATGTTCGGTCTCGGCGTGCTGCTGCAGTACCTCTTGATTCGCCCGTTCGAGCGGCAGGCCCAGATGGTGCTGCTGACCGTCATCACCACGCTGGCCGGCGCCACCATCATCAACAGCTTGCTCAACATTGTCTGGGGGCCGCGCGCCAAGCAGATCGCGAACGCGTTCGACGGCGATCTGGTCTGGGGCCTGCTGCGCATCAGTTGGCAGGAACTGATGATGATCGCGGTGGTCGGCGCGACCCTGCTGGCGCTGGCCTGGTTTCTGCTGCACACGCCGCTGGGGCGCTGCATGCGCGCGGTGGCGCAGAACCGCGAGGCGGCCCAGCTGATGGGGCTGGATGTGCCGCGCCTGTACGCCCTGACCTTCGGCCTCTCCGCTGCCATCGCCGGGCTGGCCGGCGTGCTGATCGGCTCGATCCGTTTCATGACACCCACCATGGGTGACGACCCCTTGCAGAAAGCCTTGGTGGTGGTGATCCTGGGCGGCGTGGCGCGCTTCACGGCGCCGGTCTATGCCGCCTTTCTGGTCGGCTTCGCGGAGGCTTTTCTGACCTATTTTGTCGGCCTCTACTGGACCCCCACCCTGCTGTTCATGGGCATGATTGGGGTGCTGGTGCTCAAGCCCGAAGGCTTGTTCGGCCAGCGCCAGAGGTCGGTCTGATGCGCTACGACCCACCGTTCCATCGCAGCAACGGCCTGTGGCCCGCAGTCGCCTTGGTGGCTCTGCTGGCGCTGCTGCCGCTGTGGATCAGCAACAGCTATCTGCGCCACCTGCTGGTGCTGGCCATGATCTATGCGGTGGTGGCGGCCAGTTGGGATTTGAGCCTGGGCTTCGGCGGCCTGTTCAACTTTGCCCACGGCGCCTTGTTCGCCGTCGGTCTTTACACCTTTGCCCTGACGGCCAAAGTGCTGGGCGTCCCGCCCTGGCTGGCGATCGGGCTGGCCGGCTTGGCGGCGGTGTTGATCGCCGCCCTGATTGCGCTGCCGATCCTGCGGCTGGACGGCATCTACGTGATTCTGGTCACCATCGCGGTGGCGCAACTGCTGTACCAGGCGACCGTCAGCCAATCGCAATGGACCGGCGGGACCTCCGGCCTGGTCTCCCTGCCGTCCCTGAAGATCGGGGAGTACCGTTTGCTCAGCAACGGCAAGATCGGCTATTACTACCTGGCCTTGCTGCTGCTGGTGCTGTCCACCGCCTTTCTTCACCTCATCACCCGCTCATCCCTGGGGCGCTCCATCGTTGGCCTGCGCGACCACAAGTATTTCGCCATTGCGCGCGGCGTTTCCGAAGCCCGCACGCGGCTCCTGACCCTGACCGCCAGCGCCTTGTTCACCGGCATCGCCGGGGGTTTCTACGGCTCCTACGTGCGGGTCGCCTCGCCCGACGTCTTTGGCATCGGTTTCCTGAATCTGATTCTGTCCATGATTCTGGTGGGCGGTGCCGCCACCTTGTGGGGCCCCATCGCCGCCGCCTTCATCATGACTTTTCTGGCCGAGGCGCTGATCGACCTAGGCCCCTGGCGCGAAGTCATCATGGCGCTGCTCATCATCCTGGTGGTGGTGTTCTATCCGGGCGGTCTGTGGGCGGCGATCCAGGAACTGCGCGAGAAGCTGCACGGGGGCCGCAGCGCCTTCATCGCCGCGCTACGGCGTCGCCGCGGACGAGCCGCGCGGATGGCGCGCATGGGCGGTACCCAGGAGTTGCTGCTGGCAACCCGGCACGGTCTGATTGCCGTCTCCGACACCGGTGGCGGCCAGCCGCCCCTGTTGCTGCTGCATGGCAACTCGGCTTGCAAGGAAGCCTTCACGCACCAGTTCACGGGGCTGCGCCAGCAGTTCCGTCTGATTGCTTTCGACCTGCCGGGGCATGGCGCCTCCGGCAATGCCGATCCGCAAACCAGCTACAACCTGATCGCCTACGCCGAAGTCGCCGAGGCTGTGCTGGAACTGCGCCAAGTCCAGCGGCCGCTGGTGTTCGGCTGGTCGCTGGGCGGTTACGTGGCGCTGGAACTGGCGGCGCGCAAGAAGGTGGCGCTGGCGGGCCTGGCGATCTGCGGCACCGCACCGCTGAGTGTGGTGCCGGACGACTATGCCGCCGGCTATGACCCGTCCTCGCATCTGTTCCTGGCCGGCAAGCAGTATTTCACGCGCCGCGAAGCCGCCGACTATGCCGGCTCGGCCACGGCGCCCCTGTCGGCCGACAGCGCTTTCCTGCACCGCAACCTGGGCCGCACCGACGGCCGCGCTCGCGCCTACCTGATGACCAAGCTGGGGGTGCTGAACTGGCCGCGCCAGATGCGCATGCTGCGTGATGGTCAATTACCGTTTGCCATCATCAACGGCGCCGACGATCCGTTCCTGAATCACGACTATCTGCGCGCCCTGTGCGCCAGCGAGGGTTGGCCGCATCCGCTGCTGAACATCGAGGGCGGCAAACACGCGCCGTTTTTCAACCGGCCGCGGGAATTCAATGCCGCCCTGTGCTCGCTGTTCCTTGCGCCGAGGCAGTGCACCGATGCCTGAGCCAGCGCCGGGATCAGCGCCCGGCGGCCTGGGCAGCACCGGCACAACGGCCAAGCGGCATTGATATTTGTCAACGCAGTGACGCCGCGCGGCGCTGACACTGAGCCCATTGCAACTCAATGCCATTGGCAGAGGCTTCTCATGTACCAGCGCATTCTCGTTCCCATTGATGGCAGCGCCACGTCCAACCAGGGGCTCGATGAAGCCATCAAGTTGGCAAAACTCACCGGTGCCAGCATTCGGCTGGCACATGTCATGGACACCTGGTCGGTCGCCACCGGCTTCGAACCCTACGGCGTCTATGTCGCGGACGTGATTCCACGCATGAAGGAGGCCGGCGAACAGCTTCTGGCGCAGGCCAAAACCCGGGTCCAGGAGCAAGGAGTCAAGGTCGACTCCCTGCTCCTGGACAGTCTGGCGACCCGCGTTTCGGAAGCCGTGATCGAGCAGGCCAAAGCCTGGGGCGCCGATCTGATCGTGATCGGCACCCATGGCCGGCGCGGCGTCGGGCGCTTGCTGCTGGGCAGTGACGCCGAACAGATCGTGCGCATGGCGTCGGTGCCGGTGCTGCTGGTCCGGGCACCGGAAGTCAAAGACAGCAGTGCCGCAGCGGCGTAGGCAAGAAACCCTCATACCGGTTCTGTCCGCGCAATATCCTCTGGCTTTGAGAATTCGCAATGAATTCAGCGCAGACAGGGCTACAGTGAAAGCGTACCTTGCATGGATGCCCAAGCGAACCAGAGAGGTGCAGAGTTGGGGGGCTCAAGCCATTGAGCCAAGTCTCGATGTCCTACATTGAGACGGATGGGAACGTCCCCAGACGTGTCAGGCCGACGAGCTGACCCGGGGTTCCCACTACCACCGCCAGCCCCTGAAAAGGCTGGCGGGTCTGTTTCAGGGCGGCCCGACACCGGGACCAAGTCGAAGTATCCCTTCATGAAGCAGCAGCGACCGCTGGCCCGTCGGTCCACCGGGTCGCCGAAAACACCTCGATGAAACGCTCCAGTTGCGCCGCCGGCAGATGGTCGATGCCGGCCGCGCCGGCGCGCCCGTCGCCGCCGAATTGGCGGCAAAACTCCGCCGCCCCGGCCTGGGTGCGCAGCGGCGCGCGCACGCTGACCCTGAAGTCGCCGGCCGCCGTGGCCGTCAGCAAGGCATGTGCCTGCGGCGGTTGCGCCGCCGCCAGGAAGTTCGCCAGGCTGCCCGACACGCGCCGGCTCCAGGCGGCGTCGGGCAACAGGTAGACGCTGCCCCTGGCGTGTTGAAGATAAGGGGGTAGGGCGCGTGCTCGGCGCATGTCGTCCTGCCGCAAGGCGTCGAGTTCCTGTCCGACGACCTCGTGTTGAAGAAAATCCAGCGGGTCGCGGTAGCGCAGCATCATTTCGTACAGGCGCCCCGGTGCCATGTGAACATCCTGCTCGCTGTCGCCGTAAGCGTTGTAGTTGATCGATTCGCCCAGGGTTTGCAGACGTCCTCGATCCTCCAGCGACAGCCCCAGCGTCAGCGCCAGACCGTGCGCCACGGTCGTCAGGTTGTCGCCGAAAGCGCCGACCAGCGCCCAGGCCCGAAACCTGCCACCCAGATAGCGGTCCACCAGCAGGCTGGTGCAGGCGCCGCTGGCAACGTCAATGTGCGCGTCGAGCAGTGGGTGGACCGGGATATCGTCCACTTTGTGATGGTCGAAGTAGCGCACCGACACGCCGGCCTCCAGCAGGCGCAGCAGCGCCGCCCGGTTGCGCCGCAGCGACAGGTCGCACACCAGCAGCTGATCGCCCCGGCTGGCCGACACGCGTTCCAGCAGGGCAATGTCGCGTTTCAAACCGGTCACCAGGCGGGCCGTTTGCGGCGCGTGCAGACGCCACTGCACGACCGCACACAAGCCGTCGGCGTCGCCGTTGCAGACATCGATGTAGTGGTCATTCATGGTCGACTACCGGCCATCAGCCAAAAACACGCGTCACGAACTCGTCCATGGCCAGCCGTTTTGCATCGGCCGCCTGTTCCAGCTGCTCCGCCAGTTCGAGCTGACCGGTGGTCGGGCCGGACCCCTCGCCGGCAGCGCAGCGCTCAAACTCATGCGTGACCCTGAAGCGGGCGGTGCGCGCTTCCTGATTGACGGCCAGCCATTCCGCCTGCATCGCCGCCCATTTCTCGCCGTCCTGGATCGTAGCCATGGCAATCTCCTTCAATTCGAGCCGGCCGCACGACCGGCCGGATCACTCCCGCCCTTGCGTGGGCGGCGAGTGCTTTCAGGTTGGCGGCCGAACGCCTTGCGCAGCTCGACCAGTTCCGCCACCCGCGCCGCCACCCGCTGGTTGATGCTGCCGGCCGGATAGGCGCCGCTGGCGTCCGCCGCGCCGGCCGGCTGGCCGGTCAGCAGGGCGATCGCCTGATCCACATGCGCCACGGCATGGATGCGGAACTGCCCGGCCTCGGTCGCCGCCACCACGTCGCGGCGCAGCATCAGGTGCTCGATGTTGGCCACCGGAATCAGCACGCCCTGCTCGCCGCTGAGTCCGCGCGCCTGGCAGATATCGAAGAAGCCCTCGATCTTTTCGTTGACGGCGCCGATCGCCTGCACCTGCCCCAGCTGATTGACCGAGCCGGTCACCGCCAGCGACTGCTTGATCGGCACATTGGCCAGATTCGACAGCAGGGCGCACAACTCGGCCAGCGAGGCACTGTCGCCGTCGATCTGGCCATAGGACTGCTCGAACACCAGGCTGGCGGACAGCGCCAGCGGCTGGTTGCGCGCATAGCGTGAGGCCAGGAAGGAGGAGAGGATCAGCACGCCCTTGGAGTGGATGGCCCCCGAGAGTTTGACTTCTCGCTCGATGTTGACCATTTCTCCTTCGCCCAGGCGGCTGGTCGCCGTGATCCGGGTCGGCTGGGCAAAGGCGAAGTCGCCCAACTGGAGCACCGACAGAGCGTTGATCTGTCCCGTTACCGCCCCCTGCGTGTCGATCAACAGGGTGCCGCGCAAAATGGCTTCATGCAGTTGGCCGCGCACCCGGTCCTGCCGGTGTATCTGGGTGTCTATGGCCTGTTGCACGTTGCTCACCAGGACCACGCCATGGCCCGCCTGGCGCGCCCAATAGTCGGCCTCCTGCAGCAGATCGGCCACGCTGCGCATGTGCGTGGACAGGCGCCGCGCATCGCCCACCAGGCGCGCGCTGTGGTCTATCACCCGGGCCACCGCGCTGCGGTCGAACGGCAACAGTTTTTCCTTGGTGGCTAGCGTTGCAATCAGGCGCGCATAGAGCATGTGGTTATCGGCATTGCGCTCGATGCGATCCTCGAAGTCCGCCGCCACCTTGAACAGTTCGCCAAAATCCGGGTCGTATTGCTGCAGCAGGTAGTAAAAAAGACGATCGCCAAACAGCACGATCTTGATGTCCAGCGGAATCGGCTCCGGCTCCAGCGAGACGGTGCTCACCAGGCTGTACATCTGGCCCAGCGACTCGATGCGGATCTCGCGCGCTTGCAAGGCCCGTTTCAGGCCGTCCCAGGCAAACGGCTGCATCAAGACCTTGCGCGCGTCCAGCAGCAGGTAGCCGCCGTTGGCGCGGTGCAGGGCGCCCGGCTTGATCAGCGTGAAGTCGGTCACCAGCGCACCCAACTGGGCGGTGTGCTCGACCCGACCGATCAGGTTGCTGTAAGTCGGGTTGTCCTCGCTGACGATGGGGGCGCCGGCTTGTTTGCCGTTGGTGACCAACGCATTGACCTGGTAGCGGTGAAAGGTCTCGCGGGCGACGATGGTCAGGCCCGAGACGGTGCTCGATTCCTCCTGCTTGCGGAAGTCGTCCACGTTCTCCACCATGTCCTGCTGCACCACGTCCAGGTATTGCTGGATGATGGGCAGCTCGGAAAAACGGCCGCGCAGTTCGTCCACCACGTGCTTGACGGTGGACAGGGTGGTTTCCCGGTTCAGCAGCTTGATCTGTTCGCTGCGCTCTTTCCACCACTGCGGCACCAGGCCCAGCAGTTTTTCCAGGCGCTCCTGCAAACCGGCGATGGCGCTTGCGATGGCCTGCTTCTCTTCTTCCGGCAACTTGGCGTATTCCTCCGGCGGCAGCACCTCCTGGTTGCGCGTCGGGGCCAACGCGAAACCGCTGGGCGTGCGCAGCAAGACAATCTGCTGCTTGGCGGCCGCGTCGCCCAGCTCGCGGAACGCCTGCTCCTGGCGTTTGTTGAATTCGTTCTGGATGGCTTCGGCCTTGGCGCGGTATTCGTCGCTCTCGAACAGCGCCGGGATGGCGCTGCGCAGATAGTCCACCAGTTGCCCCATGTGGTGGCGCAGCTCGGCCCCCTTGCCCGACGGCAACCGGATGGCCTGCGGTTTGTGCGGCTGGGCGAAGTTGTTCAGGTAGCACCAGTCGGCCGACTCGTGTTCGCTCTGCGCCTTTTGGGCCAGAAACTGCCGCACCATGGTGCGCTTGCCCATGCCGGAGGGGCCAAGCACGAAGATGTTGTAGCCGGCGTGATGGATGCCGGCGCCAAAGCGCACCGCGTCCATCGCCCGCATCTGGCCGATCAGTTCGGTCAGGCCCTCCAGTTCGGCCGTGGTCTGGAAGCCGAATTGCGCCGGGTCGCAGGCGTGGTACAGCTGCTGCGGCGTCAGCGCCAGCGCTGAATTGGAAGTTCCAGGATCAATGCCGACGATGGTCATGGCGGTTCCTTGCTGGTATTCAAAAGATCATTTCAGGCGCTACGGCCGCCGCTGGTACCAGCCCATCAACTCGGCCCGCGCCAGCACGTGACCCTGCATGGCCGCCTCCAGCGTTGCCTTTGTCGGGTTCGCTAGATCGGCAAGCCGGGTGTCGAGCGCAAACAGCTTGTGGAAATAGCGATGCCGGCCAATCGGCGGGCACGGTCCACCGTAGCCGGTGCGCCGCCAGTCGTTGAGCCCCTGCAAGGTGCCCATCGGCAGGTCTTCGGCCGCGATGCCGTCCGCCAGTTGGTGCACTTGCGGCGGCAGGTTGTACAAGATCCAGTGCACCCAGGTCATGGTGGGCGACTTCGGGTCCGGCGCATCCGGGTCGTCGACCAGCAAGACCAGGCTTTGCGCATTGCCAGGCACCCCGCTCCAGGCCAGCGGCGGCGAGAGATCGTCACCCTCGCAGGTGTGGCGCGCCGGAATCGCGCCGCCGTGCTGGAATGACGCCGAGGCCAGAGTCAAGGGCATGGCCGCCTCAGGACACCGGGATCGACTTGGCGCTGTCGCCGCCGCTTTTTCCGGTCTGTTGCAAGGAGTTCAGCATGCTCATATCTCCCGAAAGTGAAGGTTGCTCCGGTCCCCTGCCATGATTTGCAGTCGCAAATTTCGCCGCGCTCCGAAAGAAGCAGGCAAGGCAACAGCATCACTCTAGGTCGCGCCGGAGCCGGCAACTTGATATTTCACAAGTGCCGTGCGCATCAAGATTTCCTGTTTCCCCGCGTGGCGGCCAATTGCGGAGCGGAAATAAACCCATGAACTGGGGCAAAGAATGCCCCTTGATTCCTGTTTTGACGGACCGGCATTGCGGTGTAATCCACCCCAATGCAGTAGCAAAGGCCGAAACTCTACGCGCCGACTACACCCCTCCCCCCGGCAGTAACAATCCTGGCGACGCAAATTGGCAAAGCAAGAACGGATCATGAAATCATGTTGTGAAGCAAACGCACCACCTGGCGGTTGCGAGTGCGGGCGTCTTTGCCCGGTGCGGGAAGAACGTGATATGGATCCCGGTCTGCTCCGGCTGGCCGGCATTTTCTGGCTGCCGTTAAAGTGGTTGCAAAGGATGTTCCGGGGTTGAAGGGGCGGCGCTGCCGGCTTGACCGTTGGGGGACAATGCAGCCACTTCCAGTCCAGACCCCATCACATGAAGAATCCCAAGGGCGGCGTGTCCCAACACACCGTCACATTGCACACCCCGCTGTTGCGCGGCGCGCGCCGGCTCCGTGTCGCCCTGGTGGGCCTGCCGGGTGCCGGTAAAACCACCTTGTTCGACGCGGTGTCGAGCACCGCGCCGCAGACCGGCGAGCTGACCGACACGCACCGGGTCTACCGTGCCTGCACGGTGCAGATCGGGTTCGACGAAGCCAGCGTGGTGGACCTGCCCAGCATGCGCTCCGTGCACCATTTGGAAGACGACGACCTGAGCGCGCTCAAATACCTGCTGTGGGGCAACGAGCGCCCGCCGGTGACGGCGCACGAGGCGGGCGCGCCGCCAGCGCCGTTCGAGCCGCCGGACCTGATCGTGCAGGTGGTCGACGCCAGCAACCTGCAAAGCCATCTTGAACTGACGCTGGAGCTGAGCCAACTGGGGCGCCCGGTGGTGCTGGCGCTCAACCACATGGACGAGGCGCGCCGCAAGGGGCTGCACATCAACGTCCGCGCGCTGTCGAGCCAGTTGGGCATGCCCGTGGTGCCCACCGTGGCCACCATGGGGCAAGGCATTGCCGAGCTTTTCAGCACAGTGATGAACACGGCGCGCCAGGCCATTTGCCCGCTGCCGCAGGCGCCCAGCCGGCACATTGCCAACTGCCTGGAGCCGCTCGGCAAGGCCTTGATGCGGCCGGAGATCGAGGCGGCTTTTCGCGTGCCGCAGCAACTGCTGTTGCTGCTGTTCGCCTCCGGGCACGGTTATTTCGAGCGCGAGCTGCAAGAGCACTTCAGTGCCCTGCTGCCGCAACTGCGAGCCCTGCGCGAGGCGGCGGCACTGGGCCTACCGCGCCCGCTGGCCGAAGAGATCCATGCCGACGGCCACCACCGCGCCGCCACCATCTTTGAAGCCGCCCTGCGGCCGGGGCCGGTGTTGCCGGGGCGCGGCTGGCGCTTCTGGCTGGACGAGTTTCTGCTGCACCCGCAGTGGGGCCTGCTGGCTAGCTTGATGCTGTTTGCCGGCGTGCTGTTCGTGGTGTTCGAGGTCAGCGGCTGGATCGACCGCCAGACCACGCAGCGCCTGATCGAAGCCACCCATAGTTGGCAGCCGCAGTCCACTCTCGGCGTTGTGGCGCGTGCCGTCATGGACGGCTTCATCGGTCTGATCGGCATCGTCGTGCCCTACATGCTGCCGCTGCTGCTGCTGCTGATCGCGCTGGAAGAAATGGGCTTGATGCAGCGCATCGCCTTTGTGGTGGATCGGGGCTTTCACAAGATCGGCTTGCACGGCGGCGTGGCGGTGCCGTTCTTGCTGGGCCTGGGCTGCAATGTGCCGGCCCTCTCCGCGGTGGCGCGTACCTCAAGCGGCCGCGAACGTTTCATCGCCTCGGTGCTGATCACCTTCGTGCCCTGTTCGGCGCGCTCGGCCATCATCCTGGCGGTGGCCGGAAAATACCTGGGCGTCATGGGGGTGATTGGCATCTACGCGCTGACGCTGCTGCTGGTGGCCGGCATGGGGCGGCTGCTGTCGCGCCGCCAGCGCGACGTCGGCCCCGGTCAGGTGCAGGAGATTCCGGCCTACCGGCTGCCGAACTGGCGCGCCATGCTGCGCGAAACCTGGCTTCGCTCCAGCGACGTGCTGACCATCGTCACGCCGCTGCTGGTGGGTGGCAGCGTGCTGCTGGCGTTGCTGGGCCATTTCGGCGCCGACGCCGCCATCAACACCTTGCTGACGCCCCTGACCAGCTGGTGGCTGGGCCTGCCCCTGGTGCTGGGCCTGCCGCTGCTGTTTGGCGTGCTGCGCAAGGAGCTGTCCCTGCTGATGATTTTTCAGGCCCTGGGCACGCAGAACATAGACACCCAGCTGCAGCCGGTGCAGATCATCACCCTGCTGGTGTTCCTGACCTTCTACGTGCCCTGCATTTCTACCTTCGCCGTCATGCACAAAACCCTGGGCCGCAGGGAGGCCTGGTTCTCGGTGCTGCTGTCGGTCGGCGTGGCCTTGCTGCTGAGCGCGGCAGTCCGGCTGCGGATGCTGGTGGGGTGAGGGGTGGGGGGTGGGGGG
>NZ_JAQTMS010000041.1 GCF_028714215.1 Rhodoferax sp. | reverse complement strand
CCACGACAAGGACCAAAGTCTCCACCACAAGCGTCGCCACGGCTTGCCCCTTTGCAAATCAAGCACTTACGCGCAACCCAAGATCCAATTCCCGGGAAAGCAACGGCGAGTTGAGAAAGATGGGTTAAGGCAACTCAGCTGTGACCTGGATGTCGTGATTTCCAGGGAATACCCGCATGCATGACCGTATTCGCTTGCCTATACTGTTTGTATGCAAGCTTGTACACAATATAAATGCTTGCTTAACCCTGGAGACAAATGATGCCAAAGTTTTCCCGCTCCCTGTTCGGCCAAGTGGTGCTGGCGCTGATCGCCGGCGTCATCCTTGGGTTCATCTGGCCCGAGTTCGCGCTCAAACTCAAACCCCTTGGCGACGGCTTCATCAAGCTGATCAAGATGGTCATTCCGGTATTGGTGTTCTGCGTGGTGGTACACGGTATCGCCGGTGCCGGCGACTTGAAGCGTGTGGGGCGTGTCGGTGTCAAGGCGCTGGTCTATTTTGAGGTCGTCACGACCGTCGCGCTACTGCTCGGTCTGGCGCTGGCCTACTATTTTGAGCCCGGTGTCGGCATGAATGTCGATGCGAAAGCGCTTGATGCGAAGGCCATGAGTGCCTATGCCGACAATGCCGGCAAACTGACTGGCGGCGGCACGGTCGAATTCCTGATGAAATTGATCCCGACCACGGTGGTGAGTGCCTTCGTCACAGGCGATGTATTGCAGGTGTTGTTGTTCGCGGTGCTGTTCGGCTGCGCGCTGACGATGCTGGGCCAAGCGGGTGCTCCGGTGGCTGGCTTCATCGATACGCTGAGCCAGGTGCTGTTCAAGGTCATGGGCATCATCATCAAGCTGGCGCCACTGGGTGTGCTGGGCGCCATTGCCTTCACGGTCAGCAAGTACGGCATTGGTTCCCTGAAGCAGTTGGGGTTGCTGGTGGCGCTGTTTTTCGGTGGAGTCGCCATTTTCGTCTTTGTGATCCTTGGCTTCATCATGCGGATGGCTGGTTTTTCGATCTTCAAATTATTGAAGTACCTGCGCGAGGAGTTGATGGTGGTATTTGCCACCACCTCGTCCGACAGTGTGTTGCCGCAGATCATGGCCAAGCTCAGAAACATGGGTATTCGCGACTCGACTGTCGGCCTGGTGATTCCGACCGGGTATTCATTCAATCTGGATGCTTTTTCGCTCTACATCACTTTGGCTGCCGTGTTCATCGCCCAGGCCACCAACACGCCGGTCACGATGACCGACCTGCTGATCATCCTGGCGATCTCGCTCGTGACTTCCAAGGGGGCCCATGGTGTGCCCGGGTCGGCCATCGTGGTTCTGGCGGCCACCTTGCAAGCCATTCCGGCGATTCCTGCCGTTGGACTGGTTCTGGTTCTGTCGGTTGACTGGTTCATGGGCATTGCCCGGGCTCTGGGCAATTTGGTCGGGAATTGCGTCGCCACCGTGGTTGTCGCTGCCTGGGAAGGCGACATCGACCGCGAGCGTGCCCACGCGGTGCTGGACGGTCGCATGACTCCCTTGATCGACGGCGACACAGGCGTCAGCACGGCAGCGGCGGCCGTTCGGGCCTGAGTGGTACTTCGGCTAAAGTCGGTTCTGTATGGCCAATCAAAACGAGATCGCGCAGCAGGTTGTCGAGTCGATCCTCGCGCAAAAGCTTGCCCCGGGGGAGCGGCTCGGCGAGCAGCAACTCGCCGACCTGTTCGGCGTCAGTCGAACCCTGGTGCGGGAAGCGTTGATGCAATTGCAGGCGCGCGGCTTCATCGAGGTTCGGCCACGCAAAGGCTGGTATGTGGTTGAACCTTCGTTTCAAGAAGCGCGTCACGCTTTCGATGCTCGACGCGTCGTTGAGACCGGGATACTGCGCGACGCCGGCAAGCCCCTGCAATCGGTCATCCGGCAACTGCGCCAGCATGTGGCACAAGAGCGTGATGCGCTGACGGCGGTGGACACCGCCACACGCTCCTTCTTGCTGGCAGATTTCCATGTCTGCCTGGCCAAGTGCCTGGGCAATCCGTTGCTGACCGATGTCATACGTGACCTCACTGCGCGCACGACGCTGGTCGCGACGCTCTACCAGTCCACGCACGACGCACGTCAGTCGTGTGATGAACATGAAGCGATCGTCGGCGCCATGGCGGCGGGCGATCTGTCCGGGGCTGAAGCGCTGATGGCAACGCACCTGGGCAATGTCAACGCCGCGCTGGTCGAGTCCCTGGCGTCGTCTGACAATCCTGAAGAACGTTTGCGCACCTCGCTGGCGCCTTTGCGTTACGCCAAGCAACAGCGATCGCCTGAAAGCTGAACCATGCCACTGACCCTGGAGCAACTCAATGCGGCAAGCGCGCTCGAAGCGGCAGCATGGCTGGGCGGCTTGTACGAGCCTTCGCCGTGGGTCATCGAGGGCGCATTGGCGCGGCGCCCGTTCCTATCCCTGGCGCATCTCAAATATGTCATGGCCGACATCGTGCGCCATGCCGGGCGCGACCGGCAATTGGCACTGGTGCGTGCCCAGCCTGAACTCGCCGGCCAGGCCATGGTTGGCAACACGCAGACGCCAGAGTCTGGTCATGAACCGGACCAGGCGGGACTGACGCAATGCACAGCGGCCGAGTTGGCGAAGATCCAACGCCTGAATGCGGACTACAACGCCAAATTCGGCTTCCCCCTTGTTTTGGCGGCGCCTGGTCCGACCGGCCTCGGCTTGACCAGGTCGGAGATCATTGCCACATTCGAACGCCGCCTTGACAACCCCGCCGATTTTGAACTGCTCGAATGCCTGCGCAACATCGACCGTATCGCCGAGATCCGGCTCAATGACAAATTGGGCGTGACGCCCGAGCTCGGCAATCAGGTGTGGGACTGGGCGCAGCGGCTCGCGACCCACAGTGAAGCCGCTTACGCCGACCGCGGCGAACTGACGGTGACCTACCTGAGCGACGCGCACCGTGCGGTGGCGCAGCGACTGGCGCACTGGATGCGCGCTGACTGTGGTTTCGACGAAGTCGAAATCGACGCCGTGGGCAACGTGGTTGGCATCTACCACGGCAGCACGCGCGACGCAAAGCGCCTGCTGACCGGAAGCCACTACGACACGGTGCGTAACGGCGGCAAGTACGACGGTCGCCTCGGCATCCTGATGCCGATGGTGTGCGTGCGCGAATTGCATCGCCAGGGGCGGCGTCTACCCTACGGCATCGAGGTCGTCGGCTTCGCCGAGGAGGAGGGGCAGCGCTACCGGGCGGTATTTCTCGGCTCGGGCGCGCTGACAGGGCATTTCAACGCGGATTGGCTAGCCCAGCAGGACGCCGATGGCGTGACGATGCGCGAGGCCATGACGCGGGCCGGTCTGTGCGTCGACGACATCCCCAAGCTGCGGCGCGATGCCAGCAAGTACCTTGGCTTCGTTGAAACCCACATCGAGCAGGGACCTGTACTCAACGAGATCGACTTGCCACTGGGTATCGTGACCTCCATCAACGGCAGCGTGCGCTATATCGGCTCGATTATCGGCATGGCGAGCCACGCTGGCACGACCCCGATGGGCAGCCGACGCGACGCCGCGACCGCCGCGGCGGAGCTCACGCTGTATGCCGAACGGCGTGGCAGCAGTGTGCCGAATGTCGTCGCCACTGTCGGCATGCTTGAGGTACCGAGCGGCTCGATCAACGTCGTGCCCGGGCGCTGTAATTTCAGCCTCGACATTCGAGCGACCAGCGACGACTTGCGCGATAGCTGTGCCACCGATGTGTGTGCCGAACTTGTGCGCATCTGCGAACGGCGCGGTCTGCATTTCAAGCTCGAAGAGACGATGCGTGTCGCTGCCGCACCCAGCGCACCCGCCTGGCAGCGGCGCTGGGAGCAGGCCGTGCATGCGTTGGGGCTACCGATCCATCGCATGCCCAGTGGCGCCGGTCATGATGCCATGAAGTTGCATGAATTGATGCCGCAAGCCATGCTGTTCGTGCGCGGGCAAAACGCCGGCATCAGCCACAACCCGCTGGAGAGCGTCACCAACGACGACATGCAACTGGCGGCGGACGCACTCTCCAATCTGCTGCTGCAACTGGCAACCGAGTTGCAGCAAGCTTCGATCTCCCCTGCGCCGGACTGACGGCGCTGAATTTCAAAAACCACCACTCTACGCGCGCCACCTTGGAGGGCAGCCATCATGACCATTTACGAACAGCTTGACAGCTGGATAGACGCCCACTTTGACGAACAAGTGCGCTTTTTGCAGGCGCTGATCCGCGTCCCCACCGACACGCCGCCCGGCAACAACGCTCCGCATGCCGAGCGCGCCGCCGAGCTGTTGCAGGGGTTTGGACTGGACGCGGACAAATACCCGGTGCCCGAGGCCGAGGTGCGCGCCGCCGGCCTGCAGAGCATTACCAATCTGCTGGTGCGCCGCCGCTACGGTCCGGGCCCGACGATCCTGCTCAATGCCCATGGCGATGTGGTGCCGCCGGGCGAAGGCTGGAGCAAAAATCCTTATGGCGGCGAGATTGAGGACGGAAAGATTTACGGCCGTGCCGCCGCCGTCAGCAAGTGCGATTTTTCGACCTATGCGTTCGCCCTGCGGGCTCTCGAAGCGGTGGCCAGACCGAACACCGGCAGCATCGAGTTGCTCTTTACCTACGACGAGGAATTTGGCGGCATGGTCGGTCCGGCCTGGCTGCTGGCACATGGCATCATCAAGCCAGATCTGGTGATCGCCGCCGGCTTCAGCTACCAGATTGTCACCGCCCACAACGGCTGCCTGCAACTGGAGGTCACGGTGCATGGCCAGATGGCGCACGCCGCCATTCCCGACTCGGGCGTCGACGCCTTGCAGGCGGCGGTTCAGATACTCACTGCCCTGTACGCGCAAAACCCACTCTACAAGAAGCTGTGCTCCGCGGTGCCGGGCATTACGCACCCCTACCTGAATGTAGGATTGATCGAAGGCGGCACCAACACCAACGTGGTACCGGGCCGCGTCACTTTCAAACTCGACCGCCGCATGATCCCGGAAGAGGATCCGGTGCAAGTGGAGGCCAGCCTGCGCCAACTCATCGGCGCTGCCGCGGCCCCATGCGCCGGCATCACGGTCGATGTCAAGCGCATTTTGCTGGCCAAGGCCCTGCAACCGCTGGCCGGCAACCAGCCGCTGGTGGCCGCCCTTCAGAAGCACGGCAGCGCAGTGTTTGGCGAACCCATCCCCGCCATCGGCACGCCCTTGTACACCGACGTGCGCCTGTTCTGCGAGGCCGGCATTCCCGGCGTCATTTACGGTGCCGGGCCGCGCACGGTGCTGGAGTCGCATGCCAAGCGAGCCGATGAACGACTGGCTCTGGAAGACCTGCGTCGCGCCACCAAGGTGATCGCCCGCAGCTTGAAGGACCTGCTGGTCTAGACTCCCAATGCTTGCTTTATGGCGGGATTTCGCCGGCTCCGGTGAATTGGTAACATGCTGTCATCGCGGCCCGGAGACCTTTTGAGCCGCGCTGACGACGCCCTGTGAACGCTTGACGAACCACTCTTCAGGAGATGCTTGATGGCAGATTCGACAACCCATCCGGTGGATGAACGCCTGCCCGCCGGGCGTCTGGCAGCGCTGGGTTTGCAGCATGTCCTGGTGATGTACGCCGGGGCGGTGGCGGTGCCGCTGATCGTCGGTCGGGCGCTCAAACTCACACCCGAGCAGGTTGCCTATCTCATTTCGGCCGACCTCTTTTGCTGTGGCATCGCCACCTTGATCCAGTCGCTGGGGGCGACCCAATGGTTTGGCATCCGGATGCCGGTCATGATGGGCGTCTCCTTTGCCTCCGTGGCACCGATGGTGGCCATGGCCAACACCACAGGCGGCGCCCCGGGCGCACAAATCATCTTCGGCGCCATCATCGGGGCTGGCATCATCTCCATGCTGCTGGCGCCTGTGATGAGCCGGATGCTGCGCTTCTTTCCGCCGGTGGTGACCGGCACCATCATCGCCGTGATTGGCATCAGTCTGATGCGCATCGGCATCAACTGGATTTTCGGCAACCCCTTCGGCCCCACGGCGCCCAGCGTGGTCAATCCCGAGCACGCCAAATGGCTGGCGGAGGTCGGCGCCATGACCGGCAGCGTCCCCGCCGTGCCCAAGGGCCTGGCGCTGGTCGGTTCGGTGCCGAATCCGAAATACGCCGCGCTGGACGGTATCGGCGTGGCGGCCATCGTGTTGCTGTCGATTCTGTTGATCGCCAAATACGCCAGGGGGTTCATCAACAACATCTCGGTGCTGCTGGGCATCATTGTGGGCGGTATCGTGGCGGCCAGCGTCGGCATGATGAGCTTTGACAAGGTTGCCGGCGCCAAATGGCTGGACCTGATCCTGCCGTTCCAGTTCGGCGTGCCGGTCTTTGATCCGATCCTGATTTTGACCATGACCCTGGTCATGATCGTTGTGATGATTGAATCCACCGGCATGTTTTTGGCGCTGGGCGACATGACCGAGCGCCCCATCACGCCGCCGGATTTGACCCGCGGCTTGCGCGCCGATGGCTTGGGTACCTTGATTGGCGGCATCTTCAATACCTTTCCGTACACCAGCTTTTCACAGAACGTGGGCCTGGTGGGCGTCACCGGCGTCAAGAGCCGGTACGTCTGCGTCGCCGGCGGCCTGATCCTGATCGTGCTGGGCTTGATGCCCAAGATGGCGGCGCTGGTGGAGAGCCTGCCCACGGTGGTGCTGGGAGGTGCCGGCCTGGTGATGTTCGGCATGGTGGCCGCGACCGGCATTCGCATTCTGGCCGGCGTCGACTACCGGGGCAACCGCAACAACCTGTTCATCGTCGCGGTCTCGATCGGCTTCGGCATGATTCCGCTGATCGCGCCCAACTTCAAGCAGTGGCTGCCGCACACCATTCACCCCCTGATTGAATCGGGCATTCTGCTGGCATCGCTGACGGCGGTGGCCCTGAACCTGTTTTTCAATGGCGGCAGCGGCGATACCCAAGCCAGCATCGAAGCGGCCCGGCAGGCAGATGCGCATTGACTTGAGTTGGCTCAGAACTACGCACCGCTGGCGGGTTCACAATTCGGTAGTCTTTAGGTTTCAAGAACAACACTGGAGAAAATAATGAGTAAAGAACTGTCCCCGGCCGAGCATGCTCTGCGCGAAGCCGCCCGTGAGTACCATAAAACGCCGACACGCGGAAAAATTTCGGTCACTCCGACCAAGCCGCTGTCGAATCAGCGCGACTTGTCGCTGGCCTATTCACCCGGCGTGGCCTACCCCTGCCTGGACATCGAGGCCGACCCCTCGCTGGTCACCGAGTACACCTCGCGCGGCAATCTGGTGGGCGTCATCACCAATGGCACGGCGGTGCTGGGCCTGGGCGACATCGGCCCGCTGGCGTCGAAACCGGTGATGGAGGGCAAGGGCTGCCTGTTCAAGAAGTTTGCCGGCATCGACGTCTTCGACATCGAGCTGGCCGAGCGCGACCCCGACAAACTGGTGGAGATCATCGCCGCCATGGAACCCACCCTGGGCGGCATCAACCTGGAAGACATCAAGGCGCCGGAATGCTTCTACATCGAGAAGAAGCTGCGCGAGCGCATGAACATACCGCTGTTTCATGACGATCAGCACGGCACCGCCATCATCTCCAGCGCGGCCCTGCTGAACGGCCTGGAGCTGGTCGGCAAACAGATCGGAGAAGTCAAGCTGGCGGTCTCGGGCGCCGGCGCCGCGGCGCTGGCCTGCCTGGATGTGATGGTGGGCCTGGGGGTGAACCGCAAGAACATTTACGTCTGCGACTCTAAAGGCCTGGTCTATGAAGGCCGACCCGGCGGCTTCGATGAATCGAAAGCCCGTTTCGCCCAGAAAACCGAATTGCGCACGCTGGCCGACGTCATCGACGGGGCCGACGTCTTCCTCGGCTGCTCCACCGCCGGTGTGCTGACGCAGGCGATGGTCAAGACCATGGCGAAACAGCCTATCATCCTGGCGCTGGCCAACCCGGAGCCCGAAATCCGGCCGGAACTGGCCAAAGCCGTGCGGCCCGACTGCATCATCGCCACAGGACGCTCGGACTATCCGAACCAGGTCAACAACGTCCTGTGTTTCCCCTACATTTTCCGCGGCGCGCTGGACTGCGGCGCGACCAAGATCACGGAGGCCATGAAACTGGCTTGCGTACGCCAGATTGCCGATCTGGCAAAGGCCGACATCAGTGAGGAAGTGGCCACCGCCTACGCCGGCCAGGAACTGGTGTTTGGCTCCGAGTACCTGATCCCGACACCTTTTGATTCGCGCCTGATTCTGCGCATTGCACCGGCTGTGGCCAAGGCGGCGGAAGAGTCCGGCGTCGCCACGCGCCCGATCAAGGACATGGACGCTTACCGCGAACAGTTGTCCCGCTTTGTCTACCAGACCGGCATGTTCATGCGCCCGGTATTCGCCTCCGCCAAAGCGGTATCCGATGCTGGCAAACGCGTCGCCTACGCCGAAGGCGAGGACGAGCGGGTGCTGCGCGCAGCCCAACTGGCGGTGGACGAAGGCCTGGCGCGGCCGATCCTGATCGGCCGCCCGGCGGTGATCGAAGCCCGCTTGCTGAAAGCCGGTCTGCGCATCCGGCTGGGCAAGGATGTGTCCTGCGTCAACCCCGAGGACGATCCGCGTTTTCGCCAGTACTGGGAGACCTATCACCGTCTGATGGGCCGGCGTGGCGTGTCGATCGAGGCGGCCAAGGCGGCGGTGCGCCGCTCCACCACCACCATCGGCTCCTTGATGGTCAAGCTGGGCGACGCCGATGCCATGCTGTGCGGCATGCACGGCCGTTTCGACGTGCACCTGGACCATGTTCGCGATGTCATAGGCACGCGCAAAGGGGCTTCCGGCTTTGCCACCCTGAACGCCTTGATGATGGAAAAGCGCACGCTGTTCATCGCCGACACCTTCGTCAACGAAGACCCGGATGCCGAGCAACTGGCCAGCATCGCCATGATGGCGGCTGAGGAAGTCAGGCGTTTTGGCCTGCCACCCAAAGTGGCCTTTCTTTCGCACTCCATGTACGGGTCTTCCAGCCGCAAGTCGGCGGTCAAAATGCGCCAGGCCTACGAGTTGTTTTCCCAACTGGCACCGGATGTCGAATGCGATGGCGAATTGCACGGCGATGCCGCCATGTCGGAAGACATGCGCCATGCCGCCTTGATGGACAGCAAGCTCAAGGGCGAGGCCAACCTCCTGATTTGCCCGAATCTGGATGCCGCCAACATCTTGTTCAATGTGCTCAAGATGACCGGCGGTCACGGTGTCACGGTGGGTCCTATCCTGCTCGGCACGGCGGCCTCGGTGCACGTGCTGACGCCCTCCGCGACGGTGCGGCGCATCGTCAACATGACCGCACTGGCGGTCGCCAACGCCCATCACGGCGCCGGCAGCAACTAGGACTTTGGCGCGCGGCGGATTTCGCGCAGCATGAAAAGGTAGAGCCCTTCCACCTTGTCGCGCGCCCAAGGTGTCTTGCGCAGGAATTTCAGGCTGGACGCCACGCTCGGGTCGCTGGTAAAACAGCGCAGCGGGATGCGCTCTCCCAGTCCTGCCCAGCCATAGTGCGCCACCAAGGCCGTGACAATGGCCTCCAGGGTCAGGCCGTGCAGCGGATTGCGCGGTTGTGCGGGGTGCGGGGATGGAACTTGCATGGCGCCATTTTGGCACCCGGCACAGGGACGCGCTGCCAGCCAGCTAGAATACGCGCCTCGGAAGCGTGGCAGAGTGGTCGATTGCACCGGTCTTGAAAACCGGCGACGGGAAACCGTCCGTGAGTTCGAATCTCACCGCTTCCGCCAGCGCGTATGGTCCAGACGAATGGCTGAGCATCTTGGACTCTTCCTGCGCCACCCGCCGCGGCAGACCTGCGAGGATGTGTCCCGGGCGCTTGAAAGTTCCTGACGCCCGACATGGCGGCGCCACAGCAAATATCTTTTTTATAAGATATTTTGACATTATCTTCTATAGAAGATATACTGGCAATATATTACATAGCAGATAATTTGTCGTATGGACTATCTTCTTTCGTTTCCGGGGCAGTTGTCCCAACATTTGCGCTCCTTGCGCAAGGCTCGCGGGCTGAGTCAGACCCAACTGGCCGAACGGCTGGGGGTCACCCAGTCCCGGATTGCCTCCCTGGAAAAAAACGCCTCTTCGGTGAGCCTTGATCATCTGCACAAAGTGCTGGGTGCGCTTGGCGTGGACCTGGTCCTGCGGGAAACAGCGGTGGTCGAATCCGGGTTGGCCCAGCCGGGCACCTCCAAGGAGCCCGCGCAGAACAAGGGCGCCCACAGAGGAGCGTGGTGATGAAGGGGCTGGGCGTCTGGATGAACGGGGAGCACGTTGGCACCTGGTCGGTAGGCCGCACGGGCAACCACAGGTTTGAATATGAGCCGTCCTGGCCAAGTCATCCGCGTAGCCGGCCGCTGTCGCTGTCGCTGCCGTTTACCGCCAACAACCAACTCGAAGGCGCCGTAGTCAAAAACTATTTTGACAATCTGCTGCCCGACAACGAAAGCATCCGAAAGCGCATCAGCGCGCGCTACAAAACCCGCGGCATCGACACCTTCACCCTGCTTCAGGCCATCGGACGAGACTGCGTGGGCGCCGTGCAGCTTCTGCCTGTCGGGCAAAAACCAGGAGACGTGCAACGCTTGGATTACGAAAAGCTCAAGGATGAGCAGGTCGAGTTGTTGCTCTCCGGGCTGGGCCTGGAGGCAGGCACAGGCGCCCAGGACGACGATGAGGGTTTCAGGATTTCGATTGCCGGGGCACAGGAAAAAACCGCACTGCTGCGCATTGGTAAAACTTGGTGCAAGCCCAAAGGCGCAACCCCTACCACCCACATTCTGAAGCCTTCAATCGGACTCACGCCAGGGCGCAATCTGGACCTGAGACTGTCAGTGGAGAACGAATGGCTGTGCAACCAAATACTTGGTCAACTCAATCTGCCGGTTGCACACTGCCATCCGGCAATATTTGGCCATCGAAAAGCCCTGGTGGTGGAACGCTTTGACCGCCAGTGGCAAGACGGTGGGAAATGGATCGTGCGCATTCCCCAGGAAGATCTGTGCCAAGCCCAGGGTAAATCCAGCGACGAAAAGTACGAGTCAAAAGGCGGACCCGGAATCAAGGATTGCCTGAGTGTGCTCAAGGGCAGCGAGGCGTTTGAATCAGATGGCAAACATTTTCTGTGTGCGCAGCTGGCCTTTTGGCTGCTGGCGGCCATCGATGGACACGCCAAGAACTTTTCCATCTTTTTACTCCCGGGCGGGCGCTACCGGATGACGCCGCTGTACGACGTTTTATCGGCATGGCCGCTGATTGGAACAGGCCCGTACCACCTGCAATACAAGAAGACCAAGCTGGCCATGGCGGTACGCTCCCGGGCCGCGCACTACCGCCTCTCGGAAATCTCAAGGAGGCACTGGGAGGAATTGGCCAAAAAGAGTGGCGTTCCCCAGGTATGGGACGCCCTGACGGGAATGATCGACGCAGTGGAGCCGGCGCTGCAAACCGTGGAGAGTCGACTTCCACCGGGGTTTCCAGCGAAACTGGCCGATGCGGTGTTTGCTGGAACAAGAAAGCATCTGGAGCGCTTTCGCGGTGCGGGCTAAGGTCATTCCGACGCCTTGCTACCCCACAATTTGCTTCGCCCGGGTCCGCAATTCGGACTTCTGTATCTTCCCGGTCGAGGTTTTCGGGATAGCTTCGAAGCGGATGTCGCGCGGCACCTTGTAGCCGGCCAGCAGACTCTTGCAGTGCGCTGTCAGTTCGGCCGCGCTGACCTCGGCCGCCGGCTTGAGTTCGACGTAGGCCAGCGGCGTTTCGCCCCATCTGGCATCCGGCTTGGCCACCACGGCGCAAGTCATGACAGCCGGATGGCGGTACAGCGCGTCCTCCACTTCCAGCGAACTGATGTTCTCGCCACCCGAGATGATGATGTCCTTGCTGCGGTCCTTGATCTTGACGTAGCGGTCCGGGTCCATGATGGCCAGGTCCCCGGTATGGAACCAGCCGCCCTGAAACGCCTGCTCGGTGCCAGCCGGGTTCTTCAGGTAGCCCTTCATCACGATGTTGCCGCGGAACATGATTTCGCCCATGCTCTGGCCGTCCGCTGGAATCTCTCGCAGGCTCTCGGGGTCCAGCACCGTCATGCCTTCCTGCAAGACGTAGCGCACGCCCTGGCGGGCGTTGAGCCGGGTCTGCTCGGCCAGCGTTTCATGCGCCCACTGGTCGCGCTTGACGGCCACCGAGGCCGGGCCGTAGACCTCTGTCAGACCATAGACATGGGTGATGTCGAAACCGATCTGCGCCATGCCCTCGATCATGGACGCCGGCGGCGCGGCGCCCGCCACCATGCCGCGAACCTTTTGCCGGATGCCGGCGCGCTGTGCCGCCGGCGCCGCGATCAACAGGTTGTGAACAATGGGCGCGGCGCAGTAGTGGTCGACCCCGTGCCGGCTCATCGCTTCCAGAATCGATGCGGCGTCAACCCGGCGCAGACAGACATGGGTGCCGCCCAGCAAGGCGATGGTCCACGGGAAGCACCAGCCATTGCAGTGGAACATGGGCAGTGTCCACAGGTAGGTGGGGAAATGCGGCATGGTCCAGGTGGCGGCGTTGCAAACCGCATTGAGGTAGGCGCCCCGGTGGTGCGTCACCACGCCCTTGGGGTCGCCGGTGGTGCCCGAGGTGTAGCTGACGGCGATGGCATCCCACTCGTCGGACGGCCCCGGCAATGCCGGCAGGGGCGGATGCGCAGCCAGCCACGCTTCGTACTCGAAACTGCCCAGACGCTCGCCGGCACCGCTGTACTCGCTGTCACAGACATCGATGACCAGAACTTCACGACCATGCTCCACCTTCAGGATGCGCAAGGCCTCCATCATGGTGGGTGCGAATTCGCGGTCGGTGATCAGCACCTGCGCTTCGCAATGGTTCATCTGCCAGGCCAGCAAAGCGGCATCGAGCCGCGTGTTGAGGGTGTTGAGCACCGCATTGAGCGCCGGCACGGCGTAGTGCGCCTCGACCATTTCCGGCGTGTTGGACAACATCACGCTGACGCTGCTGCCGCGCCCTACCCCATGCGCTCGCAGCGCCGCCGCCAGACGCGCCGAGCGCTCCCGCGTCTGGGCCCAGTTGTAGCGGCGCTGGCCGTGCAGCACGGCCGGCAGATCGCCAAAAATCTCGGCACTGCGCTCGACAAAACTGACCGGCGACAATGCCACGAAATTGGCGGCGTTTTTATCCAGGTGCTGATCAAAGATGCTGCTCATGCTGAATTTCCTATCCAAGTGCCTGGTCGATGTCCCACAGTATGTCGTCTATGTGCTCGATGCCAACCGACATGCGCACCATGTCGGGCAACACGCCGGCGGCGATTTGCTGTTGGGCGTCGAGCTGCCGGTGGGTGGTCGATGCCGGATGAATGATCAGGGTACGGGTATCGCCGATATTGGCCACATGGCTGAGGAATTGGGCCCGTTCGATAAAGCGCACGCCGGCCTGCATGCCGCCCTTGACGCCAAAGGCCAGCAAGCCCGAGGCACCGGGCGCGCCGTCGACCTGGCGCATCTGTTTTTCGACCAGCGCGTACTGCGGGTGCTCCGGCAAGCCGGGGTAGTTGACCCAACCGATGCGCGCATCGTTCTTCAGGAACTCGGCCACCTTGCGTGCGTTGCCGCAATGCCGCTCCATGCGCACATGCAAGGTCTCGGTGCCTTGCAGGATCTGCCAGGCGCTCATGGGTGACAAGGCAGCGCCATAGACCCGCAAGGTCTCCATGCGGGCCCGCATGGTGAACCCGAAATCGCCAAAGGTTTCATAGAACTTGACGCCGTGGTAGCCCTTGGACGGCTCCGTCATGCCCGGGAACTTGCCGTTGTCCCAGGGAAATTTGCCGCCCTCGACCATGACCCCGGCCAGCGTGGTGCCGTGGCCGCCCAGGTATTTGGTGGCCGAGTGCACCACGATGTCGGCGCCCAGGCGCAGCGGATTGCACAGGAACGGCGACGGTACCGTGTTGTCGATCAGCAGCGGCACGCCGTGGGCATGGGCCACCTCGGCCACTGCGGCAATGTCCAGCACCACCAGACTCGGGTTGCCCAGGCTCTCGGCAAAAACGGCCCGGGTGTTGGGCTGCATGGCCGCCGCAAAGGCTTGCGGGTCGGTGGCGTCGACAAAAGTCACCTCGATACCGAAGCGCGCCAGGTTGACGGCCAGCATGGAGACGCTGCCGCCGTACAAGGCACCGGCCGCCACCACATGGTCGCCCTGCTGCAGGATGGTCATCAAGGCCATCGCCTCGGCCGCCATGCCGCTGGCGGAGGCCAGCGCGGCGCGGCCGCCTTCAAGTGCCGCCACCCGCTCTTCCAGTGCCGCCACCGTCGGATTGGACAGGCGCGAGTAGACGTTGCCGAAAGTCTGCAGGTTGAACAGGCTGGCGGCGTGCTCGGCACTGTCAAAAACAAAGCTGGTGGTCTGGTAGATCGGCAAGGCGCGGGCGCCGGTGGCGGCATCCGGAATCTGCCCGGCGTGGATGGCCAGCGTCTCAGCGTGGAATTGATGTTCAGCCATGGTGTCCCCTACAGCGGCCGTTTGGCGGAAATGATCTTGGTGTCAACGCCGACCAGGTTCAACCCGCCGAACAGGCGTGCGTATTCGATCTTGACGCAGCGGTCCATCACCGAGTCCAGCCCCGCCTGGCGCGCCAGTTGGTCCGCCTCCTGGTTGGTGACACCGATTTGTTGCCACAAGCATTTGGCGCCGATCTGAACTGCTTGTTCTGCAATCGGCAGCACGTCCTCGCTGCGCCGGAAGACGTCGACGATGTCGACCGGCTGCTCGATTTCCAGCAAACTGGCGTAGCAGCGTTCACCCAGTATTTCGGTGCCCGACGCGGCATAGCGCGGGTTCACCGGAAATACCCGGTAGCCATGCTCCTGCATGTATTTGGCGGCAAAATAACTGGGCCGGTGCCATTCAGCCGACAGCCCGACCACGGCAATGCTGTGGCCTTGTTTGAGAATTTTTCGAAGTTGCTCGACGCTGTTCATGAAAGACCCCGGTCAGTGCCACGTTTGTGGTCAATCAATGGAGTGGGCCAGGCAAGCCCCGGCTTTGAAAGCCAGGACAAAATAGCCCTCACCTTCTCCGACCTAAACTCGGGAAATTTTAAGGCACCTTCTTTCATGACATCAGGACCGTTGGCCATGTTCACCCCGCGTCACTTCCGGACGTTTGTGCTGCTGCTCCTTGGCGCTTTGTCTTTGCCGGCTGGCGCAGTGGAATTGCCGCGGCAGCGGGTCACGCCCGGCGGCGTGGCGAGAATCGGGCTCGGTGCCTCGGCGCAAGCGCCGCAAGCCACCTTCAATGGCTCTGCGGTGCTGGTGGTGCAGGAGGGCGCGCAGTGGACCGCGGTGGTGGGCATTCCCCTGGCCTCACCGCCCGGCATCGCATCCCTCAACGTCAGGAAGGATGCTGCGCCGGACACTGCGGTGCCGTTCCAGATCAAGCCTTTTCGCTATCCGGAGCAACGCTTGAAGGTGGCGCCCGGTCATGTCGATCTGTCGGCCGAAGATGTGGCGCGCTATGAACGCGAACGAACCCACCTCCAGCAAGTGATGGCGACTTTCAGCGACGCCCAACCGACCTCATTGCAGTTGCACCAGCCGACAGTCGGCCGGCGCTCCAGTTCGTTTGGATTGCGGCGGGTTTTCAACGGCCAGGCACGCAGCCCGCACAGCGGCATGGACATTGCCGCGCCGCAAGGTGCGCCGGTGCTGGCGGCCGCGCCAGGCATCGTGATCGATACCGGGAACTACTTCTTCAATGGCAACACCGTTTGGCTGGACCATGGGTCCGGCTTCCTGACCATGTACTGTCACCTGTCGGCTATCCAGGTCAAGCCCGGCGATCGGGTCGATGCCGGATCCAGCCTCGGCCAAGTGGGCGCCACGGGCCGCGCAACGGGACCGCACCTGCACTGGTCGGTCAGCCTGAACCGCGCCATGGTCGACCCCATCCTATTCCTCAGGGCTTCCTGATCCGTGTGATCTTGGTGCCTTCGATGCTGAGGCTGGCCATCAGCCCTTGCTGGTCGAAGATGAAGGCATAGGCATCGTCCTTGAGCGTCAGGGTCGATACATTTTTTGCCACCCCTTCACTCATGACAACCACGGTGGGTCCGACACCCACTTCCCAACCCTTAGCTTCGTCCAGGTACTTCAAAGCCTTGTCATTCATCAGGAAGACGACGTAGCCGTAAGTCTCGGCACCGGCCTGCCAGCCCCACGAGGCGGAAACAGAATTGAAGTAGCCGTCGAACCGCGAGCCCCGGGTCAACACGCCTTCGCCATAGCTGCCACCAAACACCAGCCCCGCCTTGATGATCTTTGGAAACACCAGCACGGCTTTTGCCTCTCTGGAGAATCTTTCCGCGCCGGGATGAGTTTTGTACAGCGTCTGGAGCGCCTGTGCGGCGTCCCTTTGCAGGTCCTCGGCGGTTGCGGCAAAGGCTTGACTGCCGCTGCCGGCGATCGCGAACGCCGCCGCCGTGGCCAGCAAAATCTTGACCAGATTGCGTCGTGTATTCATATTGTTCATGTTGAACTCCATAGGTTGGTCTTTTCAGTGCTTGAGGTCACGCATTTGATTAGAAGACGGCTACGGAATCCGGTCTGTGCGAAACCGCACATTGGCCTCACCCAAATGAGCGCAGTTGGGCCATGGCACCCAGCCGCGCGGTGATGGCGAAGAACTCGGCCACGGTGTCGTCAATGATTTGCTGCGCCGACTTGATCGAGTCGATCAGACCCACTGTTTGGCCGGCCAGCGCAGGGGCGGCTTCCATGTCGCCGTCAAAGTAGACACCCAGAATGCCCTTCAATGCGTCGGCCGACATCACTCCCTGTTCATGGATGGCCCGCGTACGTTGGGATTTGAGCGCACGGATGCAGGGCGTGGCTTTCTTGTTCAGCATCCAGGTACCGGTCTCCCCAGCGTCGACGATGGCATTCTTGTAATTGAGGTGCACCGGGCTTTCGGCGCAGCAGACAAAGCGGGTGCCCATCTGAACGCCCTCGGCCCCCAGCGCAAACGCCGCCGCCATGCCCCGGCCATCGCAAATGCCGCCCGCCGCAATCAGCGGCACATCGGTGCAGGCTCGAATCGCCTGCAACAACACCAGCGTGGAGACCTCCTCTGGGTTCTTGAAACCGCCGCCTTCCGCGCCCTCCACCACCAGCCCGTCAATGCCCGCATCCACGCATTTGAGGGCCGCGTCGACGGTGGGCACGGCATGGTAGACGATGATGCCGGCGTCCTTCAGCGGCGCGATGAACTTGGCCGGACTGCCGGCGGAAGTGGTGACGAACTTGACGCCGGATGAACAGACGAAGCGCAGCATTTGATCGTCACGCAGGAAGCGAATCGGCAGGTTCACGCCAAAAGGCAAGCCCAGGGCCCGCATCTTGCCAATCTCGGCCTGGCAAGTTTCGGTTTCGCCGGACGAGGTTTCGATAATGCCCAGCCCGCCAGCGCGTGACACTGCAGCGGCCAACGGGGTGCGCGCAATCCATCCCATGGGGGCTTGAATGATGGGGTACCTGGCGCCGGTGTGGGCAGTAACACGGTTCATGGAGATTCCAAAGAAGTCAAAGAGCAGGCCACATGATATGGGTTTGCGGCGGTGCCTGGCCAGGCTCACGAGGACTGCCAGCGCTTCGGGGAGGTATAGTCCCGCTGACTCAGTGCCTTGCCCCGTGATGGGAGCGAGCGCCTGGACCGGTGGGTGAAACCTGATCTATCAATGCATGGACAAAATCCGAATCGACAAGTGGTTGTGGGCCGCACGGTTTTTCAAGACGCGCTCCCTGGCGAGCGATGCGGTCAACCATGGACAGGTGCAAATGGACCAGCGCGATGTCAAGGCATCCAGGGAAATCCGGGTCGGCGACCTGATTACCGTCATGCAGGCCAAGATACCCCGGACCGTGATCGTGAAAGACCTGAGCGAACAGCGCGGGCCGGCCCCGCTGGCGCAACAACTGTACGAAGAAACGCCTGACAGCCTGGACAACAGAGCCCGGGTGCTGGAGCGCAATCGCCTGAGCCCGGAGCCGGCCCTGACCCTGGCCCATGGCCGGCCGACCAAACGGGATCGCCGGGATTTGCAAAAAAGCTGGAACACTGAATAGCGGGTACGGCGATTTGAACCCTGGCAACCCTTCTCGACCAGCCTCTTTCCCTCGCGTTCTTCCGGCGCCATGAGGTGGCAGTGCACCCATGAAGGCTTGTCGGCGACAATTAAGGGCTTTAACTACTCCAAGGTCCCTTGAATGAAATCGATGAAATCTGGAATTCTCGCCCTCGGCGCAGTGTCTTTGCTGACCTTGGCCGCCTGCAACACCGATCTGAGTCCAAAGCCCGCGGCGTCAGCCCCGAATGACACCACTGTGGCCACCGTCAACGGTACGGCAATCGGCAAGACCCGTATCGACATGCTGATCAAGCAGGGTGCGGCTTCCGGCAAGCCGGACAGCCCGGAAACCCGAGCCGCCATCATCGACCAACTGGCCATGCAAATGGTGATTGCCGAGGCAGCGGTCAAGAAGGGGCTGGACAAATCGCCCGAGGTGACGGAGCGGCTGGAAATGGTCAGGCAATCGGTTCTGGCCAATGCCTACGTGCAGGACTACATCAAAACCAACCCCGTCAGCGACGACGCCGTGAAAGCCGAATACGAGCGCATCAAGGCCACCATTACCGGCAGCGAGTACAAGGCACGCCATATCCTGGTCGATAAAGAAGCCGACGCCAAGGACATCATCGCCAAGCTCAAAAAAGATGCCGGCGCCTTCGCCAAGCTGGCCATGGAAAAGTCCAAAGACACCGGCTCCAAAGCGGCCGGCGGCGATCTGGGCTGGTTTGATTTGAGCCGCATGGTGCCCGAATTCGGCGCCGCCGTGAGCAAACTGGAAAAAGGCAAGTTCACCCTGGAACCGGTGAAATCCCAGTTTGGCTACCACGTCATCCTGCTGGAAGATTCCAAGCCGATCGAAGCGCCGCCCTTGGAACAGGTCAAATCCAACCTGTCCCAGCAATTGCAGCAGCAGAACCTGAAGAAGCAACTCGACGACCTGAAGGCCAAAGCCAAGATCGAGATCGTCGCAGCGGCAGCGCCAGCACCGGCGGCAGCAGCGTCATCCGCTACATCCGCCGCATCGGCCGCCAAATAAGGCGGCACGTCAGTCCGTGGGCGTAGGGGATGGTGGGACATGTAGGACTTGAACCTACGACCAAAGGATTATGAGTCCTCTGCTCTAACCAACTGAGCTAATGTCCCGACCGAAGCTGGGATTGTAAGGGCCTACTTGTGATGGCTCAGCGCGTTGCTGACCAATTTGGAGGTGATGTCCACAATCTGGATCATGCGGTCGTAGGCCATGCGGGTCGGACCGATGACGCCCAGGGTACCGACCACTTGGCCATCGACTTCGTAGGGCGCGCTGACGATGGACAGGTCTTCAAAAGGCACCACCTGGCTCTCGCCGCCAATGAAGATCCGTACCCCCTCGGCCTGGCCGGCAATGTCGAGCAGGCGCATCAGCTGGGCTTTTTGCTCGAACAGTTCGAAGGCCCGCCGCAGGTGTCCCATGTCGTTCGAAAAATCGGTGACGGCCAGCAGATTGCGCTCACCTGAAATAACCACTTCGTCCTGCGTCTCCGAGATGGCATCGGAACTTACCGCCACCGCCGCCTGCATCAGGCTGGCAATTTCAGAACGCAAAGTCTCGACCTCGCGCTGCAGGCGCTCGCGCACCTGTTCGATCGCCAGCCCGACATAATTGCTGTTCAGGTAATTGGCCGCTTCGACCAGCTGGGTCTGCGAATAATCCAGCTCGGTGAAAATCACCCGGTTTTGCACGTCGCCCTCGGGCGACACGATGATCACCAGCAGACGCCGCTCCGAGAGCCGCAGGAATTCGATGTGGCGAAAAACGGAAGAGCGGCGCGGCGCAATCACAACCCCGACAAACTGGGACAGGCTGGAGAGCAGGTTGGCCGCATTGGATATCACTTTTTGCGGCTGGTCGGGCGCCAGGCTGTGCGCCGCCAACTGCCCCCGCTGCACCGTCAGCATGGTGTCGACAAACAGGCGGTAGCCGCGCGCCGTCGGGATGCGTCCGGCCGAGGTATGCGGGCTGACAATCAAGCCCAGATCTTCCAGATCGGACATGACGTTGCGGATGGTGGCGGGCGACAGGTCCAGCCCGGAAGCTTTCGAGAGGGTACGCGAACCCACCGGTTGCCCTTCGGCAATGTAGCGCTCAACCAGCGCTTTCAATAACAACTTGGCACGGTCATCCAGCATCAGGTCATTTTAGTGATGTAATTTGAGAATGAAATCTAAATTCCCGCTCGTCGCATTGATCGGCAAGTACCAGACCGTCGCATCGGAGGCGTCGGGCGCGTCTTCGCGCGGCGCGCTGGAGGACATTGCCCAATTTTTGCAGGCCCAGGGTTGCGCGGTGGTTTTCGAGCACGACACGGCGCACAACATGGGAATTTCGGCTTATCCGGCACTGGGTGTCCAGGCCATTGGAGAGCAATGCGATCTGGGGCTGGTAGTGGGCGGCGACGGCACCATGCTGGGCATTGGCCGTCAACTGGCCCATTTTGGCGTGCCGCTGATCGGCATCAACCAGGGACGGCTGGGCTTCATCACCGACATCCCGCTGGGCAGTTACAAGTCGGTGCTGGCGCCCATGCTGCGCGGCGAGTTTGAGGAAGACCATCGCAGCCTGATCAATGCCAAAGTCATGCGCGAGGGCCACAGCGTATTCAACGCCCTGGCCATGAACGATGTGGTGGTGAACCGGGGCGCCACCTCGGGCATGGTTGAACTGCGGGTCGAGGTGGACGGGCATTTTGTGGCGAATCAGCGCGCCGATGGCCTGATCATTGCCACGCCCACCGGTTCCACCGCTTACTCGCTGTCGGCCGGCGGGCCTTTGTTGCACCCTTCCATTCCGGGTTGGGTGCTGGTGCCGATCGCGCCGCATACCTTGTCGAATCGGCCCATCGTGCTGGCCAATGCCACCGAGATTGCGATTGAAATAGTGGCCGGGCGGGATGCCAGCGCCAGTTTCGACATGCAATCGCTGGCCTCGCTGCTGCACGGCGACCGCATCGTGGTGACGCGCTCCAAACACCACGTCCGCTTTCTGCACCCCAAGGGCTGGTCCTACTTTGATACGTTGCGGCAAAAATTGCACTGGAACGAAGGAGTAGCCTGATCGTGAGTTTGCGACGCATCGTCTTGCGCAATTTCGTCATCGTGAGCGAGCTCGATCTGGAGCTGGCCGGCGGTTTCACGGTGCTCACGGGCGAGACCGGTGCCGGCAAGTCGATCCTGATCGACGCCCTGCAACTGGTCACCGGCGGCCGCGCCGATGTCGGCGCGATCCGCGAAGGCACCGACCGTACCGATGTCAGCGCCGAGTTTGACGCCGACGATGGCTTGGCCGGCTGGCTGGAAGCGGCCGGTTTCGAGGTCGGCGAGACGCTTTTATTGCGCCGCACGCTGGACCTGCAGGGCAAGAGCCGCGGCTGGATCAACGGCAGCCCGGCCACCGCCACGCAGTTGCGCGAGCTTGGCGAGCAACTGCTCGATATTCATGGCCAGCACGCCTGGCAGAGCTTGACCCGGGCCGACGCCGTCAGAGGCCTGCTGGACGCCTACGCCGGCATCTCGACCGCCAGCCTGGCCGGCCTTTGGCAACAGTGGCGGCAAGCGCAAGGCGATCTGGCGCAAGCGCAGGCAGCGCAAGCCTCCTTGCAGACCGAGCGCGAGCGCCTGGCGTGGCAGATCAGTGAAGTGGAGAAATTGGCACCGCTGCCCGACGAGTGGGACGCCCTGAGCACCGAGCATGGCCGCCTGTCCCATGCCCAAGCCTTGCTGGAAGCCGCCCAAAGCGCGCTTGCCGGTTTGGATGACGAGGACAACAGTGCCCGCAACGCGCTTCTGGGCGCTTGCCAGTTGCTACAACAACAAGAGCACCTTGAGCCCTATTTCAAAGAGCTGACAGAGGTTTTGTCTTCCAGTCTGGCGCAGGTGGAGGACACCGTCCACGGGCTGCGCAGCTATTTGCGCAAAACCGAGCCGGACCCCCAGCGCCTGCTTGAACTCGATGCGCGCATGGCCTTGTGGCTGTCGCTGGCGCGGCGCTACAAACGCACGCCGGCCGAGTTGCCCGATCTGCTGGCGGCCTGGAAACAGGAACTGAGGAAACTCGATGCCGCAACCGATCTGGCCGGCCTGGAGGCGACCCAGACGGCGGCGCAGCAAGCCTATCTGCGGGAAGCCAAAACGCTGTCCCGCGCCCGCGCCAAGGTGGCCCCGCAACTGGCCAAGGCCATTGCCCAGGCGATGCAAGGTCTTGGCATGCAGGGCGGCCAATTCGAGGTGGCGCTGCAAGCCTCGGCGCAGCCCATGCAGCACGGCCTTGAAGACGTCAGTTTTCTGGTGGCGGGGCATGCCGGCAGCACCCCCAGGCCGGTCAACAAGGTGGCTTCCGGCGGCGAACTGTCCCGTTTGGCGCTGGCCATTGCCGTTACCACCAGCCAGTTAGGCACCGCGCAGACGCTGATTTTCGACGAGATCGACGCCGGCGTGGGCGGCGCCGTGGCGCAGACGGTAGGGCGCCTGATGAAACAGCTGGGGATCGACCGGCAGGTGCTGGCGGTGACCCACTTGCCCCAGGTGGCGGCCAGTGCCGACCAGCATCTGGTCGTCACAAAAATGACACAGAAACAGACTACATTGAGTTCGGTCGACGAGGTCCGGGGTGAGCAGCGGGTGGCTGAAGTGGCCCGCATGCTGGGCGGTGAGCGCCTTTCGGACACGACCCTGGCGCACGCCAGGGAAATGTTGCAACTGCAATAATTTATTTGATGAAATCCGAAACTCCCAATTTACAGGTCGTGCTGATCACCGGCATGTCGGGCTCCGGCAAGTCGGTGGCGCTGCATGCCCTGGAGGACACCGGTTTCTTCTGTGTTGACAATCTGCCGCCCGAATTGCTGGTACCCTTTGTGGCGCTGGAACGGCAGCAGAACGCCAGCCGGGTGGCGATTGCCATGGATGCGCGCAACGCCAGTTCGCTGCCCTTGCTGCCGGCGCAGCTCTCGGTCCTGAGAGACCAGGGGATCATGGTCAAGTCGCTGTTTCTGGATGCCGGAACCGGAACGCTGGTGCGACGCTATTCCGAAAGCCGGCGCAAACACCCGCTGTCACACGCGGTCTCCGATCCCGACTCGGGCGACATGCGGCGGGCGCTGGTGGATGCCATTGAATTGGAACGCGAGCTACTGACCGACCTGCGCGACCAGGCTCACGTCATTGACACCAGCATCATCCGTCCATCGCAATTGCAGAGCTACGTGAAGTCGCTGATTTCAGTGCCCAACGAGCAGTTGACGCTGGTGTTCGAGTCCTTTGCCTTCAAGCGCGGTGTTCCCAACGATGCCGATTACGTGTTCGATGTACGCATGCTGCCCAACCCGCACTATGAGCCCGAGCTGCGTCACTTGACGGGCCAGGACGCGGCGGTGGCCGCTTTCCTGAAGGAGCAGCCGGACGTGGCCCAGATGCTTGAACAGATCCAGAAGTTTTTGCATCACTGGCTTGACGCGCTGGCACGCGACCATCGCAGTTACGTCACGGTGGCCATCGGTTGCACCGGCGGACAACACCGCTCCGTTTACCTGGTGGAACAGCTGGTGAAGCTGTTTGAAGGCCAGTGGATCACGCTGAAGCGGCACCGGGAAATGGAAGCTATCTGATCGAGGCCAGCAGTTTTCTGACCGGTGCCGGCAAGCCCAGGCTGGGCCACTCCTGCGCCGCCACCCAAGCCCCTTGCGAAGACGGCATCGCCGAGCGCGGCAATTGCACCTGGACCGGGTGCAGATACAGATCCTTGTGGGTCAGTACATGGGTAAAAGCCGGCACCTCATGCAGTGCCCCTCGGTAGCGCTTTGGCACTGCCGCCGCCAGCGCATCGAGCCCGTCGAACAAGGGCAAACAGTAAAGCCCGCCCCAGACGCCGGGCGTCGGGCGTTTGCTCAGCCAGACAGCATCCTGCGCGGTACGGGCCCACAGCAACCAAAGCGATTGCGCACTGCGCTTGACTTTGCGCGTCTTTACCGGGTAGCGCTCGGGCTCCCCTTGGCGCCGGGCCTGACAGGACTTTGCCACTGGGCAGACCCCGCAACGGGGGTTTCTGGCAGTGCAAACAGTGGCGCCCAAATCCATCACACCCTGCGTATAGCGCGGCATGGCCTGCTGCAAATCATGCGTCGGCAATAACTGCGATGCCAGGTCCCAGAGTTGGCGCTCATTGGCGGCAATCGACAAATCGGCCTCAAAGCCCAGTGCCCGGGTCAACAGTCGCCTGACATTGCCGTCCAGCATGGCGCTGCGTTCACCGAAGCACAGAGCGGCAATGGCCCCCGCCGTGGAACGGCCAATCCCCGGCAAGGTTTGCAGCAATTGGGCGGTCTGGGGGAAATGGCCGGCGTGCAAAACCACCACCCTGGTGGCGCATGAATGAAGGTTGCGGGCCCGGGAGTAGTAGCCCAGACCGCTCCACAAACCCAGCACCTGGTCCAGCGGCGCCGCGGCCAACGACGCCACGGTGGGGAAAGCTTTTAAAAAACGCGGAAAATAGTCCAGAACGGTCGCCACCTGCGTCTGCTGCAGCATGATTTCAGACAGCCAGACCCGGTACGGGTCCCGGGTCCGCTGCCACGGCAAATCGTTGCGTCCCGAAACCTTCTGCCAGTTCACCACTTGCGTGGCCCAGTCGATCGCCATGGCCCGTCAAGCCAGAACAGCGGTGGGCGCCGGCTCGGGAGCAAGCCGCTCCGTCGCAGTCACAAGATAGTCGGTCAAGGCCATCAACCGGGCCTCCAGCTTCTGCAAGGCGTCCATCCTGACCGCAATTTCGGCCAACTGGTCTGTCAGTGCGCTGACGGCTTGCTGGATGCGGTCAATCGCCTCCAGGCGGCGGCCAAAGTTCCGCTGCCGCTCACGCAACTGGACATCAAGTTGCGCGGCGGCGGATTTGCTCCACAGTTCAATATCGGCCAGCACCGCTTCATGGATGGTGCGCAGGCGGGTAGAGAGTGCGCGCACCAGTCGGTCTGAAAACTCGGGCTGCGCCAACCGGAAGAGATTGCCGATACCCAGGTAGCGCAGATGGTTGCGTTCCACCAGATCCAGATCGCGCAAATAGCTGTCCAGCGACGGGTCCGGCGGAGCCTGCAAGGAAAACCCGTGCTCGGCATTCAATTGCCGAAAGGTCGCCGCCAGCATGACCTGGATTTCGGCGGCGCTGGCCTGAACCTTGCGCAAGCCCTGGCGCAGTTGCTCAAAGGTCTCGCCGTAGGCTCGCTTCACACCCAGCTTCAATCCCTCATGCCGCAACACCTTGGTCAGTTGCGTCATTTCCTTCTTCAGCACGGCCGGACTCAACAGTCTGAATATTTCACGCAGCAACTTCAGATGCACCGAGCGCAGCGCATGGATCTTGGCGCCACTCAGATCAAACTCGATCTGCTCCTGGGCAATCCTGGCACGCATGCTCCTGATCACGGGTGCGTTCTTTCCCTGCAGACCCTTGAGTTCCATCATCTGCTCGGTCAGGTCACGGCGGCGAATATTGATGACCCGGCCGCTCTCCTTGCGCAAATCCGAAATCCCGCTGAATACCGCGGCACTGAGTATTTTTTGCCGCTGACGCACGATGCCCCGGCTCAAGGACTCTTCGAGCAAGCTCAGACAACTGTTCTCCAGCAAGGTCTGGTCTTGCGTCACCTTGGCCAGCAAACCCTTTTGCGCCGAGACCGGCACAACCTGGCTGCGGGGGACGCCCAGAATCTGGGCCGTAGCCGCGCACTGGCGCTCTAGTTGCTCCGCCACCTGGGCGGCAGAACTCAGAGCATCCCACAAGGTGTCAATCTTGTTGAGCACCACCAGCCTGGCACTGTTCTCATCCGGATCGGTGACCAGGTGCTCGCGCCAGATCGAGAGATCCGATTTGGTGACGCCGGTATCGGCCGCCACCACAAAAACAACGGCCTGCGCCTGTGGAATCAGACTGACGGTGAGTTCCGGCTCGGGGCCGATGGCATTGAGCCCCGGCGTGTCCAAAATGACCAGTCCCTGCTTCAACAGGGGGTGCGCGATATTGATCAGCGCATGACGCCACTTGGGTATTTCCACCAGGCCCTGTGCGTCCAGCGGCGGGTTGTCATGCGGCACCTCGATTTGCCAGAAGCCAAGCGTTCTGGCCTCGTCGGGCGTCACACGCAAGGTTTCGGCCACTTTTTCCAGCGTCAGCGCCAACTGCTTCGGGTCGCTCTCATCGAGATCGATGCGCGTCCATTGCTCCGGCACCTTGCGCCATTCCATCAGCGACTGGGCTTGCCGGCGTGTTTCTATCGGCAACAAACGCAAACAAGAGGGCACATCCGGGTCATACGCCATCTCGGTGGGACACATGGTGGTCCGTCCGGCACTGGCGGGCATGATGCGGCGACCATAGCCGGCAAAGAAAATGGCGTTGATCAGTTCTGATTTTCCGCGCGAGAACTCGCCGACAAAGGCCACCATCACCTTGTCGGCGCGGACCCTGGCTTCCAGACGCTGCAAACGCTCCAGCAGAGCGGCATCCAGCAGTTCATGGTCTTTCATCCACTCGGCCAGCAACTTCAGGCGAAGAGCAAACTCACGCCGCCACGTGACCTGCCGATCGAACTGTTCGCCAAATGATGTTGCCAAGTTTTCTCCCCTGAATATTTTCAATATAGCACTGCGCGACTGCGCAACGCTCAGGCCTTTTGGCAGTGGGGGCAGTAAAACGTCGAACGCTGACCTTGGCGCAAGGATTTGATCGCTGTCCCGCAGACCCGGCAAGCCTGCCCGGCCCTGGCGTAGACCATGGCTTCGAGCTGAAAATGGCCAGATTCACCGGCGGCGCTGCTGAAGTTGCGCAAAGTACTGCCGCCCCCGGCCACGGCACGCCCCAGTACGTCCCGGATCGCCGCATGAAGTCGGGCAACGCGCGGCCGGCTCAATCGGGCCGCATTCAAGGTCGGTCGGATACCGGCCAGAAAAAGTGTTTCTGAAGCGTAAATATTGCCCACCCCGACCACAACGTCGCCCGCCAGCAACACTTGCTTGATGGCTGTCTTGCGGCGCTTCAGACCGGCATGGAACCGGGCAACATCAAAATCGTCCGACAAGGGCTCCATGCCAAGTTTTCCCAACAACTTGCGGGCCTGCGGCGCGTCTTCGCCGGCGACGTAAACCACGGCACCGAAGCGGCGCGGGTCATTCAGTCGAAGCGTGCCGTGGCTGGTGCGCATCTCGAAATGATCATGCTTGCCAAGGGCCGCCAGGTGCCGTGCAAAACCCAGGCTGCCGGACATGCCCAGATGCACCAGCAACAAGCCCTGATCAAGATCGACCAGCAAATATTTGCCGCGTCTGCGCACTGCCTGCACGGTTCGCCCCACCAACTTGGCGGGAGCACAACCCAAAGGCCAGCGCAAGGCCTTGCCCAAATACACGGACAACACTTCTGCGCCGGCAATGCGATCGGCAAAACTCAGACGCGTGACTTCTACTTCGGGCAATTCAGGCATGGCAAACCAATTGGGACGGACATGGATTATTATGGTCCGATGTCGCTTTTCAACCGCTTTTCACTGCTTGTCCTGTTCTTTTGCGCGCTGGCCGCCCACGCACAAACGCCCGACGCCAAAACCGACCCCACACTGAGTTCCGCCCTCGACGGTGAGCTTTTTTACCAGCTGCTGTTGGGAGAACTCAACGCCCGGGACGGGGACCTGGGTGCCGCCTATTCGCTGCTGCTCGACGCGGCGCGCAAAACGAATGACGGCAAGCTGTACCAGCGGGCCGTCGACATAGCGCTACAGGGGCGCTCGGGCGACTCCGCGCTGCAGGCCGCTCGCGCCTGGCGGCAGGCGCTGCCAGCGTCCAAGGAAGCCAATCGCTACCTGTTGCAGATTTTGATTGGCATGAACCGGATTGGCGACACGGTGGAACCCCTGAAACGGGAGATAGCGGCGGCCGACCCGAAAGACCGCGTCGCGGCCATACTGACCATTCCGCGCTATTTTGCGCGTGCCACCGACCGGAAACTTGTCGCCAGCACGGTGGAACAAGCCTTGGCCAGCTACCTGGCAACGCCGGCGCTGGGCGCTACGGCCTGGACCGTCATCGGACACCTGCGTTCCAGCGCCGGCGACAACACCGGCGCCCTGGATGCCGCGCGCAAGGCGCAGGCGATGGACCCCAAGTCGGACGGCCCGGCGTTGCTGGCTTTGTCAATGATGAATCCGAAAACGCCGCAAGCCGAGGCGATTGTGAAAAAGCACCTCGAAGGTCAGGCCCAGCCCGAGTTGCGCATGGAATACGTGCGGGCTTTGCTGAACACGCAGCGCTATGCCGAGGCAACGGCTCAACTGCAAATCATCACCACCGAAAAACCCGACTTCCTGCAAGCCTGGCTGGTACGGGGTGCGCTCGAATTGCAGGATGGCAAAGCAGCGCTGGCGGAACGCTCGTTCAACCGGTATGTTGAACTGGCGAGTGCCAAACGTGCCGGCGCAGTACGTGCCGACACCGCGCGTGGGCTGGTTCAGGCCTACCTCTCGCTGGCCCAGATTGCCGAGCAAAGAAAGGATTACGCGCAAGCCGATGCGTGGCTGAAACGGGTCGACAACCCGGAGGATTTGCTCAACGCCCAGTTGCGGCGCGCCTCCATCCTGGCGCGCCAGGGCAAACTCGAGGAGGCACTCAAACTGGTTCGCAGCCAGCCGGAGAAGTCGCCGGAGGACGCGCGGCTGAAAATCAGCGCCGAGGTCCAGTTGCTGCGCGACAGCAAGCAGTACAAACTGGCGCACGACCTTCTGGCGCAGACCATCTCGCGCAACCCGGGCGATTTTGATCTTGTTTACGACCTCGCCATGGTGGCCGAAAAACTGGGAAATTACGATGAAATGGAGCGCCTGCTGCGCAGCGTGATGGCCGGCAAACCCGAGTATCAGCATGCCTACAACGCGCTGGGTTTCTCGCTGGCGGAGCGCAACACGCGCCTGGCGGAGGCCAGGCAACTCATATTGAAGGCGCTGGAATATGCTCCCAACGACCCTTTCATCACCGACAGCCTGGGTTGGGTTGAATTTCGCAGCGGCAATCTGGTCGAGGCGCTGCACATTCTGCAAGACGCCTTCAAAGCCAGGCCGGACGCGGAAATTGCCGCCCATCTGGGCGAGGTATTGTGGGCCTTGGGTCGGCGGGAGCAGGCACTGAGCGCCTGGAAGGACGGCCAGCAAATCAATGCCGAGAACGAAACCCTGCTGGAAACGCTCAAACGCCTGCGCGTCAAGTTGTGAGACCTGTGCTGAAAGTCGCTTCCGCGGCAATTATTCTGGCCACGCTTTTGCTCGCCGGCTGCGCCGTGCCGAGGGCGGCGGGCAGCGCCGGCCAGCCGGAAGTTTCGCCCTGGCACGGGCGGCTGGCGTTGCGCATCGAGGCCGACCCGCCCCAGACCGAGTCGCAAACCTTCTCCGCCGGATTCGAGCTGATCGGCAACGCCCGGATCGGCGAATTGACTTTGTATACGCCGCTGGGCACAACCGCTGCCGCCCTCTCCTGGTCACCGCAGGCCGCGGTGCTGCGTTCCAATGGCGAGCTGCATCATTTCGAGTCGCTGGACGCCTTGCTCAAGCAGGCCATCGGTACCGAGGTGCCGGTGGCCGCCCTGTTCGCCTGGCTGGCCGGCGACAACATGACCGTGGCCGGCTGGCGCGCCGACCTGTCGCAACATGCCAATGGCCGGATCACCGCCCAGCGCACGCAGCCGGCGCCGCTGGCGGAACTCCGTCTGGTATTCGAACGTCCTTGAGGCAGACAGAGTCAAAGGTCCGTTCCGCAAGGTAGCAAAGCATGAAGTCCCTTTACGACATATCCGCCCCGGCCAAACTGAACCTGTTTTTGCACGTGACGGGGCGCCGAAGCGACGGCTACCACCTGCTGCAATCGGTATTCATGCTGATCGACTGGTGCGACACCTTGCATTTCGACCTGCGCGCCGACGGGAAAATCAGCCGAGAAGACCTGGGCATGGTGCTGCCGGTCGAAGATCTGGTGCTGCGTGCCGCCGGCGCCCTGAAACGGGCCAGCGCCAGCCCGCTGGGGGTTCACATCGGCATCGAAAAACGTATTCCGACGCAGGCCGGCATGGGCGGCGGATCAAGCGACGCGGCAGCCACCTTGCTAGCCCTCAACCGTCTGTGGAAACTCGATTATTCCCTGGAGCAGCTCAGCCAAATCGGACTGCAACTGGGTGCCGATGTGCCATTCTTTCTGGCCGGGCACAACGCCTGGGTTGAAGGCATAGGGGAAAAAATAACCCCCGTCAGCTTGCCAACAGGCCAATTTTTGGTGCTTAAACCAGCCCAGGGACTGGATACCGGACTGATTTTCTCGGACCCGGCCCTGAAAAGGGACAGCGAGACTGCTATAATTTCCGGCTTCGCTACAGATCCATTCGGCTTTGGCCGTAACGACCTGCAGAACGTTGCCCAAAGACTTTGTCCGGGTGTCGCCGAAGCCCTTGAATGGCTTGCCTCACGTGGACTCAGTGGCCGGATGACGGGCTCTGGAAGCGCGGTGTTTGCACCCGTGTCGCAACACGTTGACTTGGGGCAGGCACCCAGCGCGTTTCAGGTCAGGCTATGTAGCAGTCTGGATGTTCATCCCCTGGTGGGCTGGGCAACCAGCAACAGTTTGTCGGTTGGCGGCGGTTAGCCGTCAACCCGTGTAGGGGAGTCGCCAAGTTGGTTAAGGCACTGGATTTTGATTCCAGCATGCGAAGGTTCGAATCCTTCTTCCCCTGCCAAATTATTCGTGGCACGTACTTCACACTGGTGTAGTGCGTGCCACAGGCTGAACGCACAGGCGCAATCAACACTCAACCGCTGGAATACTCATGCAGGTACCGCAACCCCCTGATTTCATGGTTTTTACCGGCAATGCCAATCCGGGCATGGCGGCACAAATCGCCAGTCATCTGAATATTTCCCTGGGTGCCGCCACAGTGGGTCGCTTCTCGGACGGCGAAGTGACGGTCGAAATCAACCAGAACGTGCGGGCGCGAGACGTCTTCGTGGTGCAGTCCACTTGTGCGCCGACCAATGAAAACCTGATGGAATTGCTCATCATGGTGGATGCCCTCAAGCGCGCTTCGGCAGAACGCATCAGCGCCGTCATCCCCTATTTTGGCTACGCCCGGCAGGACCGGCGTCCGCGCTCCAGCCGCGTGCCCATTACCGCCAAGGTGGTGGCCAACATGTTGCAAGCCGTCGGTGTGGCACGCGTATTGACCATGGATTTGCATGCCGATCAGATCCAGGGCTTTTTTGATATCCCGGTCGACAACATTTATGCCTCCCCCGTGTTGCTGGGCGATTTGCGGCAGAAGAACTACGAAGACCTGATTGTGGTGTCCCCCGACGTCGGTGGTGTGGTGCGCGCACGCGCTCTGGCCAAGCAACTCAATTGCGACCTCGCCATCATCGACAAGCGCCGCCCCCGGGCCAATGTCAGCGAAGTGATGCACGTCATCGGCGAAATCGACGGCCGCAACTGCGTCATCATGGACGACATGATCGACACCGCCGGCACCCTGGTCAAGGCGGCCGAGGTGCTGAAGGAACGCGGTGCGAAAAAGGTCTATGCCTATTGCACGCACCCGATTTTTTCCGGCCCGGCGATCGAACGCATCACCAATGGCACAGCGCTCGATGAAGTGGTGGTGACCAACACCATTCCCTTGAGTGCGGCGGGGTCTGCCTGCCAGAAAATCCGTCAATTGTCGGTGGCGCCGCTGATCGCCGAGACGATACAGCGCATTGCCAAGGGCGAATCGGTCATGAGTTTGTTCTCGGATCAGGAAAATCTCTTTTGAGGTTTCTGTAAAACCTTTTCTGATTCGGGCAAAAGTGGGCTCACCGCATGCACATCAACGTGCCTTGAGCTTTTTTAAATCGGAGTCACACTGGTCGCGGTGGACTCCTTCTGGAGTGAAACTATGAAATTCGTCGCTTTTGAGCGCGCAAAGCAGGGCACGGGTGCGAGCCGCCGTCTCCGCATCTCGGGTCGCACGCCCGGCATCGTCTATGGTGGCGCGGCTGAACCGCAGCAGATCGAAATCGATCACAACGCCCTCTGGCATGCCTTGAAGAAGGAAGCCTTCCATTCCACCATCCTGGAGATGGAAATCGACGGGAAAGTCAGCAAAGTCTTGCTGCGTGACGTGCAAATGCACCCCTTCAAGCAGCTCATCCTGCACATCGACTTCCAGCGTGTCGATGCCAACACCAGACTGCACATGAAGGTGCCACTGCACTACAGCGGCGACGAGAACTCGCCGGCGGTCAAGACCGATGGCTGCATTGCCAACCATGTGGTGACCGAAATCGAAGTCCTGTGCCTGCCGGCCGACCTGCCCGAATTCATCAAGGTGGATTTGAGCGGCCTGAAGAAAGGCGCATCGCTGCACCTGGCCGACATCGCGCTGCCCAAGGGTGTGACGGCTGTGACCCATGGCAAGAACAACCCGGTTCTGGTCTCTGTGGTGGTGATTTCCGGCACCACGGAAGAAACGCCAGCGGCCGAAGGCGACGCGGCGGCTCCGGCAGCCGCGGCAACTGCCGCTGCCGCAACCGCGCCCGCCGCAGCTGCCAAGGCGGCGGCCGGCAAGGCTGCAGCGGCGGCCAAGGCACCCGCTGCCAAAGCTCCGGCGGCCAAGAAGTAATTACCGCAACTTCAAACTGACGGCCCACTTGGTGGGCCGTTTTTTTTGCCTCCCGAATCGCGCCCTTTCCAATTCGCCAGCAGGGCCCACGGTTACACTGCGGCGCTAGGTCAACCGAGGCATCCAGGTTCAACATGATCAAGCTATTTGTCGGTCTGGGCAATCCCGGACCCGAATACCAATCGACCCGTCACAACGCAGGTTTTTGGTGGCTGGACGCGGTCGCCCACGAACTGAAAACAACTCTTGTCATGGACAAGGCCTACCACGGCCTGGCGGCGCGAACCTCCGTCAACGGTCAAACGGTATGGTTGCTGGAACCGCAAACCTACATGAACCTGTGCGGCAAATCGGTTGCGGCGCTGGCGCGTTTCTTCAAGATCGAGCCACGCGAAATACTGGTGGCGCACGACGAGCTGGACATTGTTCCGGGCGAGGCCAAGCTCAAGCTCGGCGGCAGCCACGCCGGGCACAACGGTTTGCGCGACATTCACGCCCAGTTGGGCAGCGACGACTACTGGCGTCTGCGCCTGGGCATCGGCCATCCGGGCATCAAGTCGGAGGTTGTCAATTGGGTGCTGAAAAAGCCTTCGCTGGACCACCGTCTGGCGATTGACCAGGCCATCGAGCGCTCGCTCAAGGCTTTGCCGCACTTGCTGGCCGGGGATATGGACAAAGCCACGCTGCTGGTGCATACCAGCAAGCCGCCCAGGCCCAAGCCGCCCAGGCCCGAAAATCCGCCGCAGTAAACTGCTGTGCATCAAAAAAGGGGGGGGTCATCGATGCCAAGCCATGCGTTAAATGCCATCTTTCTGCTGGCAGTAATCCTTTTTTCAACCGGCGCGAAGGCTCAAAACACCTATCGATGCGGTAACAGCTACAGCCAGACGCCCTGCCCCGGTGGCGTCATCGTCGACGCTGCGGACGCGCGCACCGAGTCCCAAAAAGCGCAAACCGATAAGGCCAGCAAACGCGATGCCCAGATCGCCGACGCCATGGAGAAGGCACGCCTGCAACAGGAAGCCAAAGACCTTGCCGCCAACACGCCAGCCATGAAACTGGCGCCCCCTGCTTCGGCCAGCAAGGCCAGGAAAAAGAGACCGCCCAGAGTCCTGTTCGTCAAGGCGCCGGTCGAGAAGAAGAAGAAGAAAACGCCCCCGCAGATTGCCGAGGAAAAGAACGCCAACAAACCTTGATGCCGGCCGGCCCGCCGGCCTATTCAGCGGCCGGCGTGGGGTTCAGCTCAAGCTGCAGGCGCCGGTATTTTTGCCACAGGATTTCCCGGCTTTCGGCAAACAGCGGATTCACCGGTATACAGGCCACCGGACATACCTGAACACACTGGGGCTCGGCAAAATGGCCCACACATTCGGTGCACTTGTGCGGGTCTATCTCGTAGATTTCCTGACCCAGGTAGATCGCCGCGTTGGGGCACTCGGGCTCGCACACATCGCAGTTGATGCACTCGTCGGTGATGATCAAAGCCATGGTTGGTCGTCCGCCGCAGCGCCAAGAATATTCGGTCTGAATCGCATGCATCGAATTATCGGCGTTCCGCGCCGCGCCGGCAGCGCAGCCGCACTGGGCCAATGCCAGGCGACCGGATTGAAAGACCGATTTATGCGACTGTGCCGCTGGCAGCGTCGTACCAGCGCTGCTCGGACAGCATGATTTCGTGGTGCCCCCGGCCGGCGGGAATCATCGGAAAGCAGTTCTCCTGCTGCGCCACCGCCACGTCCAGCAGGAACGGACCGGGTGCCGACAGACAAGCGTCCATCGCTTCCGCCAGTTGCGCCGGCTGCTCGACGCGGCGCGCTGACCAGCCAAAGGCTTTCGCCAGCGCAACAAAGTCGGGCAGTGCCTCGGTATAGCTGTGGCTGTAGCGGGCACCATGGTGCAACTGCTGCCATTGCCGAACCATGCCCATGCAAGCATTGTTCGACAGGATCAGCTTGACCGGGCAGTGGTGCTGGCGCGCGGTCGACAGTTCCTGGATGTTCATCAGGACGGAGGCGTCGCCGCTGACGCAGACCACCAGCTTGTCCGGATGCGCGATCTGGGCGCCGATGGCCGCCGGCAAGCCATAACCCATGGTGCCGGCGCCGCCGGAAGTCAGCCAGCGCTGGGGTTGCTCGAAGCGCAGGTACTGCGCGGCCCACATCTGGTGCTGGCCAACATCTGTGGCGACGATGGCGTCGACGCCCGACAGGCGGGCCGCCAGTGTGGCCATCAGTTGCTGCGGAATGATGACGTCCCGTTGGGGCTCGTAGCGCAGCGAATCCTCGGACCGCCAGCGCGCGATCTGGCGCCACCAGTCCCCGTTGCCGGACGGATTCAGCGCCAGCGTCTTCAGTTGCAGCAGCAAGGCCGCCAGAACCTGTGCGCAATCGCCCACCAGGGGAACTTGCGTCTTGACGACCTTGTTGATGGAGGCCGGGTCGATATCGACGTGAATGACGCCGGCGCCAGGGCAGAAATCCTTCAGCCGCCCGGTCACCCGGTCGTCGAAGCGGGCACCGACGCAGACCACCAGATCCGCGTGGTGCATCGCCAGGTTCGCTTCCAGCGTGCCATGCATGCCCAGCATGCCCAGGAACCGCGGATCGGACGCCGGGAAGGCACCCAGACCCAACAGGGTCAGCGTGCACGGCGCATCAATCAAGCGCACCAGTTCGGCGAAACGCGCACAAGCCGCCAGACCCGAGTTGATCAGGCCGCCGCCGCCGTAAAAGACCGGCCGGCGGGATTTTGCAATCAACTCTGCCGCCTCGCGCAATAAGGGCGCCGACACGACACCGGTCGCTGCGCTCACACCGCAAGCGGGCTGACGCGGCGCCGGCTTGGCGTCACAGCCGGCGGTCTGGCCCTGAATGTCCTTGGGAAAATCGATCAACACCGGCCCTGGCCGCCCGGTCGTGGCGACGCTCACGGCCTGACGCGTGAGATTGGCAATCTCCTGCACATCGCGGATCTGAACGTTCCATTTCGTGACGGGACTGGAAATGCCCAGCGCATTGCATTCCTGAAAGGCCGCGGTACCTATGGTTGGCGACGCCACCTGCCCGCTGATGCACAGCACCGGAATCGAATCGCTGAGGGCGTCCAGCAAGCCCGATATGGTGTTGGCCACGCCCGGACCGGAAGTGACGAAAACAACGCCCAGGCGGCCGGTAGAGCGCGCGTAGCCCTGCGCCGCATGCACCGCCGCCTGCTCGTGGCGCACCAGCACATGGCGCAGGCGCGGCTCACCGTGCAAGGCGTCGTAGAGCGGCAGCACAGCGCCGCCCGGGTAACCAAAAACGGTATCGACGCCGCAGGCGATCAAGGTCTGCAACAGGATTTGCGCGCCATAGGGCAAAGTCTGCGTGGCGGTGGACGGACAGCGGGTACTTGGCGCCGATGCCAGCGCTGGTAAGGACATATTCATTCACCAATGCTATTCATTGATGGCCTGAAAATAATTCATAATTTCAGTCAATTCATGAATTTGGATGAAAATAAGTGAGCACAAATACAGAATCCGAGGAAAAACAGTTCGACCGTCTCGACCTCGCCATCCTGCGCGTCCTGCTGGCCGACTCGCGCAAGACCTTGCAGGAGATCGGCAAGGAAGTAGGCCTGTCCACCACCTCCTGCTGGAACCGCATCAAGCGCATGGAAGCGGCCGGCGCGATCCAGGGCTACACCGTGAAGCTCGATCTGGCCAAGCTGGGCTACCGCGACACCGTCATCGTCCAGGTCAACCTGGAAAGCCACAGCGACCAGACGCTGTACGAGTTCGGTCGCACGCTGGAGACCATTCCCGAAGTGCTGGAGGCCTTCCTGATCTCGGGCGACTACGACTACTACATCCGGATCGCCGTGCGCGACACGCGCGACTACGAGCGCCTGCTGCGGGAAAAACTCTACAAGATTCCCGGCATCCGGCACAGCAAATCGAGTTTCGTCCTGCGCACGCTGAAAAAATCGGACACGCCGCTGCTCTAGACTGATCATCTAACACCGAAATACCGAAACAAAATGAGGCCTCCGTGACCCGTCTTGATCTCAGCTCGCTGGCCCTTTTTCTGAAAGTGGTCGACAGCGGCAGTCTGTCGCGGGCGGCGCAGCAATCGCACATCGCTTTATCGGCCGCCAGTCGCCGCATCAGTCTGCTGGAGGAGGAGTTCGGCGTCGCCCTGCTGCACCGCAAGCCGACCGGGGTGGAAGCGACCGGTGCCGGGCAGGCCTTGGCGTCCCACGTCCGGCAGCTATTGCGCGACATCGACCAGATGCGGGCCGAACTCACCGACTACGCCCAGGGTGCCAAAGGCCACGTCCGTCTGCGCGCCAACGTCTCGGCCATGGGCCAGTCGCTGCCCGACGAACTGGCAACGTTCAGCCAGCAGTATCCGGACATCAAGCTCGAAATCAGGGAGTACGTGAGCCGCGACATTCTGCAGACTTTGCGCGAAGGCTCGGCCGATGTCGGCATTGTCACCGGAACGGCCCAGCTTGCCGGGCTGCGCGCCTATCCTTACTGCGCCGATAGGCTGGTGGCGATACTGCCGCGCCAGCATCCCTGGCGCAAGAAAAAGGCCCAGTTCGCCGACTTGCTGGACTACGACATCATTGGCCTTGAGAGCAACACCAATATCCACCGCGCCATGGAAGCGGCAGCGGCAACGGCCGGCAAGCCCTTGCGACTCAGGATTCAGGTCAGGAGCTTCGAGGTGGTGTGCCGGATGATAGAAGCGGGCTTTGGCATCGGCATCCTGCCCGAGGGCGTGGTGCAGCGTTTCCGGCGCGAATGGGCCTTGCGCTTCGTGGCCTTGACGGACGCCTGGGCCGAGAGATCCATGTTCGTTTGCGTGCGCGAGGAAGCCATGCCCTTGCCGACCCGCAAATTGGTGGAACACCTGCTCAAGCGGCCGCTGAGCACGAGCGAAGCCCAGGGGGGTTCGCCAAATTAGAAGACCCGGATTCCAGAAATGCAAATAGACAGTCCAGCCGGCCCTGTCTAAAGTCGCCACAACTTCCAACGCGACACTGCCATGCCTGTTCACGCCAGCCCCCAAAAACCGCACCGCATCGCCGTCATTCCGGGCGACGGCATCGGACCGGAAATCGTTCCCGAGGGCCTGCGGGTACTCGACGAAGTGAGCCGCAAGTTCGGCATTGCCTTCGAGTACCAGCACTTCGACTGGTGCTGCGGCTACTATGAGCGGCACGGCAAAATGATGCCCGACGACTGGAAGGAGAGCCTGGGCGGACATGAGGCGATCTATTTCGGCGCGGTGGGCGCGCCGGACAAGGTACCGGACCATGTTGCGGTCTGGGGTTCGCTGCTCAAGATCCGGCGCGAGTTCGACCAGTACGTCAATCTGCGCCCGGTGCGCCTGATGCCCGGCGTGCCCAGCCCGCTGGCCCATCGCCGGCCCGGCGACATCGATTTCATCGTGGTGCGTGAAAACACCGAAGGCGAGTATTCCACGGTAGGTGGCCGCATGTTCGAAGGCAGCGAGCGGGAAATTGCGATCCAGGACTCCATCTTCACCCGCACCGGGGTCGATCGCATCCTGAAGTTTGCCTTCGAACTGGCGGCAAGCCGGCCGCGCAGGAATCTGGTGGCGGCAACCAAATCGAACGGCATCTCGGTCACCATGCCGTTCTGGGACGAACGCCTGGCCGAAATCGGCAAGGCCTTCCCGCAAGTGCACGCCAGCAAATACCACATCGACATCCTGACGGCGCACTTCGTCCAGCACCCGGACCGCTTCGACGTGGTGGTGGCTTCCAACCTGTTTGGCGACATTCTTTCCGACCTCGGTCCGGCTTGCACCGGCACCATCGGCATCGCACCGTCCGCCAACCTCAATCCCGAGCGCAAATACCCGTCCCTGTTCGAGCCGGTGCACGGTTCGGCGCCCGACATCGCGGGTTTGGGCGTGGCCAATCCGATCGGCCAGATCTGGTCGGCGGCGCTGATGCTGGAGCACCTGGGCCAGGGTCGGCCGCGCTATGCCGCCGCCGCGCAAGCCATCGTCGAGGCGATCGAGACCGTGCTGGCCGACGGCCCGCGCACCCGTGACATGGGCGGCACGGCCGGCACCGCAGAAGTGGGCCGGGCCATCGCCGACTGCCTGGCAGCGCGACCGGCCTACCGGGACGAAGCCAGCCAGGCCGGCGCATGAAGACCGCTCCCATGAGGTCGTTCGGCGGGCCGCCGCCATCCCTATTTCGCGCCCTGCGAGCGGGACCTGAGCAGCCGATAATGCGGGGACTTCGTATTTCCTTCCCTGTATTGCGCGACCTGCCGACCTGAACCGTTTCCATGGGTTTATTTCTTCTTAAACGCCTGACCACGCTGCTGGCCACCTTGCTGGGGGCCTCGGTGGTGATCTTCCTGGTGCTGGAGATACTGCCGGGAAATGCGGCCCAGATCTTGATGGGTCCGGACGCCTCGCCGGAAGCGGTGCAGGCACTGGCTGTCAAGCTGGGGCTGAACCTACCGCCGCTGGAGCGTTACTGGCAATGGGTCAGCGGGCTGCTGGTGGGTGACCTGGGGCTGAGCTATACCTACAGCAGCCCGGTGCTGGATCTGGTGCTGGAACGACTGGCCCTGACGGTGCCGCTGGCCTTGATGGCCATGCTATTGACCACCGTGCTGGCGCTGGCGGTGGGCATTTACGCGGCCTCGCGCCACAACCGCCTGGGCGATGTCGGCATGATGGGTCTGGCCCAGGTCGGTATCGCCGTGCCCAATTTCTGGTTTGCCATTTTGCTGATCCTGCTGTTCTCGGTGCAACTCCAGTGGTTTTCGGCCGGCGGCTTCCCCGGTTGGGACGAAGGTGTTGCGCAGGCCCTCAAATCGCTGCTGCTGCCGGCGGTTTCGCTGGCCGTGGTGCAAGCGGCCATCCTGGCGCGCATCACCCGCTCGGCCGTGTTGGAAGTACTGCGCGAGGACTTTGTGCGCACCGCGCGCGCCAAGGGTTTGTCGCAGAACGCCACCTTGTGGGGCCATGTGCTGCGCAACGCCATGATTCCGGTGGTGACCGTGATGGGGCTGCAATTTGCCAATTTGCTGGCCGGCACCATCGTGGTTGAAAACGTCTTCTACCTGCCCGGACTGGGGCGGCTGATCTTCCAGGCGATCTCGAACCGGGACCTGATCGTGGTGCGCAATTGCGTCATGCTGCTGGCGGCCATGGTGATCGTCGTCAACTTTGTGGTCGACGTGCTGTATGCCGTGATCGATCCGCGCGTCAAGGCCAGCGACATATGAGTCAGCCGAGCGCAACAACGGCCCGCCTGCCAGTCACCTTTGTGGCACGCGCGCTGACCCACCGCAGCTTCGTGATCGGTGCCGTGCTGACGCTGGCGCTGCTGCTGGCGGCCGCCCTGTCGCTGATCTGGACGCCCTGGTCGCCCTATGAAATCGACATGGCGGCCAAACTGCAACTGCCCGACGCCCATCACTGGCTGGGCACCGATCCGTTCGGCCGCGACGTCACCTCGCTGCTGCTGGTGGGTGCACGCAACTCGATTCTGGTCGGTGTGATCGCCGTCGGCATCGGGTTGAGCGTGGGCACCGCACTGGGCCTGCTGGCGGCAGCGCGGCGCGGCTGGGTCGAGGAACTGATCATGCGGCTGGCCGATTTCACCTTCGCCTTTCCCGCCATTTTGTCGGCCATCATGATGACCGCCGTGTTCGGCGCCGGCATCGTCAACTCCATCATTGCCATCGGCATCTTCAACATCCCCACTTTTGCCCGCATCACGCGCGCCAGCGCCAACGCCATCTGGTCGCGCGAGTTCGTGCTGGCGGCGCGCGCCTGCGGCAAGGGGCCCTGGCGCATCACGATCGAACACGTGCTGCCCAACATCCTGTCGGCGCTGATCGTGCAGGCCACCATCCAGTTTGCGCTGGCCATCCTGGCCGAAGCCGCCCTCTCCTACCTGGGTCTGGGAACCCAGCCGCCGCAGCCCTCCTGGGGCCGCATGCTGGCCGAGGCCCAGACGCTGTTGTTCCAGGCACCGCAGCTGGCGGTGTTCCCCGGCCTGGCGATTGCCCTGGCCGTGCTGGGCCTGAACCTGCTGGGTGACGGCCTGCGCGACCTGATGGACCCCCGTCTGGCCCGAAAGCGATAAATGGCCTTGCTTGAAGTTGATAATTTGTGCGTGCAGTTGCAGACCCAGCGCGGTCCGGCGAAGGCGGTTCGCGCCGTCAGTTTCAAACTGGAACGCGGCGAGACGCTGGGCCTGATCGGAGAGTCGGGTTGCGGCAAATCGATCACCGCGATGGCGCTGATGGGTTTGCTGCCGGAGCGCGCCGTCGTCACCGGCAGCATCCGCTTCGAGCAGCAGCAGTTGGTGGGCATGAACGATGCGTCACTGCGGCAGTTGCGCGGCGACCGCATCGGCATGATTTTTCAGGAGCCGATGACGGCGCTGAACCCGGTGCACACCATTGGGCACCAGGTGGCGGAGCCGCTGCTACTGCACCGCGGCGCCTCCGTCAAGGCAGCGCGGAGCCAAGCCATTGCCCTGCTGGACCGGGTCGGCATTGCGGACGCCGCGCGCCGCTTCGATGCCTACCCGCATCAGTTTTCCGGTGGCCAGCGCCAGCGCATCACCATTGCCATGGCACTGGCCTGCGGGCCTGATCTGTTGATCGCTGATGAACCCACCACGGCGCTGGACGTGACCATCCAGGGCCAGATCCTGGACCTCATCAGCGAGCTGGTGCAGGAGCGCGGCATGGCCTTGATCCTGATCTCGCACGACCTGGGTGTGATCGCCCAGAATGTGTCGCGCATGCTGGTCATGTACGGCGGCACCGTGGTGGAGAGCGGTCCGACGCAAGCGGTTTTCGAGCGTCTGGCGCACCCCTATACGCGCGGTCTGTTCGGCGCGCGGCCACAGCTGGGCGCGGCGCGCGGCAGGCGCTTGACCACCATCGAGGGCAGCGTGCCGGAACTGGTCGACCTGCCCGCCGGTTGCCCGTTTTTCGAGCGCTGCCCACTGGCCATTGCAGCTTGCGCCAACACCTTGCCGGCGCCCACCGATCTGGGCCAGTCGCATCAGGCCAGCTGCCTGCGCCTGGACGCCGTCCCGACCGGAGCGCCGGCATGACTACGCCCCTGTTGCAGCTGGACCGGGTCACGCGCAACTATGCGCTGCCGCGCGAGCGCCTGTGGGGTGCGCCACCCCAGGTGCAGGCGCTGCGCGGTGTCAGCCTGCGCATGAGCAGCGGCAAGAACCTGGGCATCGTCGGCGAGTCCGGCTCCGGCAAGTCGACCCTGGCGCGCCTGGTGATGGCGCTGGAGCCGCCCAGCAGCGGCAGCGTTGAGTTCCTCGGGCAGGACCTCAATCGGCTCAGCCCGGCCGCCTTGCGTGCGGCGCGACGCGACTTCCAGATGGTGTTTCAGGACCCCTATGGCTCGCTCGATCCGCGCCAGACCGTGGAGCGCATCGTCACGGAACCGCTGGCCGCGCTGGGCGGCAGCAGCGGCGCCGACATGCGCACCCGGGCGCGCGACGTGCTGACCTCGGTCGGTCTGCGCAGCAACGATCTGGACAAGTACCCGCATGAGTTTTCCGGCGGGCAGCGCCAGCGCGTGGCGATCGCCCGCGCTCTCATCACGCGCCCCAAGCTGATCGTGGCCGACGAACCGGTCAGCGCGCTGGACGTGTCGGTGCAGGCCCAGGTCCTCAACCTGATGCAGGATCTGGCCAGCGAGTTTGGCGTCACCTACCTGCTGATCAGCCACGATCTGGCGGTGGTCGACTATCTGTGCGAGGAAGTGGCCGTGATCTACCTGGGGCGGGTGGTGGAGCAGGGCTCGCCGGAGACGCTGTTCCGCGCCGCCGCCCATCCCTACACCCGGGCCTTGCTGAGCGCCGTGCCCCGCGTCGCCCCCAGTGCCGCTGCGGCGGCCAGAAAGCGCGGCCCCCTGGTCGCTGCGCGAGCGCATCCCGCCAGCGCCTGTCCCTATGCCGGGCGCTGCCCGCAGGCGCAGGCGCAGTGCGACGCCCAGCGGCCGGAACTCAGGGCGATAGGCGCCGGGCACCAGGTAGCCTGTCATTTTGGTTCTGAGCTTATGCCTGATACCTAGTATCAGGAATGGTATTGTTCGCCCTGTTGTTGCGCAAGATTTCGGTACCCAACCCTTTTTTTCACAGGAGAAGTCATCATGATCAATCGTCGTCACGTCCTCACCTCCGCCGCCAGCGGCGCCGCACTGGCGGCACTGCCGTGGGCTGCCGCAGCCCAGGGAAAAAAGGACAGCGTTGTGCTGGCCATGACGCTGGAGCCGCCGGGCCTCGATCCGACCGCCGGTGCGGCCTCCGCGATCGCCGAGATCGTCCAGTACAACATCTTCGAGACCCTGACCAAGATCAACAGCGACGGCAGCGTCTCGCCCCTGCTGGCCGAGAGCTGGGAAGTGTCGCCCGATCTGAAAACCTACACCTTCAAACTGCGCAAGGGCGTCAAGTTTCAGAACGGCGAGCCGTTCAACGCCAAGGCCGTCAAGTTCTCCTTCGAGCGCGCCGCCGCCGAGAAAAGCACCAACAAGGACAAACGCACCTTCGCCAGCATGGAAAGCGTGGCGGCGATCGACGACTACACGGTGGTCATTCTGAACAAGGCGCTGGACCCCGACTTCCTGTTCCTGATGGGCCAGGCCACCGCCGCCATCGTGGAACCCAAGAGCGCCGACGGCAACGCCACCAAACCGGTGGGCACCGGCCCTTACCAACTGAGCGCCTGGGCCAAGGGCTCTTCCGTCACGCTGAGCAAATGGGACGGCTACCACGGCGCTGCCAGCCCGAAAATCAGACGAGTTACCTTCCGCTTCATCAGCGACCCGGCGGCCCAGGTGGCGGCCCTGCTGGCCGGCGACGTCGACGCCTTCCCGCGCGTGACGCCGCGCAGCGTGGTGCAATTCAAGACCAACAGCAAGTTCCAGGTGGTGGTGAGCGGCTCGCGCGCCAAGACCATTCTGGCCATCAACAACAAGAAGAAACCGCTCGATGACGTGCGGGTGCGCCGCGCCATTGCCGCCGCGATCGACCGCAAAGCGGTCATCGAAGGCGCCGCCGACGGCTACGGCGTGCCGATCGGCAGCCACTATGTGCCGGGCGCCTTCGGCTTTGTCGACACCACCGGTGTCAACCCCTTCAACATCGAGAAAGCCAAGAGCCTGCTGGCCGAGGCCGGCATCAAGACGCCGCTGGAGCTCAGCCTGAAGCTGCCGCCGGTGCCTTATGCGCGCCAGGGCGGCGAGGTGATCGCGGCGCAACTGGCCAAGATCGGCATCATCGCCAAGATTGAAAACGTCGAGTGGGCCCAGTGGCTCAGCGGCGTTTACACCAACAAGAACTACGACCTGACCATCATCTCGCACGTCGAGCCGTTCGACCTGGGCAACTTCGCCAAGCCCGGTTATTACTGGGGTTACGAATCGGCCAAATTCAACGCCTTGTTCGACAAGATCCAGAACGCGCCACGCGCCGCCGACCGCGCCAAGCTGCTGGGCGAAGCGCAGCGCCTGCTGGCCAACGACGCCGTGCACGGCTTCTTGTACCAGCCGCAATGGATTACGGTGGCCAACAAGAACCTCAAAGGGCTGTGGAAAGACATGCCGGTGTTTGTCAATGACATTTCAGCGCTGTCATGGTCGTGAAGCTGCATGAGCTGGGCGGCTCGCAACTGATCGCGGCCTACCGCCGGCGCGAGCTCTCGCCGGTGGAGGTGACGCAAGCGGTGCTGGCGCAGATCGACCGCTGGGAGCCGCATATCCACGCCAGCTACCTGCTGCGCCCCGAGCATGCGCTGGCCCAGGCGCGCGCCTCCGAGGCCCGTTGGCAGCGCGGCGCGCCTTGCGGCGCGCTGGACGGCGTGCCGGTCACCATCAAGGAGAACCTGGCGACCCGGGGCGACCCGGTGCCGCTGGGCACCCTGGCCACCGACTTGACGCCGGCCACCGCCGATGCGCCGCCGCCGGCGCGCCTGTTCGAGGCCGGCGCCGTGATGGTCTGCAAGACCACCATGCCCGACTACGGCATGCTCTCCAGCGGCCTGTCGAGCTTTCATGCGCTGGCGCGCAACCCGTGGGATGTCAGCAAGACACCCGGCGGCTCCAGCGCCGGTGGCGGCGCCGCGGCGGCGGCCGGCTACGGCCCGCTGCACATGGGCACCGACATCGGCGGCTCGCTGCGCCTGCCGGCCGGCTGGTGCGGCATCTTCAGCCTCAAGCCCAGCCTGGGCCGCATCCCGATCGACCCGCCTTACACCGGCCGCGCCGCCGGCCCCATGACACGCAGCGTGGCCGACGCCGCGCTGATGATGCAGGTGCTGTCGCTGCCGGATGCGCGCGACAGCATGAGCCTGCCCTACCAGGCCATTGCCTGGGACCAGTTCGACCGCGGCGTCGAGATGCTGCGCGGTCTCAGAATCGGTTTGTTGCTGGACGCCGGCTGCGGACTGCCGGTGGAGCCCGAGGTGCGCGCCGCCGTCGAGCATGCCGCGCAGATTTTCGAGCGTGCCGGGGCCAGCGTCGAGGTCATGGCACCGTTCCTGACGCCGGCCATGCTGGACGGCATGGACCACGCCTGGCGCCTGCGCTCGCACATCGATCTGGCGGCTCTGCCGGACGACAAGCGGGCCACGGTATTGCCTTATATCCAGCAATGGGCCGACAGCGCCGCCGGCCTGAGCGGACCGCAGGCCTTCGTCGCCTTCAGCCAGTTTCACGCCACCCGCGTGGCCACCGTGCGGGCCTGCCAGCCTTTCGATTTCGTGCTCTCGCCGACCTCGCCGATGCCGGCTTTTGCGGCCGAACTGCCCTCGCCCACCGACGACCCGCTGCGTCCGCTGGAGCACATCGCCTTCACCGTGCCGTACAACATGTCGGAGCAACCGGCCGCCTCCATCAACTGCGGCTATACGCAAGCGGGTCTGCCGATCGGCTTGCAGATCGCCGGCCGACGCTTCGACGACCTGGGCGTGCTGCAACTGGCGCACGCCTTCGAGTTGCTGCGCGACCCGCAACGGCCCTGGCCCAGTCCGCCCGGCGCCTGAGCCATGCCCGGTGCCAGCTTGCTGACCGATAGCCTGGGCAACCCCGTCACGCTGGACGACGCCACCAGCCTGGCGGCGCTCAACGACTTTGTCGAAGGCTTCATTTCCTGCGAAGCACGGGTCGCCAACATCCTGCGCGTGGCGGCCACCGACCACAGCCCGCTGGTGCAGGCTTGTTGCGCCGCGCTGCACATGTTCGCAGAGTCCGGCACGGCAGTGCTCAATGCCAGCCCCTACATCCAGCGCGCGCTGGCGGGCCTTGGCGCTTCGCGCGGCATCACACAGCGCGAACAGGGATTTGTGGCGGCCGTGGCGGCCTGGGTCGACGGCGATATACCTCAAGCGATCCGGCTGCACGAGCAGCAGGCGCGCGACTTTCCGCGCGATCTGGCTTCGCTCAAGCTGGGCCAGTACCACATGTTCAATGTCGGCAATTCACCGGGCATGCTCAGGCTGGCGCTCTCCGCCCTGCCGGCGGCGGCGGACGTGCCTTACCTGCACGGCATGGCGGCGTTTGCCTGGGAGCAATGCCACCTGCTGGAGCAGGCCGAGGCGGCGGCACGCCGCGCCCTGGACCTGTGCCACAAGGAACCCTGGGCCCAGCACGCACTGGCCCACGTGATGCTGACCCAGGGCCGCCTCACCGAGGGTCTGGCCTTCATGCGCCAGGTCAGCCCGACCTGGACCGCCCTGAACTCTTTCATGGTCACGCACAACTGGTGGCACCTGGCCGTGTTTGCGCTGGAACTGGGCCAACATGAAGAAGTGCTGCGGCTGTACGACCAGCAGGTCTGGGGCGTCGTCAAGGACTACTCGCAGGACCAGATCGGAGCCGTCTCGCTGCTGGCACGGCTGGAGTTGGCCGGCGTTGACGTAGTCGAGCGCTGGCAGGATGTGGCCGACCATCTGGCGCTGCGGCTGGACGACCACGTGCTGCCGTTTCTGGACATGCAATACCTCTATGGTCTGGCGCGTGCTGGACGGCCCCAGGCCCAGACCTTGATGCAGAACATCGAAGCCTTTGCCCATGGCCAGGCGACGCCGGCCGACAGCGACTCGAAACGGGTCTGGCAACAGGTCTGCATACCAGCCAGCCGCGGCCTGCTGGCGCATGCCGACGGTGACTACAGCCGTGCCGTGCAGGAGCTGGGTAGCGCGCTGCCGCGCCTGATGGAAATCGGCGGCAGCCATGCGCAGCGCGATCTGTTCGAACAGATCCATCTGGACGCCCTGGTCCGCAGCGGCCAATGGGTGGGCGCCCAGCATCTGGTGCAACAGCGTCTGCGTGGTCAACCCGAATCAACCCGGCTGCAGCGCCAGGCGCGGCAGGTTTATACCGCGCTGGGCATAGCGCCAGAAGCAGTCAGCCGCTAGCCCGCATATTTCATGCAGCTCCACTGTATGACCAGATTTGCGTTGATTTTGGTGCTGGGTAGGGCTCAAGTGGACGTTTTGCAGGCATAGCCCGGTCTTTGGTTGGTAATCGAGCCGGTTT
>NZ_JAQTMS010000040.1 GCF_028714215.1 Rhodoferax sp. | reverse complement strand
CTCATCGCGTCGCGTGGGCTTGCGGTAGTTCTCGAAAGTCTGATCGGCTGCCATGGCTAGGGTTTGTTGTTTCATCGGCCTGTAACGCTTCAGCCCCTTGGGGCGTGGACCTTAATCATCAAATCCCAAAGGCTTTACCGCGTACAAACACGGCCCACAGGATGCGAGCGTTCTTGTTGGCCAAGGCCACCACTGCCTTCTGCCAACCCGACCTCTGTCTGATCTGGAGCACCCACCTGGAGATCGGGTCATCGCGTTTATGCGCCGTCAGCACGATCGACTTGGCCCCCTGGATCAAGAGCGTGCGCAGGTACATATCCCCGTGCTTGGTTATTCTGCCCAGGTTGTTCTTGCCACCGCTGGAGTGTTGCCGTGGCGTCAGACCCAGCCAGGCACCAAACTGCGCACCGTCCTTGAACTGGTGGAAGTCGCCCACGCTGGCCACCACCGCCGAGGCGGTGACCGGCCCCACACCCATGAGTTGCTGGGCCTGGCGCACCTGCTCGTTAGTCTTGAGGTGTGCTGCGATTCGCTGGTCGCACCAGTCCAGGTGCTCATCCAACTCCTGCCACTGCACGAAGGCACGTTGCAGGGCCAGGCGTGCCAGGCCTCCGAGTTCGTTGCTGGCGTCCTCTATTGTCTCGGGCAGGGCCTGGCGCAGCACTTCAGGCTTTTGGGCGAACACCAGCCCGAACTCGGCCAACAGGCCGCGAATGCGGTTGATGCAGGCCACCCTCTCAGTCTTGAAGCCCTCGCGCAGGCGGTGGATGCACAGCATGCTTTGCTGCTCCACGCTCTTGACCGGCACGAAGTGCATCTGGGGTCGGCTGGCCGCCTCGCAGATGGCCGCCGCATCGTTAGCGTCGTTCTTGCCGCCTTTGCCTTGCATGCGGTAGGGCGCGACCAGGTGGGCGGCGATGATGCGCGCATCCAGGCCCATGGCGATCAGCTTGCGGGCCCAGTGGTGGGCGCTGGAGCTGGCCTCCATGGCAACCAGGCAACCTGGGGGCAACTGCGCGCACCAGGGCAGGAATTTCTCGCGCGTCAATGCGCGTCCCGTGACCCGCAATCCTGCGGCATTGACCGCCAGGACCTGGATGACGCGCTTTGCCAGATCAACGCCAACTCGTGTAATCTCTTGCATGGGACTTCTCCTTCCAAAGGTTGTAGATTGACTTCCAAAAAACCAATCTTGGCACTTGATGCCGTTACCAGGAAGCGGGAAGTCCCTTCGTATTCATTTGGCAAAACCCCAAGTCCACGCTACGCCACTCACCCCAGCGCCCTCGGTAGCGGCATCGGTGGTTTGCGCGGGCCGAACAGCCACCATGGAACAGGTTGGCGGGGCGCTCAGTGCAGCGGCATAAAGGAGGACGCCGAAGGCGGGGGGACAGCCGCAGCGCTGAGTGCCCCACCAGCCTGATCCACCCGCCATGCCGGACAGAGCTTGACATGTCATCAATTTGAGGAAGAACCATGGTGACCGTGAGTCACTGACACAGCGTAAGGAGTCCAACGTTGCGCGGCTTGCGTTGCCAGCGCCAGAAAAGGTGCCAGCATTTCACGCATCGCGTCGGTCGTCGCCTGTCCCGCGCGCGCCGGCGAGCCCGCATCGAAGGGTGGGGCGGGGTCGTACTCGGCCACCAGTTGGACCTTGCGTGCGTGCTCGGTACCGGCGATCGTCGCCACCAGCGTCAAGGCGAAATCCAGACCGGCGGTCACACCGGCGCCTGTAAGCACGTTGCCGTCCTGGACCACCCGCTGGTCCACTGGCGTGGCGCCAAACCGGCTCAGCAGATCCCGTGCCACCCAGTGCGAAGTGGCGCGGCGCCCTTGCAGCAGCCCGGCGGCGCCGAGAATCAGCGATCCGGTGCAGACACTGGTGACCCAACGGGCCTGCTGCCCGCGCGAGCGCATGAAGGCAAGGGTCGCTTCGTCTTCCATGGCCGCCAGGGTGCCGCGCGTTCCTCCGGGGGTGAACAACACCTCCAACTGCTGTGGACAGTCGTCGAAAGTGGTGCTGGGCGTGATCACCAAGCCGAGGTCGCTGGTGATGGGCTCCAGCGTCTTGGCCACCAGATGCACGCGCACGTTGGGCAGCATGGACAGGATGTGGTGCGGGCCGATCAGGTCCAGCGCCGTCATCGCCGGGTAGGCGAGCAGCGCAATGTGGCGAACAGTCATGGGTGTGGTTCCTTGAGGAGAGGTGGGCGCCGTTGCACCCAGGGTTGCGCGGCTTCGAGTTGGTAGGCCAGCTGGAACAGCCCTTCGTCGCCCCCGGCTGCGGCGGCGAAGTGCACGCCGACCGGCAAGCCGTCAGGGGTCCAGTGCAAGGGCAGCGACATGCCGGGCTGCCCGGTGATGTTCTGCAGCGGGGTGAAGGCCACGTTGCGGCTGACCCGCTGGTGCAGGGTCGCGTAGTCAAGGTCGGGCGCGTGCTGGCCCCGCAGCACCGGATGCTCGGCCGAAATCGGCGTCATCAGGACGTCCCATTCGCGATGAAATTGTTCCATCTGCGCGCTGGCCATCAGGCAGTGTTGCACCATGGCTTCGACGCGCTCGGGCGCAAGTGCAGCCCCTTCGCGCGCCAGCCCCCGCGTCCAGGGCTCGACATCAAGGAGGAAGTGCCGCCGCTGCGCCTCGGGCATGGCCGCGACTTCGACATGGACCGAATAGGCCCAGCGGTCGAAAAACGCCGCATGCAAGCCGGGTGCGTCGATCGGCCAATCGCAGGAAACCACTTGGTGGCCCAGGCTGCGCATCAGCTCGGCCGTGTGCAGCAGCGCCGCCTCGAAAGCGCCGGCCAGCGGCCCGCCGTGCAAGGGGCGCGTGATCAGCGCGACTCTGAGCTTGCGACCCAGCGGCTGAGGTCCCCACGGCTTTACAGCCTGGTCCAGCGGGTCGCGGCGCGCTGATTCGGCGATCGCGAAGGCCAGCGCACTGTCGCGCACGCTGAGCGTGAGCACATGCGACGCCACGACCGACTGCAGCCGGGCGTCGAACTCGGGCGCTGCCGCCGTGGTGCGTCCGCGCGACGGCTTGAAGCCGAACACGCCGCAGCAGGCGGCCGGGAAACGGATCGAGCCGCCGCCATCGCTGCCGTGCGCGATCGGTGCGATGCGCGCCGCCACCGCCGCGGCGCTGCCGCCGCTGGAGCCGCCGCTGGCCACGTCGGCGCGCCAGGGGTTCTGCGTCGGCCCGAAGGCCATCGGCTCGGTGACGTCCATCAGGCCGAACTCGGGGGTGTTGGTCTTGCCGATGAAGATCGCGCCCTGCGCCTGCATGGCCGCAACCCACGGGTCCACACTGCTGCCCATGACATTCATGCGCAGCCGGGAGCCCCTGGCGAAGCGCCGCCCGGGGTAATCCACCGTGTCCTTCAGCAGGAAGGGAACGCCGGCCAGCAGGCCCATCGGAACTTTGTCGCGGGCACGCTCCAGCGCCTCGTCTTCCCAACTGTCGATGACGGCATTGAGCGCCGGGTTGCGCTCATGCAGACGCTCGATGGCGGCTTGCACCACCTCCAGGGCGGACAGTTCCCCGCTGCGCACGCACTGCGCCGTGGCCACGGCATCGAGCGTTTCGAGTTCGCGCTTCATGCGTCAAATCCCTTCGGTTGACTGCGGGCGAAATTCGGCGCGGCGGCAATCAACTCCCGTGTGTAGTCGTGCTGCGGCTGGCCCAGCACGGTGGCCGTTTCGCCCATCTCGACGATATTGCCGCGGTGCATCACGGCGACGCGATCGCACATCTGCGCGGCCACCCGCAGATCGTGCGTGATGAAGACCATGCTGAGTTGGAACTCGCGCCGCAACTGCTCGAACAGTTCCAGCACCTGCGCCTGCACCGAGACGTCCAGCGCCGAAACCGGCTCATCCGCCACCAGCAATTGCGGCCGCAGCGCCAGCGCCCGGGCGATGGCGACACGCTGGCGCTGGCCACCCGAGAACTCGTGCGGGTAGCGCTGGGCGGCGTCCGGACCGAGCCCGACCTTGGCTAGCAACTCAGCCACCAGGGCGCTGACCTTGTCGCGCGGCTGGCCCTGCGCCAGTGGCCCGGCAGCGATCGCGGCGCCCACGGTATGGCGCGGATTGAGCGACGCATACGGGTCCTGAAACACCATCTGGATCAGGGCGCGTTCGCTTGCAGGACGGTGCCGCAGTTCAGGCGCAAGCGCGCGACCGTCGAACTGGACTTGCCCGCTGTCGCGGGCAATCAGCCCGGTGAGCAGCCGCCCCAGGGTGGACTTTCCCGAGCCCGATTCGCCGACGACGCCCAGCGTCTCGCCGCGTGACAGGGTGAAACTCAGGTTGCGAGCGGCCGGCACCTCGCGGCCCCGGCGCAGCAGGCTGCCAGCGCTGCGGTAGGTCTTGCACAGGCCCTGCACGTTCAGTAGCGGCGCGGCCTCGAAGGCGCCGCTTGCGCGCGCCCGGCCGTGCGGAATGGCGGCGATCAGCGCGCGCGTGTAGGGATGCCGGGGTGCCCGCAGCACCTCCTGCGCGGTGCCGGATTCGACGACGCGGCCGAGGCGCATCACCGCGACCCGGTCGGCAATGTCGGCGACGACACCGAAATCGTGCGTGATGAACAGCAGCGCCATGCCCTTGCGCTGCTGCAATTCGCGCATCAGCGCCAGGATCTGGGCCTGGGTCGTGACATCCAGCGCCGTGGTCGGTTCATCGGCAATCAACAGCGCGGGCTCAAGCACCAGCGCCGCGGCAATCATCACGCGCTGGCGCTGGCCGCCCGACAGGCGAAACGGAAAGGACTGCGCAATCAGTTCGGGCTCCGGCAAGCCTACATCGGTCAGCGCGCTGATGATGCGTGCGCGCCGTTGCTCGGCGGGCAAAGGGCCGTGCGCATCCAGTACCTCGCCGATCTGTTCACCGATGCGCAGCACCGGGTTCAGCGAGGTCATGGGTTCCTGAAAGACCATGCCCATGCGCTTGCCGCGCAGCGCGCGCAGTTCGGTCTCGCCCAGCGCCAGCAGGTCGCGCCCTTCGAACAGAATGCGCCCGGCCACCGGAGCCACCTGCGGCTTGGGCAGCAGCCCCATCACCGCGCTGGCGACCATCGACTTGCCCGATCCGCTTTCGCCCACCAGGCACAGGGTCTGCCCGGCACTCAGCGTGAAGTCCACACCCTCGACCGCCAGCGCCCGCTCCGCGCCCGCGGGCAGCCGGATCGACAGGCCTTGCACCTGCAACACCGGCGGCGCGCTCAACGGGTTCTCCCATCGAGCCGCGTGTTCAAGCCATCGGCCAGCCCTTCGCCGACCAGGTTCAGCGACAGCACCGTGAGCATGATCGCCAAGCCCGGGAACATTGCCACCCACCAGGCCTGCCGCAGCGCGGTGCGCGCGGCGCCCACCATGTAGCCCCAGCTCATCACGTTGGGGTCACCCAGGCCGAGAAAGCTCAGGGCCGATTCCAGCAGGATCGAACTGGCGACCATGAGCGAACCCATGACCACGATCGGGGAGACCGCGTTCGGCAAGATCTGCGTGAAGATGATTCTTGCGCTGCTCTGGCCGGCGAGCTGGGCCGCCGCGACGAACTCGCGCCCGCGCAGGGTGAGGAACTCCCCGCGCACCAGCCGTGCCACCGGCGGCCAGGAGACGATGGCAATGGCGGCGACGATGGATTGCACCGACGGTTGGAAGATCGCCACCAGCACCACGGCGAAGGCGAATCCCGGAATCGCCTGGAACAGTTCGGTGAAGCGCATCAGCAACGCATCGACCCAGCCGCCGTGGTAACCGGCCGTGGCGCCCAGGCCTATGCCCAGCAGCAGCGCGACGGCCGTGGCCGTGAGTCCGATCAGCATGGAGACGCGCGCGCCGTAGAGCAAGCCGGCGGCCACGTCGCGGCCCAGCGCGTCGGACCCCATGGGCAGTCCGGGCAGCGCGCCGGGTGCCAGGAAGGGTTGCTGCACCATGGCCCAGGGGTCGTTGCCGGCCAGCCAGGGCGCCGCCAAAGCGCACAGCGCAACCAGTGCCAATAGGGCCGCGCCGACGACCGCCGCGCGGTTGCGCCGAAAGCGCCTCCAGAAGCCGTTGTTCATGCGAGTTCGATGCGCGGGTCGACCAGCGTGTACACCAGGTCGGTCAGCACGTTGAAGGCGACGGCCAGCGCCGCGGTGAAGAGGAAGGTGCCCAGCAACAGGCTGTAGTCGCGCTGTGCCAGCGCGTCGTACAGCAGTCGACCGATGCCAGGCCAGGCAAAAACGGTTTCGATCAGCACGGCGCCACCGACCATGGCGCCGGCCTGCAAGCCGGCCATGGTCACCACCGGAAGCAGCGCGTTGCGCAAGACATGGGCGCGCAGGATGCGGCCGGGTGAAAGTCCTTTGGCGCGCGCCACCCGCACGAAGTCCTGGCCCGCCACTTCCAGCATGGCGGCGCGGGTCATGCGCGCGTAAATCGCCATGTAAAACATCGCCAGCACCATCGTCGGCAGCACCAGGTGGCGCGCGACATCCAGCACGTGCTCCAAGCCCGTGTAGCCAGCACCGACCGTCTCCTGGCCGTAGGGCGGCAACCACGGCAGCCACAACGCGAACACCAGCACCGCCAGCAGCGCCAGCCAGTACAAGGGCGTGGCGTAGAACAGTGTAGCCAGCGCGGAGATGGCGCTGTCCTTCCAGGTGCCGACGCGCGCGCTGGCCCAGACGCCCAGGCTAACCCCCAGCAGCAGCGAAATAGCCAGGGCGGAGCCGGTCAGCAGCAACGTGGCGGGCAGCCGCTCCACAATCAGGTCCAGCACCGGCTGCTGCTGCCGGTACGAATCGCCCAGGTCGCCCTGCAGCAGGTGACCGAGGTAACTGGCAAGCTGTGCCGGTAGCGGGCGATCCAGGTCGAAGCGCTGGCGCAGCTGCTGCAGGAACTGCTCGTCGCCCGCGCCCGCCTCGCCGGCCATCACCATGGCCGGATCGCCCGGCGCCATGCGGATCAGCACGAAGTTGACGACGGCGATGACCAGCAGCGTGGCCACGCCTTGAAGCAGGCGGCGCCCCAGAAACCAGAGCTTGTTCATGCGATTGCGGGCCGCCGGTTCAGCCGCGCAGAGTCGCCCGCGCCAGGCTGTCGTTCAGGCCCAGGGCGCTGTTGATGAGGTTGTCGATGCGGGTGCGGTAAACGGTCGGAAAGTTCAGTTCCAGCAGCCAGCCGGCAGCGACGTCGTCAACCATGGTGCGCTGTACCTCGGCGTAAATTTCGGCGCGCTTCTTCGGGTCGCTTTCGCGCGAGCCACGCTCGAACAGCGCGTCCACCTTGGCGCTCTGGTAGCCGCCGACGTTGTTGTAGGGTGAGCCCTTGCGGATCTCGCTGCCCATGTAGTTGCGCGCCACACCGACTGCGGGGTCGCCGTACTGATTGAAGTAGGTGAACGCAAGGTCAAAGTCCCAGTTGGACTGGCGCGCGACGACGCCCGGCAGGTCGGCGCTGACCTGCTGCACGTTGAAGCCGGCAGCCAACAGATTTTGCTTGACCATCTCCGCCGTGCGCGTCCAGACCTCGCCGTAAGGCAATCCCAGCAGGCGCACCGGCTCGCCCTTGTAGCCTGCCGCGGCCAGCAGTTTCCTGGCCTTGGCCGCGTCGTGCGGATAGGTTTGCACCTTGGGTGTGTAAAACGCCGTCAAATGGCTCAGCGGCCCGGTGGCCGGGGTTGCAAACCCTTGCCACGCCACCTTGGCGAGCGCGTCGCGGTCGATGGCATGCATCAGCGCGCGGCGCACGCGCACATCCTGCAACAAGGGGACGCGGTGGTTGATCCACAGCATGGACAGCGGCGCCAACTTTTCCCAGCCCTTGGTGCTGACGGCCACGCCGGGCAGCTTGGCCAAGCGCCCGACATCGAAGAACTCGACGGTGCCGCCTGGCAGCACGTCGATGCGGCCGGACTCGAACGCCGCAGCCCGTGACGCCGCGTCGGGAATCACGTGAAAGTAGACGTTCTCCACCGCCGGCAAGCCGGCGACGTGGTAGGCGGCATTGCGTTCGAGCTGAATGAACGAGCCACGCTGCCAGTCCCTGAACTTGTAGGCACCGGTGCCGATCGGTTTGAAAGCGGGCGGACGTGAAAGATCGACGCCCTCGAACTGATGCTTGGGCACAATCGGGAAACTGTTGACATCGAACAGTTGCAGGAAGGGCGGGTAGGGGTAATTCAGCCGGAACTCCACCGTGTGGGAGTCCAGTGCCTGCATGCTGTGCGTCAACTGCAGCACCAGTCTGAAGCGCGGATTGAGCTGGCGCATGAAGATGTCTGCCGTGTAGATCACGTCGGCGGCGTTAAAGGGTTTGCCGTCGTGCCAGGTGACGCCGCGCTTGAGTTTGAAGGTGTAGACCAAACCATCCTTGGAGACCGTCCACTCGGTGGCCAGGTTGGGCTGGGGTTGCAGCTTCTCGTCGAAACGCAGCAAACTCTCGTAAATGTTGCCATTGACCAATTGCGCCGGTGCGACACCCCCAAAGGCCGCCAGCAGCGTCGGCGGCTCAGGGTGGATCGCGATGTTGAGCGCACGCGCGCCTTGCGCCCACAGCGGCAGGGGAATGCCAGCAGCCAAGGTGCCTGCGGCAAGAAGTTGACGTCGGTTCAGTGTCATTTGTCTCTCCATCGTTCGTTTAGTTGCAAAGGAAGCGCTCGGTCTGCCCGACTTGCAAGGCCGACCGAAGGATCAAGCTCTCGATAGGGAAGTCGTTGCCGCGAATATCTGACATATACGTCAGAGAATACTAACAGCTATGTCAGGTTTCTGCAAGCGCTTGTGCCGAGGCTGTTGTGGTGATCGCTCGCCGGGTCGCGCGGCGCTTCAGGCGGGTCGCGGCTCAGGCCTGCTGTCCGAGAAATTGGAGCAGCATGGCGTTCAGGAGGGCGGGCTCCTCGATCGTCGCCGTATGCCCGGCGCGCGGGATGATTTCAAGCTGCGAATGAGGAATGCCGGCGTGAATCATCTGCGCCCGCTGCGGCCCATTGGCCCCATCGTGCTGGCCAGTGGTGACAAAGACCGGGCATTTCACATGCGGCAACAGATAGCGAATGTCGCGCCGGCGCAAAATCGGCGCCGCCGCGCGGCAGCAGGCGACCGGGTCGTTGGCGCACATGATGTCGAGCCAGCGCTCTCGCAGCGCCGCGCGCGAGGCGTCGGCCAGAAAATCCGGCCCGAAGATGATGGGCGCCATCGGCGCGCGAATCGATTCGAATCCTTCCCTGAGGATCTTCTCGAACAGGGTTTCGTATTTGGCAAGTTTTTCGTAGGGCTCGCAATCGGCCGCCGCGCCGATCGCGAACAGGCTCTTGATGCGCGCCGGCTGCTCGGCCGCCATGCGGATGCCGGCGACACCGCCGATGGACAGACCGACCCAGTGGAATTGCTCGTGACCTAAATGCGTCATCAGCGCCATGCCGTCGCGCGCCAGATTGTCGACATCGTAGCCGCCCAGGGTGACTTCGCTCTTCCCCTGGCCGCGCCAGTCCAGCCCGATGCAGCGGTATTGCGCTTTCAGCGCCTCGAATTGCGGCGCGAACATCGCGCTGGAAAAGAAGATGCCGTGGGTAAACAACAGCGCCGGCTTGTCGCCACCAGTGTCTTCGTAATACAGCTTGGCATCATTGACTTGCGCGTAAGGCATGGCGTTCTCCTCTTTGGGGTCGTTGGCCTATAAGTGACATAGACGTCAGATAATAGTAACATCCATGTCAGATTTCTGCAAATACCGCTGTTACCACCGCTCCTTCCCACTTGTCCTTGCGCGCCAGTCTCTACAATCCGGTCATGAACCCTGACCACTCAGCCAACTTCTTGCGCTTGCTGGAAGCGCGTATCCAGGATCCCGGTTTTACCAAGGGTGAACGGACTCGCGCCACCATCCGCTGGGCCACCGCGGCGATCCTGGAAGGCAGCGGTTACGCCAGCTTTTCACTCGATGTGGTGGCACGCAAGGCGAACGTCTCCCGACCCACCATTTACCAGTATTACGCCAACAAGCGCGACTGCGTGTTCGAGGTGCTGTCCGAGTTTCTGACCATCGTGTTTCAGTTCGTCGAACGTACCGGCAAGGCCAGGCGCAGCAAGACCAATGATTTGCTCACGCTGGTCACCGACGTGAACCGGGAATACATTGCGTTTTACCGCGAGAACGCGGCCTTGATGGAACGCGTGCGTGAATTGCGGCAGGACATTCCTGAATTGATCAGCCTGCAGCAGGACGTCAACCGGAAATGGGCCGAGCGGCTGGCCGCCCACATCAGCCGGGGCGGCCCGCTGTCTCCCAAACAGGCACTGCTGACGGCCTATGCGCTGGAATCCATGATCGACGATTTTTTACGCGAGTTGTTTGTACTCAAGAACCCGCACCTGGCGGCCCTGAATTTGTCGGATGACGCACTGGCCGAAAGTTTGTCGGGCGTCTGGGTGCGCGCCGCTTATGGTCGGCTGGACCCGGGTTAGCGGTCCGGCTCACTGGCGCGACCGGGCCAGCGCCACATACCAGTCCAGACAGGCCGGGTTGGCCATCGCTTCCCGATTCAGCACCTTCTCCAGCGGCTGGCCCAGCAGCAGCTTCTTGATCGGCAGTTCCTGTTTTTTGCCGGACAGGGTGCGCGGGATCTCCGCCACCTGAAAGATCTCGTTGGGCACGAAGCGCGGTGACAGCGCGGTCTTGATGGCCTCGACGATTTTTCCGCGCACACTAGCGTTCAGCGTCTGGCCCTCGCGCAACACCACAAACAGCGGCATGTAGCTCTCGCGCCCCAGGTATTCGAGGTCCACCACCAGCGAGTCCAGTACCTCGGGCAAGGCTTCCACGGCGCTGTACAGCTCGCTGGTGCCCATGCGCAAGCCGTGCCGGTTGATGGTGGCGTCGCTGCGGCCATAGATGATGCAGCCACCGTTGCGCCCGATCCTAAGCCAGTCGCCATGACGCCAGACACCGGGGTACATGTCGAAATAGCTGGCCAGGTAGCGCTGCTTGCCCTGGTCGCCCCAGAAATACAAAGGCATGCTGGGGATCGGCTGGCAGCAAACCAGCTCGCCCACTTCGTCGATCACCGGCTGCCCCTGTTCGTTCCAGGCCTCCACCGCGCAGCCCAGCAAACGGCACTGCATTTCTCCCGGCACTTGCGGCAGCTCGCGGTTGCCGCCGATGAAAGCGCCACAAAAATCGGTGCCGCCCGAAATATTGCACCACCAGATGTCGCCCCCACGCTCGCCCACTTCGTGTGGCTCCCTGCCCCCCGAGGGGGCCGTGCCTTGCTTGGGGCGGCCCGGCGCGGCGGCGTTCGCCCTGGCACCGACCTCCGCCTGTGGCTCACTGGACGTGACTCCATCAGACGCGGCGGCCCCTAACTTTTGAAATTGCGCCGTGCCCCAGGCTTGAGCCTCGGCGCTGAGGGGTGAACCGGTGGTGCCCAGGGCGCGCACACGGGACAGGTCGCCGCAGGCCGCCAGGTCGATGCCGGCCTTCTGGCAATTGGCATAAAACGCGGCCCCCGCGCCAAAGAAAGTGACACCCAGCCCGGCGGCAAAACGCCATAGCGTGCTCCAGTCGGGGGCCTGCTTGTTGCCCTCGGCATCGACCGTGCTGCCACCCGGGTTGCCGTCGAAAATGCAGCAGGTGGTGCCGCTGAGCAAGCCGCTGAGCTGCGCGTTCCACATCACCCAGCCGGTGGAGCTGTACCAGTGGTAGCGCTCGCCCAGCGTATTGGGTGCGTAGCTGCAACCGACGTCGTTGTGCAGGCACTTCAGTGCCAGCGCCACCAGCACGGTGCCACCGTGGCCGTGCACGATGGGTTTGGGCAGGCCGGTGGTGCCGCTGGAATAGACAATCCATAGCGGGTGGTCGAAGGGCAGCCAGTGCGGCTCGAAAGCCTCTGTTTGCGCATCGTTTCGGGCCGTCGCCTGCGCGAAATCGGTCCAGCCGGCAAAGTTGACGGCCTCGGTCGGCAGCCGGAGGTTGTGCTGCACGATCAGGTGTTGCACCGAGGGCAGCGCGGTGCACAGTTCCGCCACCACCGTGGTGCGGTCGAAGTCGCGCCCGCCGTAAGTCACGCCATCGCAGGCGATCAACACCTTGGGCTCGATCTGGCGGAAGCGGTCCAGCACCGCGTTGCTGCCCATGTCCGGCGCGCAGACGCTCCAGATGGCGCCGATGCTCACGGTGGCCAGAAAGGCCACCATGGTTTCCGGCGTGTTGGGCAAGTAGGCCGCTACCCGGTCGCCCGGCTGCACCCCCTGCGCCTGCAGGTGCAAGGCCAGCGCGGCCACCTGGCGCCGCAGCTCCGGCCAGCTCAGTTCGCGCGGTGCTCCCAGTGTCAGGCTTTTTTCGTTGTGGCTGACGATGGCCGCAAAGCCGGCGCCATGCGCTGGCGCCACGTGCCGCAGTACCTGCTGCGCGTAGTTGACGCGGGCGCCGACAAACCAGCGGGTATCGGGCATCGGCGCAGCGTCGCAGACCACGCTGTGCGGTGTCGACGACTGGAGTTCGAAGTAATCCCAGATGCTTTGCCAGAAGGCGTCCAGCTCGGTCGTCGACCAGCGCCAGAGTGCGTCATACGAATCGAACGCCAGGCCGCGGGTCTGTTGCAGCCAGTTTTGGTAAAGGCGAATCTGGGGAATGTTGGGGGGTGTTTGGGATTCTGTCATGGTCCAAGGGTAGCGTGACTCGGCCCCATCCTGCAAGCGCCTGGGCGTCAGTTTTCAAATCCTCGGATCAGGGTTTGTACGGATGTTCAATTTCTTGTACAGATGTTCAATACCGGCATGAGCCCGCTTGCACGAACCACGCCCGCCAGCACGCACCGCTCCCACACGGCTGCGGTGCGTCGTGCTACGGAGCGGCCAGATCGCAAGGCCGACATTCTGCTGGCCGCCGAAAAACTGTTTGCCCTGAACGGCTACCACGCCGTGACGATCCGGCAAATTGCACAGGAAGCGGGTGTTCCGCTGGCGCTGGTGGGCTACTACTATGGCCAAAAACACGAGTTGTTTCACGCCATCTTCGAGCACTGGAACCATACTATCGCGCAACGCCTGGCGGCCCTGCGAAGCGTGCGCGAACAGGCTGATGCGCCGGATTATCTGGAACGTGTGATTGCCGCCTTTGTCGAACCTGTACTCAGGCTGCGTGCCAGTCCGGACGGCGAATGGTATGCCTTGCTGATGACACGCGGCCTGAATGAGCCGGGCCAGGAAACCGACCGCGCCCTGCGCCAGTATTTCGATCCGATGGCGCACGCCTTCATTGAAGCCCTGATGGCCTGTTTTCCGGGTTGCAGCAAAGCGCAGATGGCTTGGTGCTATCAGTTCATGCTGGGGGCTTTGCTGCACCACATTGCCGATCAGCGCGTGACCCGCCTGTCGGGCGGCGTCAACCGCCCCAACGATCCGGCCGCGCAGCCCTTGCTGAGCGCCTTTATCGCGGGCGGCATGCGCCAGGCCATGGCACTGCCGTTAGCTCCGTCGGGGCGCACCGGCACCCAGTCACGTTCACTCACGGTTCCATCACCGCCAGCCGCAAAGACTGCGCGCACGCGGCCAAACACAAGCCAGGAGACATCATGAAACGCCGTCAATTGATCACCGCTGCCAGCGCCATCGCTGCCAGTGCAGCGCTGTCCGTGCGCGCCCAAACCACGGCAAAAATCGCTTATGGCTACACCGCAGTCAGTGATTTTGCCTCGGTGTTTGTCGCTGCCGAGGAAGGCTATTTCAAGCAACACGGGCTTGATGTGGAACTCAAATTCATTCCTCTGAACTCGGCCATTCCAGCCGCCATCCAGTCCGATTCACTGCAAATCGGCGGTCCCACGCCGACGGTCTTCTTGCAGTCGGTGGATGGCGGCCTCGACCACGTGGTGCTGGCGGGCGGCGGTGTGCTGTCGAAAACCTACACCGACCTGGCGGCGGTGGCGCGCGCCGGCTCCAACATCCGCAGTCCGCAGGATTTTCTGGGCAAAAAAGTGGGTGTGCCGGGCTTGGGTGCGCTGTTGCACGTGACGTTCCGCCAATGGCTCAAGAACAACGGTGTGGACTATCGCAAAGTCAACTTCATCGAAGCACCCTTCCCGCAGCACGCCGATCTGATCCGGGGTGGCTCCATCGATGCAGTGATCACTGCCGGGCCTTTCATGGCGCGCATTGTGGACAGCGGGACGGGCTATGTGGCCTCGTTCTACACCACCTTCCTGCCTGACGGTCTGCCCACCATCGTGCACGTCGCCAAGCGCGAATGGGTCAAAGCCAACCCCGCCGCCGCCAAGGGCTTTGCCCAGGCGGTGCAGGAAGGAGCCGCCTTCATGCGCAACCCGAAGAACGACGGCAGGCTGCGCGCGGCCCTCGTCAAATACCTGCGCCTGCCGGCGCCCGCGGTGCAAAAGATGCAGATTTCCCCGCCCGGCCCAATGGTGAGCGAGCGCCAGCTCAATGACTGGATTCAGATGATGAACGGGCAGCAGATGCTGAAGACGGCGCCGGCTGCAGGGCAGTTGCTTGTCAAATGACCTCGGAACTGCTTGAATTCGACCAGCTTGCGATCCACCTGGGTGGGCGCGAGATCCTCTCGCCCACCAGTTTCTCCGTGGCGCGCGGCGAATTTGTCTGCGTCATTGGTCCCTCCGGCTGCGGCAAGACCACCTTGCTGCGCGCCGCCGCCGGCTTCGTCACGCCCAGCGCCGGCGTGGCGCGGCGTCGCGGCGAGCCAATCACCGTACCGTCGCGTGAAGTGGCTTTTGTGTTCCAGGACTATGGCCGGGCCTTGCTGCCCTGGCGCACCGTGCAGGGCAACATCGCCCTGGCGCTGGAGGCCGCCCAGGTGCCGGCCGGCCAGCGGCCCGCGCGCATCGCCAAAGTGCTGGCAACAGTTGGCCTTTCCGCCCACGCCGCCAGGTTCCCGGCCCAGCTTTCGGGTGGCATGCAGCAGCGCGTGCAGATCGCGCGTTGCCTGGCGCAGGAACCCGAGTTGATGATGATGGACGAGCCTTTTGGCGCGCTCGATGCCATGACGCGCGCGAGCCTGCAGGACGAGTTGTCCAGCCTGGTACGCACCACCGGTCTGACGGTGCTGTTCGTGACGCACGACCTGGAAGAAGCGATCTACCTGAGCGACCGGGTGATTGCGCTACGCGCCAACCCGACCCCCGACAAGCCCAGCCTGGCAGCCATGGTGGAAGTGAAGATTGAACGGCCGCGCGACCAGCTGTTGACCAAGGAGCACCCCGAGTTCCTGCGTTTGCGCCGCGAGCTGTATGGCTTTCTGGGCCACCCCTGAAAGGTGATCTGCAATGTTGCGCCGGCTCCGTCCTTTTGCTTTTCCGGCCCTGTTGCTGGCGGCGCTGGAGTGGTATGCCCGCGGCGCCGGTCAAGGCAGCGATGCAGTGGCGCCACCAACGCTGGCCCTGCGCGCCTTTGTCATGGCTTTGCTGTCCACCGGCGAGTATTCGATCGCGCAGGCCACCGCCTTCACACTGGGCAGCGCCGGGCTCGGACTGCTGCTGGGGCTGGTCCTGGGTGTCGGTCTGGGGGTGCTGCTAGGGCTGTCGCGGCGCGCCGCCGAAATCAGTTTTCTGTCGGTTGAAGTGCTGCGGCCGATCCCCTCGGTGGCACTGATCCCGCTGGCCATGCTGGTGTTCGGGTTCGGTCTTCGCATGGAAATCAGCATCGTCGCCTTTGCCACCTTCTGGCCGCTGCTGTTGTTGACGCAGGCCGCCGTGCAGCAGGTGGAGCCGCGCCTGCTGGAAGTGGCCAGCGCGCTGAATCTGAGCCCACTGGCCCGCACCACCAAAATCGTGCTGCCGGCGGTGCTGCCGCGTCTGTTCGTGGCGCTGCGCCTGGGTGTGGCAATTGCCCTGGTGGTCGCGGTCACGGTGGAGATTGCCGCCAATCCCAGCGGCATGGGCTACGCGCTGATGATTGCACAGCAAAGCCTGGCGCCCGAATTGATGCTGGCCTGGCTGTTCTGGATCGGGTTGGTGGGCTACGCCATCAACGCCGCTGCGCTGGCCCTGCAGCGCTGGGTTGCCTACAAAATGGGCGACGTGCCGGAGGGTCCTCCGCCATGAAGGCTTGTTTCAAAATCCTGGCCTGGTCTGAGTCGCTGTTGCTGCTGCTGGCGCTGATCGGCCTCTGGTGGCTGGTCAGCCATCAGCAGTGGATCAGCAAGGTTTTTTTGCCGACGCCGCAAGCCACACTGGCGAGTTTGCTGGAGGGCTTCACCCGGGGAGAATTGCTTGACTTCACGCAAGCCACCATCCTGCGCATGGGGCTGGGCTGGGGCCTGGCCTCGCTATTGGGGGTGGCGCTGGGTGCGCTGATCGGTAGCTCCGCCCTGGCACGGGTCTGGATCGGGCCGACGCTGGAGTTCCTTCGTCCATTGCCGGCCTCGGCCCTGATGCCGCTGGCGATTGCGATCTTCGGCTTGAGCGCCGGCATGGTGTTGTTTGTAGTGGCTTTTGGCGCCATGTGGCCGGTGCTGCTGGCCACCGTGCATGGCTTTGGCGCCACGCATGTGCGGCTGAGGGAAGTGAGCCAGGCGCTGCAGCTGTCACGCCTGGCCTTCGTTTTCAAAATCGGCTTGCCCAACGCCCTGCCGGACATTTTGGCTGGCATGCGGCTGTCGCTGACGGTCGCCCTGATTGTGGCCGTCGTGGGCGAAATGATTGCCTCGCAAGCCGGGCTGGGTCAGGCTATTCTGCTGGCGGCGCGCTCGTTTCGTGCCAGCGAGCTGTTCGCTGGCGTGCTGCTGCTGGGGGCGATCGGCTTTGTCAGCAATGCACTGCTGCGCCAGGCTGAAAAGAAATTATTGAAGTGGCAAATGCCTTGAAGGGAACCCCCTATGACACGCAAATTTGTAGACTTGTCGATTTTTCTGGAAAACGACGTCGCCTCGGATCCGCCGGGTCTGGAGCCCAAAATCGAGTACTTCACTCACCAGGACAGCTTTGCCCAGATTGCGCCCTTCTTCCCCGGCCTGGCCAAGCAAGACCTGCCCGATGGCGAAGGCTGGGCGGTGGAGCGGGTAAGCCTGTCCACCCACAATGGCACGCACCTCGACGCGCCGTACCACTTTCACAGCACGATGGGCAAGGCGCTGGGCGCGAAGACGCCCTCCCTGGCAATCGACGAGGTGCCGCTGGAGTGGTGTTTCCAGCCTGGCGTGAAGCTCGATTTCAGTCAATTGCCGGATGGTTATGTGGTCACCGCCGCCGATGTCGAAGCCGAGCTCAAGCGCATAGACCACAGGCTGTCGCCGCTGGAGATTGTGGTCGTCAACACGCGCGCCGGTGCCCGCTATGGCCAGCCGGATTACGTGTCATCCGGTTGCGGCATGGGCTATGAAGCCACCATGTACCTGCTGGCGCAAGGCGTGCGCCTGACCGGCACTGACGCCTGGAGCTGGGACGCACCGTTCGTACACACCGCCAAAAAATACGCCGAAACCCGGAACGCCGCACTCATCTGGGAGGGCCACAAGGCCGGGCGCGATATCGGCTACTGCCATCTGGAAAAACTGCACAACCTCGAATGCTTACCGGCCACCGGTTTTTACATTTCGTGCTTCCCGCACAAGGTTCGTCGCGCCTCGGCCGGCTGGACCCGCGCCGTAGCGATCTTTGACGAGCGACTGACGGCCGGCGCCTGAGCCCAGGCCCTGTCAAGTCCCACAAGTTTGATTGACCCCACCATGCAACTCAACCACACCCACGATCCCGCCACCCGGAGTTGGCTGCCATCGGCCACCGACACGGACTTCCCGATCCAGAATCTGCCGCTCGCGGTATTTCGGCGCAGCGGCAGCGACGAATCTTTTCGTGGCGGTGTCGCCATTGGCGATCAGGTGCTGGACCTGGCGGCCTTGAGCGGTACCGCGTGCCTGCAAGGGTTGGCGGCGCAAGCGGCCGGTGCGTGCGCCCAAGCGGTGCTGAACGGCTTCCTGGCGCTAGGCCCAGCGGCCTGGCAAGCCTTGCGCCACGCCTTGTTTGGGCTGCTGCAAAGCAGCGCCCCCGGCACATCGGTGGCCGCGGTCCGGGCCTGCCTGCTGCCGCAGGACGCGGTGGAATACGCCGTGCCCATGGCCATTGGCGACTACACCGATTTCTATACCTCGATTCACCACGCGCGCAACGTCGGGCGCATCGCGCGGCCGGATGCGCCGCCCCTGACGCCCAACTTTCAATGGCTGCCGATTGCCTATCACGGCCGCGCCTCCAGCATCGTCGTCAGTGGCCAGAGATTTCGGCGTCCGATGGGCCAGTTCATGCCTGCGGGCGCGTCGACTCCTGTTTACGGCCCCTGCGCACGGCTGGACTATGAACTCGAGTTGGGTATCTGCATCGGCCAGGGCAATGCTTTGGGCGAACCGATTGCGCTGGCGCAAGCCGAGTCACACATCTTCGGTCTGTGTCTGCTCAACGACTGGTCGGCGCGTGATATCCAGTTCTGGGAAATGGCGCCGCTGGGTCCTTTTCTGGGCAAGAACTTCGCCACCAGCGTGTCGCCCTGGCTGGTCAGCCTGGAGGCGCTCGCGCCGTTCCGGCTGCCGTTCGAGCGACCGGCCGACGAACCCCAGCCACTGGCCTATCTGGAGAGTGCCGGCAACCGTGCCCAGGGCGTGCTGGATGTGCGGCTCGAAGTGCTGCTCCAGACCGCGCGGCAACGCAGCAAGGGACAGCCCGGCACGCGCGTGTCGCACACCAGTTTTCGCCACCAATACTGGACGCTGGCGCAGATGGTCACCCAGCACACCGTGGGTGGCTGCAACCTGCAACCCGGCGATCTGTTGGGCACCGGCACCATCTCGGGTCCCCAGCCGCAGGAGGCCGGCGCCATGGTTGAGCTGACCAAGGGCGGCCGGGAACCCCTCACCCTGACGCACGCCGATGGCGTCACCGAGCAGCGGGCGTTTTTGCAGGATGGTGATGCTGTCATCCTGCGCGGCTGGTGCGAGGCGCCGGGCCGTGTGCGCATTGGCTTCGGCGAATGCCGCGGCGAGGTGCTGCCAGCCCTGGGCGCCTGAGCTGCGATCCGGCCTTCAACGTCAGGACAATCGCTGCTGACACCCGTTTGACAGGCTCCGGTGGGTGCTTCTGTTTATAGTTGCCAGCACCTATCGATTTGGAGCCTTGATGCGCATCTGGAAAATACCGGTTTCGGTGGAAGTACTCACCGCTGTTCACGTCAACACCACGGTGGCCCATCTGGGCATCGAGTTTCTGGAAGTGGGTGATGACTTCATCAGCGCCCGCGTGCCGGTCGATCCGCGCACCCAGCAGCCTTACGGCTTGCTGCACGGCGGTGTCAGCGTGGTGTTGGCCGAAACCCTGGGCTCCTGCGGTGCCGCCTTCTCCAGCCCGCCAGGCTACCGGGCGGTGGGACTGGACATCAACGCCAACCACATCAAAGGCACGACCAGCGGCTGGGTGACCGGTACCGCGCGCCCGGTGCACCTGGGTCGCACGACCCAGGTCTGGCAGATCGACCTGCACAACGACGCCGGCGAATTAACTTGCGTGTCACGCATCACGATGGCGATCTTGGCGCCGCGTTAGCGCCTGGTCTGGGCGGCAACCAGATTTTCTAACTTCGTCCAGCCAATTCAGTCAAAGATTTTTGAGAGAGCAACCGCTCACTCCGTCGCCGATTGCGCCAGGCGCTGGCTTTTCCAGTACACGTCATCGCCCACCGTGCCATCAACGCGGTAACGGTTCAGCACGCGGGCCAGCACGAACAGCAGGTCCGACAGCCGGTTCAGGTACTGGCGCGGCGTGTCCTTGAGGGGCTCCTGGCCTTCCAGCGCCACCACGGCACGCTCGGCACGGCGGGCCACGGTGCGACAGACATGGGCCAGCGCCGCGGCGCGCGTGCCGGCCGGCAGAATGAACTCCTGCAGGCGCGGCAGTTTTGCGTTGTGCTGCGCCAGGGCAGCGTCCAGCGCCAGCACGGCCTCGGGTTTCAGCAACTCAAAGCCGGGAATCGACAACTCGCCGCCCAGGTTGAAAAGCTGGTGCTGCATCTCGACCAGCAGGGCGCGCACAGCGGTTGGCAGCTCTTCGCACAAGAGAACGCCCAGGTTGGAATTGAGCTCGTCGACCTCGCCCATGGCGTGCACCCGCAAGCTGTCCTTGGAGACGCGCGTGTTGTCGCCCAGACCGGTGGTGCCGTTGTCGCCGGTGCGGGTAGCGATTTGAGTCAGCCGTTGTCCCATGAAGGTCTCCTTGATCGGTGCTATTGTTGCAGCAAAATACAGACTCAACCGATTTGACAGGACCAACCCGTGAACTCCTTGCCCCAGCCCGCCGACCTGACCCCCCACATCCAGCAGCGCGAGGTGCCGCTGGCGCTGCTGGACGCGCTCAAGACTCGTTTTGCCGAGCAGTGCTCGACCGCCCTGGTGGTGCGTGAGCAGCACGGGCGCGACGAGTCGTCTTTCGAGGCGCCGCCGCCGGCCGCCGTGGTCTTTGCCGAGAGCACGCAGGACGTTGTCGACGCCGTGAAACTGGCCAGCCAGTTCAGCGTACCGGTGATTCCTTTTGGCGTTGGCACCTCTCTTGAGGGCCATCTGCTGGCGGTGCAGGGGGGCATCAGCCTGGACGTCAGTCGCATGAACCAGGTACTGGCCATCAACGCCGAAGACCTGACCGTCACGGTGCAGCCCGGCGTGACGCGCAAGCAGCTCAATGAAGCGGTCAAGAGTACCGGCCTGTTCTTCCCGATTGACCCCGGCGCCGATGCCACGCTGGGCGGCATGAGCGCCACCCGCGCCAGCGGCACCAACGCGGTCCGTTACGGCACCATGCGCGAAAACGTGCTGGCGCTGGAACTGGTGAGCGCCAGCGGCGACGTCATCCGCACCGGCACCCGGGCCAAAAAAAGCAGTGCCGGCTATGACTTGACGCGGCTGCTGGTCGGTAGCGAAGGGACGCTGGGCGTGATCACCGAGGTGACGGTCAAACTCTACCCGCTGCCGGAAGCAATCTCGGCGGCGATCTGTTCCTTTCCCAGCATAGAAGCGGCGGTGCGCACCACGATCCAGATCATCCAGCTGGGGATACCGATTGCGCGCGTGGAACTGCTGGACGGCAAAACCGTGCGCATGGTCAATGGCTACGCCAAGTTGAGTCTGCGGGAAGAACCGCTGCTGTTGATGGAGTTCCATGGCTCGCCCAGCGGCGTCAAGGAACAGGCCGAGGCGGTGCAGGAAATCGCCGCTGAGTTCGGCGGCACCGCGTTCGAGTGGGCCACCACGCCGGAAGAGCGTACCCGTCTGTGGACTGCCAGGCACAACGCCTACTTTGCCGCCATTCAGTCCAAGCCCGGTTGCCGCGCCATTTCAACCGACACCTGCGTCCCGATTTCCCGCCTGGCCGACTGTCTGCTGGACTCGGTGGCGGAAGCCGACGCCAGCGGTATCCCGTACTTTCTGGTCGGCCACGTCGGCGACGGCAATTTCCACTTCGGCTATCTGATAGACCCCGACAAGCCGGAGGAGCGCCAGCGCGCCGAAAAACTCAACCATGCCCTGGTCGAGCGCGCCCTGCGCCTGGAAGGAACCTGCTCCGGCGAGCACGGCGTCGGCCTGCACAAGATGGATTTCCTGCTGTCCGAGACGGGCCTGCCGGCGGTCAACATGATGCGCACCATCAAACGCGCACTGGACCCGAAAAACATCATGAATCCGGGCAAGATTTTTACGCTCTGATATCTTGCGCCCGTGGCGCTTCAGCGCGTAGCGCTGCGCGTGAGCTTGTCAATCAGCCCGTTGAGCTCATCGAGCGAGCCAAAGTGGATGCTGAGTTCGCCCATTTCTTCCAGCCGACCGGCGCGCTTGACGCGCTTTTTGACCCGCACCTCGACCTCGGCGGCCAGCAGGTCCGACAGTTCTTCCTCGACCCGTTTCATGTCACGCGATTTTTCCTTCTTCGGTTTGACCGAGGTCAGCGTGAATTCGGCGCCGAGTTTTTTGGCCAGGCTCTCGGCCTCGCGCACCGACAATTTCCGGGCACTGATCTGATTCGCCGCCGTGATCTGGGTCGCCCGGTCCAGTGCCAGCAAGGCGCGCGCGTGGCCCATGTCCAGATCGCCCGCCATCAACATGGTTTGCACCGGATCGGCCAGATTCAGCAGACGCAGCAAATTGCTGGCCGCACTGCGGGAACGCCCCACGGCTTGCGCCGCCAGCTCGTGAGTGAGCCCAAACTCCTTGATAAGGCGTTGCAGACCTTGGGCTTCTTCCAGGGGGTTGAGATCTTCGCGTTGAATGTTCTCGATCAAGGCCATGGCTGCGGCGACCTCGTTGGGGACGTCACGCACCAGCACCGGCACACTGTCAAGGCCGGCCAATTTGGCGGCACGGAAACGCCGCTCGCCGGCAATGATCTCGTACTTGCCCTGGTTCGGGCCGTCCTGCAGCTGACGCACCAGGATCGGCTGCAAGATGCCCTGGGCCTTGATGGACTCCGCCAACTCGTACAAAGCCCCCTCGTCCATCCGGGTGCGCGGCTGGTACATGCCCGGCAGCATGTCGGAGAGCAACAGCGAGGCCGGCAAACCGGGACTGACTGGGTTGCCGACGGAGGCGTCGAACGCCGCTTTCTCATTGACTTTGGGCCCCAGCAAGGCTTCGAGTCCGCGGCCAAGGCCTTTGGGGGATTTGGTAACCATTTTTTATCCTTCGTGTATATCTGCGGGATGGGCTTTCGGCGTTGTCCCCGACGGGTTGAGTCGATGCAGCCATGTGTGCCCCTCGGCCCAGGGGCCCAGGCCCGACTCGGCATTGATATGGCCCCGCTCACCGTAGTCGATGAAGTCGCAGCCCCAGGCACTGGCGAACTGGCGTGCCCGCTGGGCGGTGCAATAGGGATCGTTGCGGCTGCCAACCAAAATACTTTTGAAGGGCAATGCTTGCAAGGGAATGGGCGACCAACTGGCCAGGACCGGACGCAATTCGTCGCGTTCGGCATCGCCGGGGGCCACCAGCAGTGCGCCCTTCACAAGGTGCGTATTGCCGGAGTGCGCCGCCCACGCCGCCACCAGCAGACAACCCAAGCTGTGGGCCACCAGAAGCGCCGGTTCGCTGCGCTGCAATAACACGTCTTCCAGCCGGGCAATCCAGTCCCCGCGCAGCGGCCGCATCCAGTCGTGCTGCGTGACGCGCTGATAGCCATGCAGGGTTTCCCAGCGGCTCTGCCAGTGCTCGGGACCGGAGTCTTGCCAACCCGGCAGCAACAACACGTGGGGAGGGTTCATTTTGCTATAACTTCGGTAGCGAAAGACGCCTGCTTGATGGCGGAACGCACAAAACAACTACATTTTTTCAATGCGTTCCACCATCTCCTGGGCAAACGCCACATAGGCTTGCGCGCCCTTGCTGGCCGGGTCGAACAAGACCCCGGGAACGCCATAACTGGGGGCTTCCGCCAGACGCACGTTGCGCGGGATGACGGTGTCGAACACCTTGTTGCCAAAGTGAGCTTTGAGTTGCTCGCTGACCTGCTGCTGCAAGGTGATGCGCGGGTCGAACATGACGCGCAACAAGCCGATGATGGCCAGCTCCTTGTTCAGGTTGGCATGCACCTGCTTGATGGTGTTGACCAGATCGGTCAGCCCCTCCAGCGCAAAGTACTCGCACTGCATGGGGACGATGACGCCGTGCGCGCAGCACAGGCCATTGAGCGTCAACATGGAAAGCGACGGCGGGCAATCGATCAGGACGAAATCGTAGTCCTGCTGCACCTGCGCCAGCGCTTGCTTCAGGCGTTTTTCGCGCCGCTCCACATCCACCAACTCGACCTCGGCACCGGTCAATTCGCGATTGGCACCCAGGATGTCGTAGCCGCAGCCGCCCTCCGTCAACTTGTCGCTTTTCACCCGCGCCTGCGCGATCGAGGCCGACTCCAGCAGAACGTCGTAAATAGTCAGTTCCAGTTGCCGCTTGTCGATGCCCGAGCCCATGGTCGCGTTGCCCTGCGGATCAAGGTCAATCATCAGCACCCGCTGCCCTACCTTGGCCAGACCCGCCGCCAGATTCACGGTGGTAGTGGTCTTGCCGACGCCGCCTTTTTGATTGGCGACGCAGAATATTTTGGCCATGAAGTATTGCCCCGGGGTAGGAGTGAAAAGAGAATGAAGGTTCAATGCGATAGCGCCAACTTGACGCCAAAACCAACCAGGAACAAGCCGGCCAGTTTCTCCAGTGCGCCAGATATGTGCGGATTGGCGCGCAGGCGCGCGGCCAGAAAGTGGGTCAGCAACACCACCGTCAAGCCATAGGCAAAGGTCAGTGCCGCAATGGTCAGCGCCATGACGGCGAAAGTAGTCAAGCCCTGATGCCGGGCCGGATCCACGAACAAGGGGAAAAACGCCATGTAGAACACAATCGCCTTGGGATTGAGCAAGGTGATCGTGAGCGCCTGACGCAGGTAGTGATGCGGCTTGATATGCAGCACCGGTGCGGAACCGGCTTTTGCCAGCAACATTTTCCCGCCCAGCCAGGCCAGGTAAGCGGCGCCCAGCCATTGCACCGCATTGAACGCCGTCGGGTAGGCGCTTAACAATGCCGCAACGCCTGCCACGGCCAGCCACATCAGAACCTGATCGCCAAAAATGACGCCCAGGGTGGCCGCCAGGCCGCCCCTGATGCCGCCCTTGCCGGTGGAGGTGATCAAGGCCAAATTCCCGGGACCGGGAATCAGCAGAAAAACGATGATTGCGACGACAAACGCGCCGTAGTCGACAATGCCAAACATGGAAACTCTCTTTCTGGATAGGGATTGAGTTTACGGCAAGTTTTTTGGCGCGACATTTTCCAGAGGGGTGCTTGTTTTTTGCATCCAGACGATGCATCGCTCGGCCGGCAATGCCGGGACCAGCAGTTGTTCCACGTGAAACACTTTCACTTCCGGTGGCAACAGGGCAATCTCCTCGTCCGGCACTTTCCCCTTCATGGCCAGCCAGGCCCCGTGCGCCGCCAGCGCCGCGCTGGACCAGCGGGTGAACTCCGCCAGCGAGGCAAAGGCGCGGGAGCTGACGATGTCGTAGCCCTCGCCGCTCCCTGGGGTCATGGCTTCCACCCGGCCATGCAGTCCGCGCAGGTTGGGCAACTTCAAGGTCACTGCCGCTTGCTGAACAAAGGCCGCTTTTTTGGCCACGGCATCGACACAGGTCACCGCCACCTCCGGGCAGCAAACAGCAATCACCACGCCCGGCAGACCGGCACCAGCACCGACATCGAGCAACCGGAACGACGCGGTATGCGAGTCGACAAGCGGGCGCACCAGTCCAGCCAGCACCCGGCGCAGTGGGGAAACGACGGCCAGGCTGTCGAGCAAATGGTGCGTCAGCATGCTCGTCGGGTCACGCAGCGCCGTCAGGTTGTAGACCTTGTTCCATTTCTGGATAAGCGCCAAATAATCCAGCAACTGCCCGACCTGAACGGCACTCAAATCAAGCGCCAGCGTCCGCAGGCCGGCGCGCAGATCAGCTTCCAGCGGACGCATCAGACCACCACTTTCACAACCGGATCTGCGCCCTGCCCGGCGGCCTCCGAGGTGGCATCCTTCGAGCGACTCCTCTTCAAGTGGATCAGCAACAGGGAAACCGCCGCCGGCGTGATGCCCGAAATCCGCGAGGCCTGGCCCAGTGTTTCGGGCCGGTGCTGGGCCAGCTTTTGGCGCACCTCGAAACTCAGCGCCGCAACCTGCGCATAGTCCAGGTCGGCCGGCAGCTTGAGGTTTTCATAATAAGCCGCCCGCTCCACTTCGCCGCGCTGACGGTCGATATAACCGGAGTACTTGGCGGCAATCTCCACCTGCTCGATCACGCTGGCCACAAACTCGTTGGCAACCGATGCGTCCCCCTCTGTTTCACGTGGAACATCGGCGCTTGGCGCACCCAGTTCGGGCGATGCGTAACGGCCACCATCGAGCGACATCAGGCCGGCATAGCTCACATCCGGGCGCCGCAGTAAATCGGCCAGCGTGTATTCGTGGTCTATGGCCTTGCCCAGTACGCGCTCGGCTTCGACTGCCGGTAGATTCCGGGGACTGACCCAGATCGCCCGCAGCCGTTCTGTTTCACGTGAAACAGCATCCCGCTTGCGGCAGAAGGCATCCCAGCGCACGTCATCCACCAGGCCTAACTGACGCCCCACTTCGGTCAAGCGCAAGTCGGCATTGTCTTCCCGCAGTTGCAGCCGGAACTCAGCCCGGCTGGTGAACATCCGGTAGGGTTCGGTCACGCCTTTGGTAATCAGGTCGTCGACCAGCACACCCAGGTAGGCCTGATCCCGGCCCGGCACCCAGGTCTCCTGTTGCCAGGCGGTTTGAGCACCGGCTTGCAGGGCCGCATTAACGCCGGCAAACAAGCCCTGGGCGGCAGCCTCCTCGTAGCCAGTGGTGCCGTTGATCTGCCCGGCAAAGAACAGGCCGACGATGGACCGGGTCTCGAAACTGCTTTTCAGCCGCTGCGGATCAAAGTAGTCGTATTCAATGGCATAGCCCGGCCGCAGAATGTGTGCGTTTTCCAGCCCGGCCATGGAACGCACCAATTGGTACTGAATGTCAAAGGGCAGACTGGTGGAGATGCCGTTGGGGTAGTACTCGTGGGTCGTCAAGCCTTCGGGCTCCAGAAAAATCTGGTGGCTCTCCTTGTCTGCAAAGCGGCTGATCTTGTCTTCCACGCTGGGGCAATAGCGCGGGCCTACGCCCTCGATCTTGCCGGTGAACATGGGGCTGCGGTCGAACCCGCTGCGGATGATGTCGTGCGTGCGCTCATTTGTGTGGGTGGTCCAGCATGACATTTGTTGCGGGTGCTGTTCGGCCCGGCCGACGAAACTGAACACCGGCATGACCGGACTCATGCCGCCGGGCATGCCGTCACCGGGCTGCTCCAGGCATTTGCTGAAATCAATCGAGCGACCATCCAGGCGCGGCGGCGTGCCGGTCTTCAGCCGTCCCTGCGGTAACTTGAGTTCCTTCAGCCGGGCACTCAGGCGCACCGCCGGTGGGTCTCCGGCCCGCCCGGCCGCGTAGTTGTTGAGCCCCACATGAATCTTGCCATCCAGAAAAGTCCCGGCCGTCAGGACCACGGTTCTGGAACGAAACTTGATGCCGACCTGCGTGACGGCGCCCACGACCCGGTCGCCCTCCACCATCAAGTCGTCCACCGCCTGCTGAAACAACCACAGATTGGGCTGATTTTCCAGCCGGCGGCGGATTGCCGCCTTGTACAACATCCGATCGGCCTGGGCGCGGGTGGCGCGCACCGCCGGTCCCTTGCTGGAGTTGAGGATGCGAAACTGAATACCGCCCTCATCGGTGGCCGCCGCCATGGCGCCACCCAGCGCGTCCACCTCCTTCACCAGATGCCCCTTGCCGATACCGCCGATCGACGGATTGCAGCTCATCTGGCCCAGCGTTTCGATGTTGTGGGTCAGCAGCAGAGTCCTGCAGCCCATGCGGGCCGCCGCCAGCGCAGCCTCGGTCCCGGCATGGCCGCCGCCGACGACGATGACATCGAATTCTTGAGGGTACAACATGGTGCAGGAAGTGACTGCGTGGCAGTCTGCGCTGGAGGAGGAAGCCGCAATTTTAGCCGGGGGCAGCGATTTACGCGACAATCGAGGCCTTTGATCGAGCCCACCCCGTTGCGCCACGGGCTCTTATAGCTACAACTTTTATAGCACAATGCCATGAATTGCCGCGCCGGCTGCGCTGCCTGCTGCATCGCACCCTCCATTTCCAGCCCGATTCCTGGCATGCCCGTGGTCAACGGGATCAGCAAACCGGCCGGTGTGCCCTGCGTACAACTGGACGCGACCAGGCGCTGCATGATCTTCGGCCAACCCGAGCGGCCGGCGGTATGCGCCAGCCTGGCGCCTTCGCCGGATATGTGCGGCCAGACCGGCGCGCAGGCCATGCATTACCTGACGCGGCTGGAACAGGAAACTGCGCCATAGATTGCCATGGCCGAAATTTGGGTTTGGAAAGAACTCCCTATTTCCCCATGGTAAATACCCTTAACTGTCAAATTCCGGACAGTTCAAGGGCACACTCTGGCCTACGCTTTGAAGCGCTTGACGGCTTGCGCGCCAACGCCGCAAGATGCCAAGCACACTGAAACCGGAACCTGCACGGCCTAGGGGCCTGTTCACACTATTTTTACGAGATGCGTTGTGAGTCAAAAAAGTCATGCGCAAAGCGCAAAACGCAGCCGGGGTCGGCCCCCGGCAAGGCTTTGCAATGCCGCGCATGGCTTTTTTGGCCACAACCCGCAGGGAACGGGATGAAAAAAGTGCCACTCGGCGTTGCGCTCCTAGGCAAGGCCTCAGCCTTGCCGTTGTCACGCGCCTTGATTGGCGCATTTTTCATCGCGTTCGCACTCGCAAAAATAGTGTGAACAGGCCCCAATTCATTCTTCCAGAGGTACCCAGATGAGCGCCATCCCACTGCCCAACGCCAGCCCCATGGACCGGGTCCGTGACGAACTTGAAGCCACCCTGAGGCTGCAACGCGACGCCTACTTTGCGCGCCCGATACCCTCCCTGGACGAGCGCCGGGCCGACCTGCTCAAACTGCAAGCCTTCATCCGTGACAACAAAGAAGGTCTGGTGTCGGCGGTCAACGCCGACTACGGCAACCGCTCGCGCCACGAAACCTTGTTCACCGAGATCTTCACCGTGATCGACGGCGTCGACCACGTACTCAAACACCTGAAGAAGTGGATGAAGCCGCAGCGCCGCGGCGTCGACCTGCGCAATTTCTTTGGCGCCAGCAACCGCGTGCTGCCGCAGCCCCTGGGCGTGGTGGGCGCCATCGTGCCGTGGAACTTCCCGATCAACCTGAGCTTCACGGGCCTGATCTACACTTTTGCCGCCGGCAACCGGGCGATGGTCAAGATGTCGGAAAACTCCCGCCACCTGGCGCAATTCCTGATCGAGAAAATTCCGGCCTACTTTGCGCGCGACAAGCTGGCTTTTTTTGATGAAACGGGCGGTGTCGGCATCGAATTCTCGAAACTCAAATTCGACCATCTGCTGTTCACCGGCTCCGGCCAGACCGGGCGCGCCGTGATGGCCGCCGCCGCCCAGAACCTGTGCCCGGTCACCCTGGAGATGGGCGGCAAGTCCCCGGCCATCGTCTGCGACGACTACCCGCTGCAAAAAGCCGCCGAGCGGCTGCTGTTCGTCAAGCTGCTCAATGCCGGTCAGATTTGCACCACGGTCGATTACCTGTACCTGCCCAAAGGCAAGACCGCTGAATTTGTGGCCCTTGCCAAGGACATCGTCGCCAAACGCTATCCGCAACTGGCGTCACCGGACTTCACTTCCATCATCGACCAGCGTTCCTTCCAGCGCCTGACCGCGGCACTGGAAGAGGCCCGCGCCGGAGGCGCCACACTGGTGCAGCTGATCCCCGGCCAGCCGTGGGACGCCGCCAGCCGCAAAATTGCGCCGCATCTGGTGCTCAATACACCAGCCAACAGCGTGCTGTTGCGGCGAGAGATCTTCGGCCCGATCCTGCCGGTGATCGAATACAGCTCGCTGGAAGAGCCTATTGCGGCCATCAACAGCGGCCCGCGGCCGCTGGCGCTCTACCCCTTCAGCAACGACAAACAGGTCATCCAGACGCTGCTGGAGCGCGTGATGTCGGGCGGCGTCAGTGTCAACGACGCCTTGTTCCACGTCGGCCAGCATGACCTGCCGTTTGGCGGTGTCGGTGAAAGCGGCATGGGCCATTACCACGGCTACGAAGGCTTCGTCACCTTTTCCAAGATGCGCCCGGTGTTCTACCAGGCCTCGTTCAGCGCGGTGAAATTCCTGTGGCCGCCCTATGGAAAGTTCGCCACCAAATACCTGGCCTTCCTGACCAAGTAATCAACCTCCAGGAAAGTATCCAAAAATGCAAGCACAAGAATTCGATTACGTCGTGATCGGCGGCGGCGCCGGCGGTTGCGTGGTGGCCAGCCGCCTGTCCGAGGACCCCGGCGTTTCGGTCTGTCTGCTCGAAGCCGGTGGACCCGACAGCTCGGCCTTCATCCAGGCGCCCCTGGGTTTTGCCGCCACGGCGGCGCTGGGCATTCACAACTGGAACTTCAACACCGTGCCGCAGCCGGGCCTCAACGGTCGGCGCGGTTTTCAACCGCGCGGCAAGGTGATGGGCGGCAGCAGTTCCGTCAACGCCATGGTCTACACGCGCGGCAACCGGCTGGACTACGAACAGTGGGTGGCACAAGGCAACCCGGGCTGGTCCTATGAAGAGGTGTTGCCGCTCTTCAAACGCTCCGAGAACAGCGAATGCTTTGGCGCCACCGACTACCACGGCGTGGGCGGCCCGCTCAATGTCAGCTACCTGCGCAGCCCCAGCCCCATCAACCAGGCGTTTCTGCAGGCTTGTGCCGAACAGGGCTTGCCGCAAAGCGACGACTACAACGGCGCCTCCCAGTTGGGTTGCGCGCCGGCCCAGGTGACCCAGAAAAATGGTGAGCGCTGTAGCGCCGCCAAGGCCTACATCACGCCGCACCTGACGCGGCCCAACCTCAGCGTCATCACCCAGGCGCATACCCAGCGCATCGTGCTGGAGGGCAAACGTGCCGTCGGCGCCGAGTTCCTGAAAGACGGGCAAACCCGGCAGGTGAAAGCCCGGCGCGAGGTGATTCTGTCCAGCGGCGCCTTCGGCTCGCCGCAGTTGCTGATGCTCTCCGGCATCGGTCCGGCGGCCCATCTGCAACAGCATGGCATCAACGTCGTGCAGGATCTGCCGGGTGTCGGTCAAAACCTGCACGACCACGTGACGGCAGTGCTGATCTACCGCACGCAGCGCAAGGAATCGACTTTTGGTTTTTCCTGGTCCGGACTGGTAAAGATCGTCCGCAGCATCTTCGAGTGGCGTAACCAACGCAGCGGCATCATCACCAGCAACGTCGCCGAATCGCAAGGCTTCCTGTTTGCCGACAAGACCGAGCCCTCGCCCGACATCCAGCTGGCGCTGTGCACCGGCATCGTCGACGATCACACGCGCAAAAATCACCTGGGCCATGGCTACACACTGCACGTCACCCTGATGCGGCCCAAGAGCCGCGGCAGCGTCACGCTGCAAAGCGCCAACGCCAAGGATGCGCCTTTGATCGACCCGCAGTTCCTGTCCGACCCGCGCGACCTGGCAACCCTGGTCAAGGGGACGCAGATCGGCTACGACATCATGCAAAGCGCGGCCTTTGCCCCTTACCGCGGCGCCATGCTGTACCCGCTGGAGCGCAACAACCCGGCCCAGATCGAGCAATTCCTGCGCGACCATGCCGACACCGAATACCACCCCTGCAGCACTTGCAGGATGGGCCCGGCCAGCGATGCCATGGCGGTGGTCGATACCCGCTTGCGGGTTTACGGTATCGAAAAACTGCGCGTGGTGGACGCCTCCATCATGCCGCAGCTGGTCTCCGGCAACACCAACGCGCCCACCATCATGATCGCCGAGAAAGCCGCCGACATGATCAAGGCCGAAGCCAGGCGAAGCGCCGGCGCTACTTGAACAACTTCTTCAAACCACTGCCGATCTTGTCGCCGATCGAGACCCCGGCCCCAGTGCCGACGCCGGGCATCACGGCGGTGCCGATCGCCGCGCCTATCATGGCAGCGCGCGTCAGCGTCAGCTCGGGCGCATCCAGCGTGCCGCCCAGCACCAGGGGCACGCCCACCGCACCCCCCAAAGCAGCAGCAGCCAGGTTCACATCAATGCGCCCGCTCAAAGCCCGGCTGGGCGCCACCATCACGTTGCCGCTGGCACTCAAGACGCCGGAACTGGCCGCCAGATTGCTCAGATGCAGGGTGCGACCCTGGCTTGTCAGCTGACCCCCAAAAACATCCAGCGGCGTCTCGCCACCGCGGCTCAGGCCCAGGGTCTTGACCGCCTTCGCCAGATCGATGCCGTGCAACACCGCGTGACGCACGGTGAATTTGCTCTGCGTCTGCAAAGCCTGGTCCAGGGCACCCACGCTGGTGGCGCGCAGCGACAGCGTGGTATCCCCGTCCAGCCGTCCGCTCAACACGGCTTGCGAAGCGCCCGACAGTGCTGCCACTTCCACCGCCCGGGTCTGCAACTGTCCCTTGAGGGAAAAGGCGGCGCCGGCCTGCGCCGCCGGCTGCAATTGAACAGTGCCCTTGACGCTGCCGCCGCCGACCGCCATGACCAGGGTCCAATCATTGCCCTGGCGCTTCAGATCGGCGCTTGCGCCCTGCAACTGACCCTTCAGAACCTTGACCGAAACCTCTTCCGGCAACCCCTGTCCGTCCAGCTCGGCGCTTGCCTCCAGCACGCTGCTGGCACCCTTGGTGCTCACCCAAGTCACCTTGTCGAGCACCGTTCGGCGTGGGATGTACTGGAAACGCCGGCTGCCCTCAAGCTCCCGTTGTTGTGCCGGCGGCGCCGAAAGCCTTCTTTTTTCCAGCAACGCCAGCAGCGCGTCGATGCCGGCCTGCGGCAGCAGCGCGCCGCGCACCAGTACGGTCGCCAGTTCAAGCCGCCCCAGCAGCAGGCTGCGCCAGGCCGGGCGCAACTCCACCCGTTGCAGCGTCAGCGCCGGACGGGTTTGAATCTGGATGCCTTCGAGAACAAGGCCAGGCAGTGGCCAGACAGCGACCTCCAGGCTCTCGATAGTTACCTTCGCACCAAGGGCCGTGCCAACGGCCGTCTCGGCCCTGATCCTGAAATCCTCGGTCCCTAGCCACTGCTGCAAAGACCAACTCCCTGCCGCCAACAGAGGCAACAGCAACATTGCTGTCACCAGGGCCCACTTTATAAATCGCTTCATCCGGACATTTTGCCCTGATCGACCGGCAGCCCAGAGCGGCGTCAACCCGCCCCAAAAACACACGGCTGCAAAACTTTCCAGCAACGGCTAGCATCGGAGTTCCAATTTTTCCAAACCCAGCTTCCGAATTACCCAAAGGACAATCCATGAAACTCTATTACTCGCCGGGCGCCTGTTCGCTGTCGCCGCATATCGCACTGCAGGAATCGGGTCTTTCCTATGAAGCCATCGCCGCACCGACCAAGACCCACAAGCTGGCCGACGGTACCGACTACTACAGCATCAACCCGCTGGGCTATGTGCCGCTGCTGGTGCTGGATGACGGCACCCAATTGCGCGAAGGCCCGGCCATCGTGCAATACATCGCCGACCAAGTGCCGGCCAAGAAACTGGCGCCGGCCAACGGCAGCCTGGAACGCTACAAACTGCAGGAATGGCTGAACTTCATCGGCACCGAACTGCACAAGGGCTTTTCGCCACTGTTCACCCCCGGCATGCCGGAAGAAGCCAAGAGCATCGCCAAGACACGTCTGGCCGCGCGCCTGCAATGGCTTGACGGCGAACTGGCGAACAAGACTTACCTGATGGGTGACATCTTCACGGTGGCCGACGGCTACCTCTTTACCGTCAGCAACTGGGCGCAGCACGTCGGGGTCGATCTGTCCGGCTACGCCAATCTGCTGGCTTATCGCGCTCGCGTCGGCGCTCGCCCGGCCGTGATTGAAGCCATGAAAGCCGAAGGCCTGATCAAGTAAGGCTTGCGGGTTGCCGTGGCGACTCAGTATTTGAGTTTGAGCTTTTCCATCTGCTCCTTGGTGATGGCTGGAATCTCACCGCGCTTTTGAAAACGGTTGAGGTTCCAGCCGCCATCGCCTAACCAGGCCTTCACAAGATTCAGATTGGCGGCCCGTTGGGCGTCGGTTTCGCCCAGGTACTTGTACATATTGCCGGGCTTCTTGTCGACGCTGCCGCCACCGTCGTCCAAGCGGCGCATCAGGGCGCCGGAATCGGGCCAACCGATCAACTGAATCAGATCGCCGTAAGAGCTCAGACGCGGGCCCTGTTTGTCCTTCTTGTACTTTTCCTGATCCTGCAAAAAGTCAATCAGCGCCGGCGAGTCGTCACCATGGCACTCGATACATTGAGCCTTGATCAGTGGGCGAATGTCATTGCGGTAAGTTACGTCCGCCGCCAGTGCTGGCAAGACCAGAGCGGTACAAGCCAAAGAAATCAACAGTTTTAGTTTCATGACAAGAATTTGAAGTTAAAACGCCGGCTGGTGCATCGCTTCAGCCATGCCACCCCAGCAGCTATCGCGTGCCTGCCCCGAAGGGGGAACTGCGATCATAGCAAGCCGTTATTTTTCAGCAGTACCTCGAAGCAGCTTCCCCTCTCCGGCCGCCAAGCTTGGCTTTTTTGCTTCAACCGACTCCCATTTTCCTACACCCTGTTTTCAGACATTGTCAAAGAATAAGGCTGTGTATAGCTTCGGCATAAACCAGCACTTATCCACAAAAATTTTCAAACCTTGAAGTTATCAAGTTTGCGCTGCAACACCAAAGCACGGTCACCTACATCCGTTGAACTTGTCTAAGCTCTTGATTGAGAAGTGGAAATACCGGTTATCCACAGACGGGTGCGATCCTTACTACTACTACTATCTTTAAATAGAAGACTTAGAAGACAAGCAGGAGAACAAGTGCCACTGAAAAAATTTATTTATCCGGCCGACCTGAAGGTCAGGAAAAGCGCAGAGCGCTTGAACTTCTCTTAGGCCCGGACCAGCCGCAAGTGGGTGATTTCCGACGGTGCGCCAAAGCGCTTGGGCGGTCCCCAGTAACCGGTGCCGCGGCTGGTGTAGACCCACAACGACTGCAGCTTGTGCAAGCCCGCCGTAAAAGGCTGTTGCAGCTTGACGAAGTGGTTCCAGGGCCAGAACTGGCCGCCGTGCGTATGGCCCGACAGTTGCAGATCGAAGCCGGCCTGCGCCGCCGCCGTTGCGCTGCGTGGCTGGTGTGCCAGCAGCAGCTTGAACAAGGCGTGCGGCGGCGCATCGGCGATGGCCCCATGGGGATCGCTGCGGTGGCTCTCGTCAAAGTGGTGGGCGCTGAAGTCGGTCACACCGGCCACCACCAGCAAGGCCTGTTCCGTATCCTGGCTTTCGGTCCCGTGGTAAACCAGCACGTGCTCGTTCATCAGCACCCGCACGCCCAGACCGCGCAGGACTTCAATCCAGCCGTGCGCGCCAGCGTAATATTCGTGGTTGCCGGTGACAAAGAACGTGCCATGGGTGGAGGTCAGTCCGGTCAGTGCTGTCACCTGGTCGCGCAGTTCGTGCACGCTGCCATCCACCAGATCGCCGGTGATGGCCACCATATCGGCACCCAGGCCGTTGACCCGCGCCACGATGCGTTGCAGATAATCACCTTTGATAGTGGGGCCGATGTGAATGTCGCAGATCTGCGCCACACTAAAACCCTGCAGGGCATCCGGCAGATTGGCGATCGGCACGTCGACCCGCACCACGGCGGCGGTGCGCCGCGCATTCCAGAAACCCCAGGCCGTGACCAGCAAACCCAGCAGCAGCAAAGTCACCGCGCTGTCGCTGCGCAAGGCTGGCAGGGCAATCACCGAGGGCCACAGCCAATCGATCTCATAGGCCGCCAGCAAGGCGACTTCGCGCAGCAGCGTCAGCACCAGCAGCGAGGAGAACGCACCCATGCAGAGCAGGCCTAGCCAGGTCAACACCCCGGACAGCGGTGGCTTAGCGATGCGCCGCGCCAGCAAGCCCATGGGCAGCAGCAAGGCGGAGAGCAGCAGTCCACCCCACAGCACTGCGCCCAGCGGCGCGCTGACGGCCATCAGACCCGGTGCCAGACGCCAAGCGACAAAGGCATGCAAAAGAAGGGAAAGCAGCAGGATTGGGGGGATAGCCATCAATACGGGCGCAAAAGACCGGCTGTTGCGCTGAAACGTTAAACGCTGTAGATGGTGTGTCTGGGCGCAGCTTCAAGCCCTGCGGCGCGGTCATCTGCCAATGGGTAACTTTATGACAGCAGCCGGAGCGTGTTCTGGTCAAGCTGGCCGCCGAAGAAACGCGCCAGCGCTTCCCTGAAGACCGGCTCCTGCGGGGCGACCTGCGCGAACAGCGTCATGCAGGATTTGAACTTCAGATCATCGGGCGAACCAAAGATCTCATGGGCCGTGGTGTTGCGCTGCGCAAGCACCAGTTTTATGCATTCAAGAAGGCGCTGGCCCAGAACGGGATGCCGCCAAAAATCAAGCGCCTCGGCGGCGGAATCGAGGCCGTAATACTTGGCGATGGGACTGCGGCCCAGGCCCTTGAGCTGGGGAAAGATAAACCACATCCAGTGGCTGGTCTTTTCTCCCAGTGCCAGCTCATTGCAAACCGATTCATAAACGCGGTCCTGCGCCGCCACAAAGCGCGGGAGACCTTGAGTGCTTGAGTTCATCATGCGGCAATGACCATGGTTAGAGACGGCGTTCCTCACGACTCTGTTTTGGAGCCAGCGTGCGCCGCTTGCGTTGATAGGAATCGAGCTCTCGAAAAGCGACGATAGTTCTGTTTCGATAGACCGAATACTCGGCAATGAACTGCGCCGCGTTGGCGTACGGGCCGGCAATATGACCTGGGCGTTTCGAGTCGGCAAAGAAGTAGTACTTGCCGTCGCGCGTGAAAGAGGCCAGCCAGTGCAAGCGCAAGGTATTGCCGCTTATCGTGACGGGCGAGAATTCGATCATCAGGTAGTTTGCCTTCGCTTCGCGGTCGATCTGCCTAAGTGTTTCCACCGCGAAGCGGCTCAGGTCCACGCAGACACCTGAAGGAGCAGTAAAAAAGTCGTGGGGCGGATAGATCGGCAATGGGCCCGACCTGCCGCGCTGGCTCTCCGAGAGCAACATCGCCCTCGACATATCGTAGCGGAACCTGGCGCCTATCCAGGCGTTGAGGTCTTCGGCAGTTCGCCACACCTGCAGGGCTTGTGAATACGAGGTGGCGTCCTTGAAGGCACCGACCCGAATCCTTTGCCTCTCAGGCGCATCGGAGGCCGGGTCTGCCGTGGTTCCACAGGCTGCCAGGAAGATGGCCAGCAAGGGAGCGAGGAATCTGTTCATGGGTCTCTTGCAGCCCCTATATCAGAGCCAAAGACAAGTTATGCGCCATCACGTCCCAGGTTTCACGACATTCGGAAGGCAGGTAAGCGACCGTAACAACTCCAAAAAATCAGCAACCTGGATAACACCACGCCACTATAGTCCAGCCAGATAGCTTCCATTCACAACTTCCCCGGCTTCCAGCGTTTCAGCAGCAACGCATTGCTCATCACGCTGACCGAACTCATGGCCATCGCGGCACCAGCCACCACCGGGTTCAAGAAACCCAGCGCCGCTGGCGGAATGCCGGCGGCGTGCATGGCGACGTCGGTGCGTCCTCCTCCCGGGTTCACCATGGTCATACCGACATCGGCGGCGGCCAGTGCCTGGGCGTCATTGACGCCGTCGCCGACCATCGCCACGGTGTGCCGTTCCGATTCATTCGAAGCCGCCGCCACACACCAGCACCTGGCCCGAGATGTAATCGGACTCCGGAATGCAGAACAGGAAGACGCTGCCCGCCGCCTCGGCCGGCGTGCCGGCGCGACCCAGCGGGATGGTGGCTTCCATCTGCTTCATCAGGCCCGGGTTGACTCCCACCTTGATGGCGCGGCCCTCGATGTCGATCTTGGCCTGGCCATCCGCAGTGGCCTCGGTCAGCCGTGTGTTGATCAGGCCAAAGGCGACGGCATTGACGTTGACCTTCATGCGGCCCCATTCCTTGGACAAGGCCTTGGTCAGGCCGATGATGCCGGCCTTGGCGGAAGAGTAGTTGGCCTGCCCCGCATTGCCGGCGGTGCCGGCGATGGAAGAAATGTTGACCACCTTGCGAAACACTTCCCGGCCGGCTTCCTGCTCGGCCTTGCTCAATGCCCGGATCACCGGTTGCGCCGCCCGCAGGATGCGAAACGGTGCCGTCAGGTGGCAGTCCAGAATCGCATACCACTGCTCGTCATTCATCTTCTGGATCACGTTGTCCCAGGTGAAGCCGGCGTTATTGACGATGATGTCGATGCCTTTGTACTGATTGACCGCCGTGCCGATAAAGCGATCGGCAAAGTCCGGTGCGGCGACGCTGCCGATGCAAGCCACCGCCTGACCACCGGCGTCAAGGATGGTCTGCACAGTCTGCTGCGCCGGCTCCGCGTCGAGGTCGTTCACCACAATGCGGGCGCCTTCGCTGGCCAGTTTGAGTGCGATCGATCTGCCTATGCCGCGGCCGGAGCCGGTGATGAGGGCGACTTTGCCGTCGAGTTTGCGTGTCATAAAGGATGCTCCTGATGTTGGTTAAGGCAAGGCAACGAGCGCTTCGCCGACGATCTTGGTTTGGCCGAACTGGTTGGCGCTCTTCAGCTCGATGCGCACGCAGTGTTCGCCGTTGTGATCCAATTTTTCAACCACGCGGCCGCTGCAATGGATGGCGTTGCCCAAGTGGGTGATACCCTGGAAGCGGGCGTCGAAGCGGCGCAACTGGCTCTGCGGCACCCAGCCGGTGATCACGCGCGCCAGCCAGGCCATGCCCAGCATGCCCTGCGCAAAGACGTCGGGCATGCCGGCGCGGCGTGCCACGTCGGTGTCGATGTGGATCGGGTTGTGGTCGCCGGAAGCACCGGCAAACAGAGCCAGCGTTGTGCGGTTCACCGGCGCCAGTTGCAGCGCCGGCAACTGGTCGCCAACTTGAACGCTATCGAAGGTGGGTCGGTTCATGCGGCGCTCCGGTCAATGGCGGCACACGATGACCGAACGCAACTCGGCCACCAGTTCGTTGCTTTGGTTGATGGCGCGCGAGGTTTTCACCACGAACTCGAGCGCGCCATCTTTCTTGTCATAGATGTCGGTGATGGTGGAGCGAACCGTCACTGTGTCGCCCACGCAGGCCGGCCGGTGGTAGCTGAAGCTCTGCTCACCATGCAGCAGTTTGGCGATGGGGATCTGCAGGTCCTCGATCAGGCGGAACGCGGCGCCGGAGTCGAGCTCGGCGGCAAACAGGAAGGTTGGCGGTGCCGGCAGATCCGCGTAGCCTGCATTACGTGCGGCGGCGGTGTCGGTGTAGACGGGGTTGGTCTCGCCGACGGCCTTGGCAAAGAATTGCAGTCGACTGCGTTCAATCGGCAGCACCGAGGTCGGCAGCTCGTGGCCTATCCATTTCTTGTCTATCATCAGGTTTCCTTTCTGACGGATGGCTGAGGTTTTTGTGATCTGGGCCTAGGCCTGGCCGTACATGGTCACCACCGCCGCGCCACCCAGTCCCAGGTTGTGTTGCAGTGCGATCCTGGCGCCCTCGACCTGCGTGCCTTCGGCGTTACCGCGCAATTGGCGCGTCAGCTCATAGCACTGCGCCAGACCGGTGGCACCCAGCGGATGCCCCTTGCTCAGCAGGCCGCCTGAAGGGTTGGTGACGACTTTGCCGCCGTAAGTGTTGTCGCCCATTTCCACAAAGCGCTCGGCTTCACCGACAGCGCAGAAACCGAGGCCCTCGTAGGTCAGCAATTCGTTCTGGGCAAAGCAGTCGTGCAACTCGCAGACATCCACTTGGTCCGGTCCGATGCCGGTTTGGGCATAGACTTTTTGCGCCGCATCGGCGGTCATCCGGAAACCGACCAGATCGATCATCGAGCGTGATTCGAAAGTGCTTGGGAAGTCGGTGGTCATCGCCTGCCCCAGGATTTGCACCTTGGGCGAGAGACCATGTTTGCCTGCAAACGCTTTCGACACCAGCAGCGCCGCTGCGCCACCGCAAGTCGGGGGGCAGGCCATGGAACGGGTCAGCACGCCGGGCCACAGGGCCGGCGACTGCATCACATCGTCCTCGGTCATCTCGGTGCGAAACAGGGCCATCGGGTTGTTAACCGCGTGCCGGCTGGCCTTGGCCCTGATCTTGGCAAAGGTCTCCAGTTTGGTGCCATATTTGCGCATGTGCTCCTGGCCGGCGCCACCGAAATAGCGCAAGGCCAGAGGCAATTCGGCGCCACCGGCGATCTCGGCGCACAGCGTGTCGAAATTGGCAAAGGTGCTGGGCCGGTCGGTCCAGTGGGTGCCCAGGGCGCCCGGCTGCATCTGCTCGAAACCTACAGCCAGCGCGCAATCAACCGCGCCGCTGGCAATCGCCTGGCGCGCCAAGAACAGCGCGGTGGAGCCGGTGGAACAGTTGTTGTTGACGTTGATCACCGGAATGCCGGTCATGCCCACCTCGTACAGCGCGCGCTGGCCGCAGGTCGAGTCGCCGTAGACATAGCCGGCGTAGGCTTGCTGCACCTGCTCGTAGCCGAGCCCGGCGTCGGCCAATGCGAGCCGAATGGCTTGTGCTCCCATTTCAAAATAGGGCAGGCTGGCCCCGGGTTTCTTGAACGCAATCATGCCGACTCCGGCGACCAGAATTTGTGCTGTCATGGTGTTCCTTTGGATGAGATTTCATGCCGGTACCGGGGTGCCGGCGGGCTGGTGTGGCTGGTGCGACGCACGGCTTAGCCGACGCTGCGCGGGCATTTGTAGTTAGCGATCAAGGTCTTGCAGTGCTCGATGATGCTGTCTGCGGTGTCTTGCGCGCGGACTTCGCCAAGGTATGTGTTCGTCACCGGGCCGTGTGTGTCCGCGACTCGCAACCCCCTACTCCTGTCCTCTTTCTTGCTCTTTGGCCTCCTTCTGCCGCGTGCTTATCTCCACCCACTCCCCAAGCTGGGCCTGGAAGGCCTGTTCGTCATGCTTCTCGAGGTCCTGGCACCAGCCACGGATATACAGGCTTGGGATGCCCAGTTCGCTCTCGATCCTCTCGCCCATCACCCGCGCCGAGCCGTTACAGGCCACACAGCCCCCTTGTTCGAAGTGCACGATGCCGTCGATGTCCAACTGGCGACAGCGCATGGCCACCTCCCAGATGCGCCTCTCGGCGGTGCCCGCCCAGTGATCCCAGAGCAAAGTGGCAGCTTCTTCCTGGAGGGGGTTCTCGAGCTCGTGACCGAAAAACTGCTTACCCTCGCCGGGGACGTAGTAGGTGGCGCAGCCTGTGCCCTCCTCGTAGGCAGGCACCGCGCAGCCGCGCTTTTCGAGATAATCGAAGGGATCTGAGTAGAAGGGCGCGGTCGCGGTCCAGAGAACACGGAACTTCTCGGGCCCGTTGAGCGGGCTCTCGCCCTGCGCGGACCGCTTCTCCAGCTCCAGGTAGGACTCCCGGAAGTAATCGACGAAGCTCTGCTGCCAGCAAAGTTGCCGCGCCGGCATGCGCAAGGCGTCGCGGCCCGAGATCGGGCACGGCTTGCGCGCCGCGAGTTTGGCGATCTTGCGCTGCCAGTGCATGCCCTGCCGGTAGATCTCCTGATATTGGACGAGGCGCGCCTCGCTCTCGCGATCGTACTTGACTCCGGGGATATTCTTGACCGCGAGGTCGATCATCTCGCGTAGCTGCTCTTCGACGTACCTGACCGCCTGCATGTCTTGCTCGAAGGGCACATCGAAGGTGTAGATCTGGGCCCCCACCTCGCGTGCTGCCCACAGGTTGGCTTGGGCTCCTTGGCTGCAATCGTTGAACTCAAGCGTCACCAGCGAGATGCGCGGCAACCGACCGCTCACCATGAGCGCGCCAATATTCTGGATGCGGTCGCAGATATCGGACGGGAAACCGAGCCGGCGCACGTAGTCCATGGACCAGCGCGCCTCGTCCGGGGTCATGAGGTCGGTGAACGAATCCAGAGGATAGGTGTGAAAGCCCATCGCCGGCCCCAAGCGATAGCCGAGCGCCGCGCCCGGGGACCACACCGGCACGTCGTCCCCCAACTCCTCCCACGCCCTGAGCTCCTCGTCGACGTACTTGGCCATGGCCTGGTAGAGCACAAGATTCGAGCCCAGCATCCCCTCCCTGGGGTTGCTCGCGATCTTCTGAACGCGGCGTGCGTACTTCTTCTGAAGCCGGCGCCAGAACCAGCCGCCGTCGATCACCTCATCAGGCTGGTCAATGCTCTGTCGCTCGGCCCGGGATCGGGCCAGCCGCTCCTGGGGGGTCGAGCGCTCTGCTGTGGGGTAGTTTTTCATGGGTTCACTTCTCCTTCAGGTAATTTTTTCGGGCCAGCAGCGCCGCGCCGAGAGCGCCCATCATCTGAGGATGTTCGGCCAGGTAGGCCCGCACCTTCAGCTTTCGCTCCACCCGGGTGACGATGCCCGCGTTCTGCGCGATGCCGCCACTGATCGCAAACGCCCCTTCCACCCCGATCCTGTGGACGAGCTTGACAATGTAGTCAACGACCGAATCGCAGGCGCCGGCGAGGATCTCGTTGACGGCGTAGCCCCCGGTGCGCAGCAGATGGACGATCTCCTGCTGCACGAAGATGGGGCAGAAGCGCGTGATGGGAGCAGGCCTCTCGATGGCCAAAAGGGAGCGTTCCCCCAACTCGTCGATAGGGATCTCCAGCGTTCGGGCGACCTTCTCGAGGTAGCGGCCCGTACCGGCCGCGCACTTGTCGTTCATCACGAACGCCAACACCCGACCTTGCTGATCGCAACGGATTACCTTGCAGTCCTGCCCGCCCATGTCGAGCACTGTGCGCACGGCGTTGTTGGTGTGATGGTTGGCCGTGGCGTGACAGGAGATCTCGGTGACCGTCGAGGTACAGACCGAGAGCGCACTGCGGCCGTAGCCTGTGCCCACAACGCGGGTCAGCGCCTCCAGCTCGACGCCCGCCCGCCCACATGCTTCTCGCAAGACGCCCCCCGCTCTGGAAACGGGGTCGCTGCCGGTGGAGGCGAGCGCCAGGCCGACCACTTCCATGCCGCGCAGGACGACGACCTTGATTGACCGGGAACCGATGTCCAATCCGCCCACCAGCGGCTCCATACCGGCCTCGCCTGCCGTGGATGCCCTAGTGGTCAACGCGATCTCCGGCAACCAGGGCAGCACCCAGGGCGGACACCGTCGCAGGGTGGGGAGGAACGCAGACCGACTTTCCCAACCGCTCCTCCAGGGCTGCCACCAGTCCCACGTCTTCAGCACCCCCACCAATGACGGCCACCTCGTCCCGCCCACCGCTTCGCCGCACGAGCGGCCGCAGGCGGGCAGCAAGGCCTTGGTAGACGCCGCGAACGATGGACTCCTTGCTGATGCCAGAGTGCACCAGGCTGATGATCTCGGACTCGGCAAACACAGCACAGCGGAAAGAGATCTCGGCCGTCTCGCCGCCCCCGAGGGCCATCGGACCCATGTCATCCAGCGAAACTTCGAGCACCTCGGCGACGACCTTTAGCAGGATGCCAGCGCCAGCCGCGCACCTGTCGGTACGCGCCACGGCGAGCGCCTGCCCATTGCTGCACCCGACCGCGACACAATGCTCGGCGCCCACATCGAGCACGGTGCCGACAGTGTGCAAGTGGTGGGTCGTGCCACGCGCGATGCAGATGACCTCGAGTGCAGTCTCGTCGGCAAATGCCACGTTCCCCGCGCCAGAGCCTGTCGCCACGACGCGAGTCACAACACTGCGCTCAACCCCTGCAATGGAAAGTACCTGGGCGAAGGCGCCTTCGGCGGCCTCGGCGATGCTCCGCAGACCCGCCACGGCAGTCGCCCGGGCGAGAACCTCACCGTCTGCCAGCAAGACCGCTTTTGCGCTGTACGAGCCGGCATCAATCCCCACCAGGACCGTTTGCATACCCTAGTAGTCCAAGCTTTCGAGAAACGCGCCCACCTGCGTCCGCAGTTGACCCGTATTGGCCACGTGGTACTCGCGCACGAAGGTGCGAAAGGGCACGCCCGCCTCTTCCAGGCGGCGCGAGAAGTAGGGCCCGCAGCACAGCCGCTCGAATCCGCCCAAGGATGGCAGATGGAGGATGCCGTCGATATCCCACTGGTTCGCCCAGGTGATTACCTGGTCCACCTGCCGGTCCCAGAACGCCATGCGGGGATCGGGTGGGCGCGTCAGGTAACGCCGCGCCAGCGCGTGGACGGGGTCACCATTGCACTCGCCTACGGTGTTCCAGAAATGGCGAGAGCCCGTGTCGAGGTCGTCCATTGCGACAACACAGCCTTCGTTCTCGACAATCTCCAGGTAGCGTGGGAAATCCAGGTGGTCGCTCACCACCAGCAAGCGTGGCGAGAGGTTCCGAAGTGGGGCTGCGCGGCCGGCCAGGTAGGGCATGAGTGCTTCGAGTTCGGCCACGTACTCGTCACGAGGCATGTAGAAGCTTGCCATGATGATGCCCAGGGCCTCGGCCCCCGAGACCGGAGGCACCTCACGCCGCCGCAGATCGTACAGCTCCCGTTGCAGCACGCGGGCCCGGTCGCACAGTGCGATCGCGTCCCAGATGGCCTGGTCCGAGATGTTCACGTTCCACTGTTGCTTCAGGGCCTCGATGAGCCGTCGCAGAAGCATCGTCGAATAGTCGTAGGCACGCGGAGTGTCGGTGCGCGACACGTGCAGGATGTAGTTGAACGGGAGCGTTTTCACGTGCGCGCAGACGTCGTACAGGCGACGCTCGTCGTCATCCCAATCGGTGAAGACCATGCCGTCCAGAAAGCGTACCTGGCCGGAGAGCACGGCCTCAAGCACGTGGTTGGTGAAGCGGCACATGTCGGGCAGGCGCCATCCTTCGGCCAATGGTGTCTCGGCGCTCTCGGTACCCAGGACCCGGTAGGGCACGATGCGGGCGGCATGGAAGATCTCCTCCGGGACGTACGAGTCGAGCACGCCTACCACCCGGCTCCCCTGGCGCTTCGCAGCCAAGGCCCATGCGTTGCGGTTCTCGGGCAGGCTCATCTGGACCAGCCGCGCAAGCCGCGCCTCGGCCGCTGCACCGGTCGAGGCGACATCCGCGCTCTGGACGTGCTGTTGGGGGCGGTTCTCACTCATGGCTCAAGCGGTACCCGGCCGTCCGTCGATTCCACATATCAGTCGTCACTCCATCCTCCTCGAGTCCCTTCTTCACGATGCGCATGGTCGGCGTCAGTTCGAAGGCATCCACCCAGCGCACGTAGCAGGGCACCATATAAAAGGGCAAATCGCGCTCGCAGTGCGCCAGCAGTTCCTCGGGCGACGGGGAACACCCCGGCCGCAACTTCACCGCGATGGCGACGTCGTGCTCCTGGTCCAGCCGGTCGGGTACTCTGTATGCGGCGCACTCGAGAACATCCGGATGGCGATTGACAACGGCTTCCAGTTCGGTGGTGGAAATGAAGTGGCCCCGGAACCGGATGGATTCCTCCTTGCGGCGCCGGAAGTACAGGTAGCCGTCCTCGTCCATGACACCCAGGTCACCGGTATGCCACCAGCAATTGCGCAACCGGTGGCCCAGCTTCTCGGGCATGCGGTAGTGCTCCTTGAGAATGATGTGACTGCGCGACGGCCGAACCACGATCTCGCCTTCGACATTGGCTGGGCACTCATCGTCGTTGTCGTCGAAGATCTTGACCTCGTAGCCACAATTCGCCGGTCCGCATGACCCGGGCTTGGCCGCATCCCAAGTGCGGTAGTTGGTAAGACCGCATTCCGTCTGACCGTACACCTCCATCATCTGCACGCCGAAGCGTGCCGCACAACGCTCTTCGAAGTCATGGGGCAATGGAACGCTGTATATCTTCTTGAGCGGGTGATCCCGATCGTCGGGGCGTGGCGGCTGCTTTTCAACCAGCGGGAAGGCACCGCCCATGGAGACAAACTCGGTGCACTGGTAGCGGCGGATGTCGTCCCAGAACGTCGTGGGGTCAAAGTGCTCGGCCATGGCCACCCTCGCGTCCGCCATAAGCGCAGTGAAGGTTGTCTCCAACTGCCCGGTCAGGTTGTACATGGGAAAGCAGTTGTACATCACATCGTCCTGAGTGGTGCCCATGTGCTTGACCTTGTTCTCGCAACTGTGCACAAAGAACTCATGCGTGAGAACGACACCTTTCGAGGGTCCCGTGGTGCCGGAGGTGTACGCGATCATGCACGCGTCATGGTTGAAGACGACTGTCTCAACCGCATCCGAGGGGGAGTTCAAGAGTTCAACGAGGTTGCATGTGGGCCAGCGTAAACCAGAGGCCGAGGGCGCAGGGTCAAGAAGTCTGTGGGCCACCACCACCTGCCGGATGTGGTCGAGTTGCCCTTGTACATGGCTTAGTCGCTCAAGGAAGAGGCCGTCCCCAATGACCGCGAGTTGCGCGTCCGAGCGATTGAGGACATCCACCAGACTCGCGCCACGGTAGCTGCCGCTGATAGGCACCTCCCAGGCGCCCAGCTTGTGCAGAGCCCACCAGACATAGAAGTACTCGGGGTAATTGGGAATCATGGTGGCGACCTTGTCGCCCTTCTTCACGCCAAGGGACCGCAGCGAGTGCGCCACCCGGTTGGAGTTCTCATGCAGCGCGCGGTAGGAGTGGACCTCGTCCTTGTAATAGAGGAAGGGCGCATCGCCATGCACGAGCGCCTTGTGTTCGACGATGTGGCCTATCGTTCGCTCGGACTTCGACCGGTAGACGTATGCCTTGCTAGAAGAACGCACAGTCAATCCCCCCGCTCATCACCGCCGCGAATGATACTAACGCTCGTTCATTTCCCAGAAGCTTCATCGTCGTTCGTCCTTTGAGTCAGGTGGATGCCGGTCATCCGGATCGCATATGAAACCTAATGGTAGTGAACGTGTGTTGGAATTTGGTACCAAATATTCCAACGAATGTCCAGTTTGTTAGAGTTTTATGCTTAAGAGAAGAACAGCACTAGATAAAATGACTCCATCCTCGCTGGACCGAGTTGGCTTGGCGATTACCGCGTGCGTCCACATCAATTTCAACAGCCACGCGCCGCAAGCAGTCAAGACCTGCCTGGCCGGTGTCGCGGTGATCGACGAAATCGTCTCCTGCCATGCCATTACCGGCCCTATCGATTTCCGGCTCGAAGTGGTGGCACCAAGCTTGGAGGACTACTTTGTTCGATGCGCTGGCCCTGTCCCAGCAATTCGAAGGGGTCTTGGTGCATGATGGCCGGATGCCGTACAAAGCACGGTTGCTCCAATACGCTGCAGTGCAGCGCCCATCACTTGCGCGAGTTGCGCTACCTCCTGGAGGCCCAAGGACAGGCTTGGGCAGGCGACAGGACCGAGGTGCTGAGCCACGCCAGTCACCTCGATAGGGTCAATTGCGCTGAAAGTCAATCAGCGAACTATGGCGCACAAAGATGCTAATTCCAAGCAGGCGATCTGCGTGATCTGTATGACGCCATCCCGGCGCTGGTGGCGCAACAGTGTCATTTTGGTCGTCGGGTGGTGTGGCAGGAGCGCACTCAGATGGACAGCCCCCTATGCCGATTTTGGGTTGGGTATTCTGGAAATAGGGGTAGTGGGTGTTTGTCATGAGCATCACGACCTGGCCGATGTCAAGTGGGGAGCGGATTCGTCTCGTCCCGCTAACGGTGGTGCAACTATCCCCGCTCGGTGAATCATAGTCGTGACAGTACCTTGGAGGGACTGTCCTCAGTCATGGATTGGCATTCGCTGCATCAATAACTAAAGCGCTTTAGCTATACGTTTGTGCCTCATTCTGTGATTCTGGGACACAGCAAGATTTTGCCCAAGGACATATCCCCCCCTTTTTTTGGCAGACATGTTTGGTGAAACTTGCGCTGAGTCCAATCTACCCAGGAGTGCAGAGATGCCCAAAGATACCTATGACGGTTTTAAAAACGAGTACCTGCGCTTTTGGCTTTGTGTGATTCGTGAGCTTCGGCACGTTTTTGAGGCCGCTGCAGCTAGCAAGGGGATCACTTTGGTGATCATTTTTCTGGTACTGGGTGGATATGCACGATGATGGTTGGGTGGTGGCATTTTCGCGGACGCGAAAACCGGGATGCCTGTTCCAAGCGCGCCTTCCGCATTTCGTGAGCTGGAGCGGGCGACCGGAATCGAACCGGCTCAACGGGATAGACTCCCTAATGGCAAGTTGTATTGCCTGCTGCTCGATACGCTGGCCAGCCAGGCGCCCGAGCTGTTGCCGTGGGCGATTGAAGGCTATTTTTGGCATATCTGGCGGGGGCGGTTTCCTGAAACGTCCAGCAGCACCGCAACACCCAACACGACCCAGGCGGAAGTATTGCGGGAGCGGTTGATACGTGCACTGCGCAAGGCGTACAAAGAGGCCGAGGAGGTGAAGGAGTCGTTTCGGGAAGATGCAGGGTAAGTGCATTTCTCGCTCCTGGCCAAGCGGGGGGGCCAATATCTTCGAGGCCCATGCCATTGCCCTCGACGGCGCGCCGCCTCAGCCTAGCTTAGTCTTACTGTGTCACAAACGTAGATGGAGATCGACTGAGCTGCAATGCGGGCAGTGCCCCAGAGAGATTGCGAGGGCGACGCCCAGTTGGAAGCGCAACGTTGTGATCGAGTTTGACACGTGACGCTG
>NZ_JAQTMS010000039.1 GCF_028714215.1 Rhodoferax sp. | reverse complement strand
CAGGCCGGGGGACAGCCGCGGAGTCACTCACCCCGGCGCCCTCGGGCCTCCGGCGCCTGAGCGTAGTGTGCATGCAACCTCGAGGTCGCAGACGCTTGAGCCTGCGTTCGTGGATCATGTCCTGACCCCACGCACCGGCATGCTGGCCAAGGCGAATCCTTGATTGAAGCTGGCGCGTGTCACCAGTATGTATTTGAGGTAGCCGCCGGCCCCGGCGGCACAGGCCCCGGCGACGGCTAGCAGCAGCGGCTGCACCCAGGCTCCCAGCAACCAGCCAAGCGCCAGCAAAACCAGGGGCGCCACGCTGCCCAGCCACAGCAAGCGGCGCCCGGCCAGGTCCAGCGCGCGGCGGGCCGGCACGGCCAGAGTGTCGTCGACGCTGCCGCGGTAGCGGCTCCAGACCAGCAGACGCAGCACCAGCAGCGCCAGGAACACAATCGGCATGGCGCTGGAAACTCCGCCGTGCAAAAACCCCAGCAGCAGAAAAATGCCACAACCCTCACACCAGCCGGTAATCAAAAAAAGCGGCGACAGCAGCCCGGAGCGCCAGGCCGGAATACCGCGCGCCGCCGGCAACATGCGGCTCTGGCAGTAGAGAAACAACAAGGCCAGGGCTGCGGTCACCCAAAGCCAGCCGCTCCAGCCCAGCATGGCCGCCAGGCCGGCCGGGAACAAGACCGCGCCGACAAAGGCTTCGCGCGACATCCAGGAGGTGCGCGGATTGATGAAGACGTGCAGGGCGCGCAGCGGCCGCCCGATCTCGAGCCAGACGCACAGCAGCCCCAGGCCGACCAGGGCCAGTCCGACCAACAGCAGCCAGGTCTGGGTCCAGTGGCTGGCCACGCCGGTTCTGGCAAACAGGGCGCTGGTCAGCAGCAGACCGGTGCCGGCGCCGCCACAGATGAAGTTGCCGGCGGCACGCCAGTCCCAACTGGTCTGCTGCCATGGGTTGGGTCCGAAGGCGCTGGCCGCGCTGACTTTGATTTTCATGTGTCCACCTTGTCCCACAGGTAATGAAAACCGGGCCCGGTGCCAAGTTCTTCGTGCATGCGAAAACTCTGATTTTTTTCCAGCAGCTGCGAGACATTGCTGTTGGGGTCTTCCAGATCGCCAAAGGCCAGGGCATCGGCAATACACGAGTTGACGCAGGCCGGGGTCGCTGCCGGGTCGACGCCGGGTGTCAGACCGGCGGCCAGACCGGCGTCGATGCGGTCGACGCAGAATGTGCACTTGGTGGCTACCGCGAGACGCGAATCGTCGCGCCGCTTGGACTCGTTCTGGGTCGGCGCACCGTAGGCGAAACTGGCTTTCTCGGTCTTGTAGCGCGCCTGGTAGGGACAGGCGACGGCGCAGTAGGAGCAGCCGATGCAGAGGTCGTAGTCGATCGTCACGATGCCGTCGGGGCGCTGCTTGGTGGCAGTGGTGGGGCACACCTCCATGCAGGGCGGGTCTTCGCAGTGCTGGCAGCCGACCGGCACAAAAACACGTTTCACGTTCGGAAATTCTCCGAACTCCATGTCCAGCACGCGTCGCCACTGCACGTCCGGCGGCGTCGCGTTGGTGTGCTTGCAGGCGGCGGTGCAGGTCTGGCAGCCGACGCAGCGCCGCAAGTCTGCCGTCATGGCCCAGCGCGTCATGCTGCCACCTCCCGTGCGCGGCTGATTTTCACCCGCACGATGTCGGCGCCGGAGCCGGTGGCGTCGGTCAGCGCCATCGACATGGTGGCCAGCGAGTTCATGCTGGGCATGCCGAAGTCCTTCGCCAGCGGCGTCTCCCAGTGCTCAAACTGGCCGATCAGCAGCAGCGTGTCCGGGCGTATGCCCTGGCGCACCACCGCGCGACCGCGCACGCTGCGTTTCGGGGTGGCGATCTCGATCGCGTCGCCATCGGCAATGCCCAGCTTCTGCGCGGCGCCGCTGTTCATCACCACGCCGCGGTGGCCGGTGATGTTGTCGGCCACTTCGTGCATCAGTTGAATGCCGGCATTGGCGCCCCAGGCGTACTGCATGCTGCGGGCCGTGAGCAGCCAGAACGGATAATCCTGCGCCCGTCCACCGGTCTGGCCGATGATGGCCTCCCACAGCCCCGGAAAGTCCTTCCACACCGGCAGCGCCTGGTATTCCTTCAGCTGCTCGTCCCACCAGTGCATGTCGTGCTCGTGCAGGCGCCGGCCCAGCTCGGTGCCGACGCGCAGCAAGCGCTCCTGGTACGGCAGCTCGTAGCGCAGGCCCTGCTTGACCATGGTCCGGTCCAGGTACCAGGTGCTGCGTGACAGAGGCTTGGTCGCCAGGCCGTGCTCCTTCCACCAGTCCAGGCCGTGCGCGTGCTCTCCGTCGCTGACCTCGGCGCTGGCGGCGCGGCAGACCGCGTCCCAGATTTCGTCGCGGCCATGGCAGCGCTGCGTGTCGAGCGAAAAGTCGCCGTGCACACCCTTCAGCGGCACGCTGCCGGCACCCTTGTTGATGGCCGCCACATAGCGCTCGGTCAGGCCCGTGCGCTCGGCCAGCTCGCTGGCGATGTCGGTCATGTCGCGCGCCTCGCCACTGCCCTGCACCACCGGCTGGCGCAGCGCAAAACCATTAACCTCCCAATACTGTTCCTGGTACTTGGTGCCGCCGATGCGCATCAGTTGCAGGCTCTCCAGATCGGTGGCGTCGGGCAGCAGAATATCGGCAAAGTGATTGGTCTCGTCGCGCGTGTAGGCAAAGGCGACGACAAACGGGAAGCGCGCCATCTTCTCGGTCAGCGCGGTGGTGTCCCAGTAGGAAATGGCCGGATTGGTGCGGTACAGGAACCAGACATCGGGCAGCGTGACGCGCGGCAGCCCCTTGGGCGTTTCGTCCAGAAACAGCCACGAAAAATGGGTCGGCCCGAGCGCCTGGCTCCACGGTCCATCGGCCGCCAGCGGCACCATGGAGCGATAGGCGTTGCGGATGTTGGGGTTGGGCGACCAATGCGCCTTGTCGGTCGGATTGAGCGGGAAATGCATGAAGCCGTCGGGCCCCGGCTTGACGCTCTCATGCCGCTGCGACATCGGCCTTGTCAGCCGGATCGTGGTACCCAGCGTGCCACCGGGCACTTCCAGGGCGCCCACCAGCGTGGCCAGCAGGGTGCGCGCCCAACAGCACTCGAAGCCACCCCAGCCGTTGTTGACGGTCTTGCCCAGGGTCACCGCCACCGGCCGGTAAGGCATGGTGATGCCGTCGACCTCTATCGTCTGACCGACGCAGGCATGGTCTATAAACTCGTTGGCAATGCTGCGCATGTGCGCCGCCGGCACGTCGCAGATGGTTTGCGCCCACTCCGGCGAGTAGGGCTGCATGTGTTCCACCAGGCGCGTGAAGGCGGTACTGCCGGCCAGCCGGCCGTCGCCCAGCACTTCGTCGTCGGGACCGATCTCGATGGCGTCGACCTCGAAGCTGCCTTCAATCGCTTCCTGCAATCCCGGGCTGTCGTGCACACGCGCACTGCCAGTGGCCAGGTCCCACACCAGCGGCTTGCGGCTGGCGCGCTCACGCAGGTAAAACCCGTGCGGACCGACCAGATAGGGCGAGGCGGTGCGCGCCGCCAGGAACGCCACATCCAGGCGCGCGCGCGGCAGCTCGTGCAGCAGCACATGGATCAGGGCGTAGAGGAAGGCGGCGTCGGTCTTGGGCTTGATCGGCACCCACTGCGCCGAGCAGGCACCGGTGACCGACAGGTGCGGCTCCACCTGCACCCGTTTGAGGCCGCGCAGACGCGCCTCGGAGTGCCGCCAGACACCGATGACGCCGCCCGAGGCCTCGATGTTGGAGCCGCAGGAGATCAGGTAATTGCACAGGGGCGTATCGGGCGTGACGATGAAGGCGCGGTGCCAGAACTCGCCGTACAGATGCTCCGAGTGGTAGCACTTGACGCCCTGGCCGGAGCCGAAGCCCATGTCGACCGCGCCCCAGGCCGCCAGGAAGGCCGGCAAGGTTCCCATGTAGGACTGCGGCGTGCCGGCACCGCCAAAGCTGGCGGCCAGCCGCGGGTAGCCGGAGGCATCCAGGATGCCCTCCGCACGCAGTGCGTTGAGTTTGGCGGTAATCGTCTCGAAAGCCTCCTCCCAGGAGATAGCCACGAAGCCCGGGTCCTGGTCGCGCCCCTTCTTTGGATTGCTGCGCTTCATGGGCCTGAGCACCCGGTTCGGGTTGTAGGTCTTTTGCACCAGGCCGTAGGCCTTGACGCAGACCCTGCCGCCGCCGGGGTGAACATCGGCGGCGCAGAAATTGGGCTCGACCTCGGTCGCCACCCCCTGCTCCACTTTGACGGTGAGCAAGTCCGGCCCGGCGACGCACTGGTAACAGTAGGTCGGGACTTTGCGCACATCCTTGGCTTCAAGATTCATGGGAATCCTTGTCAGACGTGGTTCAATGCTGCGCTGGCGGCAACGCAAGGTCGCAGACGCCCCGTTTGGCTCCAACGCATCCCGCGTTCCAGGCCAGACCGGCTGCCAGAGGAGGTCTTCATCGATAGTCTCCGTTAGAGTATGGTGTCGTGGCACCAGTTTTTAGTACGGTTAATTTCATTCTACCTATTCTTGCATTTGCATGCAATAATTGCCTGAGGCAAAAAAAATGATGAGCAAAATCGCGCGCCAAGGCGCCCACCCCCAGGGTCCCAAAAAGAAGCCGGCAGCACCCGCCGCCGCGCCCACCGAGCCGGGCACCGCACCCCTGACCATCCGGCCGGTGCGCCGCGGCGACCTGGATGCGGTGATTGAAATGGATGCCATGGTGACGGGTATCGAGAAACGCGATTACTGGAACTCGCTGTACCGGCGGTACGCCGACGCGGTGGCCACCGGCCAGCACTTCCTGGTGGCGACGGCCCGTGACGAAGTGATCGGCTTTGCCATCGGCGAGGTGCGCGATTGGGAATTCGGCTCGCCGCCTTGCGGCTGGGTCTTTGCCATCGACGTCCGGCCCGACGCCCGCCTGGCCGGCACCGGAACGCAGTTGCTGCTGGCCATGTGCCAGGGCTTCAAAAAGGCCGGCGTCAGCAAGGTGCGCACCATGCTGTCACGCGACAACACGCTGATCCTGTCTTTCTTCCGCAGCCAGGGCATGATGATAGGCCCCTTCGTTCCGCTGGAGATGGACCTTGAACCCTGATCCCCTGCCACAGGTTGAGCGCTCATGAAACTACAACAGAACACGCGACTGGCCTTGTTCAGCCTGCTCGAATTCGCCGCCGATCCGGAGCGCCAGATTCCGGCCGCCGAGATCGCACAAAAGTACGAGGTGTCGTCACACCATCTGGCCAAGGTACTGGCGGAGTTGTCGCGTGTCGGCATGGTGCAATCGGTCCGGGGTGTAGGCGGCGGCTACCGCTTTATCGGCAATGCGCGCCGACTCACCCTGATGGATGTGATCTCGCGCTTTGAAGATGTGTTGCCGGCCGAGAACAGCCACAGCGAGGTGACGCCGGTGGGGCAGGCGCTGGCTTCGGTGCTGTCTGAAATTGACGAAATCGCCAAGGCCTCCATGAGTTCCATCACGCTGGCCACCATGCTGCGCATCATCGAACGCCAGCAAGCCGCCAGCGCCGCGCCGGCGACGGCCAAAGTGAAAATGAAACGTTCCACGGCTTGAGGCTTTTTCATGCGGGTCCTCAGGCGGCGCGAGCGCGCAGCTTGAACCTTTGAATCTTGCCGGTGGCGGTTTTCGGCAGCTCGTCGATGAACTCGATCCAGCGCGGATATTTGTAGGGCGCCAATTTGGACTTGACGTGCTGCTGCAACTCGCTGGCCAGCGCGTCGGTGGCGGCAAAACCGACCTTCAGCACAACGAAGGCTTGCGGTTTCACCAACATCGCCTCGTCCTGGCGCCCGATCACCGCCGCTTCCAGCACCGCCGGATGGGTGATCAGGCTAGCTTCCACCTCGATCGGCGAGACGTAGATGCCGCCCACCTTGAGCATGTCGTCGCTGCGCCCGGCGTAGGTGTAATAGCCATCGGCGTCGACCGAGTACTTGTCGCCGCTGCGGGTCCAGGGCCCCTGAAAAGTGTCGCGCGATTTGGCGCGGTTATTCCAGTAGGCCATGGCCGCCGTGGCGCCGCGTATTTGCAACTCGCCCACTTCGCCTGCCGGCAAGGGGTGCCCCTGCTCGTCCACGATGCGCAGGTCGTAGCCTGGAATCGGCTGGCCGGTGCTGCCGTAGCGCACGCTGCCGGCGCGGTTGCTCAGGAACACATGCAGCATTTCGGTGGAGCCGATGCCGTCCAGTATTTCGACGCCCAAATGCTCGGTCCAGCGCTTGCCGATGTCGGCCGGCAGCGCCTCGCCGGCCGAGGTGCACAAGCGCAGCCGCAGTTCGCCTTTGGCCGGCAGCAAAGGACTGGCCAGCAAGGCGGCGAACAGGGTCGGAACACCGTAAAAAATGGTTGGTTGCTGCTGGCGCAAACGTTTGAATACTGCCTCCGGAATGGCGCGCTCGGCCATCAGCAAGGCGGTGGCGCCAACCGCCATCGGAAAGGTCAGGCCATTGCCCAGGCCATAGGCGAAGAACAGCTTGGCCGCCGAGAACACCAGATCGTCCTCGCGCAGACCCAGCACCGGCAACGCGAACAACTCGGCCGTATTGATCAGGCTGGAGTGGATGTGCACCGTGCCCTTGGGAGCGCCGGTGGAGCCCGACGAATAGAGCCAGAAGCAGGGCTCGTCGGGCGACGTTTCGGCGGCCGCGAACTGATCGCTGGCGGCCGCGCACAAGGCGGAAAAGCTGAGCCGTTCAAGCGTCGAGGCACCGACTATTTCGCCCGACACGACAACGTGTTGCAAGTGTGGCAGCTGGCCCATCAATGGCGCCAGCTTGGGCCACAGCGCCTCCGAGACGATCAGCGCGCGGGCGCGGCTGTCGCGCAGCATGTAGTCGTAGTCGTCGGTGGTCAGCAAGGTGTTGGCCGCCACCGGCACCACGCCGGCCTTGATGCAACCGAGAAAGGCGACCGGCCAGTCGATGCTGTCGAGCAGGCACAGCAGGACGCGCTGCTCCGGCTGCACGCCCAGGCCGGTGATGGCATTGGCAAAGCGGTTGACGCGCTGCGCCAGTTCGCCGTAGCTGTAACTGCCGGCGTCGTCGATGACGGCCAGTTTGCCGGCGCGGCCCGCTTGCAGATTGCGCTCTATCAGGTCGAACGCCGCGTTGTACTGGCGCGGGAAAGTGACGGCGGGGGGTGTTGCGCTACGGTCAACAGTGCTCAATTGAGGCATGATTTTTCCTGTCGGTAAGAGGTGGTCCGGTACGGGAACTCCATCCTACGCTCTGTCGCTGGCGGCCAGGCTGGCTCTGGCCTGGCTGGTGGCCACGCGTTGTTGCAGCGTGGCCCAGCCGTCATCGATCTCGGCCTGCAGCGTGGCGATGTCGGCGCTGGCCAGGTTGCGGTAACGGCGTTGCAGCGCCAGGTAATCGGCCACCGGCCGGGTCTTGCTGGCGTGGTTGAGCGTGTAGCGCTGGCCGTCCTCGATTTCGTACAGGGGAAAAGCGCCGGACTCCACCGCGTAGCGCGCCGTCGTCAAGCCGGCGTCGTCGGCCACGCCCCAGCCGTCCATGCACGGAATCAAGAGCGTGATGATGCGGGTGCCCTGCATCGCTTTGGCCTTCTCGACCTTGCGCAGCAGGTCCGGCAGATGGCCCACGCTGGCGGTGGCAACGTAAGGGACCCGGTGCGCCGCCATGATTTCGGTCAGGTTCTTCTTGCGCGAAGTCTTGCCGGCCGGGGTCGAGCCGGTGCGCGCGAAATGCGGTGTCGAGGACGACTTCTGGGCGCCGGTGTTCATGTAGCCTTCGTTGTCCAGACAGAAATAGATGAAATTCTCGTTGCGCTCGGCGGCCGACGACAGGCACTGAAAACCGATGTCGTAGGTGCCGCCGTCGCCGGCAAGCACGATCACATGGGTGTCGTGCTTGCCCTGGGCGTCGAGCGCACGGCGCAGCCCGGTGGCAGCCGCGGCACTGGCTTCCAGCGTCGGCTGGTAGACCGGAATGCGCAGCGAACTGTAGGGCTGCGCGCCGGCAATGATGGCCATGCAGGAAGGCGGAATCACGGCCATGGTGTTGGGTCCCATGGCGCTCAGGACGTGGCGCGCCGACAGCGCGTCCAGGCAACCGGGGCAGGCGGCGTGGCCGGAGCACAGCATCGCTTCCTGCTCCGCTGGTTCGATTCTGATCATGCTGTTCACTCCGTTCACCTTACCCACTGCGACTCGGCCTGCGCTTCGCCCTGCACCGCCTGTTTGACGAACTCGACGATCCTGGCCGGCGAGACATTGACGCCGCCGACGCCCGCCAGCAGGCCATGGATGCGCGGCGTCACGGCGCTGCCATAGAGCGCCGCGCGCAGTTCCTGGTGCAGTACGCCGCCGTGGCCGGGGGAATAGTTGCGATCAAGCACGATGACCTCGTCGACCCCGGTCAAGGCGGCCCGCAGCCCTTCGACCGGCAGCGGCCGGAACAGCCGCACCTTGAGCAGGCCGACCGCCTCGCCGGCCTCGCGCAGGGCATCGACCGCGTCGCGCGCCGTGCCGCACATGCTGCCCATGGTGACGATCACCGTGCGTGCACCGTCGCAGCGGTAGCGCTCCAGCACACCGTGGCTGCGGCCGGTCAGTTGCGCCCATTCGAAGTCGGCCTGCGCGGCCAGTGCCGGCACCCGGGCCATCGCCTCGGAGAGCGCCTGGCGATGCCGGTAAAACATGTCCTGCGAGACCACATTGCCCCAGGACTCGACCTTGCCGGTGTCGAGCCGGTGCGGCGGATCGAAAGCCGGCAAGTACTGGTCGACCAGTTCTTGCGCCGGCACGAACACCGGCTCCAGCGCGTGCGAGACGTAGAAGGCGTCCAGATTGACCATGGTCGGCAGCAGCACCTGTTCGGCCACGCGAAACGCCTGCAGCACGCTGTCGAGTGCTTCCTGCGCGCTTTCCACGTAGTACTGAATCCAGCCGGTGTCGCGCTGCGACAAGCTGTCGGTCTGGTCCGGCCAGAACGCCCAGGGCGAGGCGACGGTGCGATTCACGTTGACCATCACGATGGGCGCGCGGGCACCGCTGGCGTAATGCAGCAACTCGTGCATCAGCAGCAAACCCTGCGAGGCGGTGGCGGTAAAGACACGGGTGCCGACCAGGGAGGCCGGAATGCAGGCCGACATCACCGAATGCTCGGACTCCGGCGTGATGATTTCGGCGTCGAACGTGCCCTGCGCCTGAAACTCGGTCAGCTGTTCCAGCACCGGCGTCTGCGGCGTGATCGGATAGACCGGAACCACCTTGGGCCGCGCCAGCCTGGCCCCCCAGGCGACCGCCTGGTTGCCGGTCAGCAGCATCGATTTCAGCGCCGTAGTCATTGATACCCCCTCGCTTGTCACTTCGTGTATGGCGCTGCCCCCCGAGGGGGTGCGAGCTTGCTTGGGGCGGCCCGGCGCGGCGCTCATCGCAATTCCTCCTGCATGGTCATGGAGCCGGTGGGGCATTCCTTGACGCAGACACCGCAGCCCTTGCAGTAATCGGTCAGGACGGTGTAGCCGTGGTCGACCCGCTTCACCGCCATGTCCGGGCAGTAGACGACGCAGTTGTCGCAGTAGATGCAGGTGCCGCAGGAGAAGCAGCGCTGGCTCTCGGAGAGCGCCTGTTCCAGTTCCAGGCCCAGTTGCACCTCGACCCCGCTGGCCAGGCGTTCCCGGGCATCCAGCAACTGGGTCTGGGCCCGCTGCGCCTTGGGGTGATAGAAGGTGCTGATGGCCGCCAGCGGCACCAGGGGCTGGTCGTCGCCGGTGGCGATGGCTGTCGTGTCCTGGTCAGCGCCGCGCCAGCGCAAGGCGTCGGCAATCGCCTGCGCCGCGCGCTGGCCCATGCCTATCGCTTCGGTCACAAAACGCGCCATGCTGACCAGGTCGCCGCCGGCGTAGATGCCCGCCGTGCTGGTGGCGAGCTGCGCATCGGTTTGCAGCAGACCACCGGCGGCGGCGAAGCCCTGGCCCAGCAGCGCCAGGTCGGGGTCCTGGCCGATCGAGGTGACGATGGCATCGGCGGCGATGCTAAAGCCGCCGCCTTCGATAACGCTGAGCGTGAACTGTCCGCGCTCTGCGCCGGGAACGAACAAGACCTTGCTGCAGGCCAGTGTCAGACCGTCGGTCCCGGCAGCGCTGACAGCGTCCAGACGGGCGCCGTCCAGCAAGGTGATGCCTTCCTCCAGCGCCTCCTCCACTTCCTCCGCCTGGGCCGGCATCTGGGCGCGCTGCTCCAGCGCCAGCAGAGTCACCTGGTGACCCAGTCGGCGCGCACTGCGTGCGGCGTCCAGCGCGGCACTGCCGCCACCGATGACCAGCAACCGCCGGCCCAGTGCCAGCGCTTGACCCGAGTTGGCGGCGGCCAGGTAGCGGGCGCCGTCGCAGACCCAGGGCTGGCTGTAGTCCAGCATGGGCAGGCGCTTCTGCCGCGCCGCGCCCAGGGCCAGGTACAGCGCATCGTGCTGTTGCCGCAAGCGCGTGAAATCTTCGGCGCTTTCGATGCGGCAACCGCAGTTGACCTTGACGCCCAAGGCCACGATGCGGGCGATTTCGCCATCGAGCACGTCGCGCGCCAACCGGTAGGCCGGAATGCCGTAACGCATCAGACCGCCCAGCTGGGCCTGCGCCTCAAACAGCGTCACGGCAAAGCCCATGCGGCGCAGTTGAAAAGCCGCCGACAGGCCGGAGGGACCGCCACCGACGATCGCCACATGACCCGGCTGCGCGGCAGCGGGAGCTTGAAAGCCCCAGCCTTGCGCCAGCGCCTGATCGCCGACAAAGCGCTCCAGCTTGCAAATGGAAAGTGCCTGGTCGTAGCCGCCCCGGTTGCAAGCCGTCTCACACGGGTGATGGCAGATGCGCCCGGCGATGGACGGGAACGGGTTGTGCCGCGTCAGTACCTGCCAGGCCCCATGGAAATCGCGCGAACGCGCCAGTCCTATCCACTCGGCGATGTCGCCATCCACCGGACAGGCGCCGTGACAGGGTGCCGGCGCCTTGATGTGTTTGGCCAGGGAAGCACGCCAGGTGCCGGTCTTGACGGCCTCTGTGCTGCCGGTGGTCCAGATGGTGGGGATGCGGGCGTTCATGCGGCGCTCTCCAGCAGTTGCAGGCCGGCGCGGTGGTAGCCCTCGGCGCAAGCGGCCACGTTCTCGTCGTGCTGCTTGGGCGCGTTGTCAACCAGGGCCTGCGTCAACACCGACAGCGCGGGCGCCTTGATGACCCGCGCCAGGGCGCCCAGCAAGGCCGAGTTGACGATGCGCCCCAAGCCCTGCTGGCGCGAAATCGTCAAGGCATCAATCGGGATCACGCGTTTGCCGGGCAGTATCCGGGCAAAGTCGGCGGCGCTGCGGGCCGAGTTCACCACGATCCAGGTGGCGGCATCGGCGCTGGCCAGCAGGCGGCCTTCCAACAGGCTGGCATCGAAGCACAGAATGGCGTCGGCACGCTCGATGTCGCAGCGCACCCGCACCGGACGCTGATCGACCCGGATGTAGGAATTGACCGGCGTGCCGCGGCGCGCGCCGCCATAGCTGGCAAAGCATTGCACCTGCAAGCCCTGCGCATGAAAAGCGCCGGCCAGCAGGTTGCCAGCGGTCTGCGCACCCTGGCCGCCGCGGCCCTGGATGATGATCTCAAGCACCTTGTCGTCTCCTTCTCGGTTTCTGCCGGCAATCAAACGCCTAGCAGATTTCCGTATGGTTGGTTCCCGGTAGGGACTTGTCTGGAACGGAATCTAGGCGCTTTGGCGTCATCCGTCTAATTGAATTTTGAAATCCGCTACATTCACGAAGCAGATAATCCGGATAAACCCTGATCATGAATTTCAGACAGCTCGACCTCAACCTGCTGCGCGTTTTGTGCGCTGTTTACCGCTTCGGCTCGGTCACCGAGGCGGGTCGGCATCTGGCCCTGTCGCAACCCGCCACCAGCAATGCGCTGGCCCGCCTGCGCACCATTTTTGCGGACGAGTTGTTTGTCCGCTCGCCGCGCGGCCTGCAGCCGACGCGCAAGGCGCAGCGCATGGTGCCGGCGGTGATAGCGCAACTCCACCTGCTGGAAAACACCGTCAGCAGCGCCGAGGAATTCGAGCCCGCCAGCAGCCATGTGCATTGGCGGCTGTCGCTGTCGGACCTGGGCGAGATGATGTTCCTGCCGCCGCTGGCGCAGGCACTGCGCAGCCAGTCGCCGGGCAGCCACATCTCGAATGTCGCGGTGGCGGCGCTGGAGGTGAGTGGCGCGCTGGAAGCGCATGAAATCGATTTGGCGATCGGCATTCTGGACACCAGCCGCAACTCGACCGCCAGTGAACTGCTGTTTCAGGAAAACTTCGTTGCCATCACGGCCCGCGACTGGCGGCCGCCCGGCTGGCGTGGTGGCGGCAAGCTGAGCGCCAAACAACTCTCCGCGGCGTCCCTGGCAGTGGCTTCGCCGGCCGCCACCTTTCATGGCAACCTGGACCTGATGCTGAGCCAACTCAAGCTGAGTGAGCGCATCGTGCTGCGCGCCCGCCACTACGGCGCGCTGCCGGAACTGGTGACGCGCACCGACCTGCTGGCCATCGTGCCCCTGATGTACGCCAACTCTTTGGCGCCGCGCTACGACGTGCGCATCTGGCAGTTGCCGGAGCACGGTTCGCGCTACGACGTGCACATGGTCTGGCACCAGACCGCCAGCCTGGATCTGGCGCACAGCTGGCTGCGCGGCGTGGTGCGCAAGCTGTTTCAAAGATCGCCAAAAATTGGCGCCGGCAGAAACTAATTTAACCGGCTGGGATGGCGGGCGCCGCTTGGGAGCAACGCCTTGGCCAGGGCGGGAGTGCCTTTGATGGCCCTCAGGCGGCCAACAATTCCCGATCCCGACGCAATTGATAAGGCTTGACCAATACCTCGGCAGGAAGTTTCAAGTTGACCGTGAGGCGTCGAATCATCTCCAGCGTCAAAGGGCGAGTCCGGTTGAGAATGTCTGCCACACGCCCTCGGGCACCGATGTAGGGCTCCATATCCTTGCGCGTCAGGCCCCGGCTTTCCATGACATGGTTGATGAACTCGATTGGATCGGGGTCTGCAATGGGATAGTGAATGCTCTCGTAGCGTTCAACCAGCAGGGCAAGAATATCGAGCTTGTCGGCATCCGAGGACTTGGCTGGCGCGTCCCACAGCCGTTCAATCTCTGCCAAGGCAGCCTGGTAGTCTTTCTTGGTATGGATGGGTTTGAGTTCCATGCTTACTCCTTCAAATCGTTTCAACGTCAATCTTGTCGTACTGTCGATGGGTTCCGATGAACCGGACAAACTGGTATCAATTATGGGCGCGCAATTGTTCGCGGGGAACAATGCTGATGGATTTGCCGAGCCTAGAATGCACCAACTACAAAAAGATGGAGTCCATTCATGCCGAATCCAACGCAGCTCAATACCTCATCGGCGGCTGCCTACCCAGTGGCGACAGCCCTGTTCAGAGAAGCCTCTGACGCCGGTCGCACAACACTGAACCGGAGCGAACTGAACACCTTGCTAGCCGCGCTGGGCAGCCGGCTCGCGGAAGATCTGGCCCCTGTGCTGACGTCGAACCATGGCGAGCTGCGTGTCGGCCTGCACAACAGCCGCGAGTTCGGCCTGGTGCTCAGCGCCGGCCTCGGCGGCCTCGACGGCGAGCTTTGTGAAAGCAACTTCCGCCAGGACCGGGCAGCCGTTCATGCGGCGGTGGAACTCTGCGGCAGCGCGGATTTTTTGCAGCGTTTCAAACACACGCTGGCTTACCAGAAACTGGCCGGCTACGCCCGGCACGCACAAGGGTCGGTGCCGGATGAACAACTGACGCAACTTTTTGAACAGTTGCTGCAACTGGGACGCGGCGCGGCAGCCGATGCGGGCGCGCCTTGGGTCCTGCAAACGCTGACACTCGAACTATTGGTCAGCGAGAGGCAGTTGCTGGTCTCCAGCGCGCAGTGCAGCTTCAGCTCGCCGCCGGCGGCACGGCTGCCGCGCCCGATCGCAAAAATCGACAAGCTGCTGCACCCCAGATCGATCGGCCTGATCGGCGTTTCGGCCACCAGCATGAATTTCGGCCGCATCATCTTGCGCAATCTGGTCGGCAGCGGCTACAGCAAAACACAGCTCAGCGTCATCCGTCCGGGTGAGACCGAGATCGACGGCGTCAAGTGCATCGAGAGTCTGAAGACGCTGGAGCACAAGCTCGACCTGTTGATCGTCGCCGTCGCCGCCGACGCGGTTTACGCGCTGGTCGATGAAATCATTGCCAGCGACGCCGTCGAGTCGGTGATGCTGATTCCCGGTAGCCTGGGCGAGACCAAACTGAGCCGGGAGCCGGCCGCCGCGCTGGCCGCCAGAATCAACGCGGCGCACGGCAGAGCGGGCGGCGGTCCGATCTTCCTGGGCGCCAATTGCCTGGGCGTGGTCTCGCATCCCGGCGCTTACGATTCGTGGTTCATTCCGTTGGAACGTTTGCCAAAGCCGCAGAAGAAGCCGCAAAGAAATTCCGTCATGCTGAGTCAGAGCGGCGCCTTCATGATCACCCGGCTCAGCCAGAACCCCTGGCTGGACACCAGCTACATGCTGGCCCTGGGCAACCAGACCGACCTGACACACGGCGACCTGCTGACTTATTTTGCCGCCCGTCCCGAGATCGAAACCATCGGTATCTACATCGAGGGCTTCAAGGATGGCGACGGACTGCACTTCGCCAAGGCGGTACGCACAGCGGTGCTGAGCGGCAAGCAGGTGGTGCTCTACAAGGCCGGCAAGACCGCGCCCGGCAGCGCCGGCGTGCTGGGCCACACGGCATCGATTGCCGGTGACCCGGCGCTGTTCGAAGCGGTGATGCGACAGGCCGGCGCCATCGTTGCCGAGGACATCAACAGCTTCGACGACTTGTTCTACATCGCCGGTGCCCTGCACCACAAGAGAATCGGTGGCAACCGACTGGGCGCCATCAGCGGCGCCGGCTTCGAAGCGGTCGGCATGGCCGATGCGATCAGTAGCGACACGTTTTCGATGCAGGTGTGCGAACTGCAGGACGGCACCGTCAAACGGGTCGAAGAAATTCTGCTGGCCAAGAAACTGGCGGCGCTGGTGGAGGTCAGAAACCCGATCGATATCAACCCCGGTGCCGATGACGAGGCGCATCTGCAGATCACCGAGGCCTTCCTGCTCGATCCCAACATCGACGCGGTGGTGGTCGGGCTGGACCCGACCGCTCCGTCGGTGCGCGCGCTCGAAGCGAGCAAGCTGCGCCCCGGCTACGACATCAACGATGCCAAGAGCACCGTGCAGTTGATGCCGCCCATGGTGCAGCGCAACGACAAGCCGATCATCGGTGTCATTGACGGCGGCACGCTCTACGATGCGATGGCGGCGCGGCTGATGGACCAGGGCGTCTGCGTGTTCCGCAACTGCGCGCGCGCTGCCAAGGCACTGGTGCGCTACTGCGAAGCGCGGCTGTATGCCGACAGCCTTCGCCAGCGGCCGGCCAAAAACTGAACCGAACAACTCACCCACCCTACAAGGAAGCCACATGAGCGAAGCACTGATCAACGACATTTTCCGCAGAGCACACAGCGAAGGGCGGTCCGCGCTGTTCGAGCATGAGGTCTACCGGCTGCTCGGCGTGGCCGGCGTTGGAAAGGCGCCAAGACATGAGGTGATCGCCGCCGGGACCGAGCCGACGGACGAACAATTGGCGTCGTGGCCGGGAAGCCGGGTGGTGGTGAAGATCGTCTCAGGCAGCATTGCCCACAAGTCGGACGTGGGCGGGGTCGCCATCGTGCCCAACCAACCGGCGGCCGTGCGAGCCGCCTGCAAAAGCATGCTGGCGGAGCTGTCGGGACGGGACATCGCGGGGCTGATGCTGACGGAGTTCATCGAAGCGGACGCCGCGGGTTCCGGCAGCGAACTCCTGGTGGGCATCCGCAACACGCGCGAGTTCGGCATGATCCTGAGCGCCGGGATGGGCGGCGTCGACACCGAGCTCCATGCCGCGAGCGCCCGTCGCGGGCAGGCGGTGGTGTCGGCCTCGACCGCGCTGACCAGTGCCGAGGAATTCCTTGAACTGTTCAGGCCGACCATTGCCTACCGGAAGGTCGCCGGACTGACGCGGGGGGGCCGCCGGCTGGTGGCAGACGAAACCCTGCTCCAGTGTTTTGGCGCCTTCATCCGCCTGGCGAACAGCTGCTCGGCGGGCGACCCCGAGACCGACTTCGTCATCGAGGAGCTGGAGGTCAACCCCTTCACCTGCTCGGCCGGCGCGCTGGTCGCGCTCGACGGCTTGTGCCGCTTCGGCCGGCCGCAGCGTGTGCGCCCGCCGCGGCCACAGGGCAAGATCGACAAGCTGCTGCACCCGGCTTCGATCGGCATCATCGGTGCCTCCGCCACGCGCATGAACTTCGGCCGGATCACCCTGAAGAACATCATCGCCTCCGGTTATGACAAGGCGCGGCTGCTGGTCATCAATCCCGACGGCCAGGAAGTCGATGGCGTGCGCTGCGTAGCGAGCCTGGGCGCGCTGGAGAAGAAGCTGGACCTGCTGATCCTCGCGGTGACCGCCGATGTCGCCTTCGGAATTGTCGATGAGGTGATCCGGACCGATGCCGTGGAATCGGTGCTGTTGATCCCCGGCGGCATGGGGGAAACCGAGGCCAGCCGGGAGCCGGCCCGGCGCATGCTGGCGACGATCGACGAGGCACGGCGCGCGGGGGTCGGACCGGTGTTCGTCGGCGCGAACTGCCTGGGCATCATCTCGCACCCCGGCAACTACGATTCCTGGTTCATTCCCGAGGAACGCCTGCCCAGAACCCAGAAGAAGGCACAACGCAGCTCGGCGTTCATCAGCCAGAGCGGTGCCTTCCTGGTCACGCGGCTCAGCAAGAACGCCTGGCTGGACCCGGCCTACATGGTCGCCCTGGGCAACCAGAACGACATCACGCACGGCGACATGGTCGAGAGCTTCGCCGCCAACCCGGACATCCATGTGATCGGCGCCTACGTCGAAGGATTCAAGGACCTCGACGGGCTGGCCCTGGCACGCGCCGTGCGCAAGGCGAGCGCTTCCGGCAAGCAGGTCGTCATTTACAAGGCCGGACAGTCCGCCGCGGGCGGGCGGGCCGCGATGGGTCACACCGCCTCGATCGCCGGCGACTACGAGGTCTGCCTGTCCGTGCTGACGCAGGCCGGCGCGCTGGTCGCGAGCGACGTCAGCGAGTTCAGCGACCTGTTCTACATCTCGGACTGCCTGCGCAACAAGGTCGTCCACGGCAAGCGACTCGGCGCGGTGGCCGGTGCGGGGTACGACACGGTGGCCATCGCCGACAGCATCCAGGTGGGCGACTTCTCCATGTCTCTGGCGGCGATCGGAGCAGCGACACGGGAACGGCTGGTCGCGATCCTGGCGTCCAAGAAGCTCGATGCGCTGATGGAAGTCAGGAACCCGTTCGACATCAACCCGGGGGCGGACGACGAGGCTCACCTGCTGTGCACCGAGGCCATGGTGGCCGAGCCGGAAGTCGACTCGGTCGTCGTTGGGCTCGACCCGACCTCGCCCATGGTCAGGTCACTGCAGAAGAGCGCGCGCTCGGGCTTCGACATCGACAGCCCGGAGAGCATCGTCCAGACGCTACCCAAGCTGGTCGCCTCCTGTCCGAAACCGATCGTGGCCTTCATTGACGGCGGAGCGCTGTTCGACCCGATGGCCGACAAGCTGATGGCGCAAGGCGTCTGCATCTTCCGCTCCAGCGAGCGTGCCACGCGAGCGCTCGTGCGCTATACCGAGGCACGGCTGCGCGCGGCACGCTTGCGCGGCGCTTGAAAGCGAAACTGGCCAAGGCAGGCTAAAACGGCGCGGCGACAAAGAGTCCAGGTTCGCAAATAAGGTGTCACTACCCGGCATGCAAATCCGTACCGTCACCGCAGGCGACATCCCAGTCCTGGCTCGCCTGCGGCTGGCCCTGCTCGAAGAGACCGGCGGCGTTTTGGGTGCGTCTGACAGAGGCACGCTGACCCAAGCCAACGAGGCCTTCTTCCGTGACAACCTGGGCTCATCGCTGTGGCAGAGTTGGGTGGCTGAGATCGCAGGCGAAACGATTGCCGTGGGAACGCTGGCCTTCTTCATGCGGCCGCCCTACCCTGGCAACCCCGAGGGCAGAGATGCCTACTTCCTCAACATGTACACGCGCCCTTCGTACCGCGGCCAGGGAGCGGCCAGCGCCATCCTCCAGGCCGCCCTGGCGTGCGCCCGTCAGCGCGGAGCACGCAAGCTGATACTGCACGCCACCGAGGCTGGGCGACCCCTGTACGCCAAGGCCGGCTTCCTTGCTTCATCGTCCTACATGGAACTCGCCATTGAGCCGCGCGACGCCTGAATTGAACAGCTGCGTTCGGCGACCGGCCATGAACCCATTCGCTCTCAAGCCGCAGGTCGAGCGTTCGAATGCTCAAGCAGGCGAAATCAACCGGCAGCCACCGATGCCCAAGTACGTCTCGATGATGCGCGGGTCGCTGGCCAGCTCACTGGACTTGCCGGTGAGGGTGAGTTCCGGCAGGCCAACAAGCAACAAGGGTCACATCAGCTGTTCGTCGCCGGGCGGCAAGTCAGTTGTCAAACCACTGTCCGTCATCGGGCCATTTTCATCGGTGTAGTCTTCCTTGATCTTCCGAATCGCGGGAAGCACTTTGCGGAAGGCGGCCATGAGGGAAGGGTCGAAGTGGTGACCATCTTCAGCATTCATGATATTTATCGAATCGTCGATAGCGAATACCTTCTTGTAAGGACGCACCGAAATCAAGGCATCGAAGACATCGGCGATGGCGACGATTCGTCCTGCCAGGGGAATGCCTTCCCCTTCCAGCCTTGATGGATATCCGTTGCCGTCCCAGCGTTCGTGGTGAGTCAGGGCAATGATGCGAGCCGTTTCCAGCATTTCGTTTTCGTGCCTGCCGATGATGTTTGCCCCTATGACCGGGTGCTGCCGCATCGGTTCCCATTCTTTGGCATCGAGCTTTCCCGGTTTGAGAAGAATGGCATCACGAATTCCGATCTTGCCAACGTCGTGCATGGGGGCAGTGCTGAAAATGATGCCGGAGGCTTTCGGTCCGAGCCCATGCGCTTCGGCAATGAGGCGGGAATAGTGAGCCACGCGCAGCACATGGTTTCCGGTTTCGTCATCGCGGTATTCAGCGGCGCGTCCGAGTCGGCGAATGATCTGTTGGCGCGACATGCTCAATTCACTCGTTCGCTGATTCACCATCCTTTCCAACTCGCGGGTCTGGTCGTAAAGCGCCAGATGAGTTCGCACCCGAGCCAGGACAACGGGTAGACTGACGGGCTTGGTGATGTAGTCGACGGCACCGGTTTCCAAGCCGAGCTTTTCGTCTTCGACCGTGCACATGGCGGTGACAAAAATGATCGGGATTTTGCGCCGATCGGGATTGGCCTTGAGACGCCGGCACAATTCCAATCCCGACAAGCCGGGCATCATGATGTCGAGCAGAATCAAGTCTGGCGGTGCATCGGAATAAACTATTTTGAGCGCCTTCTCACCACTGGTTGCGACGCGAATATGGTAGTCGTTGCGCAGGATCTCTATCAGTATGTCGATGTTGTCTGGAACATCATCCACACCAAAATCGTTTGTCGGTTGAGCAGATTGGTCATATTGGTCACCCCAGTTTTTGGTCTATCGTTTCATTTCAAGATTAACCCGCAACTTTGAGCCACGCCATGCAGTAATTCGGCGGCGGCCTCGAACTCGTAGTGGATTACCAAATAGGTCAATCTGTCAATTTCCTCCGCTTTCATGTGCGCCGACAGAGCGGACGCCACTTGCTCCAGGCGGCGGGCCGCATCGGCGTCGTCGGCGCGCAAGAGAGCGTACAGGTCGGATAACTCCGGTGCCAGGGAATCCTTGGCCGCGGCCGGCAATTCAGCGATGTGTTGCGACAGCGCTTCTTCCGGCACCGGTCGTTCATCAATCACCGCGAAGACACGTTCCAGGTTCGACTCGAGTTGCGCAAGCTGTCGATCGAGTAAGGCGTCGGCTTCGTTTGCGGCGATACCCTGCTCAAGCCGGAAAGCGGTTTGAGCGAGGTCCACTGCCCCGACGTTGCCGGCCAGACCGTTGAGCGTGTGCGCCAGACGTTTGGCCGTATCGCGCTCACCAGAGGCGAGGGCCGCGCGGATGCGGGCCATGACATCGGACTCGTCCTGCCGCATTCTCCCGAGGAGCCGCCGGTACATGTCGTGGTTGCCGCCCAATCTGGCCAGAGCGCCATTTTTGTCGATCAGGGTATCCGCGTCGGTCCGATTCGTGGCATCCGCTTTTTCGCCGGTCGGTTCGGGGACTGGAACGCCGCCGATCCAAAACGCAAGTTTGGTGTAAAGGTCGGCAACATCGACGGGTTTGGCCACATGGTCGTTCATGCCGGCGGCGAGGCATTGCTCCCGGTCGCCCAGGAGAACGCTGGCTGTCATGGCAATGATGGGAACCGTGCCGAACGCCGAGTTGGCCCGAATCTCCCGCGTCGCGTCGAAGCCGTCCATGACCGGCATATGGCAGTCCATCAGTATCGCGTCGTAGCGGACGGCGATAGCACGCTCCACCGCCTCGGCACCATTCGTTGCCGTGTCCACTTTCATCCGCGCGGCGTGGAGGATTTCTTCCGCCAACTCGCGGTTGACATCATTGTCTTCAACCACCAAAACATGGCGCCCGCGCAACGCAGGCGGAACAATATCGCCGGTCGGATGATGCGCGGCCACCACCAATTGTCCATCACTGCGCAGCGCCTCCGCGATAGCGTCGAAGAGGGTCGATGGTGTTGCCGGCTTGGCCAGGATGGCGCCGACCCTGAGCGTGCCGAGCGAGTCCGCCAGCCGCTTGCTGTCGCCATCGCTTGTCATCAGAATGGCGGGACCGAACGAGTCGTTCTTTGACGCGTTGATGCGGCTTATGGTTTCGATGCCGTCGGTACCCGGCATCTTCCAGTCGGCAATCAACAGTCCGTAAGGTTCGCCACGGGACTCGGCGGCAACGTAAGCGGCAACAGCCGCTTCACCCGCCGAGACGCAGTGGGGAACGAAACCGAAACTGGCAAGCAGATGCTGCAGAATCCCGCGCGATCCCGCATTGTCGTCGGCAACCAGAACCCGCAGCCCCCGCGGACCCGGATTGTTCTGAGCCGGTGCCTCTTGCGCGCCACGATCAAAGGACATGCTGAAGAAGAAGCGACTGCCCTTGCCCGGCTCGCTGGCAACGCCGATCTCACCGCCCATCAATTCGACCAGGCGCTTGCAGATCGAGAGTCCGAGTCCCGTGCCGCCGTACTTGCGCGTTGTCGAACTATCGGCCTGGGTGAAGGGCGTAAACAGGCGCTGCTGCTCTTGCGCGCTCAAGCCGATGCCGGTGTCACCGACGACGAAGCACAGCTGAATTCTGTCGTTGTCGATAACCTCACGATTGACTGTGACCGTAACTTCTCCATGCTCGGTGAATTTCAGCGCGTTGCCGACCAGGTTCAGCAACACTTGCTCAAGCCGGTGCGGGTCGCCCTTCAAGTGCTCCGGCACGCCGGAATGAATGTCAAACAGAAGTTCCAGCCCCTTCTGGTTCGCCCTGGGCAGCGACATGTCGGCCAAGTGGCGCATGACATGGTTGAGACTGAAGTCGACCAGTTCGATCGTCATCATGCCAGCCTCAATCTTGGACACGTCGAGGATGTCGTTGACGATGCTGAGCAGGCTTTGGGTGGCAGCGTCGACCTTCTCCAGATAATTGCGCTGGCGCGCATTCAATTCAGTCTGCAGGGTGAGGTGGGTCATACCGACGATGGCATTCATGGGGGTGCGGATTTCATGACTCATGTTGGCCAGAAAATCGGCTTTTGCCCGTGCCGCGGCTTCGGCGGCGGCACGGGCTTGCTGGGCTTCCCGTTCCGCGTCTTTGAGAGGGGTTATGTCAACGATCAGTCCCACCAGTCCGCCCGGCGTCCCATCGCGATTGGTGAAACCGGTGACCGAGTAGAGCGTGTCATGCGGGCGGTCGTCGGACAGGACCATGGGGACTTCCCTGGTCACGCGACCGGAAGAAGAGATGACCGCCTCGTCCTCGGCTTGATAGGCGAGTCTGTCCGCCATTGGCAGGTAGTCCAGGTCGAGTACGCGTTTGCCAATAAGTTGCTGTCTGCCGATCCCGAAAGCTTCTTCATAGGCCCGGTTGCAACTGATGAAGCGGGTGTCGGCACCTTTGTAGAAGATCGGGTTGGGGATGGTGTTCAGAATCGCCTGCATCAAGACAAACTGTCGTTCCAGTTCATCCTCCATGGTGCGGCGATCATGGATGTCCAGAATGGTGACAAGCAGCGACATCACCTTGCCTTCGGCATCGCGGATCAAGGTTAGCTGGACGTCGGCCCAGCGCAGATTTCCATCCGAGCGGACGAATTGGACCTCGGTACGGAAATTGGACAAGCGGCCCGCCGCCAAGTCCTCGTAGGCGCAACGGACACGATCACGATCCGATGGCGCAATCAAATCAAGGCTGCCGGCTGACAGCAGTTGCGCCTCCGTGTATCCGGTGAATTCGCAGAAAGCGCGGTTCACTCGCTGGCGGGCGAGCTTGGTCGTCAGGCTGGAAATGCCGATCACCGCATTTTCAAAGATGGCGCGGAACTGGACCTCGCGCTCCTCCAGAGCCCGTTGGCTTTGATTCAGCTCCCGGGTGCGCTCCGCCACCTTGCTTTCCAGCGACGCGTTGGCGTTTTCCAGAGCGCGCTTGGATTCGCCCAGTCGCAGGCGCATGTTCTCCTGTGCAACGGCCAGTTCCCGCACTTCGCGCCAGGGTGCGGACACAAGCACCGGCGCATCCAGTTCCATACGGCCGATGCGGGCGCTTTCGCGAGCCAGTACAGAGAGCGGATTGCCGAACTGACGGGCAACCCGAGCCGCCACCACGATACCGGCAAGCAGGGCGAGCATTGCAATCGCAGCGAGGATGATCAGATTCGCGCTGTTGGTGGGAACGAACTCATTCTCCGGGGCAAACACACCCAGCCAGAATTGCTGGCTGCCGGCACTGATCGGTCGGAACAGACTGAACCAGCGAGCCTTCCCCAGCACGTAGCTGTCAACGGTTTGGCTGGCGGTCTGGCGAGTTCGCCACTCTGCGAAACCGCGGTCGATCTCCTCCAAACCGAGCTCGCCCGGGGATTTCAGAACTGCCGCCTTGATAGCGTCGGCCCTGGCGAATCGATTGTCGTGGGGAAGTGTAATCAGCTTGCCATCGGATTGGAACATGGCTGCTTTGCCCGATTTTCCAACCGACAGACCGACGGTAAACGCCGAAAGATCGAGCAGACGTACATCGTGCCCGATCACGTAGCGGTTGCCGTCCTTGCCCTGCCAGCGCATCGAAGCGGTAATGCCCGGTTCCTTGCTGGTAAAGAAGATATAGGGCTCGGTCCAATGGATTCCCTGCTCGCCGGAAAGACTCATTGCGCCCTGAAACCAGGGGCGTTGACGGGTGTCGTAGTCCATCAGCCGCATCTCGGTTCTTTCCAACTGGCGGCTGCTATTCCAAAACAACCAGTAAGTTCGTTTGCCCCAAACCGCCGGGTTGCTGAACCGGTTGACCCAACTGCCGTCGGCGTTGTGCAGCAGCAAAATCTCGCGCCCCGATTCGCTGGCGAAATTGACTGACGATATTTCGCCGTGGTTGGCGATGATGGGAAAGAAGAATTGGTTGAAGCGCAGCCATTGATCCAGATCCAGATCGCCATTGGCACCCCAATCGCGACTGCTGTGCAGCGTGGTCTCCACCATCTTCAGCAGCAAGTTGACGCGTGCTTCCAACTGTTGGGACACCAGCCCCATTTGGGCATCGGCCAGACTGGTGATGGTGGGCCTGACGATGAATTGGTAGCTGCCAGCCGCAAACAGGGACAGCGCAAGGATCAACAACAGGGCGATGCGAACAATCAGGCTGTTGGTAAGACTGGGCTCGCGCAAAGATAAGTGAGGGCTCTTAGTCATATGCATGTTGTCAGTCCCATCCCCGGTAGTGTTGGCTTGACGAATGTGGACAGGATTTTCGACCACATCGGAGCAAGTATCGCACCTTGGAGCAGAGCGAGAACCCTCGCTTTTACGCGATGCGACGCCGCTCTCGGCAAGTCTTCAAAAAATGTGCACTCGACCGCGCTGACGGTCAGACGTTTCCCGTGCCGAGACAAATGGCTGTTCGCCAACGGCTCGGGAAAGCGAGCCGTCAGTATCGAGAGCCTGCAACCTGTCCTGTCAAATGGCGGTGGTAGCTTTGCGCCCACCGATGCCCAGGTACGTCTCGATGATGCGCGGGTCGCTGGCCAGCTCGCTGGACTTGCCGGTGAGAGCCACCTTGCCCATTTCCAGCACGTAGGCCCGGTCCGCCACCGCCAGGGCGGCGCGGGCGTTTTGTTCCACCAGCAGGATCGAGACGCCGCGCTCTCGCAGCCCGACCACCACTTGCAACACCTCGCGCACGATGTTGGGCGCCAGGCCCAGCGAAGGCTCATCGAGCATCAGCAGCTTGGGCTTGGCCATCAGGGCGCGGCCCACCGCCAGCATCTGCCGCTCGCCGCCGGACAGCGTGGAGGCCAGCTGGGTGCGCCGTTCGTGCAGCCGCGGGAAGATGGCAAACACTTCGTCGCGGCACACACCCTGGTCCCGCAGGCCGCGCCGCCAGCGCGAAAAACCACCCAGCAACAAGTTGTCCTCGACCGACATTTCACCAAACAATTCGCGCCGCTCCGGCACCAGGCCGGCACCGCCGACCACCAGCGCATGGACCGTCGGGCGGCGGATCAGGCTGCCATCGAGCCAGATCTCGCCGCTGCTGGGCAGCAACCCCATGGCGGCCGACAGCAGCGTCGATTTGCCGGCGCCGTTGGGCCCGATGACGGTCACGATCTCGCCCGGCTGGACCACCAGGTCGACCTGGTGCACGGCTTCCACCACACCGTAGCAAACGCTCAAGTGTTTGAGTTCCAGGGCCGGCCGCGTCATGGCTTGAACTCCACCTCGACACCGCCCAGATAAGCCGCCACGACTTTGGGATCGACCTGCACCTGGGCCGGTGTGCCGTGGGCAATGACCTGGCCGAACTCCAACACCGTGACGCGGTCGGCAATGTTCATGACGAATTCCATATCGTGTTCCACCACCAGAATGGCCATGCCCTCGTCGCGCAGTTGCGTCAGCAGCCGCCCCAGTGCCTGCTTTTCCATGTGCGGCAAACCGGCGGCCGGCTCGTCCAGCAGCAGCACGCTGGGATGTCCGGTCAGGGCGCGGGCGATTTCCACGATGCGCTGCTGCCCCAGCGCCAGCGAGGCCGCCGTTTCGTGCATTTGCGGACCCAGATCGCAGCGCTCGATCTGGCGCCGTGCCTCCGCCATCAGGGCCGCTTCCTCGGCACGGTCCAGACGCAGCATGGAAGCGATCCAGCCATGGTGGCCGCGCAAGTGCGCACCGAGGGCCACGTTGTCCAGTACGCTGCGCGGCCCCAGCAGGCGCACATGCTGAAAAGTGCGGCCCAGGCCGCCGGCCGCGAAGGCGCGCGACGACTGGCCCAGCATGTCGCGCCCGAGCAGCTTGACGACGCCGGAACTGGGATCATCAACGCCCGAGATCATGTTGAAGAAGGTGCTCTTGCCGGCCCCATTGGGCCCAATCAGGGCGTGGATTTCACCGGCCCTGACATCCAGATCGACCTGGTTGTTGGCCAGCAAGCCGCCAAAGCGCTTGCTGACGCCGCTGGCGCCCAGCACCACGCTGTCCTTGGCGGGGAGCTGGCGTTGGGTCAGTCCGCGTCCACCATCGCCGCTGGCCAATGGAGGCGCTCTGAGGTAGCGATTGACCAGCCGCGCCAGACTGGGCCACAGGCCGTCCGAGAAGCGCTGCAACACCAGCAGCATCAGGAGACCGAACACGATCACCTCGAAGTTGCCGCTGCTGCCCAGCAGACTGGGCAAAATGTCCTGCAGGTACTGTTTCATCAAGGTGATCAGGGCGGCGCCCAGCACGGCGCCCCACAGATGGCCGGCACCGCCCACCACCGCCATGAACAGGTACTCGATGCCGATGTTCAGGTTGAAGGGGGTGGGGTTGACGAAGCGCTGCAAGTGGGCGTACATCCAGCCCGACAGGCTGGCCAGCAAGGCGGCCAGCACGAAGACCTTGATGCGGTAACGGGCGGTGTCGACGCCCATGCTCTCGGCCATCACGCGGCCGGTTTTCAGCGCGCGGATGGCGCGTCCCTCGCGCGAGTCCAGCAGGTTGTGCAAAGCCCACAGGGTCAGCAGCAGCACGGCCCAGATCAGCAGGCCCAGTTCGCGCACCGAGCGCAGATCGAAGCCGGCCAGCGACAGCGCCGGCAGCCCCGCCAGACCGGTGTGGCCGCCCAGAAATTCGAGGTTGCCAAACAGGAAATACAGACTCAGACCCCAGGCAATGGTGCCCAGCGGCAGGTAGTGACCGGACAGGCGCACCGTCACCGCGCCCAGCAACCAGGCCACAGTGGCGCTCAGCACCAGTCCCACCAGCAATCCGACCCAGGGCAAGGCCGCGGAACCGGGCGCCAGTCCGACCAGCGACTCGGCAGCCGGCGCGGTGCAAAACCAGGCCGTGGCGTATGCCCCCAGGCCGACAAAGGCGGCCTGGCCAAAAGAGGTCATGCCGCCGACGCCAGTCAGCATCACCAGGCCCACCGCCACCAGCGCGTAGAGGCCGATGTAGTTCAGCATGGTGACCGTGAACTCGGGCAGAAAACCCCACAGCGCCAGCAACAGAAATACTGCCCCCAGGGTAAGCCGACGCTGCGTCATTCTTCGTCCTCGACGTGATGGCTGTTGAGGGAGCGCCACCACAACACCGGAATGATCAGGGTGAAGACGATGACCTCCTTGAACGCGCTGGCCCAAAAAGACGAAAAGGATTCCAGCAGGCCGACCAGCAGCGCACCGGCCAACGCCAGCGGGTAGCTGGTCAGGCCGCCGATGATGGCGGCGACAAAACCTTTCAGGCCGATCAGAAAACCGGTGTCGTAGTAGACCGTCGTCAGGGGCGCCACCAGCAGCCCCGAGACCGCGCCCACCAGCGCCGCCAAGGCAAAGCTGAGGTCGCCCGACAGTTCGGTCGGAATCCCCATCAACCGGGCACCGACCCGGTTCATGGCGGTGGCACGCAAGGCCTTGCCGATGATGGTGTGCTCAAAAAACAGGAACAGCGAAATCACCAGCAGGCTGGCCACCCCCATCACCACCAGCGACTGTCCGCTGACCGGAATGCTGCCCAGGTCCAGCCGCAGGTCGGAAAAAGCCGTGGTCCGGGAACCCTCGGCACCGAAAAAATACAAGCCCAAGCCGACCAATACGCCGTGCAGGGCAACCGACACGATCAACAAGGTCAGGACCGTGGCATGCGCCAGCGGCCGGTAGGCCAGGCGGTACACCAGAGGCCCCAGCGGGGTGATCAGCAGCAAGGTGGTGCAGGTTTGTCCGGCCAGCGAAGTGGGCTTCAGGAACAGGACCAGCAAGGCCGCCAGGCCGGGCAGCAAAACGGCCCAGAAAGCGCTGGACAGCCAGTCCACCGCGATGCCGCGCTGCTGCCGCACCGCCTCCACCAGCAGGGTCAGCGCTGCCAGCGCCAGCAGCAGCCACAGGGTACCGGGCGCGCGGCCGGCCTGTAGCGCGGCCATGGTCAGCGCGCCAAATGCAACAAACTCGCCTTGCGGGATGAAGATCACCCGGGTCACCGAAAACACCAGCACCAGTGCCAGCGCCATCAAGGCGTAGACCGCCCCGTTGACGATGCCGTCCTGGGCCAGCAGCAAGGCGATTTGGCCGTCCATCAGGGCTGGAATTTCCAGGCACCGCCCTCAATCTTGACCATCACGCGGGCGCGTTGGTCCAGGCCCAGATGGTCCGTCGCCGACATATTGAAAACACCGTGCGCACCGGCTACTTCTTTCGCCGCTTCCAGGGCGTCACGCAGCGCACTGCGGAATTCGGCGGTGCCGGGCTTGGCTTTTTTCAGCGCTGGGCCGACGGCGGCTTCCATCAGCTTGCCGGCATCCCAGGCATGACCACCGAAGGTCGAGACGGAACCGACGCCGTAGGCTTTTTCGTATTTCGTCACGTACTCCTGCGACGACTTCTTGAGCGGATGGTTGGCCGGCAGTTGGGCCGCCACCAGCACCGGGCCGGACGGCAGGAAGGTGCCTTCCACGTCCTTGCCGCCGACGCGCAAAAAGTCGTTGTTGGCGACGCCGTGCGTCTGGTAGAACTTGCCGCTGTAGCCGCGTTCCTTGAGCGCGCGCTGCGGCAGCACGGCCGGCGTGCCGGAGCCGGCAATCAGCACCGCGTCGGGCTTGGCGGCCATGATTTTCAGCACCTGGCCGGTGACCGATGTGTCAGTGCGGTTGTAGCGTTCGTTGGCGACGATCTGGATGTTCTTCAAGGCCGCAATCTTGGTGAATTCCTGATACCAGCCTTCGCCATAGGCATCGGAAAAGCCGATGAAGCCAACGCTCTTGACGCCACTGTCGGCCATGTGGGCGGCGATCGCCAGCGACATCATGATGTCGTTCTGCGGGGTCTTGAAGATCCAGCGTTTCTTGGCGTCCTGCGGCTCCACGATGCGGGCCGAGGCGGCCATCGAAATCATCGGCGTCTTGGCCTCGGCGGCGACGTCTATCATGGCCAGCGAGTTGGGCGTGGTGGTGGAGCCCAGCAGCACATCGACCTTGTGCTCGTTGATCAGTTTGCGCGCGTTGGTGACAGCGGCCGTGGTGTCGGACGCGTCATCAAGCACGATGTAATTGATCTTCTGGCCGGCGATGCTGGTGGGCATCAGGGCGATCGTGTTCTTTTCCGGAATGCCCAGGGACGCGGCGGGGCCGGTGGCCGATACCGTGACGCCGACATTGATGTCGGCCTGGGCGACGCCGGCAAGCATCAGCGCGGCGATCAAGGGCAGGGTTTTTTTGAAAATCATAGTCTCTCTCCTGTTAATAATGGTTTGAGGGCAGATCGTATGCGGCGGTTTGCGGGCGGCGTCACCGGGTCAAGCCGCACGGCACCCGGTTCAGCCGAAAAAATCCTGCCCAACAGCCAGGCCCCGCTCACGCGGGCCAGCCCAACCGTCGACGACAACTGCATATCAACAATCATTTCTTCTAAATATGCTACGCAATGCAACATCTTAAACACGACTGCCTGCGCCGCACCCCGGGGTTTACCAGCAAAGCGTGGAATAAATGCCACTCACTTGGGTGCCGGCACGACCGCCGTGGCCTCCAATTCGATCTTGCCGGGACTGTCCAGCAGGTCGGACACAAAGATCATGCTCATGGCCGGGTAATGGCGGCCCATGCGGCGGCGCCAGATGGCGCCCAGCTCGCGGCGGGCCGCCAGATAAGCCGGTTTGTCGCAGCAGTAAACCGTCATGCGGCAGATGTGCTCAGCCCGGGCGCCGGCCTGCGCCAGCACCGCCAGCACATTGAGCAGTGCCTGCTCGAACTGCGGCGCAAGTTGTTCCGATTGAAAACGCTGCTGCGCATCCCAGCCGACTTGACCTGCGACAAAAATAATGCGCCCGGCGTCGACCGCAATGCCGTTGGAATAGCCGATGGGCGGCGCCCAGCCTTCAGGAAGCAGCGTCTGCATGAGAACTCCCGTTCTTCGGTGTCCATTCCATGTCGATTCGGCGCGAGATTAGGCGCACCGCCGCAGGCAGTGCTTCAGCACGACAAGGTGGGGCAACGACATATCGCGTCGAACTCGACATGGAATCAGTCGTCGTAGCGCGGCGGGTCGGGATCCTGATCCCAGTCAGGTTGCGGCTGCGGCACCTTCAACATCCAGGCCTTGACCAGTTGCACGTGCTGAGCCTCCTCCTGCTGCAATTCGAGCGCCGCCTGGCGCACCGCGTCGACCGTGGCCAGGCTCGCCAAGCGGGCAAAAAAACGCTGGGCCCGTTCTTCGTTGGCCAAGGCCAGTTGCAGTACGTGCCAGGGCCGCATCAGGTAATGGACTTCTTCAACGGCCGCCGTTTCGGCCGCCTCGAAACCTTCGAAGACAGGTGCTCTCGTCAACGGTTGGGGTGCCTGGCGCCAGCCCATCTGGGCCATGATCTGTTGGGCGTGCTTGCCTTCAATCGCGGCCATCTTGCGAAACCACTGGGCCACTTCCAGGTTGTTGTGGATTTCCATCATGTCGGCGAACTCGCCGTAGCGCTGCTCTGCGTCCAGTTCCATTTGCAGCGCTTGTGCCATGAAGTCGGCCAGCGTTGCGGGCAGTTGCCCGGCGGTGGGTGTGACGGGCTGCTTCACAGTGCGAACTCCGCTTCCAGTTCGGCCACGCTGCGCCGCGCCGGCCGCACCGAAGCCGGGTAAGGCGTGCGGTCGCCGGCGTACAGCACGCCGATATTCAGACCGTCGTCGCTCATCAGACGGCGTGCCGCGCGTCCGGCATCGTCGGTGGCCTGCAACTCGGCCGCGCGCACCAGTTTGCGCCAGTCGCGCTGCTCGGGGCGGAAGGTGACGCAGGGGGAGAGAATCTCGACAAAAGAGAAGCCCGGATGCTGCATCGCCTTGGCAATGATGTCGGCGGTGCCGTGCAGGTCGCCGGCAAAAGCGCGTGCCACAAAATTGGCGCCCGAGGCCAGCGCCACCACCAGCGGGTTGAAGACCCGCACGCCGGTGCCACCGGGCGACAGTTTGGAATCCCAGTCCGGCTCGGTGGTCGGTGACGGCTGGCCCTTGGTCATGCCGTAGACATGGTTGTCCATCACCAGGTAAGTCATGTCGACATTGCGCCGGCAAGCGTGCAGAAAATGGTTGCCGCCGATCGAATAACCATCGCCGTCGCCGCCCGCCACCAGCACCTGCAAATCGGGCCGCGCCACCTTGAGGCCGGTGGCGGCCGCCAGTGAACGGCCGTGCACGCCGTGGAAGCCATAGCAGGTGGTGTAGGCCGGAATGCGCGACGAGCAGCCGATGCCGGAGACCACAGCACAGTCCTTGGGCGGCACGCCCATGATGGCCAGCGCCTTGGTGACCGAACTCAGCACCGTGAAGTCGCCGCAGCCCGGGCACCAGATCGGTTTGTAGCTGGACTTGAAGTCGGCGGCGGTGAAGCCCACCACAGTGGCTGCCGGCGCCGTGTCCTGATTGATGTTCTGGTTCATTTTGCATTCCTCCACGCCAGCAAGGCCGTCAACAATTCGGCCGGCCGCAAGGGCAGCGGGCCGCTCCGGTGGTAGCTGGCCGGCGGCGCCGGAAAGTCGTACCAGGCGCGCAGGTAGCGGTACAGCTGGGCACCGTGGTTCTGCTCCACCACGATGCTGCGCTTGACGCCTTGCAATGCAGCCGCCATTTGCTCCGGCCGGGTCGGTGCCAGCAGGCGCAGCACGATCAGGCGCAGGTCGGTACCCAGCGCCCGGGCGCGCGCCACCGCCTCGCGCACCGGGCCCGAGGCCGAGCCGAAAGTGATCACCACGGCGTCGGCATCGCCCTCGATGTCGGCCCAGTAAGGGCCGTAGTCGTGCAACGCCAGCTTACGTTGGCGCTTGTCGAGTTGCAGCACGTGGTCTTTCGATTGGCTGCTGGGAATGCCGGCTTCCGAATGCTCCAGCCCGTCGGCGGTGTAAGTCACGCCTTCGGTGCCGGGGATGGCCATCGGCGAGACGCCGGACTCGGTATTGCGGTAACGCTTGTAATCCGGCGTGTTGGCCTCGGCCGTCAGCCGCCGCGCCGCAAACCCGCTATCGAGCGGGCGGTCGATGACGGCGCGCGATTGGCCCATGAACTGGTCCGACAGCAAAATGGCCGGCGCTTGCAGCGCTTCGGCCAGGTGCACGGTCCACTGCGCGGCGCCCAGACAGTCGCCGATTGAGCTGGGCGCCACCACCAGGCGCGGCGCGTCGCCAGGCAGCCCACCGACTGCAAAAGATAAATCGCTTTGCTCGCTCTTGGCCGGTATGCCGGTGGAGGGTCCGCCGCGCATTACGTCGACCACCACGATAGGCACCTCGGAGGCCACCGCCAGGCCCAGGGCCTCGGTCATCAGGGCCAGCCCCGGGCCTGCGGTGGCGGTCAGCGAGGGCACGCCGCCATAGGAGGCACCGATGATCATGTTGATGGAAGCCAGTTCGTCCTCGGCCTGCAGCAGGGTGCCGCCGACCTCCGGCAGCTTGGGCGCCAGCCACTCCAGCACCTCGGTGGCGGGGGTAATCGGATAGGCCGCGACAAAACGCACGCCGCCCCGCAGGGCACCGAAGCCGGTGGCCTCGTTGCCGCTGATCATCCAGCGCGGCCTGGACTGCAAGGCGCCAAGCTCCAGTTGCGCCATCGGTCCACCGCTGTGCGCCAGCGTGGCGGCGATGCCGGCGGCGGCCTCGGCACCGGCGGCCACGGCCAACAGGTTGGCCTCCAGCGTGGCGGGCTTTTTCCAGGATTCGCGCACCGCCTCCTGCAACACCTGCAGCGGCAGCCCGGCCAGCGTGCCGGACAGTCCCAACGCAATCATGTTGACCCAGCTGCCCGGTATCGCTTTGGCCATCTTCTTCAGGCTCAGGGGCGCGTAGCGGGCACCGGTGGCCTTGAACACTTCGGGCGCCTCGCCTTCGTCCGGGTCGCCGATCAGCACGCTGCGCGGCCCCAGCACGATCTCGTCGGCGAAACGGTTGACGTTCTGCCAGTCGATCGCCAACAACAGGTCGAAACCGTCGTCCAGCGAACCCATCGGCTGCGGGCCCAGGCGCAACAGGGCCGCCGCCTCGCCGCCGCGAATCTGCGGCCCGCTGGTGCGCACCATCAAGCCATAGGCACCGGCCTTGGCGGCGGCGGCCAGCAAGACGGTGCCGGCCGTCATCACGCCGCTGCCACCGCTGCCCGCCAACGCGATGGAAACGCTGGTCGGAACTGTCATTTGTGTCTGCAAGTTTTTCTCCTGTGTTTTTCCTTGAGTTTGACCCAAATCAGCGACATCGCGCGCTCTTGCCGAATAATTTTAAAACAATGTTGGTAATTAGGTACTAATATACGATAATAGATTCGACCGGCGTTGCAGTCAAACCTGATGGCAGGCTGAAACGCCCCTCTTTCGAGAACCGAGCAGGAGACAAAACATGAGCATTGATGCCTACCGTTGGCAGATGAACAAACCCGGCGCACCGTTCGAGCGAGTCGCCTTTGTCGCCGAGCCGGCGGCCGGCGAAGTGGTGGTGGCGATTGCCGGCTGCGGCGTCTGCCACACCGACCTGGGCTACTACTACGACGGCGTGCGCACCAACTCGGCGCCGCCCCTGACCCTGGGGCACGAGATCAGCGGCCGTGTGGTGGCCGCCGGCGCCGCCGCCCAGGCCTGGCTCGGCAAGGCGGTGATCGTGCCGGCCGTGCTGCCCTGTGGCGAGTGCGACTTGTGCAAGCGCGGCCTGCAACCGATATGCCGCGCCCAGAAAATGCCCGGCAACGACATCCAGGGCGGCTTTGCCTCGCACATCGTGGTGCCGGCGCGCGGCCTGTGCCCGGTCGACGAGGCCCGTCTGGCTGCCGCGCATCTGACGCTGGCGCAAGTCTCCATCGTGGCCGACGCCTTGACCACGCCTTACCAGGCGGTGCGCCGCGCCGGTGTCACGCCCGGCAGCCTGGCGATCGTGATCGGCGCCGGCGGCGTCGGCGGCTACTGCGTGCAGATTGCGCGTGCCTTCGGCGCCCAGGTGGTGGCGATCGACGTCGATGACGACAAACTGGCGGCCATCGCGCAGCACGGCGCCGGCCTCACGCTCAATGCCCGCACGCATGACGGCAAGGCCATGAAGGCGGCGGTCAACGCCTTTGCCAAACAACAGGGCTTGCGCAGCACCGAGTGGCAGATCTTCGAGTGCTCCGGCACGGCGGCCGGCCAGCTCTCGGCCTATGGTCTGCTGGTGCACGGCGCCACCTTGTCGGTGGTCGGCTTCACCATGGACAAGGTCGAGGTGCGCTTGTCCAACCTGATGGCGTTCGATGCCCGAGCCCTGGGCAACTGGGGTTGCCCGCCCGAGTACTACCCGGCCGCGCTGGACCTGGTGCTGGACGGCAAGGTGGCCTTGGCACCTTTTGTCGAAGAGCGCCCGCTGGACAGCATCAATGCAGTCTTTCCCGCCGTGCACCATCGCGAGATCAAAAAGCGCGTGGTGCTGACTCCGGCCGCCTAAGGGAACATGCAATTGCTGAAATACCCTTGTCATGCCGGCCCCGGATCAGGTCCGGGGTTTCAACATCCGGCATCCATGCAGTCTGAAGCACTGGATTGCGGGTCAAGCCCGCAATGACAAACCGTCTTCCCCGTAATGACAAACCCAGGAGCCCTACCATGACCGCCTCCCCCGCCACGCGCGACTTCAAGATCCACGATCTGGTCGATGACATCGCCAAGCCCGGCGTCAAGTTCGAGAAACGCCCGGCGCACCTGCCCGACGGCAGCGTCGTGCCAGGCCTGTTCAACGCCTGGATCACGCTGGACAACCAGAGCCAGTACAACTCCTACACCACCGACATGGTGAAGGGCGTGATTCTGGCCATGCGCGCCGCCGCCAATGCGCGCGACGTGGTCTGCGTGGTCTTCACCGGTGCCGGCGACAAGGCTTTCTGCACCGGCGGCAACACCAAGGAATATGCCGAGTATTACGCCGGCCACCCGCAGGAATACCGGCAGTACATGCGCTTGTTCAACGACATGGTGAGCGCCATCCTGATGTGCGACAAACCGGTGATCTGCCGCGTCAACGGCATGCGCATCGGCGGCGGCCAGGAGATCGGCATGGCCTGCGACTTCTCGGTCGCGCAAGACCTGGCGCGCTTCGGCCAGGCCGGGCCCAAGCACGGCTCGTCGCCGATCGGCGGCGCCACCGATTTCCTGCCGGTGATGGTGGGCGCCGAGCGCGCCATGGCGGCCTGCGTGCTGTGCGAACCTTTCTCGGCCCACAAGGCGAGCTGGATGGGCATCCTGACCGATGTGGTGCCGGCGCTCAAGGTGGACGGCAAATTTGTCGCCAACCCGCTGGTGCACACGCAGCAGATGGTGGACGAGCAGGGACGATTCTCCTTTGGCGAGCCCAAGACCGGCGAGGCGCTCAAGGCGGGCAAGGCCTTGCTGGCGCGCGGCACGGTGGACCTCTCGCTGTTGGACGCCAAGGTGGAAGAACTGTGCGCCAAGATTCTGCTGACCTTCCCGGACTGCACCACCAAGACACTGGAAGAACTGCGCAAACCCAAGCTCGAAGCCTGGGACAAGAACAAGGAAAACTCGCGCGCCTGGCTGGCCCTGAACATGATGACCGAAGGCCGCGCCGGTTTCACCGCCTTCAACGAAGGCACCAAGGAAGACCGCGAAGCCGACTTCGTCCTGCTGCGCCAGAAATTGGCCGCGGGCGAAAGCTGGGTCGGGCCGCTGCACGATTCGATTCAGCCGCGTAACAAGCGCAAAGGGGGGTGATTGTGTCGGGATGTGCGCCCGACGGCGCGCTGTCTATCGGGTCTTGCGCAGGCTCGCGCGGGCGGCCGGGTCTCGCCCCGGCGGGCGAGGTACTTTTCTTTGCTTCGCCAAAGAAAAGTACCCAAAAGAAAGGCGAGCCGGATTCGTCGGCCCTGCGGGCACGCTGCGTTGCTCGGCGCAGCCGGGGTCTGGCTAAACTCGCTTCGCTCAAACAACGCCAGCCCTTATCCGGCTTCACCTGCGCTACTCGCCTCCTCATAACGGCGCGGGCATCCAATCGCCAATACCGAATCGGAAACCGAAGCCCACAAGGGCGCGCCATGGCGCGTACTTGTGGGATTGGATGTTTGCATTCTGGCTGTCTGGACTTCGCCGTCCTGGCAGAGCTGAGCAGCGCAGCAGCGGGCGGATCAGGGCGGGCGTTGTTTGAGCGAAGCGAGTTTAGCCCGACCCCGACCGATGCGAGCAGCGCAAGGAACCGCGTAGCGGCTCTGACTGCGGCTGCCTTTTCTTTTGCCTTCTTTTCTTTGGGCAAGCAAAGAAAAGAAGGTCGCCCGCCGGGGCGAGACCCGGCAAACCGCGCGCACTCGGGCGCAAATCCCGGCCAGCAAGCCTCTGCAAGCGCGAATCCTGGCTCTCGACACCGCCTGTCAACACCATCAGAGAATTGATATGAGTGAACCCTCTCCCCTCAAAGTCTGGCTGGAGCACGATGGCGCGCTGTTGCGCCTGCGACTGGACCGGCCCAAGGCCAACATCGTCGATGCCGCCATGATTGCGTCTCTACAGGCGGCCTTTGATGCGCATCGGGCGTCAAAGGGCTTGCGCGGCGTGCTGCTCGATGCCAGCGGGCCGCATTTCAGCTTTGGCGCCAGTGTCGATGAGCACCTGGCGGAGCGCTGCGCCGCCATGCTGGCCGCCTTGCACGCGCTGATCATCACGATGGTCGAGTTCCCGCTGCCGATCCTGACCGCGGTGCGCGGCCAGTGCCTGGGCGGTGGCCTTGAAGTGGCGCTGGCCGGTGGTCCGATTTTTGCCACGCCGGAGGCCAAGCTGGGACAACCCGAGATGAGCCTGGGCGTCTTTGCCCCGGCCGCCTCCTGCCTGTTGCCGTACCGGGTGAATCAGCCCGACGCCGAAGACTTGTTGTTCTCCGGTCGCTCGGTCAGCGGCGCCGAGGCCAAGGCCATGGGCCTGGTGCAGACCGTTGCCGACGACCCCGAGGCAGCAGCCCTGGACTATTTCGACAAGCAGCTGGCACCAAAAAGCGCCGCCGCGCTGGCGTGCGCCGTGGCCGCGGCGCGTGGCCCGCTGATCCGCAGCCTGCGCGCACGACTGCAGGAAGTCGAAACCCTGTACCTGGATCGCCTGATGAAAACACACGACGCCAACGAAGGGCTGGCCGCCTTTCTGGCGCGTCGGCCAGCCAGCTGGGAACACGCGTGATTCCGGCGCGCAAGATTTTTGCATAGCAACACCGTCTGAGAGAGGCCACAAAAAATGCGTTATGGAGAAATAGGGTTTGACCTGGAAGTGGATCTCTCGCGCGGCAGCATCGACCGGGTGGAGACCGACCCGAACGACACCCGGCTGTTCATGGGAGGCCTCGGCACCAATGCCAAGATCATGTGGGACCGGGTGCCGGCCGAGACGGACGCTTTCTCCCCCGACAACTTGCTGATCTTCAGCAGCGGCCTGCTGTGCGGCACCGCCGCGCCCGGCAGCAACCGCACCATCGTCTCGACCATTTCGCCGCAAACCAAGCTGATGGCGTATTCGATGATGGGCGGCTTCTTTGCGCCGGAACTCAAGTATGCCGGCTACGACAAAGTCATCCTCAGCGGCAAGTCGGAACAACTGGTCTACCTCTGGATCAACAACGACAAGGTCGAGATCCGCGATGCCTCGCACCTCAAGGGCCTGGGCGCGACCGAGACCTCCGAGGCCATTCGCAAGGAATTGAAAGACCCGGACATCCAGGTGGCGGCGATCGGCCTGGCCGGCGAGAACCGCGTCTTCTTCGCCTCGATCGAGCAGGGCCGCTCCAGCGCCAGCCGCGGCGGCATCGGCGCCGTGATGGGCGACAAGGGCCTGAAGGCGGTCGCCGTGCGCGGCACCAAGGACATCAACGTGGCCGACCCGGTCAAGTACATGGAACTGTGCGACGGCGTGCTCAAGTACATCAAGTTCCGCGGCGAGAACCCGATCCAGGGCGTGCCGCCGATTCTGCAGGGTCTCGGCTCGCCGCAGGAGATGGCCATCGTCGACGAGCAATGGCACACCACCAACTTCATGTGGGGCAATTCGCGCACCCGGCGCAAGGATTTCTGGACCCATCAAATCGAGGAGAAGTGGCGCGAGAGCCAGGAGAACGTGCGCACCCGCCTGATCAGTTGCCACAACTGCCCGATGAAGTGCGGCGCCACCATCTCGGTGCCGGGCCTGCCGACCTACATGATGAAGTGCTATTCGAAGCTGACCTACACCATGGCGGCCTTCTCGGACCTGGACTTCGGCTTCAAGATCGCGCAGAAGGCGACCGAATACGGTATCGACGGCTTTTCGGCGCCGCAGGCCCTGGCGTTCGGGCTGGAACTGCTGGAGGCCGGCATCCTGACCAAGGAAGACTTCCCCGGCATGCCCGAGGACACGGAGGGGCGCTTCTACTACCTGCTGGAAAAGATGGTGCGCCGCGAAGGCATAGGCGACTACCTGGCCGACGGCGTCTACTGGGCGGCGCGGCGCATCGGCAAGGGCGCCGAGAAGTTCGACCACAACACCATCAAGAAGCACGAGCAACTGCCGCTCAAGCTGGGCATGCTCAACCCGGTCTACTACCTGATGTACTCGACCGGCGAGAAGATCAACATCACGCAGATCGAAGGCCAGTTCCCGCAGGAGCCTTTCGCCACCCGGGAGTTGCGCGAAGAGTTCGTCAAGGACTGGTTTCAGGTACCCGACGAGAAGTTCAAGAAATACTATGTCGACTGGGAGCCGCGCGGGGAAATGTCCAATCCCTACTACCCGACGGTCGAGGCCAGTTGCGAAATCGTCGACTGGATGGAGAAGATGCACTACATCGACGATGCGCTGGGCATGTGCGCCGGGCTGTCATCGTTCCCGCTGAAACCGCCCTACCACATCCACAACTATCCGGAGTTCGTCACCGCCGCCACCGGCATCAAGATGAGCAAGGACGACGTCTGGAAATCGGCAACGCGCACCCGCACCCTGATGCGCGCGCTCAATGTGCGCCGCGGCATGCGCCGCGCCGACGACAAGCCGCCCGAGGACCATTGGAAGAAGCGCTTCCCCGATCTGGAGAAACAACTGCTGGATCAATATTACAAGCTGAAGGGCTTCAACAGCCAGGGCATCCCGACCAAGGAATCCCTGCACGACCTTGAAATGGATTTCGTCGCCGAGGAATTTGAGTTGAAGGGGATTTACGACCATGGCTAAGGTCAAGAAAATCGTCAAGTCGATCACCATCGACGCCGACAAGTGCAACGGCTGCAAGGCCTGCGAGGTGATCTGCTCTTCCTGGCACGCGACGCCGCGCTACTCCAGCAACAATCCGGCGCGCTCGCGCATCCGCATCGTGCGCCTGCCGCTGCGCGACATCTACCTGCCGGTCTATGCCGGCGAGTACACCGAGGCGGAATGCACCGGCCGCGACAAGTACATCATCGACGGCAAGGAATACAACGAATGTGATTTCTGCCGTGCCTCCTGCCCGTCGCGCACCCTGTTCAAGGAGCCCGATTCGGGCCTGCCGCTCAAATGCGACATGTGCGAGGAAACGCCGGCGCTGGATCAGCCCAAGTGCGTCGAGTGGTGCCACGCCGAGGCGCTGATTTTTGTGGAGCGCGAAGAGGAAGTCGAGGACGACCAGCCGCAGTTGGGTGATGTCGAGATCGGCATCGGCGCGATGATAGACAAACACGGTTTGCAGCAGGTGCTGGACACCCTGGCCAGAATGTCAAAGGCCTGAGGCATGGAGACCGTAGCCCCGCAAAAGGAAATCATCGACGCCATCAAGGCAGCCGGCGGCGATGCTTTCAAATCCTGTTACCAGTGCGGCATGTGCGACACCGTCTGCCCCTGGAACCGGGTATCCAAATTCAGCATGCGCAAGATCGTGCGCGAGGCGACCTTCGGCCTGACCGAGATCGACAGCGAGGAGATCTGGCGTTGCACCACTTGCGGCAAATGCCCGCAGGTCTGTCCGCGCGACGTCAAGCAGATCCAGTCCGGCATTGCGCTGCGCCGCATCGCTACCGAGTACGACGTCTTCGCCGGCGGCGCGGCGCCGATTCCGGGTATTGCCGCCAGCCTGCGTGCCGAGGGCAATCCGTTCGGCGAGGCGCGCGCCAAGCGCGCCGACTGGTCGCTAGGCCTGGGCGTCAAGCGTTTTGAAGAGGGCATGGAAATCATGTACAGCCCCGGCTGCTACCTGTCCTACGACCCGCGCGGCAAGAAGATTGCCAAGGCCACGGTGGAGATACTGCAGGCGGCCGGCGTGGACTTCGGCATCCTCGGCAGCGACGAGAGCTGCTGCGGTGAGAGCATCCGCAAGACCGGCGACGAGAAACTGTTCCGCACGCTGGCGCGGCAGAACATCGGCCAGTTGATCGGCAATGGCGTGAAGAAGATCCTGGTGTCGTCGCCGCACTGCTATCACAGCTTCAAGAACGAGTATCCCGAGTTCATGGTCAACTTCGAGGTAGTGCACATCACTGAATTCATCCATCAGTTGATAGTCGAGGGCCGCTTGAAGCTGACCAAGGAATACGCGAAAAACGTCACCTACCACGACCCCTGCTATCTGGGCCGGCACATGGGCATCTTCGAGCAGCCGCGCCAGGCGCTCAGGAGCGTGCCGGGGCTGCAATTGAAGGAGATGTCCGAGAACCGCAAGAACAGCTTCTGCTGCGGCGGCGGCGGTGGCCGCATCTGGATGGAAACGCCCAAGGGCCAGCGCTTCTCTGACCTGCGCCTGGCGCAGGCGGCCGGCACCGGCGCGCAGGTGCTGGCGACGTCGTGCCCGTACTGCATCACCAATTTCGAAGACAGCCGCCTGGGCCGCTCCGACGGCGGTGCCGCTATCGAGATCAAGGACATCACCGAAATCATTCGCGAAGCGATCTATTGATGTTTACGGAATTCACGACACCGTTGGGCCAGAGTCAACACAGATTTGTCATTGCGGGCTTGACCCGCAATCCAGGGTTGGTGTGGCACTGGATCCCGGATCGAGTCCGGGATGACAGCATCATCCCTTGTAGGTGTCATCATTTACGAAAGTCTCAATAGGCGAGGACACAGACGTGGAATTCGGACTCTTACAGCAGCAGTGGAACACGCAGAACGCGCTTCGTCCGGCGGACGACAACATGGGCGACGTGATGATCATCGGTGGGGGCATCAGCGGCATCCAGTCCGCGCTGGACCTGTCGACGGATGGTTACAAGGTCTATCTGGTCGAGAAGTCGCCCACCATCGGCGGCAAAATGTCGCAGCTGGACAAGACCTTCCCGACCAATGACTGCTCGATGTGCATCGAGTCGCCCAAATTCATCGAAACCGACCGCGCGCCCAATATCCAGTTGATGACCTATACCGATGTCGACAGCGTCGAGGGCCAGCCCGGAGACTTCACCGTCACACTGCTGAAAAAGCCGCGCTACGTCAACGCCGACAAATGCACGGGATGCACCGCCTGCGTCGAGCGCTGTCCGGTCAAGATCCCCGACCCCTTCAATCAGGAACTATCGCTGAACAAGGCGGTGCATATCTACTTTGCACAAGCGGTGCCGCTGGTCACTTACATCGACGACAGCTGCCTGTTCCTGAAGGACAAGACCTGCAATATCTGCCAGGCGGTCTGCGAAAACGATGCCATCGACTTCGGTCAAAAGCCCGAGAAGGTCCAGATCAAGGTCGGCGCCATCATCCTGTCGCCCGGCTACGAAACCTACAACCCCCTGCCGCGCAACGATTACGGCTACGGCCAGTTCAAGAACGTCGTCACCAGCATGGACTTCGAGCGCCTGCTGTGCTCCACCGGTCCGCATGAGGGCCAGATCCTGCGACCCTCGGACAAAAAGCATCCGCACAAGATCGCCTGGATTCACTGTGTCGGCTCGCGCCAGGTCAACCCGCAAGGCGCCAACAGCTACTGCTCGGCGGTGTGCTGCTCGTATACGCAAAAGCAGGTGATCCTGGCCAAGGACCACCTGCCGGAGATGCACGCCAAGATTTTCCACAACGACATTCGTTCCTATGGCAAGGACTTTGAGCGCTTCTACCAGCGCGCGCAAAAACTGCCCGACGTGCATTTCGTTCGCAGCTACGTTTCTGTTGGCAGCGAAGATCCGGTGACCGGCGATGTCTCGATCCGCTACACGACACCGGACGGCGTGGTCGAGGAATTCTTTGAACTGGTGGTGCTCTCGGTCGGCCTGGCGCCGCCAAAGGATGCCCAGCGCTTTTCCAAGGTCTTTGGCATTGAGCTGAATCAGCACGGCTTTTGCAAGGTCGAACCTTTCAACCCGCTGCAAACCAGCCGGCCCGGCATTTTCACCAGTGGCGCCTTCCAGGGTCCAATGGACATTCCCGAGTCGGTGATGGGGGCCAGCGGCGCTGGCGCCCAGGCCGCCAACCTGCTCAAGTCGCGCCGCGGCCAGCTCTCGACGGACCGCGTCTATCCGGTGGAAAAGGATGTCTCGCAAGAGGAAGCCAAGATCGGTGTCTTCGTCTGTCGTTGCGGTGCCAACATCGGTAGCGTGGTCGATGTGCCATCCGTCGCCGAATATTCCTTGGGCCTGCCGGGCGTGGTACACGTGGAAGATTCCCTGTTCGCCTGCGCCACCAACACCGCCCAGGCGATCTCGGACACCATACGCGACAAGGGCTTGAACCGGGTGGTGATCGCCGCTTGCACGCCGCGCACGCTGGAGCCGCTGTTTCGCGACACCTTGCGCGAAGCTGGCGTTAACCAGTACTACATCGACATGGCCAACATCCGCGAGCACTGCTCCTGGGTGCACTCCAAGGAAAAGGAAGCCGCCACGGCGAAGTCCAAGGATCTGGTCCGCATGTCAGTGGCACGGGTCGGCATACTCGAGCCACTCGAAGAGTTTTCACTGCCGGTGGACAAGACCGTGATGGTGATCGGCGGCGGTGTCGCCGGCATGACCAGCGCCCACACCTTGGCCGAGCAGGGCTATGAGACCTACCTGATCGAGAAAGCCTCGGATTTGGGTGGCATGGCCAACCGCCTGCACTACACGCTCGAAGGTCTGGACGTCCAGACCTTCCTCAAGGACCTCAAGAAAAAGGTCTATCGACACCCGAAGATCCACGCCATCATGGATGCCACGATCACGCATGTGGATGGCTATGTCGGGAATTTCACGACCACGGTCAAGTCCAAGGGCCGGGTGCGCACCATCAAACACGGTGCCGCCATCATCGCGACCGGTGCCACGGAGTACAAGCCAACCGAATACCTGTACGGCAAGAGCGACAAGGTAATGACGCTGCTGGAGATGGAAGGCAAGCTCGCCAAACAGGAAGAAAAGCTGCTGGCTTCGAATAGCGTGGTGATGATCCAGTGCGTGGGTTGCCGCAACGACGACCGCAACTACTGCGCCCGCGTCTGCTGTAGCGGAACCATGAAGAACGCCTTGAAGATGAAGGCGCTCAAGCCCGAAGTGGAAATCTACGTGCTGTTCCGCGACATCCGGACCTATGGCTTCCGCGAGGATTACTACCTCGAGGCGTCGCACCAGAACGTCAAGTTCATCCGCTACGAGGCGGACGACAAGCCGCAACTGGAAAGCGTCGAACAGGGCGGACGCAGCTTCATCCGCGTCACCGCAGCCGATCCGATTCTGGGCAAGAAGCTTGAACTCGAGGCCGATGCCATCATTCTGGCCGCAGCCGTGATCCCTGCTGCCGGTTCCGCCGAGCTGGGGCGCATGTTCAAAGTGCCGTTGAGCCCGGACGGATTCTTCCAAGAAGCCCACGTCAAGCTACGGCCGGTGGACTTTGCGGCAGAAGGCGTTTACCTGTGCGGCACCGCGCAGTATCCCAAGCACCTGTCGGAGACCATCACGCAGGCTTACGGTGCAGCGGGACGAGCGCTGACCCTGCTGTCAAACGACACGGTGGTGGCCTCGGGCGCCGTGTGCGCGGTGGCCGCCAGGGACTGCGTGTCCTGCGGCGCATGTATCTCGGTGTGCACCTACGGCGCGATCTCGTTCGAGGATACGCCGCGTGGCAAGAAGGCCGTGGTCAATCCGGTGCTGTGCAAGGGCGACGGCCTGTGCGTCGCCAAGTGTCCGACCGCAGCCATCAGCCTTTCGCACTTCACGGACGACGAGGTGTTCGTCCAGATTGATGCCGCACTTGCGGAAATTTGACAAAGCCAAACCAAGGTACCGAGAATGGCCGCCCCTTCTGAATTCAAACCCGTCATCGTCGGTTTTCTGTGCAATTGGTGCTGCTATGGCGGTGCCGATCTGGCTGGCGTCTCGCGCTTCCAGTATCCGCCCTATCTGCGCGTGATTCGCCTGATGTGCTCGGGCCGGGTTGATCTGGAGTTCATCTTCCGGGCCTTTGCCAAGAAGGCTGACGCCGTGTTTATCGGCGGCTGCCATCTGGGCGACTGTCACTACAACCCCGAAGGCAATTACGACGCCCTGGGCAACAGCTTCGTCGCCAAGCGCATCCTGGAGAACATCGGCATCAACCCGGACCGGCTGCGGCTGGAATGGGTCTCCGCCGGCGAAGGCATTCGCTTCTCCGAGATCATGCATGAGTTCGGGGCCAAGATCAAAGCCCTGGGCCCCTTTGGCTCAAGCGAAGGCCGCGACGTTGGTGGTCTGCTGGACGGCCTGAAGGCGGCGACAGATCTGGTGCCCTATTTCAAGCTGGTCGAGCGCGAACGCTTCCGGGTGAGCAAGCGGACCGAAGACGGCTACAAGGAATTCTTCGCCAGACCCGACTATGAGCCGCTGTTCAAGGAACTGGTGCTCGACAAGCTGACCATGAGCCGCATCATGGGCGCGCTGCGCGGTGGCGAGGCCACGGCCGAGGGCATCGCTCGCAAGTTGGGCGTCGATGGCGCGGAAGTCGCGCGGCACCTCCTCCTGCTGTCGCAGCAGGGCATGGTCCGCATGGACGGCAGCCAGGCGCAGGTCGCGCTGGTCGCCTGAGGCGCAACAAGCAAACCGAGGTCCAAGCAACCATGTCCGAAGAAAAAGTCAACGCCATCATCGAGAAATACCGAGGCCAGCCGAGCTCGCTGATCCATGCGCTGGTGGAGATCCAGCACGCGAACCACTGGCTGCCTCGGGAAGTGATGCACCAGGTGGCCGACGCGCTGCAAGTGCCGTTCGCCCAGGTGATGCAGATCGCCAGCTTCTACAAGACTTTCAGCCTGACGCCCAAGGGCCGCCACGAAGTGCATGTCTGCACCGGCATGACTTGCCACCTGCGCGGCGCCGCCAAGTTGCAAGCCAAGGTCGAGGAACTCACCGGCCTGACAGATGGGCAGACCGACGCCGACGCCAAATTTACCTTTGCAACCGGCGCCTGTTTGGGCAGTTGCAGCATCGCACCCGAACTGATCGTCGACGGCAAGCACTATGGCCGGATGACGCCGGACAGAATCGAAGGCGTCTTGAAACAATACGAGTAGGTCACGCAATGCCAAAGTTCCAATCAGCCGCCGAGCTGGAAACATTCAGGGCAGAAATCCTGGCCAAGCGGGACAACGCCAAACCCTGCATCGCGGTCTGCGCCGGCGCCGCTTGCGACGGCCTGGACTCGGCGGCGGTGGCTGCCGCCTTTCTGGCCGAGGCTGCCAAGCAGAAACTCGACGGCAAGTTGGAGGTCAGAACCACTGGCTGCCACGGCTACTGCGAGAAGGGGCCCAACGTCGTGATCACGCCCGGCGACATCTGCTACTTCGAGGTCAGAGCGGCCGACGTGCCGGAGATCATCGCCGCCACACTGAAAGGCGAAGTCGTGGAGCGTCTGGTTTACAAGGACCCCAACACCGGCGCCAAGGCGGTGCACATGGCGGATGTGCCGTTCTACAAGCACCAGACACGCCTGTTGATCGGCGACAACCCGAAGATAGACCCGATGAAAATCGACGACTATCTGGCGCTTGGTGGCTACAAAGCGCTGGTCAAGGCCTTGACCAGCATGAGCCCGCAGCAAGTGCTCGACGAAGTCAAGAAGGCGAATCTGCGCGGGCGCGGCGGCGGCGGTTTTCCGGCCGGCTCCAAATGGGAGACCACGCGCAACGCACCGGAGAAAACCAAGTACGTCATCGTCAACGGCCACGAAGGCGAATCCGCCGCCTTCATGGACCGCGCCATGCTCACCGGCAACCCGCACAAGATCCTCGAAGGCCTGATCATCGGCGCCTACGCCATCGGCGCGCAGAAGGGCTTCATGTACACCCGGCACGACATGCCGCTATTGGAAAAGCATGTGCGCAACGCGCTGGCCCAGGCGGCGGAATATGGCCTGCTGGGCAAGAACATCCTGGGCACCGGCTTTGACTTCGAATGCGAACTGCACTTCGATGTCGGCATCTTCGTCTCCGGCGAATCGAGCGCGCTGATGCGTTCGATCGAAGGCAATCCGCCCGAGCCGCGGCCCAAGTACATCCGCACCTCGGTGTCGGGCATCTGGGACAAGCCCAGCAACCTGAACAACGTCGAAACCTGGGCCAACGTGCCGCAGATCATTGAGAAGGGTGCCGACTGGTTCACCAGCATAGGCACGGAAAAAAGCAAAGGCACCAAGCTGGTCTCGTTGTCGGGCCATGTGGTGAACAGCGGCATCGTGGAAGTGCCCATGGGCACACCGCTGCGCACCCTGGTGTTTGACATCGGCGGCGGCGTGCGCGACGGCAAGACGCTCAAGGCCATCCACTTCGGCGGCGCCATGGGCGGCTCGATCCCGGCCGACCTGATAGACGCCCCGCTGGACTTCGACGGCATGTCCAAACTGGGCGCACCGATCGGCGCCGGCGGCCTGCTGCTGATGGACCAGGACACCGACATGGTCGAAGTGGCGCGCTACCTGATGGACTTCCTGACCAAAGAGTCCTGCGGCAAGTGCGTGCCGTGCCGCGAAGGCATGGCGCAGATGCTGCAGATCCTGACCCGGCTCGCCGAGAGCCAAGGCAAGCCGGGCGACCTGGAACGGCTGCAGGATCTGATCGAGGTGACCGGCGTGGCCAGCCTGTGCGCGCTGGGCAAGACTTCCGGCGACCCGCTCAAAAGCATGTTCCGCTATTTCAAGCCCGAGTACGAAGCGCGCATTGCCGGTGGGAGCGAAAGCAAATGACCGAAATCGTTTTGACCATCGACGGCCGGCAAGTCAAGGCCGAATCCGGCACGACCGTTCTGCAGGCGGCGCAACAGGCGGGCATCCACATCCCCACCCTGTGCCATCACGAAAAACTGGAAGCCTTCGGCGGCTGCCGCCTGTGCATGGTGGAAGTGGAATCGCGCGGCTGGACCAGCTACGTCGTGTCGTGCCTCTATCCGGTGGCGCAAGACATCGTCGTGCGCACCCGCTCGGAGAAGGTGGACAAGATCCGCAAGGTGCTGGTGGAGGAACTGATGGCCCACGCGCCAGACGCCCCCGAGCTGGTGAAGCTGGCCGAGGAGTACGGCGCCGACCGCAACCGCTTTGAGCGCGAGGCGTCGTTCTGCGTGCTGTGCGGGCTGTGCGTGCGCTACTGCGACGAGGTGAAGAAAAAGAACGCAGTCAGCTTCTTCGACAACGGCTCCGTGCGCCAGATCAGCTTCGTGCCGGAAGTCGCCAAAATGGAATGCTGGGACTGCCAGGAATGCTTTGCGCTGTGTCCGACGTCGTATGCGCAAGCCGCTTACCTGCTGACCGAGGCGCTGGCCTTTCCGGGCCAGCGCAAGACCGCGACCCGCGCCGCCAAGGCAGCCGCCAAGCCACGGGTGATTATTCCGATCACGGCGGTATCCATGACGGTCTGAAACAGCAGCTGATTCGGCTGACATTCCACCAGTTGTGGATCCATGACTTTTCAATCGTGGAATTTTGAAACCAGTGGAGGTGAATTCACAGTTTGGTCGACCGCAGCGCAGCGGGAGCCGACATTCGAGGGCGCGGCCTACTGGGCTATAGTCGGGCAACAGTGACAGAATTTCGCCAGGATAGGCGATACGATTCAAACGGGAGGGCAGTGACTTCAATATCTATCGCAGTTGACGCAAAGCTGGGCTCCATGCGTCTCGCCGCATTGTTGCTCAACGGCGTCCGCAGAGGGAGTCCCAGGATATCCCGTCGTCTAGCTTGGGATTGCCAAGATAGGCGCTCGGCTACATCACGTTATGCATAGGAGATTGCGTCGTGCTCTTCTGGATATTGGTCATTCTCCAAATCGTTACTGGCATAGTCGCTGGAGAAGCGGCTATTCGGAAAACGCCGGAAGGAGCAGCTACGCTTCAAACGTTGTCGAAAGCTGGATTCTTCTTTCTTCGTTGGCGAGCCTACGCCGATTACAAGAAGGAATTGTTGGGACTGCAAAGGCTGTTCGGAATTGCCGCAATCATTTTTTCGGTCATGTTTTTTGGCCTTGGCAAAACAGTCGCAGGCACTCCTTTTGCGATTCTTCCTGGACTATTTATCTTTCTCTGGATGGCAGTGCAATTCGGAACAAACTTCAGAAAGAGCGTTCGTGAACAACTGTTCATGGCTGCAATCATGGTGATAGGCCCCTGGGGCATTTATCTCCTCGACTATCTGACGGATTTTCAGTTTCACCAAATACGGTTGCTAGTGCGCCCCTTGGCTCCGTTCGGGGGCTCTTCAACTCCCGGACTTGCTCATCACGGCAATGTTAAGCGGCATCGGTCTAATTGGTGGGCTGCTAATGGCTGGCTTTGCAATCGTAGTTTTCTCGGTTTTTCCACTGTTCTTTTTGTTCTTGATGGTTGTTACTTCCGCCCTATCAAGGAAGGCACTGCTGGTATCGCCGAGAACCGCGTACAACCTGTCAGCGCTGTATTTCTTTCTTGTAGGGCCAGCGCTCATCGCCCTAGAAAACAAAGGTGTAATTTAGCCGCTATGCATAACACTTCGCTCAACCCGCCTGCGCGAAAAGCCGCGCAGGCCGGTTAGCTCCACGTTGAACTTTTATGGCTACCTCTAGACCGAGAACGTTTATTGTCGATTGCCACGTTTGCAAGGCTAAAGTTGCTGCTACTGAATCGGGGCGCGCGGAACTTTTTACCAGCGATGACGAGTCTGAGCAGCCTTATGGAACACGAGTATTTGTTGGTAACTGCCCAAGCTGCGGCACCATTCTTGTTGACGAACCAGATCAAGTCGATATCGAGGGCATCGACGCATACGGGGATCGCTGGAGTGACAT
>NZ_JAQTMS010000038.1 GCF_028714215.1 Rhodoferax sp. | reverse complement strand
GGCAAGACCGGTGCCTTGCCGGTGGCCATCGTCAACCTCGATCAAGGCATCGAATACCAGAAGCACGTGTTCAACGTCGGTCAGGAAGTGGTGGCCAAACTGCGCGCCCGGCATACCTTTGGCTATGTCGATTTCACTGATGAGCAGCAGGCGCGCCGTGCGGTGCGCCAGGGCGACCTGGCGTTTGCCTTGATCATTCCGGCCGACTTCAGCTCGAATGCCATTCCGGGCGCCCAGGTGGGCGGCGGCAAGCTGGTGATCTACACCTCGGAGGGCAACAGCTACCAGAGCGCCGGTTTGGCGCGCCGTTTTGCCGAAGACCTGGGGCGCCAGGTCAACGGCAGCCTGAACGAACAGCGCTGGGCCTTGGTGCTGTCCGATGCCGCCGGCTCGCAGAGCAACATCGAACGCCTGAACGACGGCGTCAATCAACTGCGCCTGGGCGCCAAAGAGCTTGCCAGTGGCGCCAATCAAGCCGCCAAGGGCGCCGAGGCGCTGTCGTCGGGCAGCGGCCGGCTCGACCCGGCGGTGACGCAATTGACCTCCGGCTTGAAGGAACTGGGCGTCGGGCTTCGCACCATGGATGCCAGGCGGCCGCGCAACTCCGAGCTGAGCCGGCTGCGCGATGGCGCCGAGGCACTGGCGGCCGGGCACGTCGAGTTGGGCCGCGGCCTGGAGGAACTTCAAAGCGGCAACGCGCGCATGCAGGGCGCGGTGGCGGGCTTTCGCGAGGAAGTCGGCAACAGCCTGCTGGTCAGTGGGCGCCTTACCGAGGGCCTGGATCAGTTGGGCAGCGGGCTGGCCGGTCTGGATGGCGGGCTCAAGAGCGCCGGCCTGGCACAGGAGAAATTGACCGAGGGCGCCAAGCAGCTCAGCAGCGGCGTCGGCACTCTTGCCACCGGCATGCGGGCGCTCAGCGGCGGTATTCGCAGCGCCGTCGGCAAGCTGCCGGAGGATGCTCATCTCGATGAGTTGGCCAAAGGGGCCGACACCCTTGCGGCGGGCTCCGCGACGCTGAGCAAGGGCACGCAAAAAGTCAGTGCCGCGGCCCAGCATCTGGCCGGCGGCCTGGACCTGCTGGCCGGCTCGCTGCCGCAATCGGTCCGGAAGATGGACGGCAGCGCGCAGGGGCTGGCCAACTCCGTGCAACCGGTCATGGAAGTCGATGCCGCGGTGCAGAACAATGGCAGCGGCTTTGCGCCCAACATCATTCCCGGCGCCTTGTGGCTGGGTGCCAGCCTGGCGGTATTCCTGATTCAGGTGCGCTTGCTGCCGCGGCGCGCGGTCTTTTTTTCACGCCCGGCGCAGGTATTGGGAAAGATCCTGATTCCACTGCTGGTGGTGCTGCTGCAGGCCTTGCTGGTATGGCTGGCGGTGCTGTTCGTCCTGCAGGTACAGGTGGCCCATGTCGGCGCCCTGGCATTGACGCTGGCGCTTGCGGCGGCAACGTTTTTGCTCATCGTGTTCGCACTGACACGCGCCCTGGGCGACGCCGGCAAGGCACTGGCCCTGATCTTTTTGGCCGTGCAAATCTCTTCCTCCGGTGGCGTGCTGCCGATAGAACTGAGCGGCGGCCTGTTTGCCAAGATCAGTCCCTGGCTGCCGATTACCTGGGTTGTGAAGGCGATCAAGGCCTGCATGTTCGGGGCCTACGACGGCCAGTGGCACACCTCGCTGTGGCTGGTGGTGCTGGCCGCCGCGCTGGCGGCGTTGATGGCTTGCGTCGTCGGGCGCTGGCGTTTTGTCAAAGCCTCGGCGATGCGGCCGGCGCTGGATTTTTAGGGCGCAGCGGACCGCCCGTCACCGCTATTTGGCGTGGCGGGTGAGGTAGACGGAGGAGGTGGCGCTGGCCGTCAGTTCGCCTTTGTCGTTGAACAGTTCGGCCCTCAGATAGCCTACCGTTTTGCCCAGCTTGACGATCGAACCGACGGCCGTGTAGCGACCGGCGCGCGAGGGCCGGAGAAAGCTGACGTTGATGTCGATCGACGACAGTGCGACACGGAATTTTTCGCTGGCGATGGTCATATGCGCCATCGCCGCATCCAGCATCGCGGTGATGTAGCCGCCCTGGACAATATCGACCGAGTGACAGCAGTCCAGGCCCGGCTCGAACTGCATGGTCAACTGGTTTTTCTCGGGGTTGAATGCAAGTACCTGGCCATGGAGCGTCTGCACGCAAGCTGGCTTGTTCTGGTTCAGCAACTGGATGATTTCGTCGGTGGTCATGGATGGGTGCGTAGGCGGTGCCAGCAGTTTATCTGCATTGGGCCCGGCCCGGCCTCAACGCGTGCCGATCGGCGCGTGGGGATGACCCATAATGCTGCCTCACACGCTCGACGGTCCCGCTTTCGTCGGCAACAGGAGAAAACGAATACATGGCTATCCAGTGGTTTCCGGGTCATATGCATTTGACCAAAAAAGCCATAGGCGAACGCATCAAGAATATCGATGTGGTGGTCGAGTTGCTGGACGCCCGGCTGCCTGGTTCCAGCGCCAATCCGATGCTCTCCGAGCTCATTGCCGGCAAGCCGACGCTGAAGGTCTTGAACAAGCAGGACCTGGCCGATCCGGCCTGCACCGCCTTGTGGCTGGCGCATTACAACGCCCAACCCGACACCCGGGCGTTGGGGCTGGACGCCAGTGTGGCAACGCCGGCCAAGGCGCTGCTGCCGGCCTGTTTTGCGTTGGCGCCGAACCGGGGCGGCATGGTCAAGCCGATGCGGGTGCTGATTTGCGGCATCCCCAACGTCGGCAAATCGACCCTTATCAACACGCTGACCGGCAAGCGCGCCGCCAAGACCGGCGACGAAGCGGGCATTACCAAGCTGGAGCAGCGCATTTCCCTGGCCGACGACTTTTACCTGTATGACACGCCTGGCGTGCTGTGGCCGCGCATCATCGTGGCCAAGAGCGGCTACAACCTGGCCGCCAGCGGCGCCATCGGGCGCAATGCCTTCAACGAGGAAGAGGTGGCGCTGGAGTTGCTCGATTACCTGAAAACCCATTACGCCGCGCAACTCGAGGCGCGCTTCAAGCTCGATGCCGTGGCCGCCCTGAGCGACGAAGACCTGCTGGAAGCGATTGGCCGCAAACGCGGCGCGCTGCAGGGCGGCAAGCGCGTCAATCTGCAAAAAGCCGCCGAGATCGTGATCTACGATTTTCGCGCCGCCGCGATCGGCTGCGTCAGCCTGGAAACGCCGGAAGAATTTGCCCAGTGGCTGGCGGCCGGGAAGAAGCTCGATGCGCAGCGTCAACTGAAGAAGGATGCGATCGAGCTGGACCGCATGATCAGGTTCAAAAAAATACCACGGCCGGCGAAACCGGCTGCCGACTGATCAGATTTTCAGGACCAAATCCGAGCACGGAAAAGCAACGCAGGGCAGCACATAGCCCTCGGCTTTTTCTTCGGCGCTCAGGCCCGGCCATTCGATCTCGTAACGCACCTGGCCGCGCACCAGGTGCCCGATGCAGGTGCGGCAAGTGCCGTTGCGGCAGGAACTGGGCCAATCGATGCCGCCTTGCTCCAGCGAGACCAGCAGCGGCTGCTGGCGCCAGGCGTCAAACTGGAGCCCGTCGGGCTCGACCCGGGCGGTGAAAAATGGCGGGGTGGTGCGGGCATCCATGCGTCGATTTTATGGATCTTTCCTGAAATGATGATGTGTCAAACCCTGTTCAACCTGCCGGGTGGATCAGGCTGGAGGGGCACTCAGCTCCGTGTCCCCCGCCCTGCGGGCTCCTCCTTTACCTGCGCTGAGCGCCCCACCAACCTGATCTTTCATGCAGGGTTGGTATGCGACCAACGCAAACCACTCACCCCGGCGCCCTCGGACCACAGACGCTTGAGCCTCAGCTCTTGACTTGCGAAAGCAATCTGCATCAGGCAGGGCGGTATCATTTCCCTCATGAACACCATTCTTCCCCTGCGTCTATTGATTGCACCCGATAAAAACGATCCTCAACCTCTCATCATCTACCATGGCCGCAGCTGCCCGGACGGCTTTGCGGCGGCGCTGGCGGCCTGGCTTTTCTACCAGGGTCAGGCCGAATTTCTGGGGCTAGACCACGGCGATATCAAGTCGCTGGACGACCTGCCGGCACTCGCCGGCCGGGCCGTCTACATTCTGGATTTTTCGTTTTCGCCAGCCCTCATGCACGGCATCGAGGAACGCGCCGCCAAGCTGGTGCTGCTGGACCACCACAAGAGCGCGGCCGACAAGCTGAACGGCTTTGCCAGCCGCTGCGGCGTGGTGCATTTCGACATGAAAAAATCGGGCGCCCGATTGGCCTGGGAGTTCTTTCAGAGCGAGCGGGCACTGCCCGATCTGGTGCGCTTTGTCGAAGACCGCGACATCTGGGCCTGGCAGTACCCCGAGAGCGCCGCTTTTCTGGCGGCGCTGGACATGGAACCGTTCGAGTTTGCGCGCTGGAACGAGATCGTGGCCTTCGATGCGCCCCAATTGTCCAAATACCTTGAGCGCGGACGCGCCATGGACCAGAAGTTCCGCCAACTTGCCACCGACATTGCCGAGGGCGCGCAAGCCCTGGTGTTCAATGGCACGGCCGGCCTGATGGTCAATGCACCGGGCGCTTTCCACAGCCTGGTGGGCGATATCCTGTGTCAACGCAGCGGCACTTTTGCCCTGTTGTGGAGCGTCGACAAAAGCGGCCTGATCAAGGTCGGTCTGCGCTCGCGGCAGGGTTTCAACTGCATTGCGCTGGCCGAGAGCATGCACGGCGGCGGCCATGCGCAAGCCTGCGGCTTCAAGATGGGGCGGGAGCGCCTGCCCGAGTTGCTCAGCGGCAGCTTTGACGCGGGCCATTAACCCGCGGGCAGCACAAATGGGCTCGCTCCTGTACCATGCGGAGCCCATTTTCCAAAGGATGCCGCGCTCATGAAACAGGACCTGACCCCCAGCACCCAATGGCAAGAGCAAGTCGCTGCCGATGAAGCCCATCGCTTTGCGGGCTACGGCCAGCAGTTTGCGGCGATTCAGGCGCGCAAGTCGAAGAAATACGGCACTGGCCGCGCCCTGCACCGCAAGCAGTTGACGGCGGCCCAGGGCCAACTGGAAGTACTGGCCGATCTGCCCCCTTTCGCCCGGCATGGCTTGTTTGCGGCGCCCGGCAAGTTCGACGTCCAGGTGCGCCTGTCCAACGGCGGCCTGGACCGGGCACCGGACCGCACCCCCGACATCCGCGGTTTTGCGCTGCGCGTGCTGGGTGTTCAGGGCGACTCGGCCTTGGGCAATGGCCCGGCCAAAAGCCAGGATTTCACCCTCATCAACCAGGAAACCTTTGGCTTTCCCAAGAGCGAGGAATTCGTCGCCTTCGTGGTCGCCGCGTCCGACGGGAATGGCGCACTGCTGAAATACCTGCTGCGGCGCTACGGCTTGCTGGGCGGCCCGGCACGGCTGCTCAAAATGATCAAGACCATGGGCAAGCCGTTTGGCGGTTTTGCCACCGAGCCCCTGTACAGCGCCGCGCCGATGGCCTGCGGGCCGTACGCGGTGCGGGTGCGGCTGCTGCCCAGTGCCGCCAACGGTGTCGCCACGCCCGGCGCCAACGCCGACTGGGGGGCCGACTTTGCCGCACGTCTGGCGCGCCAGGAACTGCAATGGGATTTGCAATTGCAGCCGTTTGTCAACGAGGCGCTGACGCCGATCGAGGACGCCTCTGTCAACTGGAGCAGCCCCTATAGCAGCGTGGCCCGCCTCACCCTGCCTCTGCAGGACGGCGCATCGCGCAAGGGTCAGGCCTTGCTGGCGCAGGTGGAAGCCGCAGTGTTCGACCCCTGGCAGGCACTGGCCCAGCACCGCCCGCTGGGCGATGTGCAGCGCGCCCGCAAAGTGGTGTATTTCGAAAGCCAGAAGGGACGCGGCGCGGCTTGAGCCGTCTGCCCCCACCAAAACCGGAGACATGATGAGTCAAGCTGTAACCCCGCCCCAACCGCCACTGGAAGTGCTGCCGCGCGACCTCTCAAGCTACCGCCAGGGCAACGTGGGGGTCGATTACGTGCACAGTTTCGAGTCCGGCAAGCCGGGGCCGCACGTGCTGATCAATGCCCTGACGCATGGCAACGAGTTCTGCGGCATGGTGGCGGTCACGCATCTGCTTGACTCCGGAGTGCGTCCGCTGATCGGCACGTTGACGCTGAGCTTTGCCAATGTGGCGGCGTACGAAACGTTCGATGCCGCCAATCCGTTCGAGAGCCGCCAACTGGTGCACAACCTGAACCGGGTCTGGTCGCCCGAATGGCTGGACGGCACGCTGGACAGCCCCGAACTGCGGCGCGCCCGCGAACTGCGCCCGCTGGTGGCGCAGGCCGATCATCTGCTCGATATCCACTCCACCAGCCAGGATGTGGAGCCGTTCTGGGTCTATGCCGGATTTCCCCGCAACAGCGCTGTCGCTTTGGCGATCGGCCGCCCGGCCGTGCACCTGGTCATGCCCGATGGGTTGGGCTCCGGCACACCGCTGATCCAGCACGGTCATTTTGGCGAAGCAAACGGTAGCGGCGCCGCCATGGTGGTCGAATGCGGCCAGCATTTTCGCCAGGCCACCAGCGATCTGGCGACCCGCGTGGCGCGCGCCTTCCTGGCGCATTTTGGTCTGATGGCGGCCGACCCGGTGGCGCCAGCGCCGGTGCCCAGACGCTTCCAGTTGCTGCAAACCTGCGTCATCAAGACGCCCGAATTCAAGTTCACCCGTCCTTGCGTCGGCTTTGAAGTCTTCGCCAAGGGCGAACTGATAGCCACCGACGGCCCGGACGAAATCCGCGCCCCCTGCGACGACTGCACCATCCTGATGCCGGCGCGCGCCGCCATTGTCGGGCGCGAAGCGGTTTATCTGTCCAAGCCGCTGCCAACCACCTGAGACCCCAACAGCAGGTTCATCCCATGAGTCATACCCTGAAGATCGATTTTGTTTCCGATATTTCCTGCCCCTGGTGCGCCATCGGCTTGTCGGCGCTGGAGCAGGCCCTGGCCAAGCTGCAAGGCGAGGTGCAGGCCCAGCTCCAGTTCCAGCCGTTCGAACTGAATCCGCAAATGCCCGTCGGTGGCCAGGACATCGGCGAGCATCTGGCGCAAAAATACGGCTCCACCCCTGAGCAACAAGCGCAGATCCGCGACACGATTCGCCAGCGTGGGGCGGACGTCGGTTTCAGTTTCAACCCAGGTGGCCGTGGCCGTATCTACAACACTTTTGACGCGCACCGCTTGCTGCACTGGGCCGCGCTGGAAGACTTGGCGAAACAGCGGGCGCTAAAAATGGCGCTGCTGGTGGCCTGCCACAGCCAGGGTCAAAACATGGAGTCGCACGAGGTACTGTTGCGCGCGGTGCAGGAGGCGGGCCTGGATCTGGAGCGCGCGCGTGCCATTTTGGCCGGCGATGAATTTGCCGACGAGGTGCGCGAGCGGGAAAACTTCTACACCGGTCAGGGCATTCATTCGGTGCCGGCCGTCATCATCAACGACCGGCATCTGATCTCGGGTGGCCAGCCGGTGGCGGTGTTCGAGCAGGCACTGCGCCAGATTGCGGCGCAGTGACATTACCCGTGGCAGATCAAGCGATCAATCGCGGATGATGGATCGATTGGTTTTCAAAGCAACAGCGCCCGGCGAGCCGCCGTTGACCACTTTTTCATAATTCAACTGCTGCAAAAACCGCGCCGCCTGTCCGGAGCGTGCACCCGACTGGCAGTAGACAATGATTTGCCGTGACTGGTCGGGCGCCGCATTGGCGTAGTCTTGCGCAAAGCGGTCCAGCGGCAGGTTCAGGGCGCCGTCGACATGGCCCGAAGCGAATTCGCCCGGCGAGCGCACGTCGATGATCAAGGCGTCTTCATCCCACGCGGGCGACGCCGAGTTGGTTGCGCCGGAGAATAAGTTTGCTGTCCAATTCATGTTCCACTTTCCTGAAATAGTTCAACTCGCACGCGCGTTGTCCCGATAAAAAGAGCCCATCTCAGGGCCGGATCAGCGGCCAGCCGCGCCGGCCCCATTCGCTCATTCCGCCTTGCACATAACGCACATTGGTGTAACCCTTGCCGAGCAGGAATTTGAGCGTTGCGCTGGAGCGGTTTTGCGTGTTGCAGATCAGCAAGACCGGGGTCTTTGGATCATTCGGAATTTCACTCACCCTGGCAGCCAGCTGGCGCATCGGCAGCAAGCGCGCGCCCTTGGCCACGCCGGTGGCGTGTTCCTGCGGCTCGCGAACGTCGAACAGCATGGCCTTGCCAGCCTCCAATTCCTTGCGGGCGTATTCCAGCGTGACGGATTCGGTCTCCATTTGACCGAAGGCCAGACTGGTGAATGCGCTCGCCAAGCCGGCGATGGCGAGGCGGCGGGATACGGCTTGAGTGATCATTGCGGCGCCATGGTGTCCCATGCCTTCAACGCTTCGGCGGCGTACATCAAGGCCGGTCCGCCGCCCATGTAAACGCAGACGCTCAACATTTCTTCCAGTTCAGCCTTTGTGCATTGCAGCTTGTGCAAGGCCTTGACGTGAAAACCGATGCAGCCGGAGCAATGTTGCGTGATGCCGATCGCCAGGGCCATCAGTTCCTTGTTCTTGGCGCTGATGGCGCCCTCGCTCATGGCTGCGCGCGCCAGGTTGCCAAAGGCCTGCATGGCCTGCGGCTGCGCTGTTCTCAAGGGTGCCAGATTCTCGTTGATGTTTTGAATCAGGCCGATATGGTCAAACGTGCTCATGAATGGTGTCCTATGAAAGCAGTGAAGAATAGTGTTGCCTCACTCTGCAAACCGGGATGTGCTTACATACCCCGTGGGGTATTATATACGCAGTGGTCGGCTGGCCGCTCGATCAGCAGCCCAACTGGTCTGCCAGGGCCAGGAAGTCCCTGGCATGCCAGGTGTTGGCGGGCTCTGGCGATACGTCCTTCGGATTGGCCGCGCCGAACTCGGCGGGGCGCTCGATGTAGGCGGTTTGCAGGCCGCAGGCGCGGGCGGCGGCCAGGTCGTCCTGGTGCGCCGCCACCAGCATGGCTTGCGCCGGCGCCAGGTCGAATACCTTGGCGGCGCCGAGGTAGACCGCCGGGTCGGGTTTGTAGGCCCTGAACACTTCGGCCGACAGAATGCAATCCCACGGCAGGCCGGCGCGTTTGGCCATGTTCGTGAGCAGGCCGATGTTGCCATTGGAGAGGGTGCAAATGGTGTAGCGCGTTTTCAGCCGCGTCAGACCGGCCAGCACGTCGGGCCAGGGGTCCAAGCGATGCCAGGCTTTGCTCAGATGCTGTTTTTGCGCTTCGCTCAGGTCGGCCAGGTCAAACTTTTCCAGAATGTCGTCCAGCATCAAGCGGTGCAACTCGTCGAGCCGGGTCCAGCCCAACTCCCCCGAGCGCACCCGCTGCATGGCCGGCCGGTAGCCGGCCCGCCAGGCCAGCGCGAAGGCAGCGCCGTCGACTGCCGGACGCAGCGCCTGCACCTCGCGCGCAATGCCGCTGTGCCAGTCCACCACCGTGCCGAAGACGTCAAAAACCAGCAACTGGACCGCTCCGGTGGCGCTCATGGTTACCCCCACGCTCATGCGACTTTGACACTGTTGGCGAAAGCCACGCGGTCGCGCACCATGGCGGCCTCGGGCTTGGGGTCCGGGTAGTACCAGACGGCGTCGGTGACCAGTTCGCCATTGATCAGCAGCGAGTAATAGCTGGCCTGGCCTTTCCAGGCGCAGGAGGTTTTGTGGTTGCTGAAGGTGATGAACTCGCGCTTGAGCGCGCTGGCCGGAAAGTAGTGGTTACCCTCCACCAGCACGGTGTCATCGCTCTCGGCAATGACGGTGTTGTTCCAGATCGCTTTCATGGCTGACTTTCAAGGTGAGTTGAACGGCTTGTGCGGCTGTGTCGAGTGTAATTGTCGGACTGCGGTTCCAGTTTGGACGGATACGTTCACTTGCAAAAGTTCCATCCGTGTAAGCGTCCGATCACTGATCAAGCGCAAAATGGGCGATGCGTCCCATTCTGCTGCTTTGCCTGTGTTGTAGCGTAACCGCTGCTGCTGCCGGCGTTTATCACCCTGCGGCCGAGGCCACGGCAGCGGTGCCCGCCGCAAAAAATACCGATAGGGCTGCCAACTGCGGCCTCGATGGCAAACCGGGTATCGAGACCGAGGTGTTGCACAGGGTCAATGCCTTGCGTGCACTGGGCGCGGTGTGTGGAGCAACTGCTTATGCCGCCGCCGCGCCGCTCACCTGGAGCAATCAGTTGCTGGAGGTCGCCAGGGCGCATTCAAACAACATGGCGGAGAACAACTATTTTTCGCACCAGCGCCCCGATGGAAGCACCCCGGCGCAAGGGATACGGGCGGCCGGCTACAACTCCAGCTATGTGGGTGAGAACATTGCGGCCGGGCAGCCGACGGTGCAGAGCGTCGTCTCCCAATGGACGCACAGCCCGGAGCATTGCAAGAACTTGATGAACCCCAAATTTCGCGATATTGCCGTGGCCTGCACGCGCAACGAGGCCTCCAGCTACCGGTTGTACTGGACGATGGAGTTGGGCCGACTTTGAAGGCCGCGGCAAACCGCTTGATAGATGCTGCCCGGATGCCTTTGTCCCTGGCGAACCGTCGGAGCAAGTTAACATCGTCAACCCAGTACGCAGGAGGTCCCATGGCTACCAGCAACAATGAAAGACTCGCGGTTCTGATCGATGCCGACAACGCACAGGCGTCTGTGATTCAGGAACTGCTGGCCGAGGTCTCGCGCTACGGCACCGCCACCATCAAGCGCGCTTATGGCGACTGGACCACGCAAAACCTCAGGGGCTGGAAGGACGTGCTGCACAAGCTGGCGATCCAGCCGATCCAGCAGTTCGCCTACACCACCGGCAAGAATTCCACCGACGCCTCCCTCATCATCGATGCCATGGACGTGCTGCACACCGGCAGCGTGGACGGCTTTTGCCTGGTCTCGTCCGACAGCGACTTCACGCGCCTGGCCACGCGCATCCGGGAGGCCGGGTTGGTGGTGTACGGCTTCGGCGAGCGCAAGACGCCCGAGCCCTTTGTGGCGGCCTGCGACAAGTTCATCTACACCGAAATTTTGCGCGCCAAGCCGGAAGAGCAAAAAGGCGTCGAAGTGGTGGTTGAAGTGGCCGCCGAGTTACCCAAACTCAAACCCATGGTACTGACCGCGCTGGAGGCCACCGCGCGCGACGATGGCTGGTCGTCGCTGTCGGCCCTGGGCAGCCAGTTGACGCGCAACCACCCGTCGTTTGACCCGCGCAACTACGGCGTCGCCAAGCTCGGCGAGCTGATGCGCAAGCAGATCTATCTGGAAGTGAAAGAAGTGCCGGTGGGCGATGGCTCGACCCAGGTGCACGTCTTTGTGCGGCGCAAGGCGGCGCCGGCGCCAAGGACCAGGCGATCGGGGTAGGGCCTGTTCACTTGGCCCTGAGCCCCTGTACCAGCGCGCCCAGCGCGATGCCGCCCAGCGCCCACAGCAGGCTCCAGTTGCCGGCGCCCAGGCCGGCAATGGCCGGACCCGGACAGACGCCGCACAAGCCCCAGCCGACGCCGAACAAGGCGGCGCCGACGGCGGTGTCACGGTTCCAGACGCTGGGGTGTTGATGGAAGTGGTCGTCCAGCAAAGGCTTCTTCAGCAGGCGCGGCGTCAGCTTGTAGGCCAGCAGCACCACCAGCACGGCACCACCCATCACCAGCATCAGGCCGAAGTCCCGAAAACGCAGAAAGCTCAGCACCACCTCGGGCCGGATCATGGTGGCGTACGACAAGCCAAAGCCGAACAGCGCGCCCGCCGCCAGCGTCGCCAGCGCCCGGGGCAGGGTCTCGTTGCTGGCGCTCATGCCAGCCCCCACGCTCGGCACTGCGTGTCCTCGCTGCCCCCCGAGGGGGCGCCCGCTTGCTTGAGGCGGCTCGGCGCGGCGCTCATGCCAGCCACCGCGCCGCCAGGTTGGCCGTGAGGAATGCGGTGGCCATGAAGGTCAGCACCGCCAGCAGCGATGGCAACTGCAGCGAACCCAGGCCGCAAATGCCGTGGCCCGAGGTGCAGCCATTGCCCAGGCGCGAACCGTAGCCGACAAAAAAACCGCCCACCAGCAACTGCCATGCCGGCACCGCCGTGGCCTCCGGTTTGCCGCCGGCAAAGCCCAGCCACCACAGCAGTGCGCCCAGAATCAAGCCCAGCGCATAGACCAACCGCCAACTGCGCGAATCGACAAAGCGAGACTGCTGGAAAAACGGCCGCCGCACCAGGTAAGACCAGGTGCTGGAGAACACCGTGCTCATGCCGCCGATGCGCCCCGTCAGCACGAACAGCAGCGCCGCTCCGGCGCCAATGAGCAGCCCGCCCAGCAGGTAATGCTGCCAGCCCAGGGGAAAGAGAGAAAGGGAAATATCCATGGCCCTGGATTATCCGTGGATCAGCGGCGACGGGTGTCCACCGCTGACAGAACCCTCACGCGCGCAGTGATGCCACCGCCCCGGCGCCGCCAGGCGCCTGGGACTATTCAGGCCGCCTTGGCCGCGTGTGGCTTGCGCGCCGTCGTTGCAGCGCGCTTGGCCTTGGCCACCACCTTGTCACCGGCAATCTTGCGCGCCAGTCCGGCAGAGCTCTTCTCAATCCTGGCCGCCAGCGTGGACAGAGCCAGCGCACCGGGCAGGGTGGCGTGAGCCAGTGTGTTCAAGGCAGTGACGCCGGTCTTTTCTTCAAACCGGCTGGCGTTGGCGGCCACGCGATCGACGCCGGAGGCGGCCAGGTTGACCACCTGGTTCACCGCATCCTGCGCGCCGTTGGTCGTCATGCTCAGGCCCTTGCGGTAGTAGCCGCAGAAAGTTTGTTGCAGCGCCGTCGCATTTTGGGCCACGCCGGCGGCCAGTTGGGAGCGCGACTCGCGCAGGGCGCGGTTCCAGTTTTGCTCGACCAGACCGACCGCACGCTCGCCGCCGACGCGCGAGGCGTGAATCAAATGCCTGGCGGTGTTGCCGTAGGACTCGATGACTTCATTGGCGACGGTGGAGAGATTCTTGGCACTCATGGTATTTCCTTTGTAAAGCTGATTTGAACCCGTCAATTGTGCGAATCTTCCGTAGTGACCGCACCCTAGCCGGCTAGAGTGGAGTGTCCAGCTTGGCTTTCGACAGATCGGCCTCACCTGCCACGCAGGCGGCTTGCGCCTTTACCCAAAACTGCGGAAGAAACCATGCAAATCCTGATCCATACCGACCATCACATCGAAGGCCATGAAGCCCATTTGCAAGGTCGCCCACCGATGGTGGTGACACAGCACGCCGAAACCCTGTACCTGGCCGTCACCGGCGCCGGCGAGAAACTCAACCGGATGATTGAGGGCGCGCTGGGACGTGCGGCGCGGACCGAAGCGCTGCCAGACTGACCCGGCTCATTCCCGGGACCGATTGCCCGCGCGCCACGGTTTGAGGTCTTTTTCAGTCTGGTAACAGGCCGCGCTTGCGCAGCATCGGCTCGACCTGCGGATCGCGGCCCCGGAAGTCGCGAAACGCCTGTGCCGGTTCCTGGCCGTTGCCGGCGCTGTAAATGTGGCGCAGCAGGCGCTGGGCAGTCGATGTGTCGAAGGCGTCGCCACTCTCGCTGAAGGCCTGGAAAGCGTCGGCTTCCAGCACTTCGGCCCACATGTAGACGTAATAGCCGGCGGCGTAGCCCGAGCCGGCAAACAGGTGCTGAAAATGGCTCAGATGGTGGCGCAAGCCGATGTCCAGCGGCACCCCCAGCAAGTCGCACTGCTGGGTTTCGAAGGCGGCAATGTCCACCGCCGTGCCATTGGGCAGGCTGTGCAAGGCCATGTCGATCAGCGCCGGGCCGGTGTACATCAGCGTGGTCCAGGCCTGGTTGAAGCGGCGTGCCGCCTGCAGCTTGTCGAGCAGGGCGTCGGGCAGCGGCTCGCCAGTCTGAAAATGGCGCGCGTGGCGTTGCAGCACCTCACGCTCCAGCGCCCAGTTCTCGAACAGTTGCGAGGGCAACTCGACATAGTCGCGCAGCACGCTGGTGCCGGCCAGCCGCTCGTGGCGCACCTGCGACAGCAGGCCGTGCAGAGCGTGGCCGAACTCGTGAAACAGGGTTTTGACGTCCTCAAAACTGAGTAGGGTCGGGCTGGCTTTGGCGAAGTTGTTGTTATTGATGACGATAGGCAGCGTGCCACCCCGGTGGCCCGACTGGCTGCGGAAGATGCTCATCCAGGCGCCGCTGCGCTTGGCCGGCCGCGCGAAGTTGTCGCCCAGAAACAGCCCGACCAGGCTGCCGTCGGCGCGCTGCACCTCCCAGGCGCGCACGTCCGGGTGGTACAGCGCGAGGCCTTGCTGCTCGACAAAGCGCACTCCGAACAGGCGGCCCGCGCAGTCGAACATGGCGGCCATCATGTTGTCCAGCGTGAAGTAGGGTTTGAGCGCGCCGTCGTCCAGATCAAACTCCCGCTCCCGCACTTTTTCCGCCAGGTAGCGCCAGTCCCAGGCGGCAATGGGGGTCGGCTGGCCCAGGCTCCGGGCCATGGCAGTGAGGGCCACTCGGTCCTCCTGCGCCTTGGCCTTGGCCGGCTCCCAGGCTTTGCCGAGCAAGTCCAATACCGCCGCGGTGTTGCCGGCCATGCGATCGGCCAACTCGTAGTCGGCATAGCTGGCGTAGCCCAGCAGCCCGGCCTGCTCCTGGCGCAGCGCCATGATGCGCGCGGCCACCGGGCGGTTGTCGTTGGCGCCCTCGTGAGCGCCGCGCAGCGAACGCTGGCGCCACAGCGTTTCGCGCAGATCGCGCCGCGCCGAGAAGGTCAGGAACGGCTCGGTCAGGGACGGCGACAGGGTGACGGCATGGCGGTTGTCGCCCAGGCCGCGTTGGGCGGCGGCGGCGCGTGTGGCCTCGCGCAAGAACTCCGGCAAACCGGCCAGATCGGATTCGGTCTTGAGCTCCAGCAGGAAGCCGTTCTCGTCGGCCAGCACGTTTTGCGAAAACGCCGTGCACAACTCCGCCAACTCCTGCACCACGGCGCTGTAACGCTGCCGGGCGGTGCCACTCAATTGGGCACCGGCGCGCACAAAATCCAGATGCACGCGCTCCAGCAGGCGCAGGTCCTGCGGCTCCAGCGCAAGCTGCCGGCGTTGCCGGTACAGGCTGTCGATGCGGGCAAAAAGGCCGGCGTGCATGTAGACCGCGTTCTCATGGACCGCCAGGCGCGGCGCCATGGTGCGCTCCACCGCTTGCAAGGCCGGACTGGTTTCGCTCACGGTGAGGTTGCTGAACAGCAATTCCAGGCGGTTGTACAAGCGTCCGCACTGGTCCAGCGCCTGCACTGTATTCGCGAAAGTGGGCGGCTCGGGATTTGCCGCAATCAGGTCCAGCTCGGCGCAGCGGGCCGCCATGGCGACCTCGAAAGCGCTCTCGAAATACTCGGGTCGGGCCTGCTCGAAAGGCGGCAGGCCGTAGGGCGCGAGCCACTCGCGCAGCAGGGGATTGCTGGAGGTCTGGAGGGTGGGGTCGGGTGCGTTCATGAATTGATTGTCACCCAACTCCCGCCAGTGCGCCGGCGGCTCCGGTGAAGAGCCTACGGTACTGGTGGCTTACGCCACTTCGGTGATGAACTGCTCGCGCGGACGCCGCACTTTTTTCAGGTTCACCAGCCAGTCCTTGTCTTCCTCGCGGTAGCCCAGCGGCAGGATGGCGACACTGCGCAGGCCGCGCGCCGACAGGTTCAGGATCTGGTCCAGCGCCTTCGGGTCGAAGCCTTCCATGGGCGTGGCGTCAACTTCCTCGAAGGCGGCGGCGATCAAGGCCGCGCCCAAGCCGATATAGGCCTGGCGGGCGGCGTGCTCGAAGTTGGTCTGGGCGTCGCGCGCCGGGTAGTTGCCCAGCAGCATCTTGCGGTAGTTCTCCCAGCCTTCGTTGGTGGAACCGCGCTGCGCGTTGGTCAGGTCGAACATCATGTTGATGCGCTCTGGCGTGTAGTTGTCCCAGGCGGCAAACACCAGCAGGTGCGAGCAGTCGGTGATTTGCCCCTGGCCCCAGGCCTTGGGCTTGATCTGTTCGCGCACGTCCTTGTTGGTGACGACGATGATCTCAAAGGGCTGCAAGCCGCTGGAAGTGGGTGCCAGACGCGCAGCTTCCAGAATGCGATCGACTTTTTCTTGCGGTACCGCCTTGGCCGGGTTCATTTTTTTGGTGGCGTAGCGCCATTGGAGCTTTTGGAGCAGTTCAGACATGGAAAACTTTCATGGAAATTTGGAGTTGTTACCGCCGGTTGGCTGTAGCAATTAAAACAGCTTGGGGCGAAGCCCGGGTTTCTCAAGGGCTTGGCTGCGACCCTGATTTCGGCCCTGTGCTAGAGTGGTTTTCAATCACAGGAGTCTGTCATGAGTCACCATCCCGCCTTCACAGGGCTTGAGCTTCGCTCCCTGGTCAAACCCAGCGGCGAGCTGGAACTGTCGCTACAGAATGTCGCCACGCCCGAGCCGGCGCCGGACGAAGTGGTGGTGCGCATCGAAGCCACGCCGATCAACCCGTCCGACATCGGGCTGTTGTTTGGCGCGGCCGACATCAGTACGGCAAAAGTGTCCGGCACGCCGGCCAGCCCGGTCGTCACAGCCCGGATTCCCGAGCGGGCGATGAAGGGCATGGCGGCGCGGCTGGGCCAGTCGCTGCCGGTCGGCAACGAAGGCGCCGGTGTGGTCGTCGCGGCCGGCGCGTCGCCGGCGGCGCAGGCCTTGCTGGGCAAGACGGTAGCCCTGATCGGTGGCGCCATGTATGCGCAGTACCGCTGCATCAAGGTCGAGCAATGCTTGCTGTTGCCGCCGGGCACCACGCCGGCCGAGGGCGCCTCCTGCTTCGTCAATCCGCTGACCGCCCTGGGCATGGTGGAGACCATGCGGCGCGAGGGCCACAAAGCCCTGGTGCACACGGCGGCGGCCTCCAACCTGGGCCAGATGCTGAACAAGATCTGCCTGAAGGACCAGATCGGCCTGGTCAACATCGTGCGCAAGCCCGAGCAGGTGGCGCTGCTCAAGAGCCTGGGTGCCAGCCATGTTTGCGACTCTTCCGCGCCGACGTTCATGGCGGACTTGACCCAGGCGCTGGTGGACACCGGCGCCACCATCGCCTTCGATGCCACCGGCGGCGGCAAGCTGGCCGGGCAAATCCTCAGCTGCATGGAGGCGGCCCTGAACCGCAGCGCCACCGAGTACAGCCGCTACGGCTCGACGACCCACAAGCAGGTCTACCTCTACGGCGGGCTCGACACCGGCCCGACGGAGTTCAACCGCAACTTCGGCATGGCCTGGGGTATTGGCGGCTGGCTGTTGTTTCCGTTTCTGCAGCGCATCGGCGCGCCGGCCGCGCAGGCGCTGCGGCAACGCGTGGCGGCGGAACTGAAGACCACTTTTGCCAGCAGCTACTCGAAGGAGATTTCACTGGCCGAGGCGCTGCAACCCGAAGCCATCGCGGTCTACGGCCAGCGCGCCACCGGCGCCAAGTACCTGATCAATCCAAACAAAGTGGCAAGCAACTGAAACACACGCGATTTAAAACACAAAGGTGACCACAGTTGCGTCTTGCAAATTTGAATCACAAACCATGAGTCGCGTTACCCTTTCTTTTCGCGCGCCTGCCGAGTTTGCCGAGCAGACCAAGGCGCTGGCCAGCGCGTTGAGCATGTCCGCCTCGGATTACGTCCGCGAGGCCGTCCTCGAGAAGAACGAGCGCGCCATCAAGGCGCGCATGGTGTTCCTCTCAAAACAGCTGTCGGCACAGCATCTGGCCGAGAACCAGGCCATGGACGCCAGCGCGGGAGACGGCCTTGCCTAAGCTCAAACGCGCCCAGGTGTGGGAGGTGGACTTTGAACCCCAAACCCAGAAAGAGGAGCCCGGCAAACGAGGCCACCCGGCACTGGTCATCCAGACCAACATCCTCAACAGCGCGGGCCACGCCACCACCATCGTCATTCCTGGCACTACCAACGTCTATCGCGATGCGCAGGGCGACGGCTATCCGTTGCGTGTGTCAGTGGGCAAGCTTGGCAACATGAGGCAATAGCCAAGTGCCTGATTCAGCCTAGTGCGTGACGAACTCGTAGGCAACATCCTCAATCTCGATCATGTCCAGAAAGTCGTTCAGCACATCATCGTCCTCGCTGATGCTCCACGTTTCCTCGGGATCGCTGGCAAACAGGGGTTCGACGGCAATGTCGAGAAATTGCTGGTTGGGCAGTTTCACCACTTGCCCGCCTTCAGAGGTTTCGACAAGTTCCCAGTCATCCGGGACAGACAGCTCCAGCGTGATGGTGACGTTGAGTTTCTTCATGATGGTTCCTTTGCCTGTCGTTAATCCAGTATGTTCGCGACCATGGAGACGCCCAGCGCCCATAAATCCAGAGCCGGCCCGACCTCGGTGGTGAACAGCGAGCCGCGGCTGGCCCTCTGGTCCCGCAGTGTACGTTGGCGGTCGCGCTCCAGCATGACCAGCGCGTCGGCCAGTTCCGGCACCTTGATGCTGGCGGCACTCTTGCTGGCGTTGGCATAGCCCTGCAGTGCCTGCTCCACGGCCTTGGGGTCGAGCAGGGAGAACGCTGCCCGGCAATACGGGCAGGCGCTGTCCTTGCGGAGGTCCACCGGTGCGCCGCAACTGGAGCAATGGATCACGGCCACGCGCCGCGCGATGTCGTCAATTTCGGGCTGTGTCAGCAGGCGCACAAAACCTTTTTCGATCATGAAAGACGAAAACGCGCTGAAGCGCCCATGGCGATTGGGGCAGCGGTAGGTGACGTAACGCCCGCTGCGCACCACATCGAAACCCTGCGTCAACGAATCGCGACAGCGCGGGCAATGGATCTGCGGCGCGAGCGGCTGGCGCGCGTCGTCACGGTGTTCATGCAGCAGCCGAAACAGCTCTGCCACCGCCGCCGGGGCCAGCTTCAGGTTCTCCTGCGGATCAAACCAGATGCCCTGGCAGGGGTAGCAAAGGTCCAGCTCGACCGTCCCGCCGTTGACGCTCGACAGCACGTGCGCCGCCATGGCAGCGCGACAGGAGGGGCAGTTGGTGGGGTTGGACGCGGCCATGGGTGAGGACAATTCAGAAGGCCTCGATCCTAAATGGGTTTGTTGAAATCTCTGGATCGCTACGCCGCCGCCAAAGACTTGAATACCTGTCGCAAAACTTTTGGTTGCTGCTCAGCAATCGTAATCAGGCTGCGCGCCGCGCCCGAAGGTTGCCTGCGGCCTTGCTCCCAATCCTGCAGCGTGCGCACGGATACGCCCAATAAACCGGCAAACTCGGCCTGCGAAAGACCAGACTTCATGCGCGCAGCCGTTACCGGCGGAACTTCCACGCGGGCAACCACCCGGCCTTTGCCCGCCTTCATCTGACGCACTGAAGCCAGCAGCTCTGCGCCTATGTCCCGCTTGGCGTCACGGGCTCGCAATTGCTTTTCAGTCATCGGCATTTTCAATCTCCTGCTTGATCTGTTTCAACACATTGGCGGGTACGTTGTCGCGTGCGCTTTTGGCGTACATCAGCAGCAACCAAATCTCACCGTTGGCAAGTCGGTTGAAATACACAACCCGTACGCCGCCCCGTTTGCCTGTTCCCTTGCGATTCCACCGAACTTTTCGCACGCCGCCTGAGCCGGGAACGACGTCACCGGCCTCGGGCGTGTGCGCAAGCCACGACGCGAATTCACCTCTTTCGTCTTCGTCCCAATAGTCGGGCCAAAGGCTCTGAAACAACGGCGTTTCGACGATGGTGAGCATCATTGGCGAATTATACGGCTTTGCCGTACAAGCCCGCATATTTCATACAACACCACTGTACGGTCCAATTTGGGCTGATTCCAGCCAGTGCAGAATTTCTTCGACCAGGGCGATCCGCTCCAACGCGGGGAGTTGCGCGACTTGCCAGGAAAGGGGCATGGTGGGGTCAGCTTTTGCTCAGCGCTTGAGCTACGGCCTGAGTGGCAGCGATCAGGTCTTTGACCAAGCGTTCATCCACATCGAGCAAGCCCTCGTATTCGCCCAGGTTGCGCGTGTTGTGGCACTTGTCCAGCACCCGCCAAACCTCCGGTCCCAAACCCAGCGTGTGGGGTAGCACCTGAAACACGATGTACCGGTTGCCGGCCCCGCACAGGTTTTCAAGCTCTGGGTGCATGGAGTTGTTCCTCGCTTCCTAGCAGCCATATCCTGGGTTGCTTGAGCACACGCGTGACAAACGCGTTGTCGAGTTTGATTCGCTTGGCGATTTCAGTCGGCGTGTACAGCGTGGGGTTGACCTTGCGACCCAGCGTGGCGGCGGCGCCTTCGAGCGCGCCGAATACGTCGGCATAACCCAGACTTGCGCTCACGATCATCACGTCAACGTCGCTGTGGGCCGTGTCCTGCTGCTTGGCGACCGAGCCATAAACAAACGCCAGATCAATCTGGCCGCTGAGTGGCGCCAAGGCTACCCTCAGCACATCGGCCAACCCCATGGTCTTGAGTACCAGCCCGCGCAGTTCAGCAAACACAGGCGCACTCGGATTGGCCTGATAGTGCTTCTGATTGCCCTGCTTGGTGACCGTGAGCAAACCAGCCTCGGACAACGCCGCCAGTTCACGCTGTACAGCACCTGTGCCCGACTGCGCCAGTGCAATCACCTGGTTGGCGTAAAAACTGCGGCCCGGGTTGCCAAACAACACCGCCAGCACGCGCTGTCGCCCCTTGGGGAAGAGTGCGTCTGCGAGGCTGGACGTTCTTTCAAGTTTGGTTGCAATACCCATAATGGGGTTGATCATACCTTAAATGGGGTTTTTGACCGCAGAGCTTGATGCCGCAACTGGCGCAGGTCGGGCGCCTGTATTCGCCTTCATCCAACCCGCTCAGACCAGTACTCAGGCTTGCGATGTAAATGGGCAACTGCAATCACCAGAATGTTGTTGTCTTCAATGGCGTAAATCACACCATAAGGAAAACGTTTCAGTCGACAGCGCCGGGTGCTGGCACTCAGGGGATGCCAGGCCGTGGGAAACTGCCGAATCAAAGCTAAAGCGTGGACAACCTCGACCAAAAATCGTTCACCCAGTCCGGCGCTTTGAACTTCGTACCATTGCACCGCCTCATCCAATTCAACCTGGGCAGCGGGTAGCAGGCTGAGGTTCATGGCAAGTGGTATTTGGCCAAAACTTCAGACAGGGGAATGGCCTGGACTTGTCCTTGTCGGTAAGCCGTGAGGCGGTTTTCAGCTTCTATAGCCCACAGGGCATCGACCGAGACATCGGGTGCATCGAGCCGATGCAGAATTTCTTCGACCAGGGCGATCTGCTCCAACGCGGGGAGTTGCGCGATTTGCTGATGCAGGACTTGCGTTTGTGACATTTGGGTTCTCCTGGGAGGCGATACTTTACTGCGATGCGGCAGCTTTTGCGCGGCGCTTGGGGCGGGCGGAATCGGTGGGCAGCAGGCTGGTGTACTTCTGGTACAGCTCAAACAAAAAGGCCACGCGCTCGGCGTCACTTCTGTAGCTCTTTTTGCCGCCACTGCGCTCATAGGCCTTGTCGACGGCGGCATCCAACTTCTGATGCGCTCTGAGCAATTCGGGCGGCATGGTCAACGGGTCGTACAGGTCGGCCAGCGTGGTGGGTTGTTCGCCAGACTGGAACTTGGCACGCACGTCGAGCACCGCCTGGGCAGCAGTTTCGATAGCTGTTTGCGATCTATCTACTGTGGCTACCGGCTGATTTGATTTTGAATTTTGGGACAAGTCGGGCCAGGGGAAGTTGTTGTAGACGATGTCTTTGGAGTAGCGATACCGACTTTCAAGGCGGCCACAGGTATAGCGCATCCATGCGTTGTGCATGCTGCTTGAAAGAATGCCGAAATCGTACTTCGAGGCGTCGCTTGTCATTAGGCAAGCGTCTCCTGTGATCATCGATGCCTCGACAAAACCGATTGGGATAAATGGACGATTTTCCGAAGAATGTCTAGGCAATACCAGGTACGACTTCACTGGCATGTTGTGAACATGAAAGCGCGTCGGTGTGGCAGCTAGCTTCTGTGTTGGTGGACTCTTGCTGGCCAGCCGAAATACCCTGACCGCCTGCACCCGCTTCATGGCTTCCGGCATGGCACGCAGTTCGCCGGGCGGGCAGTCGCCTAGCCACAGGCACCAGCGTTCATACCCGTTGATCAATTCATCGGCGCCAATCCAGCGGCGGAACCACTTGGTGCTGGCGGGCTCGACGGCGATGAAAGCCAGTTTTTCGTCACGGGTAAACAGGTAATTGCCATCATCAATCGGCTTGTTTCCGATACCGATTTCCGGCACGTTGCAAATGGGTGATGAACGGCGCGGCAGCACCACGTCGGGCGCATCGACCAGGTAAGGATTGATGTTGGCCGCTGGCACTGCATGCGGTTCGCCCTTGATGTTGTCGTACTCGTAAATCACCTTGCCCGGCCGGTCTTCCAACCCGAAACCTATGATCACGCAATGCACGGCTGCCTTGCCTCGTGCCTCGTTGTTCCAACTGAAAGTGCGGTGCGCAAAGTGGATGTGCATGCCCTGCGCTAGCAACCAACCCCACAGTACGCCAACTTGTTCGCCTTGCGTGATGCTGTTGGTGGAGACGAAGGCACACCGGGCGGATGGTTCGAGTCCCTTCCTGGGCACCTTTATGTATTGCGCTGCCTTCACATACCAAGCCGCGACAAAGTCCAGTAGCCCGGCGTTGTCGATACCAGCAAACACGGCACGCGTGTCTTCGCGCTGCACGTCATCCATGAACTTGGCGCCCACAAACGGTGGATTCCCAAGCACAAAGCTACACCGTTCCGCTGGCAACACTTCATTCCAATCCAAGCGCAGCGCATTCCCGTTCACGATATGCGGCGTGGTGCGCAACGGAATGCGGGCGAAGTACATGCCGAACTCTTCGCTCACGCGCAGGTTCATCTGGTGGTCCATTAGCCACAGTGCCACCTGCGCAATCTGGGCCGGAAACTCCTCAATCTCAATGCCGTAGAACTGATCGACATTGATGCCGATGAGTCCATGAATGTCGACGCCCATTTGCCTGTCGGAAATACTGCTGCGCAACACTTCCAGCTCCAGCAGGCGCAGCTCGCGGTAGCTGATGACGAGGAAGTTTCCGCAGCCGCAGGCTGGGTCAAAAAAAGTCAGAAGCCGCAGTTTTTTGTGAAACTCAAACAGCTTGTTGCGGTTACCTTTGACCTTGTTGAACTCTGCCCACAGATCGTCCAGAAACAGCGGCTTGATCAGCTTGAGAATGTTTTCTTCGGACGTGTAATGCGCGCCCAGATTGCGGCGCGCCTTGTCATCCATGATGCTCTGGAACAGGCTGCCGAAAATGGCGGGGCTAATGGCCGACCAGTCAAGTGCGCAAGCGTCCAACAGGGCCTCGCGCATGGCACTGGTGAAATCGGCCATGGGCAACGGTTCCTCAAACAGCTTGCCATTCACATAGGGGAAGGCGGCGACCTGCTCGTCCAGCGCCTGGCTGCGTTTGCTCGGGCCAGCGCCCCCGGTGCCGTCCTCGGTGTTGAGCACCTGAAACAACTGCGCCAGCCGTGAGCCCAGGTCGGAGCCATCAGTTGACGTGCGCTCCTCGATAAAAGTACGAAACGATTGCGCGGGTTGAAAGATGCCGGTGTCATCGGCAAACAGACAAAACAGCAGACGCACCAGCAGCACTTCCAGCGGGTGCCCGGTGTAGCCGCTGGCTTTTAGCGCATCGTGCAGCCGCCCCATGCGCTCGGCGGCCTTGATGTTGACCGGGTCTTGCGGCTTGATCTCCAGCGCCTTGTAGCCCGCGATGAAACCAAAGAGCTTGATGTTTTTGTGCAGGTCCTTGAGCGCAAATTCAAAGGTCTCATTGGTGGTGAGGCGATGGACCCGGAAATGAGCGAAGTCGCACACGATGACGAGTTGCGGCAAGTCGCGCTCGGCAATGCCGGGGAAGTACGACAGCGCCTGCGTCAGCGCCGCATCCAGATTTTTGCCGCGCGATTTTTGCTCCACCAGCAGCATGCCGGGCCAGAACAGATCGACAAAACCGTCTACTCGGGCTTTCTCACCCAACAATTTTTTGACGGCGTGCTCGAAGGTGGCCACGCGCTTGTCGGTGATGCCAAAGATTTCAAAGAAGTCAATCCAGAACGGCTTGCCCTGGCTGTCTTCATTGGCGGCGTCTGCCCAGGTGCGGCTGAAGGTCAGCGCGCGGGATTTGATTTCGTTCCAGGAGAGAGGCATGGTGGGGTCAACTGTTCTTGTTCTTGGTTACGCGTGGTGGCTTCCTGAAACCATGCGGCTGCGATGCATTCTTTTGGCGTCAAGCAAAACGATTTCGACAATCGTGCCGTCCGCTGCATAGCCGATATGGGTGTTCCAGTCCCGCGACACTTCGCGCGTGATGGGCTTGTCCGACATACGGAGGTGCAAGATGTCGTCCTGCTCAGCGTAGTTGGATTGCACGGCCAAATTATTGACGTCTACCCGTTGACCGGCCTGTTGCACATCAAGGCCGACCAATGTGCCGCTGGCATCGAAATCAAGCACCACACCATCGGTCACCTCGTCTGAGGCCACCGATGCGCAGTCGCCCAAGTGGATATAGAGCGAGTCGGTTGCTTTGTCGTATGCAATATTCATGGTGACATCATCGAATAATCGGAATCTGTCCCCGATTTCCCCCAATTTCCCCTATGTGAATTCAATCGGATACGAAAACTGGAAGGCGCCGTAAATCCTTAGCGAGCAACTGTGATAAATCTGCTGGGAATATTTTAACGCTTCGAGCGGCTCGAATACCAACGTAGAATCCGAAGTCGAGCATCAAAGCCTGGTAAACAACTCCAGCACTCGATGGTGTAATACCCTCGTGGAGGGTATGCACTAAACGAAGAGCAACAAGCTTTTGCATCGCACCCCAGTCACTGGTATTATGATCAATTTTGAATAGAAAAGCGTTAGTTTTCTTTCTTGCAATACAAAAATCCTTCACGCGATCTAGGAGTTCTGAAATGGAATCGTCACCTGACGGAATATCACTCTGAATATCTTGTAATTTTATTTGCGCAGCTTCTGATGCTGCAGTATTTACTGCAGTTACAGTCACCATTCTTTGTGATTTAACTAAAGCCTTTGCTATTGCTTGAGAAAATAAACTTAGTGCATCCCTGGGTACGGCAGCAGCAACAAGAACTAATCGAGCCATAGCGGCATCTTCAATTAAATATCTTATGCCCGGCAGTCCACAATACTTAGCGTGCGCATCTAAAATCCCCTCAATATGTTCAAGGGATTTATGAGGCATCGTCAAGTTGTAATCAAGCCGAAGTATCTGCGCATCATGTGGTGCTTGAAGACCGGTTTGTTCAGCGGCATTCCATAGGTTGCAAAGTTGTTCAATTCCAGACGCTTTAATGTAGGATGAATTACCTCTCGTGCATGCGTATAGAGCGCTGAGTAGTTGAGGCTGAAGCGTTCTGTCGAGTAGGTGCAAATCGTCAATAAAAATAGTAAATGCCCGCTTGGGCGAAGCAATAGTTGCAATCAATGCCCTCAATTTTGGTATTAGTTTTAGCGTTCTTGCTTGAGTCCTGTTGTTTGAAGACTCGGATTCGGCAATTTCACCAAATTTCATAGATATTTCGTCTGCGTCGCTTCCGTTGGCTCCACTGGATTTGAGTTGTTGAATTATTTCAACCAATATTGACGGGATTGAGTGGAAATCCTTACGCCCGTTGTATGTCTGCATTGCAATCCATGCATACTGACCATCAATACGCCTTAGTTGATGCATCGCATATCCCAAAAGGCTACTTTTGCCGGCGCCACGTCGACCAAAAACAATGCAATTGGCATTACTTACTACTATCTCCTCGAAATTTGAAACCGATGGAGTGTAGCGTTCCAAGAATTCCGGTCCAAAGGTATTTTTGTCGACAGTTAGGCTTTCCGATATTTCTCGTCGAAATAGCTTCGTTTCAGGAAGTGAAAGCCTAGAGGCCGGCTTTACCTTTCTCTTTCCAACTATCAGTCTATCTTTGAAATCAGAAGTATCTTCAAGATTTTCATTGACAATGTCGCATGCGGCAATAATTTTTGCACTGGGTGAGGCTGACTCAAAAACAATGTATTCACCATCTGGACGACGTTTTATACTCCAGTCGAGGCTTATACCACCAAGTTGAGCCGCCACTTTTTCAGCAACTCCTCCTGCGGATTGTTCGATGGTTTTCGTAATCATAAAATAATCCCAGCCTTTTTAAGATAATTTCTACAATCGATCAAGAACTCATCAACCTTTTGCTCTAGTTCTTTTGTGGTTGCGAACAGATCTCCTTCTTGTCCGAGGTGACTGTAGTCCGCCAAATTTCTATCATCTCGCAATTGTCTAAGCATCGAGCCGTGAATTGTTCGTTGATTCAGGCTGGGTGGCAGGTTATCTATATCTTTGTGATCACTTACATCAGTTGAATACTTACCACTGTCTTGAAGTTGAATTGCTCGCCGTATGTTGTAAGCAGCATAATAAAGGCGTGATACTTTTTGTCGCCAGTATTTTTGATCAATATTCTTTGCAAACGAATAATGATCCATGCCAAGTTGAAATAGCAGTTGAATCTCCAGAATTACCGCTTTCTTAATGTTTTCTAATGCAATATCGTCAAGTATTCCCTTGAGGTTATTTATTGTTGTATACGGATTTCCTATGAGTAAGACATGTGGTGATACTAGATTTTTCATGTGGAGCCTTCTTCCCTTTCGGCGGTTTCATTACTTTCCCCCATCCCTCGACCCCACCGCCAGATTAAACACCGGCTTGCCCGCTGCATGATCCACCCGGTCCGCCACAAAGTAGCCATGCCGCTCGAACTGGAACTTGTCATCCGCCGTTGCGCTGGCCAGTGAGGGTTCGACAATCGCTTTCACCGCTTTCAGCAAACGGGGTTGCGCACGGCTGAGCCGGCCCAATTTTGGGTAGGCAACTTCAGACCCTGCGCTGCGAGGTGCTTCTTGGCTTGGCTGGATGCGTGTTTCAATGCTTGAGCAATTTTGCCTTGCGCCGTCGCCGGGCGGGTTAAGGCGGTGCTCTTCACAGAGCGAGTTGTTTTAGACTGAGCCATTTTTCTGGTTCCTCCGCATAAGTGCGACGTGCAGTACCGTGGGCAATTGGCTTGAGTGTGCCAGATGCATTTCCAGAGCTGGCAAGCGATCAGCCATTGGCGTCGGGCAGGACCGAGGCAGTGATGCGATGCATCAGGCAGCTTTCTTCAAAGACAACTTCACGGTGTAGCCCAACTGCGCGGCGACGTTCACCAGTGCATCCAGCGTGAATTTGTGCGTACGGTTTTTGATCAGATCGTTCATGCGCGGTTGCGTGATGCCCGCGCGCTTGGCGGCTTCGGCTTGCGTGATGCCGAGCTTGTCTATCACTTTGCGGATGTGTATGACCAGATCACCGCGCAGCAACAAGTTTTGTGCTTCGGCTTTCGGAAACCCCAAGTCGCGAAAGACGTTGTTGCTTCCCGACACAATTGCCAGGCCAGAGGTCAAGCTGCTTTCCTGAACTCAAGTGGCAGCAGGCCTTCCTTCTTGGCATCAAGTAGCACGATTTCGACAATCGTGCCGTCTTCGGCGTAGCTGACGTTGGTATGCCAGTCTTGCGATACTTCGCGCACGATGGGCTTGTCCGATACGCGGATTTGCAGAATGTCGTCGTTTTCGAAGTAGATACTTTTCATGGCAAGGGTTCCCAGTGGTGCATGATGGTTTTGACCACTACCGCATTTTCAATCACAGCGGCGACACAAAGCAAGTTGTCTGTGCGGGCGGGCAGATATTTGTATAGCCAATAGTGGGCGTTGCCTGCATCTTTGAGGTTGCCGGTATCAATGATTTCCAGCACCAAAGCGGCATTCATGTCGCGCTCTGCCATGCGCAGTCTGGCATGTTCTGTCAGTACCACCGGCAAATCAAAGCGCGTGCTGTGCATTACTTCCCCCACCCATCCCTCAACCCCACCGCCAGATTAAACACCGGCTTGCCCGCCGCATGATCCACTCGGTCCGCCACAAAGTAGCCGTGGCGTTCAAACTGGAACTTGTCGTCAGTCTTCGCGCTGGCCAGTGACGGCTCCACGATGGCGCGCACCACTTTCAGGCTGTTGGGGTTCAGGCTTTCGATGAAGTCCTTGCCGCCGGCATCGGGTTGTTCGTCGGTGAACAGGCGGTCGTAGAGGCGCACTTCGGCCGGGATGCCGTCGGCCACCGCGACCCAGGTGATCACGCCTTTGACCTTGACGGCGTTGGCGCCGGGCGTGCCGCTCTTGGTGTCGGGTACCAGCACCGCGTGCACCTCGCGGATCTTGCCTTCGGGTTCTTTGCTGTAGCCGGTGCACTCGATCACATGGCCGTATTTCAGGCGCACCTTGTTGCCGGGATAGAGTCTAAAGAACCCTTTGGGCGGCACTTCCTCGAAATCGGTGCGGTCAATCCACACCTCTTTGCCGATCTTGAATTGCCGCTGGCCCAGTTCCGGGTGGTGCGGGTGCAGCGGGGCGCTGCAATCATCCAGCGTACCGGCGCCCATCACCTCGTCCCAGTTGCTCAGCACCAGCTTCAGCGGGTCCAGCACGGCCATGGCGCGCGGCGCCGACACGTCCAGCGTTTCGCGCAGGCAGCCTTCCAAAGTGCTGTAGTCGATCCAACTGTCGCTCTTGGTCACGCCAATGCGCTCGGCAAACAGTTGAATCGCTTCGGGCGTGTAGCCGCGCCGACGCAGGCCCACGATGGTGGGCATGCGCGGGTCGTCCCAGCCGCTCACGCGCTTGTCGTAAACCAGGGCCGCGAGCTTGCGTTTGCTGGTGATGACATAGGTGAGATTGAGGCGCGCAAATTCGTACTGATGCGGATGCGGCTGCGCCAGCAGGCCGCCTTCGCACAAGCGGTCCAGCAGCCAGTCGTAGAACGGGCGCTGGTCTTCAAACTCCAGTGTGCAGATGCTGTGCGTGATCTGCTCCAGCGCGTCCTCGATCGGGTGCGCGTAGGTGTACATGGGGTAGATGCACCATTTGTCGCCGGTGTTGTGGTGCGTGGCGCGGCGGATGCGGTAGATGGCCGGGTCGCGCATATTGATGTTGGGGCTGGCCATGTCGATCCTGGCGCGCAGCACCATGGCGCCGTCTTCGTGTTGGCCATCGCGCATTTCCCTGAATCGCGCCAGGTTCTCGATGGGCGTGCGGCCCCTGAACGGGCTGTCGACGCCGGGCTTGCCGAAGTCGCCGCGGTTGTCGCGCATGGCTTCCGCGCTTTGCTCGTCCACGTAAGCGTGGCCGGCCTCGATCAAGCATTCCGCCGCGCGGTACATGAAGTCGAAGTAGTCGCTGGCCTGGTAGGGCGCGGCATCCGCTGCGCCGTTCCACTCGAAGCCCAGCCAGCGCACGGCGTCGAGGATGGAGTTGACGTATTCAACATCTTCCTTCTCGGGGTTGGTGTCGTCAAAGCGCAGGTGGCAGACGCCGCCATAGTCGCGTGCCAGGCCGAAGTTCAGGCAGATGCTCTTGGCATGGCCCACGTGCAGGTAGCCGTTGGGCTCGGGCGGAAAGCGGGTGCGGATCTTGGCCGGGTCGAGGCCACCCTGGGCATGGTGCGCCGCGTCGCCCGGGCTACCGCCCCAGTGGCGCGTGGCGTAGGTGCCCTTGGCCAGGTCGTGCTCGATGATCTGGCGCAGGAAGTTGCTGGGTTTGACGGTTTCGCTGGCAGCCGCTGCGGCTGGCTTGGGTGTTGCGGGGGTAGGGGAGCTCATTGGGCGATTTTAGACGCCGATATACGCTGAAGTAGCGCTTTTCGACTGGCCTGAAGCGGCCCCGGAGAAGCCGCCTCTGTTACGTCTGGCAATCTATTTCACACAAACGACGCCATCCTGAGGCGCCCCGGCCGCGTTAGACACACACGGGCAAACCTCTGCCCCGTGTGTTTCTTAGAAGGAGAACTCTCATGAAGATCAAGCGTTTGACATCTGGCTTGGTGGTGGCGGCCGGCGTGGCCCTGGCGACGTTGGGCATGGCGGGTACGGCACAGGCGCAAAACGTGTTCTGGTCGCTGGGCCTGTCCTCGCCCGGTGTGCAACTGGGGGTCAGCAGCGCGCCGCCCATGATGGTGGTGCAACCCAGCTACCAGCCGGTCTACGAAACGGTGTACGAGTCGCGCCCGGTGTATGTGGCGCCGCGTCCGGTGGTCTATGCGCGCCCGGCGACTATGTATGTGGCACCGCCCGTCTACCTTCAGGCCGACTGGCGCTACCCCGGCTACCGCCGCGGCTGGCAGCGGCAGGAGCGCCATGAGTATCAAGGCCGTGACGGCGAGCGCGGCGGCCATGGCGGGCATGATCGCCGTGACTGAGGTCGTTTTGTCTCACGCCACTTTCTAGACGTTTCGCGCCTGCGCAAGGCGCTTCGTCGCAATCCGGGTGCATGGGTAGCACGGGCTGAATACGCTTCAGCCCGTTCGCATCATTTCTCATCAAGAGGACTTACCCATGACATTCAAATTGACACCCAAATTTTCGCTTCGCCTGCTGGCGGTCGGCGCGGCCGTGCTGCTGTCGGTCTCGGCGCAGGCGCTGCCGGAGGCGCAGTTCCAGCCGGCTTTCGAGCAGTTTCTGCAAGCCGCCAAGGGCGGCGACACGGCGATCGAAAAATCCGCCGATAGCTTCAACGCCTTGCTCAGGAGCGAGCCCGCCAATCCGGTGCTGATGGCTTACGCCGGCGCCAGCACGGCGATGCTGGCCACCACCACCTGGCTGCCCTGGAAGAAGATGAGCTACGCCGAAGACGGCATGGCGCTGCTGGACAAGGCGCTGGCGCTGTTGACCGCCGCGCACAACGCCCCCTTGCAGCACAGCACCCCGGCGGTACTGGAAGTGCGTTTTGTGGCGGCCAATACTTTTCTGGCGGTGCCCGGTTTCATGAACCGCGGCGCGCGCGGCGCCAAGCTCTTGAACGAGGTCTTGTCGAGCCCCTTGCTGGCCAGCAGCCCGCTGGAGTTCCGGGGCAACGTCTGGCTGGCCGGTGCCGCGCTGGCCACCAAGGAAAAGCGCCTGGACGACGCGCACAAATACCTCAATCAGGTGATCCAGACCGGTGCGCCGCAGGCGGAAGCGGCCCGTGCCCAACTCAAGGCGCTGGCATCATGAGCGCCAGCGTTGTTGAACTGCACGCGGTGCACAAGACCTACCATCTGGGCCAGCACGTGATACCGGCACTGCGCGGCGTGGACCTGAGCGTGCAGCGCGGCGAGCTGCTGGCGCTGACCGGCCCCTCGGGCAGCGGCAAGAGCACCATCCTGAACCTGTGCGGCCTGATCGATACGCCCGACTCGGGCGACATCGTGCTGGGCGGTCAAAAGGTCAACGGCCTGGACGAAGTGCAGCGCACCTTGCTGCGCCGCGACGCGCTGGGCTTTGTGTTCCAGAACTTCAATCTGGTGCCGGTCATGACGGTGTTTGACAACGTCGACTACCCGCTGTTCATCGCCGGTGTGCCGATGGCCGAGCGGCGCGACCGGGTGGCGGCGCAACTCAAGGCGGTAGGCCTGCAAGAGCACGCGCAGCACCGGCCCGATGCCTTGTCGGGCGGCCAGCGCCAGCGCGTCGCCATTGCCCGTGCGCTGGTCAAGCGCCCGCGGCTGGTGATTGCCGATGAGCCGACCGCCAGCCTGGATTCGCACACCGCCGACCAGGTGCTGGACCTGATGCGCGAACTGGGCCATGCCGAGGGCGCCGCTTTTGTTATTGCCACCCACGACAGCCGCCTGACCGGCCGTTGCGACCGGGTGCTGGCGCTGCTCGACGGGAGGCTGCAATGATCTCGACGAAGTGGTTGAAATTTGCGGTGCAGAACACCTTGCGCAACCGGCGCCGTTCGCTGGTCACGGTGTCGATTGCGGCCTTGGGCACGGCGGCCATTCTGGTGGCGGCAGGGTTTGCCTTGTCCACCTACCGGGGCTTGTCCGAGATGGCGGCGCGCAGCACCGGGCATCTGATCATCGGCAAGCCGGACCAGTTCAACAAGGACGAGGACATCCCCTTGCAGCATGGGCTGGACAATGCCGGCGAGCTGCGCAGCCGTCTGCTGGCCGACCCCCAAGTGCGCCAGGTGTTGCCGCGCGTGGAGTTCAGCGGCTTGATCAGCAACGGCGAGAAGTCCACCGTGATGCTGGCCGCCGGCATCGACCCGGACAGCGAGTTTGCCGTGAAGGGACCGTTTCTGACCGTCACCGCCGGCGACGTGTTGGCCAGCGGCTCCAAAGAGGCCGAGGTCATGCTGGGCGAAGGCCTGGCCAAGAGCCTCAAAGCCAAGCCGGGCAGCAGCCTGACGCTGTTGGCCAGCACCACCGAGGGCGCCCTGAACGCCATGGACGTGCGGGTCAAGGGCGTCTTTTCCACCGGCGTGCCGGACATGGACCGGCGCCTCGTCTACACCGACATTGCGACCGCGCAGAAGTTGCTCAACACGCAAAAAGTCTCCACTCTGGGTGTCTTCCTGAGCCGGATGGACCTGACCGACGCGGCCCGGCAGCGCTTTGCCGCGGCCAATCCGGCGCTGACGGTGCAGACCTGGCTGGACCAGGCTTTCTTCTACAAGTCGGTGCGCGACCTGTACAACCGCATCTTCGGCGCGCTGGGACTCATCATCGGCTTGATCGTGGTGTTTGTGGTGACCAATGCGATGGCCATGGCGATCATCGAGCGCACCCGTGAAATCGGCACCTTGCGCGCCATGGGCACCTTGCCGCGCCAGTTGCTGCGCACGCTGGGCCTGGAGGGCATGGTGCTGGGCGGTGTCGGTGCCATGGCGGGCGCCCTGGTGGCGATCGCGGTCACCGTGTTCTTGCTGGTGGTGCCGGTCGAGATGCCGCCGCCGCCAGGCCAGTCGAAAGGCTATCCGCTGATCATCACCTTCGACCTGACCGTCTACCTGGTGACGATGCTGACCATGGTCACCCTGACCGTGCTGGCCTCGGTCTGGGTGGCCCGCAAGACCGTCAACATGCCAGTGGTGGATGCCCTGGCCCATACCTGAAACCTTGAGGATAAGGATGGTCATTGCCGCCACGTCTGTCATTGCCGCCACTTCTGTCATTGCGACTAGCTCTGTCAATGCCGCCAATTCTGTCATTGCGGGCTTGACCCGCAATCCATGGATCCCGGGTCAAGCCCGGGATGACAGTCAAGCAAGCCAGGGATGACAGTCAAGTGAGCTTGCGATGACAGCCAACTTCAATTTTGTCTACAAGAGACTTCCATGAAACCAATTCAATACTTCATCGCGGCCGCCTTCACGCTGGCCGCACTGGCGGCCCAGGCGCAGGACGTCACGGCCTTGCTGAAAGCCACCGACAAGTTCCGCATGAGCGCCGACAACCTGCAGGTGGAGACGCAGATCAATGTGCTCAATGCCGACGGCTCGCCCGACAAGGAGCGCCGCTACACCGTGTTTGCGCAGACCGGGCGCCAGTCGCTGGTGCTGATGCAAAGCCCGGCCGAGAAAGGCCAGAAAGTGCTGATGCTGGGCGACGACTTCTGGCTCCTGATGCCCAGCAGCCAGCGCCCGCTGCGCATCACGCCGATGCAAAAGCTGCTGGGCGATGCCTCCACCGGCGACGTCGCCACCATGAGCTGGGCCGAGGACTACAACGGCAAGCTTGCGGGCGAGGAAGCGTGCGAGGAGGGCGCCGCGGCGGCCAAGCAGACCTGCCTGCACCTGAGCCTGAACGCGCGGCGCAAGGGCGTGACCTACCAGCGCATCGAGCTGTGGATAGGCAAGACGCGGCATGAGCCGGTGCGCGCCGATTTGTACGTGCTGTCGGACAAGCTGGCCAAGCAGGCGCGCTTTGTCATGGACAAGCCCGGCGCGCCGACCATGGTGACCGAGATGGTGTTGGCCGATCAGGTCAGCAACCACAAGACCACCCATGTGCGCTACTTGAGCCGCAAGGAACGCCAGGTGCCGCCGCAGTGGCTGAACCCGATGTTCCTGGTGCGCAACCCGCCCCTGGAGTAAGCCATGCACCGCATCACCTTGGGCGCGCTGGCGCTGGCCTCTGCCTGCTCCTGCGGCGCGCAGACTTCCGGCGCCGGTCCGCAAATCAGCGGCCAGGTCCGGCTGCAATGGGACCAGCGCCAGGCCAACACGATGGGGCCGCTGGCAGTGGCCAATGAGCTGGCCCCCGGCACCTCCAGCACGCCAGGCAACGGCGCCACGCTGGAGACCGAACTGCGCAGCAGCGGCCGTGGCTGGAACGCCAGCGCCACGCTACAGCAGCAAATGCCACAGGGCTTGCCGACGCAAAGCCGCGCCTGGTTCAACGAACTGGTGGCGACCCACGATGGCGGCAGTTGGCAGTTCAGCGCCGGCAAGAAGATCGTGGCCTGGGACGTGGGCTACGCTTTTCGCCCCAACGACGTGGTGCAGCAGGAAGAGCGCCGCAGCTTGGTCAACACCTTGACCGAGGGCCGCCCGGTGTTGATGGCGGAGCACTTCAACGCTGCCACCGCCTGGTCCTGGGTCTGGGTCAATCCGACGGCCTCCAGCGATACGCTGGGCGCCAAGGAGCCGGCGCTGGCGGCGCGCGTCTACCGGCGCGATGGCAGCCTGGACTGGCACGGCTTCGCCCGCGTCGGCGCGCATACCGGTGCCAGCCTGGGCGCCGCTGCGGCCTGGGTCGCCAGCGATGCGCTGGAGTTGCACGGCTCGCTGCGCTACCTGGAGCGCGCCGACAGCCTGGCCATGGATCCGCTGGCCAGCGGCCTGCTGCGCGGCAACCCGTGGCAGGCGGCCAGCGTGCAGCACACCGGGCAGGCCTTGATCGGCGGCACCTGGACCAACGAGAGCCAGCTCAGTGTGCTGGCGGAAGCCTGGTGGGACGGCACGGCTTTGTCCGATGGCGAGTGGGAGCGCTGGCAAAGCCGCAATGCCTTGCTGGCCGGCTTGCCGGCGCTGGGCGCACCGGCCAGCGCGGCGGCCGGCAACCTGGCCTGGCAGGCCGATGCCTTCAACGCTTCGAGCAGCCTGCGCCGCAGCAACCTGTACCTGCGCCTGAGCTGGGAGCACGAGGGCTGGCAGCCCTCGCTGGACCTGCTGTACCAGCCGGCCGACGGCGGCCGCATCGTCACGGCGGCGCTGCTCTGGAAAGGCGACCGCGTCCAGCTGCAAGGCGGCTGGCGCGGCTACGGCGGTCCGGCCAACGCCATCTTGATGCAGTTGCCGGCACGCAGCCAAGCCTACGTCGCGGCCACCTGGACCTTCTGAAAAACAGACCGCAGCCGCCAAAGTCCGGGACCGGCCCGGCAGTTGTCATGCAGACCCGCCAGTTGTCGTCGTGGCCCGGTAGTTGTCATCCCGGGCCAACAGTTGTCATCCCAGCCCGGTAGCTGTCATCCCGGGCTTGACCCGGGATCCATGGATTGCGGATCAGGTCCGCAATGACAACTCGCATGGATTGCGGATCAAGTCCGCAATGACAACTGGTGAATTCCGCAAACATCAATAGTCGGAATGCTTGTCCGACAGCACCGGGTCGGCGCCGCTGCCGCCGCCGGCGTGCGGCTGCGGCGCGGCGTCGCTGGGGGTCTGTGCGTTGCGGGTGAACCAGGCCTTGGCCTTGGCGCCCCAGGCGTCCAGATAGGTGTAGAGCACCGGCACCACCACCAGGGTCAGCAGGGTGGAGGTGATGACGCCGCCGATGATGGCGCGGCCCATCGGCGCTTGCGTCTGGCCGCCGTCGCCCAGGCCCAGCGACATCGGCAGCATGCCGAAGACCATCGCCAGGGTGGTCATCAGGATCGGGCGCAGGCGCACCTGGCCGGCATCGAAGATCGCCTGGTTGCGCGACTTGCCCTCGCGCACGCCCTGGTTCGTGAAGTCGACCAGCAGGATGGCGTTCTTGGTCACCAGCCCCATCAGCATGATGAAGCCGATCATGGAGAATAGATTGAGCGTGGTTCCGGTGATCAGCAACGCCAGAAAGACGCCGATCAAGGCCAGCGGCAAGGATGCCATGATCGCCAGCGGCTGCACAAAGCTGCCGAACTGCGAGGCCAGGATCAGGTAGATGAAGATGACGGCCATGCCCAGCGCCGCCAGCATGGCGCTGAACGACTCGTTCATGTCCTGCGTTTGCCCGCCGACGTTGAAACGGTAGCCGGGCGGCAGCTCGGGCTCCATCTTTTTCAGCAGCGCCTCGACCTCGCTGCCGGCGTCGCCGGAAGGGCGGCCCTCGACGCCGGCATAGAGCGAGACGCGGCGTTGCAGGTCCATGCGCTTGACCTGCTGCGCGCTGAAGGTCGGGACGAACTCGGCCACCTGGCGCAGCAGCACCATCTGCGGCGTGCCGTCGGCATGAGTGCGGCTGCTGGTCAGGTACAGGTCGCCCAGGTCGCCGGCGATGCGCCGGCCGGATTTGGGCAAGCGCACGTTGACGTCGTAGTTCTGGCCGTCGGCCGCTTGCCAGTGCGAAATGGTGTCGCCGGCGATCAGCGGGCGCAGCGCCTGGCCGATCTGCGCCGTGCTCAGGCCCAGGTCGCTGGCCAGTTCGTTGTTGACGCGAATCGCCAGCGTCGGGTTGGCGCCGCGCTCGCTGCTTTCCAGGTCGGTGATGCCTTTGATCTTGGCCACTTCCTTCATCACGCCCTGCGACAACTCGGTGAGTTTCTGCGCATCGGGCCCGAGGATCGAGATGAAGATCGGCTTGTTCCAGCCGACCGAGAGTTCGACGCCGGCGATGCTGGCGAGCTTGGCGCGAATCGCTTTTTCCAGTTCCTTCTGCGAGCGCCGGTGCGTGATCTTCTGCTCGGAGAGTTTCAGGTTGATGCGCGCGTAGTTCTTGCCGTCGTCGGTGCCGACATTGGTTTCGGCGATCACGATTTCGGGGAAGGTCTTCAAGGCGTCCTCCGCCTGATGCGCCTTGGCGTCGGTGTATTCCAGGCTGGAGCCGATCGGTGTGTTGAGCCGCAGGGAGATGAAGCCCTCGTCGTTCTCCGGCACGAATTCGGTGCCCACCAGCGGCACGATGGCGAAACTGGCAAGGAACAGGGCCGTTGCGATCAGCAGCACCTTGATCCGGTGCAACAGCGCCCAGTTCAGCAGGGCGCCATAAATTCGGTGCGCCTTCTGCACCCCTTGTTCGACCCGGTTCATCAGCCGTCCCAGCCAGGGCGCGCGCTTGAAGCGGTCGCCGGCCGGGTCCAGCCAGATCGAGGACAGCATCGGGTCCAGTGTGAAGCTGACGAACAGGGAAACCAGCACCGCCACCGCCACGGTAATGCCGAACTGCAGGAAGTAGCGCCCGATGATGCCGCTCATGAAGGCGATCGGCACAAACACCGCGATGATGGCAAAGGTGGTGGCCATCACCGCCAGGCCGATTTCCTCGGTGCCCTCGTTGGCGGCCCGGAAGTGGCTCTTGCCCATGCCCAGATGGCGCACGATGTTTTCGCGCACCACGATGGCGTCGTCGATCAGCAGCCCGATGCACAGGCTCAAGGCCATCAGGGTCAGAAAATTCAGCGTGAAGCCGAACGCGTACAAGGCGATGAAGGTGGCCAGCACCGCGATCGGCAAGGTCAGCCCGGTGATGATGGTGCTGCGCCACGAATGCAGGAACATGAAGACGATCAGCACCGTCAGCAAGGCCCCTTCCAGAATCGTCGCCTTGACGTTGTCGAGCGAGCTCTTGATGCCGTCCGAGGTGGCATAGATGGTCTTGATCTGGACCCCCGGCGGCAGCAGCTTGCGCAGGTCTTCAACCGCCTGGCGCACGCCTTCGCCGGTCTCCACGATATTGGCGTCCTGCACCTTGAAGACAGCGACGCCGATGGAGCGCTGACCGTTGATGCGGGCGATCGAGGTTTCTTCCTGTTCGCCATCGACCACTTGCGCCACCTGCTGCAAATAGACCGGCGCGCCGCCCTGGCGGGTGACGATGATTTTCTCGAAGTCCTTGGGCTCCTTGAGCTTGCCTTCCACCCGCACCAGTTGCTCGGTGGCGCCGCTGCTGATGGTGCCGGAGGGAAAGTCCTGGTTGCTGGCCTGGATCGCCGCAATCACCTGGTCGACGCCGACCCCGAGGGACTGCATCTGCGCCGGCTTCAGGTAGATCAGCACCTGGCGCACCACGCTGCCGCTGACGTTGACGGCGCCGACGCCGGGCGCATTCTGCAGGCGCTTGACGATGATCTGGTCGGTCAGGGTGGAGAGTTCGCGCGGGTTGTGCTGGTCCGAGATCACCGCCAGGTTGACCACCGGTTGCTGGTCCTGCCAGTCGGCGCGGCTGACCAGCGGGTCTTTTGCCTCGCGCGGGAAACCGGGACGGATCTGCGCCACCTTGTCGCGCACTTCCTGGGTCGCGGCCGCCATGTCGGTGCTCAAGCGGAATTCCGCTTGCAAAAAGCCCACGCCCTCGCGCGTGGTGGCGTAAATCTTCTTGACACCGTTGACGGTGTTGAGCACATTTTCGATCGGCTTGATGAGGTCGTTTTCAACCTGCTCCGGCGAGGCGCCGGGGTAGGCGATCGAGACGAAGACATAGGGGTTGCTGACGTTGGGCATCTGTTCGACCGGCAGCCGGTTGTACGAAAAGATGCCCAGCACCAGCAGCGCCACCATCACCATGGTGGCGAAAACCGGCTGCTTGATGCTGGTCTTGGTGATCCACATGATCCGATCTCCTAGCCGGCTTTGGCGGCGCTGGGTGGCACTGCGGGGGCGGTTTGCGGCGCCTTCAGCAGCGCACTGGCGCCGGCTTTGAGCCCCACCATGCGCGCGCTGACCACCTGCACGCCGGCTGCCAGTCCGCTCTTGACTTGCACCAGCCCGGCCGACTCTTCACGCAGACCCAGCGTGACGTTGTGTCTGACTATTCTGCCGCCTTCGAGCGTGAAGACATAGCTCTGGCCGGCGTCCTCGCGCAGCGCGGTGATCGGCACCACGGGGGTTGCCGGGGTCCTGGCCAGCACCAGCAAACCCTTGACGAACATGCCGCCCTTGAGCACGCCGTCACGGTTGGCGACCGACAGGTACAGGGTGACGGAACGCGATCCCGCCTCGGTCATCGGATTGATGCGTTCCACGCGGCCTTCAAAAACACGCTCGCCGAAACCATCGACCTGGAATGACGCAATTTGCCCGACCTGGATGGCTGGAATCTCCGAGGTCGGCGCCGGCGCCTCGATTTCCATTTTGCTGAGATCGACCACGCTGAACATGGGGCTGTCAGGCCCCACCTTCTCGCCGCTGTTGACCATCTTCCTGGCCAGGATGCCGCTGACCGGCGCGCGCACCACGGCGTCCTGCATGGCATAGCGCGCCAGACGCACCTGCGCCTCGGCCGAGCGCACCGAGGCCGCACTGGCCTCGAACGTGCTGTTGGCGGTGTCGAAGGCATTTTGCGAAATGAAGTTCTGCTGCAGCAGCTTCAGGTTGGATTCGCGGTTCTTGTCGGCCATCGACCAGCGCGCCTTGGCTTCTTCCAGCGCCGCCACCTGGGCATCCAGCCGGGCCTGCAAATCGGCGGTGTCGATCTGCGCCAGCACCTGTCCCTGGTTGACGCGTTCGCCCTCGCGCGCCAGCACCCGTCGCACTTCGCCCGACACCTTGGACTTCACCGTCGATTGAATGACCGGCGACAGCGAGCCGGAAAACGGCAGCGTCCGGGACAGGCTGCGCAACTCCACCTGGGTCAGGTCGGCGGGCGCGAATTCCAGGGTGATCGGGGCGTTCGGTTTCTTCTCTTCCTTCTTGGCCGAACTGACCCGCCAGGCCACCAGCGAGCCGATCGCGATGGCGACGCAAAGGCCCGCCAGCGTGAGTTTGACCCAACGACGACGGCCGGGAAGAGGGCTGGCAGCCAGCTCGGGAGCAGGGGCGGGATGAATGGGCATGATGGTACGTTTCAAGTGCTTTCGCAGAGGCTGCGAAGGTACGCCTTCGGGGCCGGAGTCGCCATCGGGACGCGACGAAATGCAGATTTCGAATTACCGGGCGAAGTTTACGCGGACGCAAGGCGGCTTGCATCCCCACGGAGGGTGTTTCTGTTGGCGGGTTCTGTCATCTGCTCGTCACACGAATGTCTTTTAATCGAAATGAAGAAGCCGCAGTTCAGCGAACTTCCCGCAATCACTCATAAGGAATCAGCCGTGAAGATCATGTCGAAAAAATTTGCCCGCGGCGCCCTGCTGGCGCTGGGCCTGGCCGGCAGTGTTGCCGCGATGGCGCAAACCGCCATTTGCTACAACTGCCCGCCGGAGTGGGCCGACTGGGGCAGCCAGTTGCGCGCCATCAAGGCCAGGACCGGCGTCACGGTGCCACCCGACAACAAGAACTCCGGCCAGTCGCTGGCGCAACTGGTGGCCGAGAAGGCCAGCCCGGTCGCCGACGTGACCTACCTGGGCGTCACGTTTGCCATTCAGGCGCAAAAAGACGGCGTCGTTGCGGCCTACAAGCCGGCCGCCTGGAACGACATTCCCGACGGACTGAAAGACCCGCAAGGCCACTGGTTCACCATTCACTCAGGCACGTTGGGCTTCATGGTCAATGTCGACGCGCTCAAGGGCAAGCCGGTGCCCAAGTCCTGGGCCGACCTGCTCAAGCCCGAGTACAAAGGTCTGATCGGTTACCTGGACCCGGCCTCGGCCTTCGTCGGTTATGTCGGCGCGGTGGCGGTGAACCAGGCGCGCGGCGGCACGCTGGACAATTTCGGCCCCGGCATCGACTACTTCAAGGCGCTGCAGAAAAACGAACCGATCGTGCCCAAGCAGACCTCTTATGCGCGCGTGCTCTCCGGCGAGATCGCGATCCTGCTGGACTACGACTTCAACGCCTACCGCGCCAAGTACAAGGACAAGGCGAACGTGCAGTTCGTGATCCCGGTCGAGGGAACCCTGGTGGTGCCGTATGTCATGAGCCTGGTGGCCAAGGGGCCGCAGGCCGACAACGGACGCAAGGTGCTTGACTTTGTGCTGTCCGACGAAGGCCAGGCGATCTGGGCCAATGCCTATCTGCGCCCGGTGCGCGCCAGCGCCATGTCGGCCGAAGTGAAATCACGCTTCCTGCCGGCCGCCGAATACGCGCGTGCCAAAACGGTGGACTATGCCCGGATGGCGGCGGCGCAAAAAGGCTTTTCCGACCGTTATCTGAAGCAAGTGCAGTAAGCCTGCGCGCAAGCGACCCTACATGCATTCCGGCAGTCTTTCCTCCCGGCGCTGGCTGGGGGCCTGCGCGGCGCCCGCCGTCGCTTTCTTTGCCGCCTTCTGGCTGCTGCCAATCGTGCAACTGCTGGTGCTGCCGGCGCAGAACGGCTGGCGCACTTACTTCGCCGTGTTGAGCGACAGCCGCTATCTGCAGAGTCTGCTCAACACGCTGGGACTTTCAGTGGCGGTGACATTGCTCACCTTGGTGCTGGGTGCGGCCGTGGGCATTGCGCTGGCGCGGCATCGCTTTCGCGGCCGGCAATTGCTGCTGTCGCTGCTGACGCTGCCGCTGTCTTTTCCCGGCGTCATCATCGGCTTCTTCATCATTCTGCTGGGCGGTCGCCAGGGTTTGGTGGCCGACCTGACCGACTGGCTGGGCCTGGGCCGCAGCACTTTTGCCTATGGCCTGACGGGGCTGTTTCTAGCCTATCTCTATTTCTCACTGCCGCGCGCGATTGCCAGTTACACGGCGGCAGCGGCGGCGATGGACGCGCAACTGGAAGAGGCCTCGCGCTCGCTGGGCGCTTCGCGCTGGCGCGTCGTGTGGGACGTCTGGCTGCCGGAGCTGGGCGCCACCACGCTGGCCTGCGGCGCGATCGTGTTTGCCACTGCCATGGGCGCCTTCGGCACTGCTTTCACGCTGGCCAGCAAGTTCGAGGTGTTGCCCATCACGATCTACAACGAGTTCACCAACTACGCCAACTTCGCGCTGGCGGCCAGCTTGTCGATCACGCTGGGCCTGATCACCTGGCTGGCCTTGTTTGCCGCGCGCCGGGCCGCCGGCCCGGTGGCGGCGGGGGCTTGATAGCATGAGCATTGCCCGTCAACGCTCACCGCTGCTGCTGGCGCTGACCGCCCTGGTCAGCGTCTTCATGCTGGCGCCGCTGGGGCTGTCGGTATTGGCCGGTCTGGTCAACAACTACAGCCTGGGGCTAAGTAGCGGCCTCACGCTGCGCTGGCTGCAGGAGGTGCTGGACAGTTACGGCGGCACGGTGGTCTGGTCGCTGGCGCTGGGCCTGCTGTGCGTGTTGGGCAACCTGTTGATCGGCGTGCCCTGCGCTTATGCGCTGGCGCGCAGCAAGTCGCGCTCGGCGCGTCTGTTCGAGGAATTGCTGACGCTGCCGGTCGCGGTGCCGGGCCTGGCCACCGCGCTGGCGCTGATTCTGGCTTACGGCCAGATGCGGGGTTTTCGCCAAAGCTTTGCCTTCATCCTGGTCGGCCACATGGTGTTCACCCTGCCGTTCATGGTGCGCACCGTGGGCGCTGCATTTGCACGCGACGAGTTGCGCGCGCTGGAAGAAGCCGCCAGCTCGCTGGGCGCCGGCTTTGCCCAGCGCTTCCTGGGCATTCTGGTGCCGGTGGTGCTGCCCGCCATCGTGGCTGGCAGCCTGATGGTGTTCACGCTGTCGGTCGGTGAATTCAACCTGACCTGGATGCTGCATACACCGTTGACGCGCACGTTGCCGGTGGGCCTGGCCGACAGCTACGCCTCGATGCGCATTGAAATCGGCTCCGCCTACACCTTGGTCTTTCTGCTCGTCATCCTGCCCGTGCTATGGGGCTTGCAGGCGATCGGAAACCTGATTGAAAGACACCATGGAATTTGAACGCACGCGCGTCGACATCATCGACTGCGCCAAGACCTACCCTGATGGCACGCGCGGCCTGCAGCCCACGTCGCTGCGGGTCGAGCCGGCCGAGGTGCTGGCCTTGCTGGGGCCATCGGGCTGCGGCAAGACCACCTTGCTGCGCATCGTCGCCGGGCTGGAGACGCCCGACAGCGGCAGCCGCCTGCTGTTCGGCAACAGCGACGTCACCGCCACGCCGATCGAGAAGCGCGGCATCGGCATGGTGTTCCAGCATTACGCGCTGTTTCCGCAGATGACGGTGGAAGCCAACATCGGCTACGGCTTGCGCATTCGCGGCGTCGACGAAGCCACGCGCCGGCGCACCGTCGGCGAACTGGTCGACCTGGTGCGCCTCAATGGCTTGGAGAAAAAGCGTCCGGCGGAACTCTCCGGTGGCCAGCGCCAGCGCGTGGCCCTGGCACGCGCGGTGGCGGTGCGGCCGCGCGTTTTGCTGCTGGACGAACCGCTGACCGCGCTCGATGCCAAGCTCAAGGAATCGCTGCGCGACGAGCTGGCCGAACTGCTGCGCCGCCTGCACATCACCGCCATCTACGTCACCCACGACCAGCAGGAGGCGCTGGCCATTGCCGACCGGCTGGCCGTGATGCAGGCCGGCCGCATCGTGCAGGTGGGCGACGGCGAAACCTTGTACCGCACGCCGGGGCACCCGTTCGTGGCGAGCTTTCTGGGTCGCGTCAACCGGCTTCAGCGCGACGCGCTGGCGCGCGCCGGCCACGTGGTGCCGCTGGGCGGGCAGGCGCTGCCATGCCCGGACGCTTGGGCCAGCCACGCCACGCTGCTGGTGCGCCCGGAAGACATCGAGGTGGGCGCCATGGCTGACGGCTGGGGCCGGGCCACCATTGCGCGGCGCAGCTTTTTGGGCGACCGGGTGCAGCTCACGCTGACGCTGGCCGACCAGCCCGCGCTGACGGCCGATGTAGGGCGCGATCACGCCGCGCGGCCGGGCGATGCGGTGGGCGTGCGCATCCAGCCCAGCCGGCTGATCCCCTGCGACGAAGCGGCCTGAGAGCGGAGTTGCCCATGCCCACCTTGCTGCTGCAACTGTCCGACCTGCACATCCGCGAGCCCGGCCGTCTGGCCTATGGCCGGATCGAAACGGCCCCCTATCTGAAACAGGCCATAGCCACCATCGGTCGGCTGCCGCAGCAACCCGACGCCGTGGTCATCACCGGTGACCTGACCGACTTCGGCCGCGCCGCCGAATATCGGCATCTGCGCGACTTGCTGGCTCCGCTGGCGATGCCGGTGTACCTGATGCCCGGCAACCATGACGACCGCGTTCAGCTGCGTCAGGCATTTCCGGAGCACGCCTACCTGGGCGTGAGCGGCTTTGTCCAGTTCGGCGTGGCGGTCGGCACGCTGCAATTGATTGCGCTCGATACCGTGGTCGCCGGCGCCAGCGAAGGCGGCCTGTGCGGCGAGCGTCTGCAATGGCTGGCGCAGCAACTGGAGGCGCATCGGGGCCGACCCGTCGTCATTGCCATGCATCACCCGCCGTTCCAGACCCTGATCGGCCACATGGATGCCATCGGTCTGCTGGACGGCGCGGCCGAGCTGGAGGCGCTGGTGGCGCGGCACCCCAACGTGGAGCGTGTGATTTGCGGCCACTTGCACCGCGCCATTCAGGTGCGCTTTGGCGGCACGCTGGCGGCGACCCAACCGTCACCGGCGCACCAGGTCTGTCTGGACCTGGCGGCGGATGCCGCCTCAAACTGGACGCTGGAGCCGCCCGGCTTTGGCCTGCATGCATTGCCGCATGGTGGTCGGCTGGTCAGCCACCAGGTGGCCAGCGGCTTGTTCAACGGACCTTTTCCGTTTCATGAAGGCGATCGCCTGATCGACTGAGTTTTCTGCTGGGCTTGGCTGGCCAAAAGCAGCTCGCTCCAGGGTGCCTGTCACGAGGCTGTCACTTTGATCTGCAACATTCAAAGTGCGTCCCGTCAATCGGGGCCGACGGCGTGCGCCGGCCCTTCTTCGGGCTCATTGCGCCGCTGTTTTTCAGACCCATTTTTCGAAAGAATGCATGTACAAAATATTATCCTTGTCGGCTGTCGCACTGGCTGTTTTGACTGCTTGCGGCAGCGATAGCGGGATCCCCGAAGGCACCACGCTCAATGTCGCACTGCTGGAGACCACCGACATCCATCAGAACCTGCTCAGCTACGACTACTACGGCCTGAAAGCCGATACCAGTCTGGGCCTGGAGCGCACCGCGACGCTGATCAAGGCGGCGCGTGCCGAAAACGCCAACACGGTGTTGCTGGACGATGGCGACAATATCCAGGGCACTTTGCTGGGCGACTATCAGGCGGTGGCGTCGCCGGTGAGCTGCAGCGGCACGCTGGCCTTGCACAAGGTCATGAATGCCCTGAAATTCGACGGCGGCGGCCTGGGCAACCACGAGTTCAACTACGGTCTGGATTTTCTGAGCCAGGTCAGCAACACCGATTTCGGCGTTCCCGGCGTGCAAAAAGGCGCCAACTGCGGCGCGCCCAACTACCCGCTGGTACTTTCCAACGTGGTGGGCGTCAGCAGCCAGCAGCCGATCTTCAAACCCTACGCCTTGATCGAAAAACAATTCACCGCGACCCAGCCCGATGGCGCCTTGATCAGCGTGAAGCTCAACGTCGGCATCCTGGGCTTTGTGCCGCCGCAGATCATGGACTGGGACCAGAAGAATTTGGCCGACAAGGTGGCCGTCAACGGTGTCCAGGAGTCGGCTAAAAAATATGTGCCTGAATTGCGCAGCAAGGGCGCCGACCTGGTGGTGGCGCTGTCGCATGGCGGACTGGATGCCTCGCCTTACAGCCCGAAGATGGAAAACGGCAGCCTGCACTTGACCACCACTGGCATCGACGCGCTGATGGTCGGGCACTCGCATCTGATTTTTCCGAAGGCCAAGGAGCCGGGCGGCCCGGCCCTGGATGCTTCGCTGGCGGCCTTGCCAACCGATCAGGTGGACGCCGTCAAGGGCTTGGTCAACGGGGTTCCCACCGTGATGGGGCAGAGCTGGGGCCGGCGCCTGGGCATCATCAAGATGGTGCTGAAATACCAGGCTGGCAAATGGGTGGTGCAAAAAGACCAGGCCAGCGTGGAATCGCGCGGCTTCAAATACACCGACGGCGTCACCAATGTGGCGGCCGACGCCAGCGTTGCGCCGCTGATCGATGCCGAGCACAAGGCCACCATCGCCTACGCCACGCAGCCGCTGGGAACCACCACCGACTTCGAGATGTCGGCCTACTTTGCACTGGTGGGCGATGTCAGTGCGATCCAGATCGTGAATCAGGCCCAGCTCGACTACGTGAAGAACTTCATTGCCAGTTCCACCGACGCCACCCTCGCCAGCTACAAATCGATTCCGGTGATTTCCTGCAGTGCGCCGTTCAAGGCCGGACGCAACGGGCCGACCGATTTCACCGACGTGGCACCGGGGGCAACGGCGGCGGCACCGTTTGGCTTGCAGGTGCGCAATCCGGGCGACCTGTACCTGTATGGCAATAACAATCTGCAAGCCGTCAAGATCAAGGGCTCGGACCTCAAGAACTGGCTGGAGGCGGCGGCCAAGCAGTTCGCCACCATTGACCCGAACAAGGGCGGTGAGCAGGACCTGGTGCCGTCTTACTCGACGATCTACAACTACGATGTGTTCTACGCCGAGAACAACGCCTTGCAGTACCAGATCGACGTCACCAAACCGGTGGGCAGCCGCATCGTCAACCTCACCTATGCCGGCAAAGCCGTGGCCGCCGGCGACGACTTCATCGTCGCCACCAACGATTACCGCGCCAGCGGCGGCGGCAATTTCCCCGGCATCGATGGCAGCAAGACCATCATCAAGTCGCCCGATGCGAACCAGGCCGTGGTCAGCAACTATGTCAGGAAACAGGGCAAGGTCACGGCTGCCAAAAACGGCACGGCACAAAGCTGGAGCTTTGTCAAGGTGGCTACCGCCGGCCCCGTGATCCTGCGCTCGGCACCGGGCAAGCTGGCGATCGCGCAAACGCTGGGCCTGAGCCGGGTGAAGGCCGAGGGCGTCCTGGATGCCAGCGGCTTTGCCAAATATGCCATCGATCTGAATCAATGAAGGCATGGTTTTCGATTCCGCTGCTGGTGTTGTTGTTTTCCTGTGCGCTGCCGGATGACGGGCCGCCCACCAGCTCGCAAATTGAATCGACCGGTATGCTGGCCTTGCAGGCCCACCAGCCGGCTGCCATCGACCGCCTGACGCGCTGGGCGCGTCAGGGCCTGCCGGTGGCGCAACGCGAGTTGGGCTTGGTGCGGGCGCAAACGCCTCTGACGCAGACCGAAGCGGTGGCCTGGCTGCAAAAAGCTGCTGCCGGGGGCGACGCCAAAGCCCAGTTTCATCTGGCCAAGGCTTTGCATGAAGGCAGCTTGGGCTTGCCGCAGGACTTCACCCAGGCCTGGGTCTGGTTCGAGGCGGCGGCCAAGCAGAACGACCGCCAAGCCAGCTTCATGCTGGCCAGAATGGCCAAGTACGGGCAGGGCGTTGCGGCGAGCCCGGAGCTGTCCGTTTACTGGTTGCAGGAAGCTAGCCGGCAGGGCAATCCGCAAGCCATGTTTTTGCTGTCCAACGCCTATGCCGAGGGCGAGGGGGTCGGCCGCAACGTGATGCTGGCCCGGCGCTGGCTGACCAAGTCCGCCGAAGGCGACTACGGCGTCGCCATCCAGGCGCTGGCGCTGGAACTCGATGGCCTGGGCGGTCCCGACACCGTGCTGGCCAAGCATTCGCGCGACCTGCTCAAGGAAGCCAAGGACCACCGGCTGATGCGCTGGAACGGATACCAGTAGAAGGCCTGCGGCACCCTCGGCAACGAGCGCTGGTGGTTTGCGCTGCTCGCACACCAATTCTGTATGAGAGATCAGGCTGGCGGGGCGCTCAGCTCCGCGGCTGTCCCCCGACCTTCGGTCTCCTCCTTCATGCCGCTGCGCTGAGCGCCCCACCAGCCTGATCCTCACAGTACGCTGAACGGGGTTTGGCATGCCATCAGTTGTTCCGAATCAGCGAGAACCTCTTGCGGCAGGTTCTTTGGAAGTTCCCATAGTGACCCAGAAGTAGGCAAAGCCGGCTGCCAGCAGCAGGTTCAAAGCGGAGCTCGGCAGCACGCCGGACAACTTGGTGATCACGCCGTTGGCATAACCAACAATCTCCGTTAGAAACAGTCCCAGTTGCACCAGCAGGTTGCCCAGCATCAAGGTCTTCAGGGTGGGTGAGTCGGCATGACCGCGCATCAGGCCGGCGATGACGCCGAGGCTGAGCAGCAGCACGCCGACCTCGCGCATCCACACGTTGGCGGCTTCGCTGGGCACGGTGCCCTTGCTGGCCAGCAAGTCGGCGGGGAACAACAGGGCGACGCTGCCAACGCCCAGGGCGATGACGGCGGCAAGGCTCAGAAAGATTTTTCGGTTCATGGCAATTTCCTTGGTGAAGAGGTTTCCGATGGTGCCTATCCTGGCGACGCCCGGCAATTACCTGCGCAGGTAATTGCCGGTCAGTACGTGGCTGCTAAAGTGCCCGCATGGCCGACAAACTATTCAGTGCATTGCTCAAATACTGGCGCGGCCGGCGCGGCATGTCGCAGCTCGATCTGGCCCTGGCGGCCGACGTGTCGGCGCGCCACCTGAGCTTTTTGGAGTCGGGCCGAGCCCGCCCCAGCGAGGAGATGGTGCTGCGCCTGCTGAGCACGCTGGCGGTTCCCCTGCGCGATCAAAACACGGTGCTGCGCGCGGCTTTGTTCGCGGAGCGCTTTCTTGAGCCGGCACTGGAAGCCATCGACCCGGCCATCGACATGACCATCGCGCGCATGCTGCACCAGCAGGAACCGTTTCCCCTGGTGGTGATGAACGCCGGCTATGACGTTCTTCGCGCCAACCATGCCGCCAATGCCGTGTTCTCGCGCTTCGTGCTGGAGCCGGCCCGTTGGTTGCTGCCGCTGAATCTGTATGCGCTGGTGTTTGACCCCCAATTGGCGCGCCCTTTTCTCAAGAACTGGTCACAGGTGGGGCAGTACATGGTGGCTCGCCTGCATCGCGAGGCCTTGAGCCGGCCCGACGATGCCGGTCTTTGGGCCTTGCTGGAGCGCGTGCTGGCCTATCCCGATGTGCCGCAATACTGGCGCCAGCCGGACTTTTCAAGCGCCAGTGAACCGACCCTCTCGCTGTGGCTGGAACGTGGTCCGCTCACGCTGCGGTTCTTGACCGTGGTCACCAGTTTCTCTGCACCGCAGCAGATCACCCTGGATGAATTGCGCATGGAGAGTTACTTCCCCGTGGATGATCAGACGCGCCTGGCGTGCGAAAAACTGGCTCAGATGCCGCCCGTTGCGAACCTGGCAACGGGAACTACATCGCCTTGAACAAGTGTGCGTAGAGGCGGCTTACCGGCAGCTTCTCGGGCCGGCCGCGCAGGGTGACGCTGAGCTTGCCGGCTTCGTCGCGCGTCACGCTGTCGATGCGTTCGGCGTTGACCACCGTGCCACGGTGGATTTGCCAGAAGGCGTTGCCATCGAGTTGCGGTAGCAGTTCCTTCAGGGGCGTGCGTATCAGGTATTCGCGGCTGGCTGTCAGCACCCGCACGTATTTGTCCGCGGCCTCGAAATAATCCACCTCCGGCACCGGCACCATGCGTATGGTGCTGCCGACGCTGGCCTGGATCACTTTCAGCGGCGCCACCGGTGCCTGCGCACTGGCGCCCAGCAGGCCGCGCAACTGGCCCAGGGTGGTTTCGAAATTGGCAGCCGCTTGCGACCGGTTGACCAGCGCCTGCTGTAGTTTGGTCACGGTCTTTTGCAGCCGCCCGCTTTGCACCGGCTTGAGCAGGTAGTCCATCGCCTGCGCCTCGAAGGCGGCCATGGCGTACTGGTCGTAGGCGGTGACAAACACCAGCGCCGGAAACGGCGTGCCGCCTTGGCCGTCGGAGTTCCAGGCGTCCGCCAGTTCGGCCGCGGCCTCCAGGCCGTTCAGGCCCGGCATGCGGATGTCGAAGAACAGCACGTCGGGCTTGAGCCGCAGCGCCTGCGTGACGGCCGACACGCCGTCACCCACCACGGCCAGAATTTGCAGTTCGGGCCAGACGCGCGCCAGTTCGGCCTGCAGCGCGGCGGCCAGCAGCGGTTCGTCTTCGGCGATCAGGGCGGTGGCGGCTTGGCTCATGGCGGGCTCATGGTTCGGAAGGAAATGTGACGCTGACGCTGGTGCCGGCAGCGGCGCCGGCGGTCAGTTCGAGCGTGCCTTGCGCGCCATAACTGGTGGCCAGCCGTTCGCGCACCTGCGCCAGGCCAAAGCCCTGCGCCGTGGCCGCACCGGCAGGCAGGCCGACACCGCTGTCCTGCACTTCCAGCGTCAGCCGTCCCGCCGCAAGGCGCGCCCGCACCGTGATGCTGCCGCCTTCCACCTTGGGTTCCAGCCCGTGTTTGATGGCGTTCTCCACCAACGGTTGCAGCAGCAGGGGCGGCATCGCCAGCTCGGCCAGTTCGGGCGGCAGGTCCAGTGTGTAGCGCAGGCGCGGCCCCATGCGCACCGCCATCAGTTCCAGGTAATCGTGCAGGCGGTCGAATTCGGCGCGCACGCTGTGCGAGCTGGCGCGCGAGGCCGACAGGGTAGCGCGCAGGTAGGCGTTGAGCCGGTCCAGCATGTCGGTGGCGGCGACCGGATTGGTGCCAATCAAGGCGCGCAGATTGGCCAGTGTGTTGAACAGCATGTGCGGCTCCAACTGGCTTTGCAGCAGCAGCAGTTTCGACTCGGTCGCTTGACGCTGGGCCGTTTCGGTCTGGGCCGCGGCCTGCGCCGTGTCTTCACGCGCGGCCGCCAGTTGCTCGCGGCTCAGGAAGTAATAACTCATGGCGCCGCCGGCGGCCAGGCTCATCAGCAGATAGCCAAGCACCAGACGCGGATGCTCGGACCAGATGCCCTCGGTTTGATGACCCATCAGCCAGGCCGCCGTGTACAGGCCCACCAGGTAGCCCGCGGTGACAGCCAGCGGCACGATCAGATAGAGGCGGCGCCATTGCTGTTTGCGGTTGGGCATCAGGAAATGCAGGCCCACTTCGATCAGCAGCCAGATGCTGATGCCGATGCAGTGCGAATAGACCAGGTTGGTGGCAAAATCGCCGTCGCCAAAAGCCGTCAGGCTCAGGGCGATGACGGTGTTGATGGTCAGGCTGGGCAGGCTGTGCTGCAGCAGCGTGAGTGCCGCCCAGCGCTCGACGGTCTTTGACGTCATGGGAGTCAGGGCTTGCGCTGTTGTTGTTGCAAGCGTTCCCGTTCCTGCTGCACCAGGCGCTCGCGAAAGCCGCTGCCGAAAGGTTGGACGAATACCACCAGACCGTGCACCAGCAGCCCCAAACCCCAACCAAGTGCCGGGAACACGGCCCAGTGGCGACCGCTGAAGCTCGACAGCAGGGCCAGACCGATGTTGACGACGATATAAACAAAGGCGTGGATGTACCAGCCGATTTTTTTCCCGGCGCGCTTGCGCGCCAGGCGGTCGATCTCTTCCGGGGTCATGGCGGGGCTCATGGAGCGTTCCTTCGAAAAATGGTCGGGTGCAGGCATTGGCGGCCGGTCAAGCCCTTACTATAGTGCCCGGCCGCCGGTCCATTGGCCGGGCCAGGCTCCGGCTGCATGGTGAAAATTCGATAAGGCACGGTCAGGTCCTTGAAGTGTCAGGCGATGACTGGACTGTGCCGGGCCTTGCTGCTGCCCACCAGCGCCATGCGACCAAAGGTGCCAAACAGTGCGTGACTTGCCGCTACGTGGCGCGAAATTCGGTCACAGGCTGGCGGCGCGGCGCTCGGAACGGCCCAGCGTCCAGGCCACGGCCAGGCCGACCGAACTGCCAGTCGATTGCAGGTGCAGCGGGCTGTCCAGGTTGGCTGCGCCGGCGTAGCTTTCAAGACGCACATAGGCAAAGACGCGCACGTCCCGGTTTAGTTCTTTCGAGGTACTGA
>NZ_JAQTMS010000037.1 GCF_028714215.1 Rhodoferax sp. | reverse complement strand
GACCGCCCGGAACTGACCGCCGCCAAGATCATCGTGGCCGGTGGCCGGGCCCTGGGTTCAGCCGAGAAGTTCACCGAAATCCTGACCCCGCTGGCCGACAAACTGGGTGCCGCCATCGGCGCCAGCCGGGCCGCGGTGGACGCCGGCTACGCGCCCAACGACTGGCAGGTCGGGCAGACCGGCAAGATCGTGGCGCCCCAGCTCTACATTGCCGCCGGCATCAGCGGCGCCATCCAGCACCTGGCCGGCATGAAGGACTCCAAGGTCATTGTGGCCATCAACAAGGACCCCGAAGCGCCGATCTTCAGTGTGGCCGACTATGGCCTGGAGGCTGACTTGTTTGTCGCGGTGCCGGAGTTGGTGGCTGCGCTGTAGGTCTGCCATTGCGGCCTTGAGCCGCAATCCACGCTGGCGCGCCCCGCTGGATCCCGGCCTGCGCCGGGATGACCGGGTGATCAGGCGTTGGGTATATTTGCCTTCCTATTTGGAGATTCGACATGAGCTATGTAGCCCCCCTCAAAGACATGTATTTCAATATCAAATACCTGGCCGATATTGAAAAAATAGCCCAGTTGCCAGGTTTTGAGGACGCCGGTTTCGAGACCGCTCAGGCGGTGCTGGAAGAAGCCGCCAAGTTCAATGAAGGCGTGCTCAGCCCGCTGAATTGGGAGGGCGACAAGAACCCTTCGAGCTGGCACGACGGCAAGGTCACCGCCACACCGGGTTTCAAGGAGGCGTTTCAGCAGTTCACGCAAGGCGGCTGGCAAGGCTTGCAACACCCGGTCGATTTTGGCGGCCAGGGCTTGCCCAAAACCATAGGCGCGTCGTGCGGCGAGATGCAGAACTCGGCCAACATGAGTTTTGCCCTGTGCCCACTGCTCACCGATGGCGCCATCGAGGCGTTGCTGACGGCCGGCTCGGACGAGCTCAAAGCGATCTACCTGGAAAAACTGGTGAGCGGCCAATGGACCGGCACCATGAACCTGACGGAACCGCAGGCCGGCAGCGATTTGGCGGCCGTGCGCAGCCGGGCCGAGCCGCAACCCGATGGCAGCTACAAGGTGTTCGGCACCAAGATCTTCATCACCTGGGGCGAGCACGACATGGCCGAGAACATCGTCCATCTGGTGCTGGCCCGCATCAGCGGCGCGCCGGAAGGCGTGAAAGGCATCAGCCTGTTCGTGGTGCCCAAGTTCCAGGTCAACAAGGATGGCTCGCTGGGCGCGCGCAACGATGTGCACTGCGTCAGCATAGAGCACAAGATGGGCATCAAGGCCAGCCCGACGGCGGTGCTGCAGTTCGGCGATCATGGAGGCGCCGTGGGTTACCTGGTAGGCCAGGAGAACCGCGGCCTGGAGTACATGTTCATCATGATGAACGCGGCCCGTTTTGGTGTCGGCGTGCAAGGCATTGCGATTGCCGAGCGGGCTTATCAGACCGCCGCTACATTTTCCAGGGAGCGGGTGCAAAGCCGCCCGGTCGATGGCTCCATCATGGCCAGCGCCGCCATCATTCATCACCCTGACGTGCGACGCATGCTGATGACCATGCGCGCCTACACCGAGGGTTGCCGTGCCATGGCCACGGTGGCCGCCGCCGCCTACGATGCGGCGCACCATCACCCGGATGCCGACACGCGCAAGCAAAACCAGCTGTTCTATGAATTCATGGTGCCGCTGGTCAAGGGCTACAGCACCGAGATGAGCCTGGAGGTCACCTCGCTGGGGGTGCAGGTGCATGGCGGCATGGGCTACATCGAGGAAACCGGTTGCGCCCAGTATTACCGGGATGCCAAGATTTTGACCATCTACGAGGGCACCACCGCGATCCAGGCCAATGACCTGATAGGGCGCAAGACGGCGCGTGACGGCGGCCGGACTGCGAAAGCGCTGGCGGCGCAGATCGAAGCGACGGAAGGCCAGCTCATCAAGAGCGGCAGCGCCGACGCCCAGACGGTGGCGAAACGTCTGAAGGCGGCACGCGAAGCTTTTGTCGACGTAGTGGACTTCGTGGTCGGCAACAAGGCCAGCCCCAACGCGGTCTATGCGGGCAGCGTGCCCTACCTGATGCTGGCCGGCAACTTGATGGCCGGCTGGCAGTTGGCGCGTGCCTTGCTGGTGGCGCAGGAGGAGATCGCCAAAGGGATCGATGTGCCCTTCATGCAGGCCAAGATCGGCACCGCGCGCTTCTATGCCGACCACCTGCTGACCAAGGCCCCCGGCCTTCGCGACGCCATCGTCGAAGGCGCCGACAGCGTGACGGCACTGGCGCTTGATTCATTCTGATCGGAAACAACCATGTCAAGACTTCCCGCGCCGCTGGATCGATTGCCCTTTCCGGTGATCGGCTCGCCCTTGTTCATCATCAGCACGCCCAAGCTGGTGATCGCCCAATGCCTTGCCGGCGTGGTGGGCTCCATGCCGGCGCTCAACGCGCGCCCGGCGGCGCAACTGGAAGAATGGCTGATCGAGATCACCGAGACGCTGGCGGCCTACAACCAGGCCCATCCGGAGCGGCCGGCAGCGCCGTTTGCCATCAACCAGATCGTGCACAAGAGCAACGACCGGCTGGAGCACGACATGGCGCTGTGCGTCAAGTACCGGGTGCCGATCATCATCACCAGCCTGGGTGCGCGGGAAGACATCAATGCCGCCGCCCACTCCTATGGCGGTGTGGTGTTGCACGACATCATCAACAACAAACACGCCCACAAGGCGATCGAGAAGGGCGCAGACGGCCTGATCGCCGTGGCGGCAGGGGCTGGTGGCCATGCCGGCGTCAAGAGCCCGTTTGCCTTGATCCAGGAAATCCGCCAGTGGTTCGACGGACCGCTGGTCCTGAGCGGTGCCATTTCCACCGGCGACGCGGTGCTGGCGGCGCAGGCGGCCGGCGCCGACTTTGCCTACATCGGCTCCGCCTTCATCGCCACGCAGGAGGCGCGCGCATCCGACGCCTACAAGCAGGCGATCGTGGACTCCAGCTCGGACGACATCGTCTACAGCAACCTCTTCACCGGCGTGCACGGCAACTACCTGGCGCCCAGCATCCGCAACGCCGGCCTGGACCCCGAGCACCTGCCGGAAAGCGACCCCAGCAAGATGAACTTCGGCGGTGACAAGTCCAAAGCCTGGAAAGACATCTGGGGCTGCGGCCAAGGCATTGGCGCCATCAGCCAGGTCCAGAGCACGGCCGACTATGTGGCCCAGCTCAAGCGCGAGTACGCCAGCGCGCGCCAACGCTTGCTGGCAATGAACTACGCCGGCTGACTTGCCGGCGTGGCGGTCACGCTTCGCCGTCCCGATATTTAAGCGCTTGACCGGACCTGTCGAAGATCTGATTCATGGGTCTCCAGCGCCAGCAGAAGGCTGGTGCGCTGCTCTCTGGCCACCGTCTGCCACGGGACCCCGGTCAAGGCGCCTTCGATGGCCCACAGGAGATTGAGACTGACCTTGGCGCCGGAGCGCTTGGTCATGACATAGGCGGCGATGGCGCCCAGTTGCGCAAGGTGCTGGAACGACCTGATGCCAGCGGCCGCCGACTTGGGTCCCAGGTTCGCCAGTTCCTGCAATTCGGTGGCGGCATGGGTCGCCGGGAGCGTCGCCGGCCCGCTTTTAACCCGCTGTTCAGGGGCGGAAATTGGTTTCGTGCTCATCAACTATTCAAGCTTGGCGCCTTTTTCGACCAGCAGCGCTCGCAGCACCGAACGGTGGCAGTGCGCCTCGTTCTCGCAGTAGCAGCCGACCGAAAAGTTGGTCTGGTGCGACAGCTGGGCCAGCAACTCGATGGCGTGGGCGTTGTCCGGTGTTGCCATCTCGCTGCGGTACTTTTTGCCGAATGCCGTCCACTGCGCCGCAGTGCCGGCGTGCTGCCCCAGCTTCATGGTTTCAACGCTGGGCGCCAGGTTGGGGAACCAGACGTCGTACCAGTTCTGTGCCGCGAACTGGGACTTTGGAACCCCTCTGGGCGGACGCCGCACGGTACCGATGCGGGTGCCTTCGTCCGCCGTCCTGGCGCTACCCAGCCGAACAACGCGAATGACCATGATTCATCTCCTTTGCCAAAGTTCAAAATAAAATTATCCGGCTTGCGCCAGCACTGCGGCGACGCGCTCGCGCACCAGGGGCAATAGCTCCTGCTCGAACCAGGGGTTGCGCCGCAGCCATCGATTGTTGCGCGGGCTGGGATGAGGCAAGGCCACCGTATCAGGCCAGTGCCGGCGCCAGGCCTGGACCACCTCGGTGACGGAACGGCCCTGGTGCGGCAGGTGATAAGCCTGCGCGTAGCGGCCGATGACCAGTGTGAAGCGGATGTTTTTCAGGTGCGACAGCAGCGCCGCGCGCCAGGCCGGCGCGCATTCCGGTCGCGGCGGCAGATCGCCGGCCCGGCCGGTGCCGGGGAAGCAGAAACCCATCGGCACGATGGCGACTTGCCTGGCGTCGTAGAACACCTCGCGCGAGATCCCCAGCCAGTCGCGCAGCCGGTCGCCGCTGACGTCGTTGAAAGGCAGTCCCGTTTCGTGGACTTTTCTGCCCGGTGCCTGGGCCGCGATCAGGAAGCGGGCCGACGCCGATGCCTGGAGCACCGGGCGCGGGCCCAGCGGCAAATGCTCGGCGCAAAGAGTGCAGGCGCGGACTTCAGTCAGCAGAGTAGCCAGAGAGGTCATATCAGTGCGCTGTCCTCCAGTTGATCTTGCATGAAGGCATGGCTGCTTAGGGCAAATCAACCGCACCGAACAAGGCCCCCACGCCAGCTGTGATCGCCATCGCCAGCGCGCCCCAGAAAGTGACCCGCCAGGCGCCGATCAGAATGGCGGCGCCACCAACCCGGGCGGCGACGGCGCCCAACAAGGCCAGGAACACCAGCGAGGTCCCGGACACCCAGGCCATCAGGCCGGTCGCGGGTGCCAAAGCCGTTATGGCCAAGGGCAGCAGCGCACCAACCGCGAAGCTGGCGGCCGAGGCCAATGCGGCTTGAACCGGCCGCGCACTGAGGGCTTCGGAGATGCCCAGTTCATCGCGCGCATGGGCACCCAGGGCATCGTGTTGCATCAGTTGCTGGGCCACTTGCCGCGCCAGATCGGGTTCCAGCCCCCGCGCAACATAGATGGCGGCCAGCTCACCGCGTTCGGCGGCGGGATCAAGTTCAAGCTCGGCGCGTTCACGCGACAGATCGGCACTCTCGGTGTCGGCCTGCGAATGGACCGAGACATACTCACCGGCGGCCATCGACATGGCTCCGGCCACCAGCCCGGCCACGCCGGTCAGCAAAATGGCGCCATGGCTGGCACTGGCCGCCGCCACACCGACCACCAGACTGGCGGTGGAGACGATGCCATCGTTGGCACCCAGCACGGCGGCGCGCAACCAGCCAATGCGGTCGGTGCGGTGACGTTCCCGGTGATGGCGTGATGATTTCATGGTGCTGCGTCTGTCCTGGGTCGAGGAAATTCAAGAGCCGTGCTGATTATCGGTTCGCCACCCGTCGCACTCGGTACGCGAGCGCACAGACGACGCGGGATTCCCGCCCTAAGCTGCAAGCACACTCAGGAGTCCATCATGTCCAGCACTTCAATCATGTTCTACAACCTCGTCCTTGCCGCGGCCGGCACCTTGCTTTGCGTCAGCACGGCGCTGGCGGTGAACGCGGGTACCGCGTCCGATGCCCAAGCGCGCTACCGGCAGGACATCGCGGTGTGCAACAGCGGAACATCAAACCAGGACCCCGCTACCTGCCGCCTGGAAGCGCGCAACGCCTTGGCCGAAGCCAGGCGCGGTGGTCTGAACGACGCCCCTGGCCAGTACCAGCAGAACGCCCTGCGACGCTGCGAGGCCCAGAAAGGCGATGACCGCATCGATTGCGAGGCGCGCGTGCGCGGCGAGGGCCATGTCGAAGGCAGTGTCGCTGGCGGCGGTATCCTGCGCGAGAGCGTGACCGTGGTGCCGGCCAAATAAAAGTCGATTGCCGATATTTCGGCAATGCGGAAGAGGCGATGGCGCGCTACCGACCGATGACGGTAAGCTGGTTGATCACGGCCTCGACATCGTCGATGTTGCGCACCAGTTGCTCGACTGCCAAAACCTGCTCCGGCCGGGCGACGCAGCCTTTCAACCAGACCCAGCGCCGCTGCCCCTCGACCCAGATGCTGCTGTCGGTGAAGCGGCCATCGGCCAGGATCGCCTGCTTGACCCTTGGGATGATTTCCTTGTCGTACAGGTACGAGTTGGGCAGGCGGCAACGGCCGGATTGATAGCAACTGGTGCCGCGTTCGGCCCGCCAATGGGTCTGCGCCCGCATCTCGGCCAGGGTGATCTTCGGTCCCTCCTGCTTCGGGCAGGCCGCCAGTGCGCCGGTCACCTGCAGAAAAGGATCTTCAAAATAGTTCTGCCGCTCAGGCTCCTCGGCGCTGGCGCCGGCGGTTGCCAGCAGCACCGCTGTCCAGAGGGCCAGGTGCGGCAATTTCATGGAATCTCCATCGCCTTGGTGGAAGTGCAACGGTCCAACGGCAACTCAACCGGCACCCATGAACGACAGCATCAAGTCCATCTGAGCTGCCAGCGTGGGAATCCCGGTGTGGATGGTTTTCCCCTGGCCGGGCGCCAGTGTCAGCAACTGCGTCATCTCCGGTGCCAGAACACATTCGGCCAGCAGATCACAACGCCCGACCTGCGAGGCGGAAAGTGGCAACTCATCGCCAGCCTTCATGCCCAGAGAGGTGCCATTGATGCCCAGGCGGTAGTGCGCGGCCGGATGGTCTTGCGTGGCTACCTTGACCTGCGGAAAAGCCTGGCTGACGCGCTGCGCCAAGGCCTGCGCCCGGTGCGGCGTGCGGTTCAGCAGGCACAACGAGGCACAGCCGTGTTTGGCCAGCGCAAACGCAATGGCCGACGCGGCACCGCCGGCGCCCACCAGAAGAACATCGACTCCCTGCACCATGTGCCCGGCACGCGCCAGCCCGGCCACAAAACCTTCGCCATCCAGCATGGTTCCCAGCAGGCTGCCGTCGGCGTTGCGGCGCACCACGTTGACGGCGCCGACCAGACGCGCCTCCGGCGTCAGTTCATCGACCAAGTCGCAGGCGACCACCTTGTGCGGCATCGACACGATGGTCCCGGCGAAATTCTGGAGGGTGCGCAAGCCTGCCATGAAGGCCGGAAAGCCTGCCGCAGCCACGTGCATCGGCAACAGGACGAACGAGCCAAAAAGTCCGCGCTGCTGGAGCAAGGCGTTGGCCATGGCGGGAGATCTGGCCTGGCTGACGGGGTCGGCCACCACGCCCAGTATCCTGCTGGCGCCGCTGACGGGTGTCTGCATGTCTGTTACCGCCTCATGCGTAAGGGATGTAGACGAACTCGTCCTGCCGGCTGTGCGCATGGCGCAGGGCCGAGACGGCGCCAGGCGCCAGCCGCGTCAGGTTGACGCCGAAGTTGCTCAGGCCGAACAGATCGCCCAGGGTGCGTTTCTCCCGGCCCGCCATGCGCGACGCGAAAGGTTCAGGGTAGACGGAGGGTTTGGTGCGGGCCGGCACCTCCATTGCGGTGACGGCGATAGGTCTTGTTTGTTCTGACATGTGAGCCTTGTGGGACGGGAAAAAAATAGCTGCCTGGACGGCGCCAAACTGCGTCCAGAGTTTATCCAAAAGACCCGAACCACGCGTCCCACGGCGCGGGCTGAGCATCACCTTGGGTTCAAGAATCCTTCAGGCTTCGGTCAAGGAAATCGAGTACCTCAGCGGGCAACTGCTGGTGAAACTTCTCGCGGTCAAAACCCGCCGGGTCGGTGGATGGGAGAAAGCCTGGATTTTTCATTTGCGGCGGGAACGGACTCAGGAAAGAAAAATGCCCCGCGTTTTCAACGACTCTGGAGGTGAGTTGAGCCGGGTCAGGAACGCGGTCCCGCACCACGTCGGTGTGCCACCTGGGCGTAAACGCGTCATGCTCCGCGACGAGCATGAGAATTGGAACATTCACATGACGCAACGAGTCTTCGGGAAGGTAGAACGCAGCGGCCGGCGCCAACAAAACGAGGGCGCGAATACGGGCATCGGCCACCACCTCCACTTTCTTCCGAGCCTCCGACCAGGGTGTGCCGCCTGCGACTGCCAGGGCGGTATAGCCGCCCAATGAGTGCCCGAGAAGCGCGACCTTGTGCTGTCGCAGACAAGCGCTGAACTGCGCATCGGCAATGAGCGCATCGATCGTCAGCCGGACATGCCGCGGCCGGTTTACCAGGTTCTCGTGAGTGCCCTCCAATTCATTGTTGTTCCGGTTGTTACCTGGATGCTCAAGCATGGCGACAACATAGCCGTTCTTCGCAAGATGGGTACCGATGGTTCGGTAGAGAAGATGCGAACCACCCGTTCCGTGGGACACCACTACCAGAGGAAACTGACCTTGTGCGACCAGTGCATCACGGCTGACGTCCATGGCAAATGGACCGAAAGCCGTCGGCCTGGAAGGCTCATCCGTCGGATACAGGACGACGGCAGGAAACGAGACGCCCTGGGTTGCGTCCTGGATCAGCATTTGACGACTGCCGACAAACATGGGTAGGCGTGAAGGGTCAGGCCCCAATGCCACGGCGGCCGAGGTGAGGGTGCGACGCTGGTTCATTGAGGCCTGAAGAGCTGGTCAACGTCGCCGGCGAGGTGTCCGCTGCAGGCCCTCCCACAGCGATGCGAACATCGGCAATCCAGTTGCGCTGGCGGCGTGCCAAGCGCGCCTCAAGTGCTTCGCTTTCGAAGTCGGCAGTTGCCCGGCGCAACCGGGAGGGGTCGACATTTTCCAGCGCGTTGACGTTGACCACCGCGTAAAGATGGTTCTCGATTTCAGTGGTCACCAGCGGCACGACGCCGCAGCGCGAGCAGACGTGAAACGTCGCGCTGCGGGTGCCAAAGAGGTAGCTTGACACCAGTGCGGCATCGCGCACGCGGACTGCCAGCCTGGAATGCGGGTTGGAGGTCCAGACGCCACCGTGCTTGACACAGAACGAACAGCCGCAAGCGCGCGCCGGAATCTCCACCGGGTCCCCTTTCCACTCAAGCTCAAAAGCGATATTGCCGCAGTGGCATTTGCCGTTAATGACCATGGCGATGCTCCGATTTCTACTTCCGGCAATCGCCACCGACCGAAACCGATCCGTCCTTGCATTCGGTCAGGATGGCCGACGAATTCGGCGAGGATGGTTTGGATCGGATGGGGGAGGGCGGTGCCGCGGGAGTCTGGTTGGCTGAAGGGTCTTTGTTGTAGACGATCTTTCTGCTGCCAAGGTCGCAGCTGCCGACGACCTTGCCCGGGGCGTTTGCGGCAGCATCGACAATGGTCAACGCGTATTTTTCAACGCCGGTGGTCTTGATTTTGGCGTCAATCCTGGCGCGGATGTCCTCGCAGTTGCCGGCGTGCGCCGTGGCGAATGCGAGCCAGAGAACGGCCGTCAGCGCGAGCGCTCTGGGCGCGCGGCTGGCAGGGCCTGATACGGTAGGCATGTCCATATTTCTGTACTCCGATGAATCTGGTGGCCCATCCGCCTCGATCCGGTCGCGTGCCGGGGCAGGCGAGGTGTTGCGCCGCAAATACTATAGCCCGAAAGCCGGGCCAGCTTAGGCCTGTGCCGGGTTCGGGTTGGCTGGGTCACAGGGATGCACAGGCGCAACGGTCAGCTGGTTGGAACCAGCAGTTGCCCGACATTCCCCCGCCCCGGGTTGTATTGATTGACCGGTGCCTGCGAAGGGTAACCCATGGATACGCCGCAGATGAGTTGGTACTGCGGCGGGATTCGAAATGCCGCGCGCACCGGACTGGCCCAGGTTGCCAGTGCGCCCTGGGCACAAGTGGCCAACCCATTGGCGTGGGCGGAGAGCATCAGCGTTTGCAGGAATACGCCGCTATCCAGCACAGAGAATTCATGCAGGCCCTTGTGCGCAAAAAGGAACAGCACGGTCGGCGCACCGAAGAACTCGAAGTTGCGCCGCATCTGCTGGTCGCGCGCGGCCAGGTCCTTGCGACCAATCCCCAGCAATTCGTAAAGCCCGCCGCCGGTGGCACGCCGGCGCGCTTGCAAGTCATCCGGGTATTTGAATTGGGTCGGGAAGTCGCCGTCCGGAATTCCGCGTCGGTTCAGCAGCAACTTCAGCTTGGCCCACAGGCCCCCTTTTTGAGCCGCCATGCCCAAGTCGAACAGTTCGCACAGTTCGGCGGAAAGGCGATCACGCAATTCGCCCGACGCCACTGCAACACGATAAGGCTGCGTGTTGGACCAGCTCGGCGCCCAGTTGGCGTCCTCCAGCACCGTTTTCAGCAAGTCCTCGGGTATCGCCCTTGGCGAAAAATCCCGGGCGCTGCGGCGTGTTCGGATCAGGGTGGACAAGGTGTCGGCGTCTGTTGTGGTCATGCTATTTTGTTGGCTACAGGGAGGTATCAGTCAGGTCACTTGAACGACTTGAATCGGCAATGCGTTGGCAAAAACTTCAGGCGTGCAGGCCGCCATCAACGACCAGGCTGTGACCGACCACGTAGGACGAGGTCGGGGAACTGAGCCAAAGAATCGCGTCGGCGATCTCCTCGGCCCTGGCCAGCCGCCCGATCGGGATGGCCTGGGACAGCCGCTCCTGATGGTCTCGTCGTTCCTGCGCGGTCAGGTGCGCCGTGCGGCGTTCGCGCCGCGGTGTTTCGGTTGCGCCGGGGCACACCGCATTGATGCGAATTCCACGGCCAACGTATTCCTTTGCCGTGGAACGGGTCAGGCCGATGACCGCGTGCTTGGCGGCACTGTAGACCGCTGCCGTGGGAGCGCCTGACAGACCGTTGACCGATGAGACGTTGACGATGGTCCCGCCGCTGTGCCGAAGCATGGCCTCGATTTCGTACTTCATGCAATGGAAGACGCCCAGAACGTCGACGGCAATGGCCTTGCCCGCCTCTTCGCAGGGGACTTCGTGTGCGGCGCAAGGCTGTGAATCGTAGGCGGCGCTGTTGACGGCGTGGTCCAACCGACCAAACCGATCCACCACAAACGCCACCAGATCCTTGACCGATGCCGGGTCGGTCACGTCGCACCTGTGGAAGGCTGCCTCGCCGCCAAGCCGTATGAGTTCCTGCTCCGCCTGAACACCCCGAGCCGAATTCCGCGCGGCCACGACCACCTTGGCGCCGCGGGCAACGAACGCCTTGGCTGAAGCGAGACCGATGCCGGTGGTGCCACCTGAAATCAAGGCAACTTGTCCGAGAAGGTCTTGCATAGGGGGTATTTCGGATCAACGCCCGGGATGGTAGGTTGAGTGTTCACAAGGGTTCTCATGATGAGCAGCGATTCTCGCTCGGATTGCAGCCGATCTGACAACTTTGAGCAGGAGTGCTGCTGTGGAGTGATACGATCCCGCCCCGGACAATAACGTGAAGGATGTAGAAGATGATGTTGGGCAGAGCATGGCGGCGGTGTTGCTTGGTGTTGGCGTTCGCGGCGGCCGCGTTGCCGCTGCATGCGGCACCACCCGCAGCGGACGATTTCGCACACCAGGCGCAGCGGCTGCTGGAGCAGACGTACGCCGCCGATGCGCCAGGCGCCGTGGTGTTGGTGGCGCGGGGCGACACGGTGCTGTGGCGCGCGGCACGCGGAAGCACCGAAACCGAAGCCGGCCGGCCACTGACGCCCAACGACCGCTTCCACATCGGCTCGCTGACCAAGCAGATGGCGGCGGTCGGTCTCCTGAAACTGGTCGAGGCCGGCAAGGTCTCGCTGGACGATACGCTGGCGCGCTATGTGCCGGACATTCCCAATGGCGACCGCATCGTCGTGGCCCAACTGCTCAACCACACCTCGGGCATCAGCGGCTTGCCGGACATGGCCCAGACGCCGCCCGGCCTGCTGCCGCTGCAAGCCAGCACCGACGCCTTGATAAACGCCTTCAAGAACCAGGCCCCAGCCTTCGCGCCCGGCGAGCGCTTCGCCTACAACGACTCGGGCTACATCCTGGTCGGGAAGATCATCGAGAGTGCCAGCGGCAAACCGTGGCACGCGTACCTGGAGGAAACGCTGTTTCGCCCGCTGGGCATGCGCGACACCTGCTACTGCACAGGCCCCTCGATTGTCTCCGGTTACGCACAGCGGGAGGGCCGGGTCCGGCGCGTGGCCCCCAACATCACATGGGAGCACGCGGCCGGGGCGCTGGTGTCGACGCTGGACGACCTGCTCAAGTGGAACCGCGCCCTGCATGAGGGTCGCGTGCTGACGCCGGCGACCTACCAGCAGTTGGTGACGCCGCGCGGGCCGGTCGGCAACTACGGCTTTGGCATCGATCACGGCCCGCTGAACGGCCGCGAGCAACTGAGCCACTCCGGCAGCGTCCCTGGCCACGCCGCGCACCTGCTCTACCTGCCCGGCCCCGGCCTGACGGTGGCGCTGCTGCGCAACCGCAACGACGGCCGCGAATACGAAGCCCTGGCCCGCCTCGCACGTCAGTTCGCGGCGATGGCGCTGGGCGAGCCGGCGCCGTAACCACGCCGGGTCCATTCCAGGAGCTGCCTGCAGTTACTGTGGCTGGACCGACCCGGCAACTGGCCAATCGGTGTTTCCGATGCGACGCAGGGTCATTTCAAAGGTCTTGACGGGAGGCCGACCTTCCACAATGCGCTCGCCGATCTCTAGCCAAACGCCGTCCTTCACTGTGGCCGTGTAGCGTAGCGTTGCAGGGCCGGCATTGATGGACCAGGTGAAGCCGTCGGACCTGACCTCGAGCGGGAAGTCTCCCGAATAGCCCTGCGCGTAGGAGCGGAAGTTGTACTTGGCGGTTTGTGGTGAGTACGAGATGACTGCGAAGGCATTGAATGGACTGGTTCCATCTGGCGCGTAGCCACGCCCCTCGATGACCCTGATGGTTCCATTCAGGAGGGCGCCGACGCGTTCGGTTTGCGTGATGTTGATCTCCTTGCCGTCAGCCCCAATGGTTTTTGCCGGACCGCGCCACGCACCATCGAAGATGCTCAGCGGCTGCATTGATTGACGCTGCGCGGCCAGGAGTGCGGCAGCATCCGTGGTGCCGGCGGCGAGCGATGCGGTGGAAAGCGCACACCCGATCAGGGTGCAAAGCGTAAGGCGATGGCGGTTCATAGAGTTTCTTTCTGAAGGATTAAGGCGCCCATTGCGCTCGGCCAGACATTGGCCCGCTCCGCGAAGTCCGGACGTTGAGGCCTCACGACACAGAAACGCTGCCCGGTGGGAGCCTCCATGACCCACCATGTTTTTACTTTTGCCACCCGCTTCGCGCCAAGCCTCTCCAGGCGTGCGGCCTCCGCTTCCACGTCGTCGGTTTCTATGTCCAGGTGGACACGGCTGGGATGCTGAACCGCTTGAACCAAGATCTTCATCTCGTCAGGCGGACCCTCAAGTTCCCGATAGGGCTCACTTGCATCGGCATCGACCTCCGCCGTCCGGCCGATCGCAGCCGACCAGAAGCGAGCGGCTGCGTCAATGTCGTCAGTCTGGCAGTCAATGATGATGTTGCTCAAACGGCTCCTGTGCATGGCTACCTCTTGCAGAATTGAAATATCGATCCAGCCGCCTATTTGCGAAGCGTCGCCGCTGGGGGCATGGCGCCGGGGCAGCGTGGCGGATGATAAACGAGGACGCCATGCGGCCCAGGCGCCATGCCGCAGCGGGTCAGCGCGACCAAGTGGTTGGACGACACGTTTTAACCACCTGCCTCGACAAACGCGGCAAGCTTCGCAAGTGCCATCCGCCAGCCGGTCTGGTTGTCGGTCGACGATACGCCGGGCGGGAGTCCATCGTGCACGGCGAGAAGATTGGTTCCACCGTCGGCATCGGTGAGCGTTATGGTGATGGTCATCTCGCCGCGGAGCGCGGGATCTTCCGTCTCGAACTCATCGACTTCGATGACCCGCTCGTTGGCCACGAGTTTCGGGAAGTGGCCGTGATACGTGTCGGTGTGCGCGGTTGTCTTGCCGGTACCTGTCGGCTTGTCGTAAGTCAGTGAGATTCGGAAAGAGCCGCCTTCGCGAGCGTCGAATGCATGCACGTGGCAGGTCATACCAGCGGGCACTTTCCAGATTGCGACCGCGCGTGGATCAAGAAGCGCGCGATAGACGCTTGCGCGGGGCGCCCTTATGTGCTGGCTGATGCGGGTAGAAGTCATCCTAGTCCGAGTAGAAGGGTTAGCCTCACGGCCCCTCCCTCCCACACCACCGGTCATGCGGGCCACATATCCGACGGTTCCTTGAAACTTCGGCTGCTTCATACTGCCTTTGCCGACGCCAGCCCGAGCAACCTCATTTAACCGCCTACTCGCGCCGCCACCAACAGCGCCTTTAGCGATCCGAGCAACACGTCAGTGGCTTCCTTTGGGCTGAGCAGGGCAGAACTGACGAAGGCGCCATTAACCAGCACCGCGAGCTGCGCGGCCAGTTGGTCGGGTCGGGGTGCGCCCAGCCGCTTGGCGATGTCTTTCAGGCGGCTTCGCAGTACCTGCATATGTCGCTGCGAGGCTTGGCGGGCCGGGTGGTCCTGCTCGGCAAACTCGGCCGCCACGTTGATCTGGGGACAGCCTCGGTAGTTCGAACGCGCCAGGCGTTCGCCGATCCAGCGCATGTGGGCGTCCAGTTCGCCAGCAGGGTCGTCAGGGTGTTGCTCGGCGACGCTGTCCCACAGCGCCCAAAACTCGAGATCCTCGCGCTCCAGGAAGGCAACGATGAGGTCGTCCTTGGTGGGGAAGTAGCGATACAGGCTGGTTTTCGCAACGGCGGCTTGCTGCACCACCAGATCGACACCGACGGCGCGCACGCCAAGCCGGTAGAAGAGGGTGGAAGCGGTGTCAAGAATGCGTTTGCGGACGTCCGGCGCCGGCTCTGCGGCCGCTTTCGGTGAGCGTTTCGACGCCGCGCCGGCGCGGCCGATAGATGCTGGATTTTGCGGAGAACGGAGGGCGGATGGGGTGCGCATGATTGACATACTACAGACTTGTCTGTAGTATTGGAAGAACAGACAGGTCTGTACTCTGGAAAGGATCACATGCATTCGACTGCCAAGTTCATCGCCGTGTATGGCGCCACCGGCCATACCGGTCAATTTGTCGTCCATGAAGCGCGGCGGCGTGGGCTACCGGTGGTAGCGATTGGGCGCAGCATCGTGCGGCTCAATGAGACGTTTCCTCCAGCAGTTACCCGGCGCATGGCGCTGCTCGACGACCCGGTCGGCCTCGAACAGGCCTTCGCCGGCTGTGCGGTGGTCATCAACTGTGCTGGTCCGTTTCTCGACACCGCGGCGCCTGTGGCGCGGGCGGCGCTGCGTGCCGGTTGCCACTACATCGACGTCACGGCAGAGCAGGCCAGCGCACAAGCCACCTTCGCCGACTTCGATGCACCGGCACGCGCCGCCAACCGGGTCGTGATTCCGGCGGCCGGCTTCTATGGCGGTTTGGCCGACCTGCTGGCCAGCACGCTGGCATCTGCCGGCAACATCGACCAGATCACAGTAGCGATCGGGCTCGACCGCTGGTGGCCCACCGTCGGCACGCGCAGGACCGGCGAGCGCAACAAGGTGCCCCGGGTGGTGGTGAGGAACGGACGCCTTGCGCCGCTGGCGCCATCAGCCGAGGTGCCGGACTGGGTATTCTCCCCACCGCTGGGTCGGCAGCCCATGGTCGAACTGCCGTTCAGCGAGATCATCACCTTGGCCCATCACCTGAAGGTCGGTGCGATCCGCTCGCTGCTCAACCGCTCGGCGCTTGACGACATCCACAATGCCTCCACGCCGGCGCCCACTGCAGTGGACGACAGCAGGCGTTCGGCGCAGCGTTTCGAGCTGGAGGTGCGTCTCGTGCAGAACAGCGTGACCAGGACGGCCAGCGTGCGTGGGCAGGACATCTACGCGGTAACAGCGCCCATCGTGATCCAAGCCGCCCTGCGTTTGCTCTCGCCCTCGTACCGGCACAGCGGCGCGTTGGCATTGGCGGAGGCGGTCGACCCCGTCGAACTGTTACGCGCGCTGCACGGCTGGGCGCTGGACGTGTTCGTAGACTGAAGTTCGACTTGGTCCACGATTTCGGCCGCCCAGCCACGCCATGCACCACGTTCACACCTCGTCCACCCAGTAGTCGAGGCCGTGACCCGCGCGCGCCATGTGACGCAGTCCACCGCCGAAAGCTCCGATTTTCTTCGAATCGGGATACTCGCAGACCTCCGCCGGTAACATGGTGCTGACGGACAGGTAGGTAAGTTCGGCATCGGAGTCGTTGATGATCTGGTGCGCCGTTTCCGGGCCACCCGTCGGGCAGCAGATTACGTCACCCGCGCGGATCTTCCGTGTCTCGTCGCCGTAGCGCAGCGTGCCTTTGCCCTTCACGATAAAGAACATCTCTTCTTCCCCGCGATGACTGTGGAAAGGGCACGAGCGCTTTCCGGGGGGAACGACATCGTAGGAATAACCGAGTTCTTTCGCTCCGAGGAGCGGGCCGATGCGTACGGCGTCACTCTCGAATTTATCGCCTTTTGCGAAATGCTCGAGCTTCAATTGGTCGATGTTTGTGACTCTTGAGTCGATTACGTTCATTAGTCTATTTCTCCGTACAAGATAGCACAGCGGATACCCTTTTCCAAGACGCCCAACGGGCGGCAACGCGTCACAGGTCAGCCTTCACGGAAGACTGCCTCCATGTTGTTGCCGTCCGGATCGATCACGAACGCGGCGTAGTAGCCCGGCGGGTAGCCTTTGGATGTGTAGCGAAGCCCGGGAGAACCATTATCTGTTCCACCTGCCTTAAGAGCCGCCGTGTAGAAGGCGTCAGCCTCCGTGCGGCTCCGCGCCACGAAGGCTGTGTGCTGCTTGACGCTGTGAGGATGAAAGCGGTCAATCCAGAAGACTGGGTAATCGAGGCCGTAGCCGACAGCATCGGCACCATCGTTCTCGGGAAGTTGCATGACTCTGCGGAGATCGATTGCCCCCAAAGCCGCATCGTAAAAAGCTGCGGAACGGGCGATATTTGCAACGCCGATGCCTGTATGGTCAATCATGTGGACTCTCTTTCACATGATGCCCAATCGGGATAGGAAGAAGCCTCACGGCCCCTCCCTCCCACACCACCGGACATACGGGTCACGTATCCGGCGGTTCCTTGAAACTTCGTTAATCTCATGCGGCCTTGGCCGGTGCCAGCTCGGGCAGCCCCATTTGTCGATTTCGCGCAGAGGGCTCAACACTTCGGCTATACCGAAATATGCTTTCCACCGGGTCAGGGCGGTCTTCAACTCTTGCATGATGTCGTTCAGCCGGTGATCGCGCGTGCGTGGGATGGTTGCGGCGCATCGATGGGCGAGGGTGTTGAGGTCGAACCGGATTGGGACTTGGCCAATCAATGCGAAAAGGCCCTCTTGCGAGGGCCTGAGTCAGAGTCGCAAGACAGTCAGCCAACCTAAAATCCGGTGAACGTCGCCGTCTCCCAGGCTGTTTCGGCATTCGGATACAGAACGATGCCAGCACCGCCAAGGGCTGCCGATGCAGTCGTCGCCGACAAATTCCCCTTGATGAAGGCATCGATCAGGCGCGCCGTCTCCAGCGGTTTCGCCACTGGGAAGCCATGGTCGTATCCCTGGTTCGGATTGATCATCACCGCGGTCACCGTTGCGCCGGCCTGCTTCAGGTCGTACTTGGTGGTGGCCGTGTAGTTGTCGTAGATGACCTGATCGCCTCTCCAGTTTGCAAAGTCGGTAGTTGCCTTGACCAGCATCGCCTTCTTTCCGGCAAGGAGGCTGCCCAGGCGGCCGTCGCCCGGAATTGTGACCACCGTGCCGTCCGCATTCGGCGTCGGCTTGACCACGTTCAATGGCGAGACGTTGAACTTGTGCGAGTAGTAAAGCGACTCCGGCATGTACTGGATGTTGAAGCCGTCGAGCAGGGAATTGGTGTAGTTCGGTGTCGTTGTGAACGTAAGGTCGGTCACCGCGGCGGCAGTGAACGCCTTGCTGATGTCGTACTTCAGGATGTCGTTGTACACCACCAGATCCCAGGTGGCCTTGACGTTGCCGAAGGTACGCTGGTCGCCTTGCCACGAGCGTTGCTGGAATTCGGCGCCGATGGTGCCATTGGTGTCGTTGCTGACTTTAAGCCAATCGCCGTTGGCCCAGACTTGTCCGGCCCGATCGGTACCGGCCTGGCCGGCATTAAAGCTGACCCGGATGCCGCGCGTGCCGATGCCGGTCAGGCTGACGATGTTGGAATAGCGCCCGGGATTGGCGATCAGCATTTCCAGGCCGGCGCCGAATCCCATCGAATAACCGACCAGCGTTACGCCGGAGGTCGGGAAGTTGGTGATGTTGTTCATCACCTTTTCAAAATCCGTTGCGAAGTCTTTCAACGAGCTTATCTTCTTGTTGTAGCTGGACTTGCCGCTGCCACGATAGTCGAAGGTGTACACGGTGTAGCCGTCGTTGAACGCATCGACCGATCGGAAAAATCCCATGATGCCGTCGAAGGCTGCGCCGGAAGTATTGTTGCCGGGAACCAGCACGATGGTTTGCGGGCCGTGTCCGACCTTGCGCACATAGATGCTTTCCTTCGGATCACCCGGCAGCACGCCGTCGATGATGATCGCGCCTTCGCCGATGGTGGCGATGGCCTCGGCATTGGTGCCATTGGTGCCATTGGTTCCGGCCGGACCCTGCGGGCCGGTCGAACCGCCACCGCAGCCTTGGATCAGCAGCGCCAGCGACAGGAACAACAGGTATAGATATTTCTTGCTTGCTTTCATTGGAGGTCTCCTTGGTTTATTGCTCGTTCAGGCGCGCGTTGATCCAGGTCGGATGGACCTCGTTCGGAGGACGACCAAGGATCAGGGCTTGCCTGTCCAGATTTACTGAAATCGGTACGGAGTTCGGGAATGCGCGATCGAACTTGAACCGACAGCCCACTGTAGAGCTGCAGGCGGGGAGGGGGAATCACCCAAATGTACTATGCGCAACCAAAGACTTGGCGGGTTGCGCGGAGCAGGGTTTCATCGATGTCTTACGGCTCATGCCGGCGCGCTTTCGTTAATGACGACGCCAGCATCGCCTTGTCATTGATCTCCAGCTTTTGATACACGCGTGCCAGTTGCGCACGCACGGTGTTGGGGGAAATCCCGAGCATCGCCGCGATCTCCTTGCTGCTGTGGCCGCTGGAAAAATACTCGGCCACTTGGGCTTCACGCGGACTCAGGCGGCTGCCCGCCTTTTGCGCGCGCGCTTCGCACAACACATAGTCGCCGCGACGGGAGAAACGGATCTCCAGAGCGCGGCCGACAAATGCTTTGCCGGATTGCATGGCAGGCACGGCCGCCGCCGGCAGATGAGTTGCCGGCAGGTCGCGCCATTCGGCTCGCATCAGTTTCAGGAACGCCGGATCGGCAATTTCAAATGCACCGGAATGGCTGACAAGCGCGAGCGCGCGTCGCCCATCCGGCAACGCGTGCAGGTCGAGCGTGCGCGCGCGGTTCAGTTCCAGTGCGCACAGGACATGGTTCCATGCGGCAGACAGGCGTCTGGATTCATACGCATCGAAACCTTTCCTGGTGCCGCGATACAGGACGATCCAGCGCAAGCGGCTGCGATCGCTTGTTTCTTCGCCGAGCAGCAGCAGGTGGCGCAGGTCGTGGTTGCTGGAAAACTTTGCCACCGGCCGATTTTCCTTGCCGGTATACACGGACTGGGTATCGACGTTCATGAGGGCGCCGGGCGTCTGCATGAATCTTTGCGTGGTGGGGTCGGTGTGCGAGACTTGCTCGTAATCCTGCAGGATCGCCGGATCGCGGTTGTAGATGGCGGAGCTGCCGATCTTCAGTGCTTTCGCGCCCGATTCGCCAAAGCCGAATACGGCGCCGTCGAAGGCAATCCAGTCGCGCAACTGGGTGACCACGCGTTCCGGAAATTCTTCAACCGATGCCGCGCTGGCGAGGCGGTACAGGCGCGATAGTTCACCGACAAATGCTTCCATGCGTGCCCTCCACGTGAGGAAAAGCGTGGAAAATTCTATCGCAAAGGCACGACCTTCCCTGGACTCCGTTCGACGGAAGGAAGTTGTAGAAGAGGCGAAATGTCGAGGAGCTGAGAAGATCGGGAGTCCAAGAATCGCACTCATGGCAGACACCCCAGATGTGTCCGCACGAAGGGCAGCGAGCAAGCATGCCATCGGGCTCAGGGCAGCACTTGAAAGCACCCTGATTTACCTGTGTGCCAAATACAAGCGCGTGGTTCTTTGGTTCGATGTCCGACATATTGACTTGGCGGTCAATCGGGATAGGAAGAAGCCTCACGGCCCCTCCCTCCCACACCACCGGACATACGGGTCACGTATCCGGCGGTTCCTTGAAACTTCGTTGATCTCATGCTGCCTTGGCCGGTGCGTGTCCGCGTCGAACGACCTGTTAGACCGCAGGGGCGTAGCTCTCACGGACTTACTTCTTAGACACGGTCGTTACGGGCGGAACTATGGGAATGGTGAACTCAACTCGACTCACTTCGGTCGATTCTGTGGTGCCCGAACCACTAGCTCCTAGCCTGACACCGACTACCTTTATTCCTCCATCAACTTGGCCCGTCACCTTCTCTACCACCGTCACCGCAACGTCGAAGTGGACGTTCTGAAGTTGCCCTGAACCGACGTCTTCGTGTGTACCCCATACCGGGTTTATCACGCCGGTCACACCAGTGGCAATGGTGCTCTTTATCGCCGACTCGACACCCTTCTGAATCTCGCTAAGAGTCGCGGCGATGAATTCGCTGAGGTCCATGAACAGGCTCCTTAGTAAAGTGCGGTCAACGTAAAGATGACCGGACCACCAACACAAGCGGCGAAGCCGCCTCCTGCTGTTGTGGGTCCGTGTCGATTGACAAGTTAGAGGGCGCCCTCACTCTACAGCCCCAGTCGTGGCCATTGCCCAATGTGTCTGGTGCAGCCGATAGATCCAAAGGCTGCAGTCGGCGTCTTCCGCGACAACTCCCCATCGATACACACAGGCTTCTTCGCCGATTGTCTCAACTTTGAGCATCCGAATGTCTTCATTGTCCATATTAGGCGTGCCAGCTAGGATCGTGACCTCCACCGGCACAGCGGCTGGAAGTATGCGACCCGTATGGAAGAAATAGAGACCGCGGGTTGTGCGCTCAAAGACCCTCTGGTACGTGCTGATAGGTACACGGAACGCCACTCTAGTAACAGGGACGCCATCTTCCCCAATGACGGTCATCTCTCCGGCAGTTGACACAAACGCTTCTCGAAGCTTCCTCTTTCGCAAGATGGTTTTGTGAGCACCATCCTCCCAGAGCTTTTTTGTCGCTGCTGTTTGCTTGCCTACCTGGGCGCTTATAAAGAAGCGAATGTCTTCGTCGTCGGACGATGCGCCATTGTTGCAAGTGCAACATGCCGGCACCGTTCGCAGCTGCGCGTTCTCGACTCCTTTGAAGAAGCCCTTGGGCGGAACGTGATCAACGGTTTCTGCGGGTCTCACGCCACAGATAACGCAGATTTCACTCTTCGGTGGCTGCATGTGATAAGCCCTCTAACGTGAAGATGACCGGATCACAACAACTTGCGGCGAAGCCGCCTGCTGCGGTTGTGGGTCCGTGTCGAGTGACATACTAGCGCTCACGCCATCAACCTCATAACCACCCCGGCAAGCATCAATGGATAGCCCACCAATGTCAGGACAACAGAGGTTTTGGACAAAGGACGCGGGGTGAACTTCAAGGGGCTACGGAACCTCGGCGGCGCCTCAAACCAAATTGGGGCCACAACGATGGCGCCCACAGTCGCCACGAGATAGGCAACGTTGCGCTCCAGGAGCCAGCCAACAATGAAACCGGCGCATACGGCGGCAATTGACAGCAGGCCCGCTATCGATGAGGCGCGCGACGTGGGGAAGGTGGAGCTAGGCAGCATCGCTTGGACTTTAGCGTCTGAATTCACCGGCGCTGCGCGGCTTCATCGCGCAGCGTCCGGTGGAATGATGGGTTGGACATCGGTCACTTCCCGTAGATGTAGAGTCGCGCATCTTTGAGTTTGACGTCGAACTGGCTGGCACTAGTTACTTCTCCGGCCACTCGTATTCGTGCGCCCCTTGGCAAGACGCCAAGTTCACGATACTCGTTGAAAGGAACTTCGCACCAAATGGTGTTGGAACCCACTACGTTATCCGTTGTGAGTAACAACATGATCAAATCGTTTTCTCGACGAGAGCCACTCTTGAAATATGTGTCCCATTCGACCCGGAGGCCAACGTAACTCTTCTCGACGAGCTCTTGCTGGAGTGGTGGCGCTTTGCTGATTGCTTCTCTTATCTCGTCAAAGGTAATTCCGCTCACCCGCTCTATGGATACCGGCTTCAAGTCATTGAGAGTCGGCTCGGTAGTGGCTGTCACGGTATCGTTCCTTGTGACTTGGATTACTACCTGAGGTTGAGCTATTGCTTGTTCAGGAATCTTCGGGCCGAACTTCTTTCGTATCCAGGAATAGCATTCTTCACCTGCCTTCTTCAAAAAGCCGGTACCAAACGCGCCTATTACGCCAAGGGCAACGCCCCAAATGAGACTCGTAAGATCAGAGGGAAGGAGAGTCATGGCTAGTGCGATGTCCAACGTCGGCCGTGAGTGGACCGCAACGGCGTACTCAGTTGCGAAGAATGGCAAGAGCGTGGCCCGCCGTTGCGGGTCCAATCGACGAACCTGTTAAAAGGGCGAGCAGAGAAGATCATCGCCTGTCTCAGCCCGCACGCCGATGGCGAAATCTTCGCTGCATTGCCGCCCACCAGGTTCCACCAACCACGCCGGCGACTGCAATGGCAACCACGGTCTCAACGCTGGAAAGTTCACGACCTACAAACACATACGCTAGCAGCGCGACGGCCAAGAGGGCCGCACCAATCGCAACTCCGAGGCTGCCAATGGTAAAAAAGAGATTACGCATTCGGTGCCGCCTTTTAACGTAATGTCCAGAGCAAAACCTGCTCGTGATACTGGGCGTTGCTCGATAAACTGGACATTGAATCCTCCTGAAGACGGCTTGCAGCCTTGGTTCTTATTGTATATACTGGATAAACATCCAGTTATAAATTTTCCATGAAACCCGGCAACCCTCCGCTGCAATCAACCCGCCTGTTGGATCAGTTGCGCGAGCGCATCCGGTACATGCACTATAGCCTCAGTACCGAGCGGGTCTACCTTTATGGGGTCCGGATTTTCATTCGCTGGTCCGGGCGCGATGGTCAAATGCTGCATCCTGGCAACATGGGTGCGCTGACCGCCCTGGCATGAGTGAATGGGTCATTCCCCTCCACGCCATCAAGGGCCGGGGTGCCGCGACGCGGCTGGCGCATCGCTTCGAATCGGTGGCGCGCGACGCGTTTGACGATGGTTGGGGCAGCTTGGAAGATGCCACGCGGCATGGGGTGCCCTCGGATACCGGGCTGCCAACCGAGGTCCAGTATGAAGACGCCAAGAGCGCCATCACGCGCAACCGCTCGCCCGATATTCACTTCGACTATGGCCTCAATCCGTACCGGGGTTGCGAGCATGGCTGCATCTACTGCTACGCGCGGCCCACGCACAGCTACCTGAACCTTTCGCCGGGGCTGGACTTCGAGACCAAGATCATCGCCAAGCGCAATCTGGCCGCCGTGCTGGCGCGCGAGTTGGCGGCGCGCAGCTATGTGCCGCAGCAAATCATCATCGGCTCGGCCACCGATGCCTACCAGCCGCTGGAGCGCAGGCTGCGCATCACGCGCGGCGTGCTGGAACTGCTGCAACGCTGCCATCACCCGCTGGCACTGGTGACCAAGGGCAGCGGCGTGGAGCGTGATCTGGACTTGCTGGCACCGATGGCGGCGCGCCGTTTGGCAGCCGTTTACGTCACCATCACCACGCTCGATGGCGAGCTGGCGCGCAAGCTGGAGCCGCGTGCTGCCGCGCCGCAGCGGCGCCTGCGCGTCATCCGCACCCTGGCGGCGGCGGGCGTGCCGGTGGGCGTCAGCGTGGCGCCGCAAATCCCGTTCATCAACGACGACATGGAGCAGGTGCTGACAGCCGCCTTCGAGGCCGGCGCGCGCAGCGCTTTCTACAGCGTGCTGCGCCTGCCGTGGGAGTTGAGTGCGCTGTTTCAGCAATGGCTGGCACTGCACTACCCGCAGCGTGCCGCCCGCGTGATGGCGCGCCTGCGGGAGATGCGCGGCGGCCAGGATTACGACAGCAACTTTGCCACGCGCATGCCGGGCCACGGGCCGTGGGCCGATCTGATGCGGCAACGCTTCGAGAAAACCTGCGCCCGGCTGGGCCTGAACCGGGAACGGCTCGAACTCGACGTGAGCCAGTTCCGGCGCTCGCTTTTGTCGGGCCAGGCGAGCCTTTTTTGAGCAGCGCTTATCTGAAGCGGCGCACCATGAAAATGGCCAGCCACAGCAGCGCCGTCAGCTCGTACACGGCACTCAGGACATGCTTGACGCTGGTGAAGAAGGAGGCCAGCGCAACCTGCCGGGCCGAGATGTCGGGGAACTGCAAAAGCAGGGTGGTGATCTGGGCGTTCTCGCACAAGTCCCAGGCGCCGGCAAAAACCGGGATGAAGGCCAGCAGCCACAGGCGCTCGCTGGGCCGAAAGCGGTACAGCAAGCCGGCAAAAAACGTCACGTACAGGATCGGAAACAAGGTGTCCACGGTCGGGCTGGCCAAGGCATAGACGGCGCGGCCGTGCGGCCCGTATTGCAGCATCGCGGCCTGCGCCTCGGCCAGGCTGTAGGACAGCTTCACATCCAGCAACTCGCCACCCACCGGCAGCATCGGAAAGACCAGCAAGGCCATCAGCAGGACGCCGATGAAGCTGACGATCAGCGGCTTGGTGCCGGCGGCAAACTCGAAAAATTTGCGCCAGCCCGGTGTGCCGGCGTCGGCGCTTGGCAGGATTTCAGGCATGTTGGATCACCCTCCTCACGTGGGCCAGGTGGAGCCGTGCTCCGGCACCATGGCACGCCAGCCCAGTTGGTGCTTGATGCGCTTGCGCAGCTCGTCTGCCGCATTCAATTCGCCGTGCACCACGTAGACCTGGTTGGGCGCTTGCGGCATGCTGCGCAGCCAGGCCAGAAGCTGCGGGGCATCGGCGTGCGCCGAGGCCGACTGCAATTGCACTACTTCGGCATTGAGTTCGACGTCGCGCCCATGAATCCGCACCGACTTGGCGCCACTGGCCAGCGTGGCGCCGCGGGTGCCGGGCGCCTGGAAGCCGGTCAGGATGATCATGTTGCGGTGGTCGCCGGCGTAGAGGGCCAGGTGGTGCAGCACGCGCCCGCCGGTGGCCATGCCGCTGGCCGACAGAATCACCATCGGGCCGTGGCGGCTGGCCAGGGCGCGCGACTCGTCGGTGCTGTTGATCATGGTGGCGCTGTGCGTCAGGGCACGCGTCTGCGGGCTGCTCAGCCGGTGCTCGCCGAGGTGGTGTTCAAACAGATGGGTGGTGTGCACCGCCATCGGGCTGTCCAGAAAAACCGGTAGCGAATGGGGGATGTCGCCGCGCAGCTTGAGCAGATGAATGGCGTGCAGCAAGGCCTGCGCCCGCCCCACGGCAAACACCGGAACCACCGCCACGCCGCCGCGCTTGGCCAATTTCTTCAGCGCCGGCCCCAACTCGGCCAGCACGTCTTCCTTGGGGTGTTCGCGGTCGCCGTAAGTGGACTCGATCAATACCGTGTCGGCCAGCGGCGCCTTGGCCGGCGGATTCATGATCAGGTCGTCGGTGCGACCCAGATCGCCCGAGAACAGGATGCGCCGCCCGGCTACTTCCAGCAGCACGCTGGAGGCGCCCAGAATGTGCCCGGCAGTGGAGAAGGTGACACGCCAGCCGGGGATCGGCTGGAATGTGACGCCTTCGTCAACAGCCTTGAGCAAATGCAGGCAATCCAGCGCGTCCTGGCGCGTGTACAGGGGCAACGCCGGCGCGTGCTTGGAGAAGCCATGGCGGTTGGCAAAGGCCGCATCTTCTTCCTGGATGTGGCCGCTGTCGGGCAGCAGAATGCGGCACAGGTCGCGCGTGCCGGCGCTGGCGTAGACATGGCCTTTGAAACCCTCCTTGGCCAGCACCGGCAAGTAGCCGCTGTGGTCCAGATGGGCGTGGGTCAGCAGCACGGCGTCGATCTGGTCCGGGGCTATCGGCAGGGGCGTCCAGTTGCGCAGGCGCAGCAGCTTGTAGCCCTGGAACAGGCCGCAGTCCAGCAGCAGGCACTTGCCTTCGTGGCGCAGCAAATACTTGGAGCCGGTGACGGTACCGGCGCCGCCCAGAAAAGTAATGTTGACGCTCATGTCGATAGCCCCTCACTTGCTTGCCGCCAAGATGCCACTATGCACAAAAAAATGCCGCGAAGTGGTTTTTATCCTTCGCGGCATTGATTGGACGTCACTTTTGATGACGAAGCGTGATTTTCGTCAACTGAAGAAACTTTTCAGGCGGTCGGTCCAGCTGTCTCCGCTGGGCGAATGTTTGCTGCCGCCTTTTTTCAGCGACTCGTCGAGTTCCTTGAGCAGCTTGCGCTGGTGCTCCGTGAGCTTGACCGGTGTCTCCACCGTGATGTGGCAGTACAGGTCGCCCGGGTAGCTGGCGCGCACGCCCTTGATGCCCTTGCCGCGCAAGCGGAATTGCTTGCCGGTCTGGGTGCCCTCGGGGATGTCGATGGCGGCCTTGCCGGCCAGTGTCGGCACGTCGATTTCGCCGCCCAGGGCGGCGGTGATCAGGCTGATCGGCACCGAGCAGTGGATGTCGTCGCCATCGCGCTCGAAGATGTCGTGCTTCTTGAGGCGAATTTCGATGTACAGGTCGCCCGGTGGGCCGCCGTTGGTACCGGGCTCGCCGTTGCCGGCGCTGCGGATGCGCATGCCGCCGTCAACGCCGCCGGGAATCTTGACTTCCAGCGTTTTCTGTTTCTTGATCTTGCCCTGGCCGTGGCAGGCGGTGCAGGGCTCGGGGATGACCTTGCCAGCGCCGCGGCAGGTCGGGCAGGTTTGCTGCACGCTGAAAAATCCCTGGCGCATCTGCACCGCGCCGGAGCCGCCGCAGGTGCCGCAGGTCTTGGCCTGGGTGCCGGGCTTGGCGCCGCTGCCGTGGCACGGCTCGCAGGTTTCCCAACTGGGAATGCGGATCTGGGCATCCTTGCCGCGGGCCGCTTCTTCCAGCGTGATTTCCATGGCATAGCTCAGGTCGTTGCCGCGAAACACCTGGCGCCCGCCGCCGGAGCGGCCGCGTTGCTGGCCGAACATGTCGCCAAAAATATCGCCAAAGGCTTCGGCAAAGCCGCCGTAACCTTCCGCGCCGGGACCGCCCCGCATATTCGGGTCGACGCCGGCGTGGCCATACTGATCGTAGGCGGCTCGCTTTTGCGGGTCCGACAGCATTTCGTAGGCTTCCTTGGACTCCTTGAATTTTTCCTCCGCCACCTTGGAGGAGTCACCCTGGTTGCGGTCCGGGTGATGCTTCATCGCATGCTTGCGATAGGCCTTTTTTATTTCTTCATCGGAAGCGTTCTTGGGAACGCCCAGGACTTCGTAGTAGTCTCTTTTAGCCATGGTCTTTCAATGCTTGGGTTCAATACAAACGCCGCGTTGAACTTCCGGAGGTTTCAACGCGGCGCCTGCTAACGGTTTTCGGCGTTAGTGTCGGTTAGGGTTTCTTGACTTCCTTCACCTCGGCGTCGACCACGTTGTCGTCCGCGGCATGGGCCGAAGCACCTTGGCCGCCGGCCGCACCGGCATCGCCGCCGCCGCTGGCCGCTGCTTCAGCCGCCTGCTTGGCTTGCATGTCGGCATACATTTTCTCACCCAGCTTCTGGCTGACGGTCATCAGGGCCGTGCTCTTTTCGTCGATCGCGGTCTTGTCCTCGCCTTTGAGAGCGTCTTCAACCGCCTTGATGGCGGCTTCGATCTTTTCCTTTTCGCCGGCCTCGAGCTTGTCGCCGTATTCGGTCAGGCTCTTCTTCACGCTGTGCACATTGGCTTCGGCCTGGTTCTTGGCCTGCACCAGTTCGAGCTTCTTCTTGTCGTCGGCGGCGTTGAGTTCGGCGTCTTTCACCATTTGCTGAATTTCCGCTTCGCTCAGGCCGGAATTGGCTTTGATGGTGATCTTGTTCTCTTTGCCGGTGCCCTTGTCCTTGGCGCCGACATGCAGGATGCCGTTGGCGTCGATGTCGAACGAGACTTCAATTTGCGGTGTGCCACGGGCGGCCGGCGGAATGCCTTCCAGGTTGAATTCGCCCAGCATCTTGTTGCCGGCGGCGATTTCGCGTTCGCCCTGGAACACCTTGATGGTGACGGCCGGCTGGTTGTCATCGGCGGTCGAGAAGGTCTGCGCGAACTTGGTCGGAATGGTGGTGTTCTTGGAGATCATCTTGGTCATGACGCCGCCCAGCGTTTCAATGCCCAGGCTCAAAGGCGTCACGTCCAGCAGCAGCACGTCCTTGCGGTCGCCGGACAGCACCTGGCCCTGGATGGCGGCGCCGACGGCGACGGCCTCATCCGGATTGACGTCCTTGCGTGGCTCGCGGCCGAACAATTCCTTGACCTTTTCCTGCACCTTGGGCATGCGTGTCATGCCGCCGACCAGAATCACGTCGTTGATGTCGGACACGCTGACGCCTGCATCCTTGATGGCGGTGCGGCAGGGCGCAATGGTGCGCTCGATCAACTCTTCTACCAGGGCTTCCAACTTGGCGCGGGTCAGCTTGATGTTCAGGTGCTTGGGGCCGGAGGCATCGGCCGTCACGTAAGGCAGGTTGATGTCGGTCTGCGCGCTGCTGGAGAGTTCGATCTTGGCTTTCTCGGCCGCTTCCTTCAGGCGCTGCAGGGCCAGCACGTCCTTGCCCAGATCCACGCCTTGCTCTTTCTTGAACTCGGCAATGATGAAGTCGATGATGCGCTGGTCGAAGTCCTCGCCACCGAGGAAAGTGTCGCCATTGGTGGAGAGCACTTCAAACTGCTTCTCGCCGTCGACGTCGGCGATTTCGATGATGGAGACGTCGAACGTGCCGCCGCCGAGGTCGTAAACGGCAATCTTGCGATCGCCTTTTTCATTCTTGTCCAGACCAAAGGCCAGTGCCGCGGCGGTCGGCTCGTTGATGATGCGCTTGACGTCCAGGCCGGCGATGCGGCCGGCGTCCTTGGTGGCTTGGCGCTGGGCATCGTTGAAGTAGGCCGGCACCGTGATGACGGCTTCAGTCACCGCCTCGCCCAGATAGTCCTCAGCGGTTTTCTTCATCTTGCGCAGGATGTCGGCGCTGACCTGTTGAGCCGAAATCTGCTTGCCGCGCACTTCGACCCAGGCGTCGCCATTGTCGGCGGCGGCAATCTTGTAAGGCATCAGGTCGATGTCTTTCTGGACTTCCTTTTCGGTGAACTTGCGGCCGATCAGGCGCTTCACCGCATACAGCGTGTTTTTGGGGTTGGTCACCGCCTGGCGTTTGGCCGACGCGCCGACCAGTACTTCGCCGTCTTCCTGATAGGCGACGACGGAGGGGGTGGTGCGCGCGCCTTCGGCGTTTTCGATTACCTTGGGCGTGTTGCCTTCCATGATGGAGACGCAACTGTTGGTGGTGCCCAGATCAATACCAATGATTCTTCCCATGATTCTTCCTTATGCAGTCCGCGGCTTGTCCCGCAGGGGTTTCAAAATTGAACTATTTTTAACTTGTGGATAACTTGAAGTTTTTCAAGTCGAAAAAAGGGGCTATTTTGCGGCGGCGACCGTGACCAGGGCCGGCCGCAGCACGCGCTCGGCGATCAAGTAGCCTTTTTGCAGCACCGTCACCACCGAGTTGGCCTCCAGCTCCGACGGCACCACGCTGATCGCCTGCTGCTGATGGGGGTCGAATTTGCTGCCGGCCGCCGGGTTGATGACGATGACCTTGTTGCGTTCCAGCGCCGCCAGCAACTGGCGCAGCGTGGCCTGGGCGCCTTCGCGAATCTGCTCGGTGGTGGCATCCTTGAGCAGCAAGCCGGCCTCCAGGCTGTCGACCACCGGCAACAGGCTGTCGGCGAAGCCCTCCACCGCAAACTTGCGGGCCTTGGCTATTTCCTCTTCGGCGCGGCGCCGGGCGTTGTCCGCCTCGGCCTTGGCGCGCAGGTACTGGTCCGCCAGATCGGCACTTTTGGCCTGCAGGTCAGCCAGATCGGCCTGCATGTCAGCCAGGTCGGCCTGGCCGCGTGACAGGGCATTTGATTCGTCCGCAAATTGAGCAGCAAGCGCTTCTTCGGCGCTTTGTTTGCCGGTTGGCGCGGGGTAAATAGGGTTTGGATTGTTTTCAGACATGCTATTGAGCCAGTAATTTTACGAGGACGCCCCTGAAATGGGGGCGCGCGCAGGCAATTCAAGAGCCGCCGATAGGCGCGCCGGAACGCGTCTGCCGGGGACTTGCCACGCCGCGGGCAAGACCGCGTTCAGTCCGAGACGCCCAGCAGCTCGACGTCGAATTTCAAGGTGGCGTTGGGCGGGATCACACCGCCGGCGCCGCGCGCGCCGTAGCCCAGCGCTGCCGGGATGATGAGAGTGCGGGCACCACCGACCAGCATGCCGGCGACGCCTTCGTCCCAACCGCGGATGACCATGCCGGCGCCAAGCGCAAAGACGAATGGGTCGTTGCGGTCTTTGCTGGAGTCGAATTTGGCGCCCTGCACGCCGTCGTTGTAGAGCCAGCCGGTGTAGTGGACAGTGACGCTGTGGCCTTTGCTGGCCGGCGCGCCGGTGCCGACCACGCTATCTTCGTATTGCAGGCCGGAGGGGGTGGTGATCATGTTTCAATCCTTATATGCTATTAAATAGATAGCTTTGTTAAGTTTAAGCCGTTTTTTTGGCCTGACCGGCGGCCCATTTCAGCGCGAATTGCGGCAGTTCGTGCAAGCGCTTGAGCAGCTCCGCACCGGTCGCCGTCACCACGTAGCCGTCCTTGCCGTGACTGACCAGACCAGCCGTGCGCAATTCCTTGATCCGGGTGTTGAGCGTGTTGGGCGTGATGCGGCCAACGCTGTCCTGCAACAGCCGGAAGGTCTGGGCATGGCCATCCTTCAGCGCCCACAGCACCTGGATGGCGTAGCGGGACTCCAGCAATTCCAGCAATTGACAGATGGCCGCCTTTTCTTTTGCGCTCATATAAACAGCTCTCCTCAATGCACTCATTGCCAGCCAGGGTGATTCAATTCGTGCACGGTGTCGCAGTCTGCATGGGCCTCAGGCGTCCCTATTTTCCGGCGCGAGCGGAAACTATAACGCAGATTTTTGCTTGCTACTGGTTTCATAGCTGACAGTTGCCATCTATTTCTTTTGCGGCTTTCCAGGGCCGCCGGCCGAGGGGCCTTTCAGGCGTCTAAAGCTGATCCAGGCCGAACATTTTTTGCAGCTTGCGGTCCAGTACCCGGGTCGGCAGCCAACGCTTGAGCAAGGGCAGCCGGGTGCTTTGGGCGCCGCTGCGGCAGATGGCTGGCGGATCGGCACGCAGCAAATGGTCGGCCACTTCCCGTGCGAAGTCGGCAACCGGTGTGGCACCCCGTTGCGACAGCTTGGCGCGTCCCAGCACAAAGCGCGAAATCGGTGTGTAGAGCGAGCCTGGCGGCAGCGTCACGTGGGTCGCACCGGTGTCGCCAAAGCTCGACACAATGCCGCCGGGCTGAATGGTGACGACGCGCACCCCCAGCGGTGCCAGTTCCATCCGCATGGCGTCCGACAGGGCGTGCAGGGCCGCCTTGCTGGCGCAATAGACGCCGGCAAACGGGGTCGTGGCGATGCCTGAGATGCTGCCCATGTTGGCAATGCAGGCGGCCTTGCTGCGGCGCAGCAGCGGCAGGGCGGCGCGGGACAGCGCCACCGGGGCGAAGACATTGGTTTCGAACTGGCGCCGCAAGTCCTCGGGTTGGGCGTCCATGACGGCGCCAAACTGGCCGTAGCCGGCGTTATTGATCAGCAGGTCGAGCTGCCCGGTCTCGCCTTGCAGGGCGGCCACCGCAATGGCAATGCTGGCGTCATCGGTGACATCCAATGCCAGCGTGCTCAGACCCTGGGCCGCCAGTGCCGCCAGCGATTCGATGCGCCGTGCGCTGGCAAACACCCGGTGTCCGCGTTTGTGAAACTCCTGCGCCAGGGCGGCGCCTATGCCGCTGGAGCAACCGGTGATGAGAATGGTTTTGCGGGTTGTCATTTTTCAAGTCTCCTGATTTGGCTCACTGCTGGCGTGGGCGATCTCAACGCTACTTCAGAATCCGGTTCTCGCGCCATGGCGCCCGGTAAATTTCGCGCAGCCCTTGCGGGGCGTGCAAAGCGGACTTGGCCTGCGCCAGGGTGCCGGCCGGACAGGCACCGGCGCTCTGATAAGCCAGGGCCGTGCTGAGCAGTCGTTCATTGCTGTCGCCGAACTGGTGCGCCAGGTCGTCGGCGGCGGCGCAGACCGGGGAGAAGCCATTGATGTAAGCCCCTTGATTGACGGCATTCACGCCATCGAATTGAATCGCAAAGTAAGCGGTGCCGCAATTGTTCTTTTGGTTGAAGCCGTAGGGCTTGCCGCAGCTGGTGCCGCCAATCGTGATGACGTTCAGAAACGGATTCAAACCGTTGATGATGGACTCGCTGGCGGAACAGGTGCCCGGCCCGGTCAGCACGAACACCCGCTTCAGCCCCAGCGTCGGCAGAGGCTTGTCGCCGGTGTCGGTGTCGAAGAACGGCACCGTGCTGGCCGGGTTGTTGGTCTTCTCAGGATGCTTATCGTTATAGCGCAGACGCTCGAACACCTGGCCCCGGGTTGCGGCACCGCCAATCATGTAGCCCAGTTCGCTGGCGATGTACAGGTAGCCGCCGCCGTTGTAGCGCAGGTCCAGCACCAGATCGTCGATGCCGGTCGCGGCAAATTGCGCTATGGCCTCGGACAAGGGTGCTTCGGCATTGGCGGTCTGGTCGTTAAACACCATGTAGCCCACTTTTTTGCCGCTGGGGAGTGAATACACCTGGTTTTTCAACACCGGTGTGCCGTTGACCAGGGCCGCCGTCAGCGTCACATTGCGGGTGTTGCCGGTGCCGGGGTCCATTACGTCGAAGTTGTTGCTGTCGCCGATCCCGACAGGATAGAGCGCCGCGAGAAAGGCGGCACGGCCGAGCTGCCCTTCCGGCCGGCCGTTGATGTTGACGATCCATGAACCCCGGTCAATACCGGCCAGACTGGCCGGCGAGTTGGGCTCGGAGTAAGCAACACGCAAGCTGCCGTCACTCGCCCGGACAAAGGTGGCACCGTAGCCGATGACCTGCCCGGATTGAAAATAGGCATCGACCACGGTCTGCGCCTCGGCAAAACTGAAACGGTCTTTGGTCTTGACCAGCAGGGCAGCGAAATAGTCGACCGGCGTGGCGTAGCTCGCCGCGTTCACGTCGACGATGTCAAGGTACCAAAGGTATACGTCGTCCAGGTAGGCGCGCACCCAGGTTTTTTCGTCGGTCGGCGTGCAAACACTGCTTGCCGGGTAGGCCGCGCGCGCGCCAGCGGAGCTGTTCCCGCCACCGCCGCCGCAGCCGGCCAGGGCCCATGCGGCAAGACCGCACAGAAGCCAGTTTTTTGTCATTTTTGCCTCCGCTTTTTTTATTCAATGAACATTATCACGGACGAATTGGCAGCGCCGGGGACCGGTTCATGTGCCCAGTGCAAACTGGCAGCCATCGGGCCGGGTTCAATGTGCCGGCTGCTCTGCCACAATTTGCCTGCTGCCCGGCGCCAACAGGCGCGGAAAACTCATGAACTACCCGGAACTGCAAAACCGTCGCCGTCTGCTCCAGCTTCTGGGCGCCAGCGCCGCGACCTGGTGCTTGCCGCGCGGCGCCTGGAGCCAGCCGCGCTTTGCCAGCAATCCTTTCACGCTGGGCGTGGCCAGCGGTTCGCCGACCTCTGATTCGGTTGTGTTGTGGACGCGCCTGACCGGCCCGGGAACTCCGGCCAGGGCGCTGGGGCACGGCGCCCTGACGGTGCGCTGGGAAGTGGCGCATGACGAGCAGTTCTGCCACATCGCGCAAAGCGGGCAGACGCTCGCCGCACCTGAGCTGGCGCATGCCGTGCATGCCGAAGTTGCGGGACTGGAGTCCGACCGCTGGTATTTTTACCGTTTCATGGTTGGCGATGCCATCAGCCCGGTGGGGCGTACCCGCACCGTCCCGCAACCCGATGCGGCGGTGGCCAGTTTACGGCTGGCCTATGCCTCATGCCAGAAATGGGAGGACGGTTATTTCACGGCGTGGCGGCATATGCGGGAGGAAAACCTGGACGCGGTGCTGTTTCTGGGCGACTACATCTATGAATACCCCGGCACCAGCAGCAAACTGCGCCATCCCATGGGGGGCTGGGTACTGACGCTGGACGACTATCGGCAGCGCTACGCGCAATACAAGGGCGACGCCGATTTGCAGGCCATGCACGCCGCCTGTCCGTGGTTGATCACCTGGGACGACCATGAGGTGCAGAACGACTATGCCGGTTTGCAGGCCGGCAACAGCGGTGTTGCCGACCCTGCTTCGGCGGTCGACTTTTTGGCCCGGCGGGCCGCGGCCTATCAGGCTTGGTACGAGCACATGCCGGTTCGCGCTTCGGTACTGACCGAAGGCTTGGCCGGCTTGTCGAGCGGTGCCGAGATGCGCATCTACCAACGCCTGGACTATGGGCGCTTGGCCTCCCTGTACCTGCTCGATGCCCGGCAATACAAAGATCCGCAGGTTGGCAACCCGGGTGATGGGTTGGGTTCCAGCCGAGTGAATCCGGCCACCTGCGCCCAATGGCATGACGCAGGGCGCAGCTTGCTGGGGCCAGCGCAGGAGCGTTGGCTGTACGCGCAATGCGCCAGATCCCGTTCGCGCGAGGTGAAGTGGAATGTGCTGGGCCAGCAGACCTTGTTCGGTCAGCGCGATCTCAAGGTGGGCGCCGGACAGCTGTTCTGGAACGACGGTTGGGACGGCTACACTGCCGCCCGCAGCCGCCTGACCGATGCCCTGCGCCAGCACCTTGTGGCCAGCCCGGTGCTGCTGGGCGGCGACGTGCACGAAAACTGGGTCGGCCATGTCAAGGCCGATTATGCGGACCCGCGCAGCGTCAGCGTGGGTGTCGAATTTTGCGGCACCAGCATCACCTCGCGTTCCGGTGGCAACGCCAAAACGGCCGAGCGCTTGGCCAGAAACCCGCATTTTGTGTTTGCCGAGGCGCAGCGCAAAGGCTATGGCGTGGCCCAGTTCACGCTGGGCCAGCTGAGCGTCAGTCTGCGCGTGCTGGAGGACGTGAGCCGGCAGGACAGCAGGATTGAAACGCTGGCCAGTTTCGCGGTGCCGGCCGGCAAGCCTCTGTTGGAACAAGTCTGAGTTGTGTAGTACTTGACTACCAGGTCCGCGCCATCGGATTGGGCTTGAAGCTACTAGTCAAACAGTGCGCCAAAACCATTCTCATGTTGTCGTAAATGGCTAACAATCAGCCTCAAGTACAAGACCATCGGCCGAATGACAAATTACAATTTGAGCACCATGAATCACTCTCTGCACCGCTTTATCGCCCCGGCCTGGCTGGCTTCACTGACTCTGGTCGTGGCACCGTTGGCGCAGGCAGACCCTGGCGCCGGCCTGGGACTGGCAGCCGGCCTGAACCTGCTGTCTTTCGGAAATTTTGTTGTACCCAGTTCCGACGTTCAAGGGCGGGTCGCGGTAGCTGGCAATGCCAGCATCAGCAGTTATTCCATCAACACAACCAACGGCTCGCAGGCCTCTTATGGCGGCAGCGGTTTGACGGTTGGCGGTAATCTTGACTTTGCCGGCGGCACCATTTGGGGCAACACCGTGGTCGGCGGCAACTTTTCCGCCGGACAAGGTACCTCTTTTGTCGGGAACCTCGAGGTCGGCGGCAACTTGAATGCCAATAACAACTGGCTGTCGGCCACCTCCATTAGCTATGGCGGCAGCGTTTCGGGCTTGAACCCGTGGCAAAGCCCGTCACCGGTTCAGGCAAGTTCGGGCAGTATTCAACTGGGCATCGATTTCGCAGCCGAAAAGCAAAGGCTAAGCGGTCTGTCCCAGAGCTTCGACACCTTGGCCAACACGGGTAGTGCTGCCATGGGGAGCGGCACTTTGGCGCTCGACGCCCATGGTGCCAACCTGGCGGTCTTTGACCTGAGCAGTTCCGATGTTGCCAACAACCTGCGTCTGGACAACCTCGCTGCCAACACCACCGTGATCCTCAACGTGCACGGTCAAACGGTTGATTTCGGGCAGCATGGCTACCAGAACTTCACGCTGGGCAATGTCCTTTTCAATCTGCCGGAAGCAACTCAGATTACTTTTGCCAGTGGCGTCAACGCGTCTTTTCTGGCCCCCTTGGCCAACTTCAGCTCGTCCGGTGGCCTGATCAACGGGCAGGTTGTTGTCGGCAACTGGTCTGGCTCCACGCAACTCAATGACGCCGCCTTCACTGGCAACGTTACCCCTGTGCCAGAGCCGCAAACCTATGCGCTGATGCTGGCCGGTTTGGCCGCAGTGGCCACTATCACCCGCCGTCGTCGCACCATCGCGGCCTGATGGCACTCAGCGCTGGAACAGCGTCAGCAGCCGGTCCAGGCCGCCCGCGTTGATGCAGACCTGGGCCGCCTCGCGCACCGCCGGCTTGGCGTGATAAGCCACTGACAAGCCGGCTTCGCCCATCATCGGCAAATCATTGGCGCCGTCACCCATGGCAATCGCCTGGCGTGGCGAGATGCCCAGGCGGGTGCAGGTTTCCAGCAGCATCCTGCGTTTTTCGGCGCCGTCGCAGATGTCGCCCCAGGCCTGGTCCAGCAGACGACCGGTGAGCCGGCCGTCTTGTACTTCCAGCACATTGGAGCGGGTGTAGTCGATGCCCAGACGGTCGCGCACGCGATCCGTGAAGTGGCTGAAGCCGCCCGAGACCAGCAGCACCTTGAGCCCGGCTTGTTTGCAGGCCGCGACCAGCTCCGCCGCGCCCGGGTTGAGCCGCAAACGTTCCTGGTAAATCTTTTCCATGTTGGCTTCGCTGACACCCTTGAGCAAGGCCACGCGCCGGCGCAGGCTTTCCTTGTAGTCCTTGATTTCACCGCGCATGGCGGCTTCGGTGATGGCCGCCACTTCGGCCTTGCGACCCACCGCATCCGCGATTTCATCCACGCACTCGATGTTGATGAGGGTGGAGTCCATATCGAAGGCGATCAGCTTGAAGTCATTCAGGCGCAGCGGCGGGGTGCCGCTGCGGATGCTGAGGCCGGGGGCGATTTCGGTTACAGGGTTCATGGTCAATGGGGTGCTCAGGCGGGAGTGGATTCGGTTTTGGGTTGCCCCAGGGCGCGCAGTACGTCGCGCACCGCTTTCGAGCGGTCTTTCGGCTCCGGCAGGGCGCGTTCGATGCGCAACTTCTCGTTGCCGGCCAGTTTGATGTGCCGGTTTTTCTGGATCATCTCGATGATCCGCATGGGGTCGATCGGCGGGTTCTTTTTGAAGGTGATGGTGATGACGGAGGGGGCGGCATCGACTTTCACGACGCCGTACGGTTTGGCGATGACGCGCAGGCGGTGCACGTCGATCAGCGTTTGCGCCTGGGGCGGCAGTTTGCCGAAACGGTCCACAATTTCTTCCAGCAGCGCGTCGACCTGGTCGGTGTTCTTTGCCGTTGCCAGCTTCTTGTAAAAGGACAGGCGCAAATGCACGTCGCCGCAGTAATCGTTGGGCAGCAGGGCCGGCGCGTGCAGGTTGATGTCGGTGCTGACGTTGAGCGGGTTGAGCAAATCCGGCTCGATGCCGGCCTTCAGGCAGCGTACCGCCTCGGCCAGCATTTCGTTGTACAACTGAAAGCCGATTTCCATCATGTTGCCGCTCTGGTTCTCACCCAGCACTTCGCCGGCACCGCGGATTTCCAGGTCGTGCATGGCGAGGTAGAAACCCGAGCCCAGTTCTTCCATCTGCTGAATGGCGTCGAGCCGCTGCTGGGCCTGCTTGGTCAGACCTTCCAGATCGGGCACCATCAGATAGGCATAGGCCTGGTGGTGACTGCGGCCGACCCGGCCGCGCAGCTGGTGCAGTTGGGCCAGGCCGAACTTGTCGGCCCGGCTGATGACGATGGTGTTGGCGGTGGGCACGTCGATGCCGGTCTCGATGATGGTGGAGCACAGCAGCAGGTTGAAGCGCTGCGCCACAAAGTCGCGCATCACCGACTCCAGCTGGCGCTCGGGCATCTGGCCGTGCGCCACCGCGATGCGGGCTTCGGGCAGCAGTTCTTCGAGCTTGGCGCGGCGGTTCTCTATGGTCTCGACCTCGTTGTGCAAAAAGTAGACCTGGCCGCCGCGCTTGAGCTCGCGTAGCACGGCTTCGCGGATCACGCCGTTGCCCTCGGTCCGGACGAAGGTTTTGATGGCCAGCCGGCGCTGCGGCGCGGTGGCAATCACCGACAGGTCGCGCAAGCCCTCCAGCGCCATGCCCAGCGTGCGCGGAATCGGCGTGGCCGTCAGCGTCAGCACATCGACCTCGGCGCGCAGGGCTTTCATGGCCTCTTTGTGCCGTACACCAAAACGGTGTTCCTCGTCGATGATGAGCAGGCCCAGATCCTTGAAATGGGTGTCCTTGCTGAGCAGCTTGTGGGTGCCTACCACGATGTCGATGGTGCCGTCGGCAATGCCTTTCATGGCCGCGCTAACTTCCTTGGCCGAGCGGAATCGGCTTACCTCGGCCACCTTCACTGGCCATTTGGCAAAGCGGTCCACCAGTGTCTGGTAATGCTGCTCCGCCAGCAGCGTGGTGGGAGCCAGGAAGGCCACCTGGCGGCCGCCGGTGATGCCGATGAAGGCGGCGCGCAAGGCCACCTCGGTCTTGCCGAAGCCGACGTCGCCGCAGATCAGCCGGTCCATCGGGCGCGGGCTGATCATGTCCTGGATCACGGCGTGGATGGCGGCGCTCTGGTCCGGTGTTTCCTCGAAGCCGAAGTCGTTGGCGAAGGTCTCGTAATCGCTCGCCGAATAGCGGAAAGCATGGCCTTCGCGGGCGGCGCGGCGGGCGTAGATGTTGAGTAATTCGGCGGCGCTGTCGCGTACCTGTTCGGCCGCCTTGCGCTTGGCTTTTTCCCACTGGCCGGATCCTAAGCGGTGCAGCGGCGCTTCATCGGCGCTGACGCCGGTGTAACGGCTGATCAGCTGCAACTGGCTGACCGGCACGTACAAGGTGGCCTGGTCAGCGTATTCCAGGTGCAGGAACTCCTGCAGTTCCGGCTCGCCGTTGGCCAGCCGGTTACCCAGATCGAGGTTGATCAGCCCCCTGTAGCGGCCAATGCCGTGGGCCGAATGGACCACCGGGTCGCCGATATTGAGTTCGCTCAGGTCCTTGATCAGTGCCTCGACATCGCTCACCTGTTCCTGTTTTTTGCGCCGGCGCGCCGTCGGACCGGCGGCGAAGAGCTCGGTCTCGGTGATGAAATCGATGCCCGCTTCAAGCCAAGCGAAGCCGATGTTGAGCGATGAGGTGGCGATCCCCAGCGGCTCGTCGCTGAGCTCGAATTCGGCCAGGGAGTCGAAGGACGGTGGCGTCAGCTGGCTGCCATGCAGGAAGTCCAGCAGGCTGGTCTTGCGACCTTCGCTCTCGGCCAGCACCAGGACTCTGTGCCGGCTGCGGCCAAGGTGCTCTTTCAGGCGCGCCAGCGGCTCGTCCGCGCCGCGCACCACGGTGAGCGCAGGCAGCGCTTCGAACGCGACGTAAGCGCTGGACTTCTCGAACACCGATGGATCCCGGGTCGAGCCCGGGATGACAGCCATGGGCCGGATCGCCAGTTGCGCATGCTGATTGACACGGGCATAAAACTGCTCGGTTGCCATGAACAGCGCCTCGGGTGCCAGGGCCGGGCGTTCCGGGTCGGCCTGCACCAGCCGGTAGCGCTCTTTCGCGTCCTGCCAGAAATGTTGGAAGGCAGCTTCCAGGTCGCCGTGCAGCACCACGGTGGCTTCGGCGCCCAGGTAGTCGAACACGGTGGCGGTTTCTTCAAAGAACAGCGGCAGGTAGTACTCGATGCCGGCGGTGGCGACGCCGTTGCCAATGTCCTTGTAGATGCGGCTCTTGGTCGGGTCGCCTTCCAGCAGTTCGCGCCAGCGGTTGCGAAAGCGCGCGCGCGCCGCGTCGTCCATCGGGAATTCGCGGCCCGGCAGCAGCCGCACTTCCGGCACCGGGTACAGGCTGCGCTGACTGTCCGGATCGAAGGTGCGAATGCTGTCGATCTCGTCGTCGAACAAATCGACCCGGTAGGGCACGGCGCTGCCCATCGGGAAAAGATCGATCAGGGAGCCGCGCACCGCGTACTCGCCGGGGCTGACGACCTGGCTCACGTGGCTGTAGCCGGCCAGCGTCAGTTGGGACTTGAATTTGACTTCGTCGAGTTTTTGTTTGACCTTGAAGTGGAAGGTATAGCCGGCCAGAAAAGCCGGTGGCGCCAGCCGGTAGAGCGCGGTGGTGGCCGGCACGATGACAAGATCGGCCCCGGTTTCCTTGTCGTGCTGGCTGATGCGCCACAAGGTCGCCAGACGTTCGCTGATCAGGTCCTGGTGCGGTGAAAAAGTGTCGTAGGGCAGGGTTTCCCAGTCGGGGAAGAGGGCGCAGCGCAGGGCCGGCGCAAAGAAGGCAATTTCATCGATCAGGCGTTGCGCGTCGGCGGCGTCGGCCGTGACGATGGCCGTCAGCTTGCCCGCGCCCTTCTCGCGCAAGCCCAATTGAGCCAGCAGCAGTGCATCGGCTGAGCCGGTGGGCCGGGGCAGGGCGTAGCGTTTGCCGGGTAGCAGTTTGGGTAAGTCCATCGAGCGCAGAAATACAAAACACCCCCCGCTACTTCAAGCGGGGGGTGTCCAGATGTTGACAAAGGTCTAATTTTAGCTTCGACGCCTGCAGTTTGTCGGTGATTTCCACGCCAAGTCATCTAAGATCAGAGAAGTTCAAGAAATTGCAGGTTTGTCGTCAGTTGGCCGCAAAATGGGCCGAACGCAGCAAAGGGATTTCATGTGAACGATACCGACTTGCCCGACTCCTCAACGTTGGTCCAGGAAGTCCGCATCCCACCACTTAAAACGGTTTTGCCCTTGTTGGTGACGCCGCTGGTCGTTGCCGGCATTTGCGTGGCCGCCAGCCGCGTCAATTACCTGCTGTTTCACACCCTGGTCGAGCTGTTTTCCATCATCATCGCGCTGACGGCATTGGTGGTGGCTTCGACCTCGCGCGATTTCACGCGCAATCATTTCACCGTCTACGTGGCGGTGGCCATAGGGTGGTGCGCGGCACTCGATCTGGTGCATACGCTGGCCTACAAAGGTATGCATCTATTCGGGCCGGACGATGCCAACCTGCCGACGCAGTTGTGGATTGCCACGCGTTTCATCCAGGCCTTGGCGCTGCTGGCCTCGCCGCTGTTCCTGCGGCGCAATGTTCGCATCGGGTATTTGCACGCCGCTTTCGGACTGACGGCCGTGGTTGTCACTTCATGGATTTTTTCCGGTACTTTTCCAGCTGCGTTCATTGAGGGGCAGGGGCTGACAACCTTCAAGATCGACGCCGAGTACCTGATCATCGTGATGCTGACCGGCAGCGCCGTGCTGCTGTGGCGGCGGAGGACGCAAATGTCGCCCGGGCTGTTCCTGAGCATGCAGGCGGCGTTGCTCATGATGATCCTGTCCGAGCTGGCCTTCACGCGCTATGTCAGTGTCTATGGCCAAGCCAATTTAATGGGGCACATCTTCAAGATCTTTGCCTACTGGTTTGTTTACCTTGCGCTGGTGCAAAGCACCTTGCGCGAACCGTTCAGCATGCTCACCCGCACGGCCAGCACCTACGATGCCGTGCCAGACCCGACCTTCGTGATCCTGGATGACGATGGCCTGATCCGTCAGGCCAACCGGGCGGCAGCCCGTTATGCCGGCATGCCGCCGGAAGACCTGATTGGTCACCCGATGCATCCCTTGTTCCACGCCCCCGCCGTGCGCCCCGAGGACTGCCCGGTGTGTGCCCGCATCGCCCGTGGCGAGTCCTTGTTTTCGGTCGAAATCGACCGGGGTGGGGCGGCTGGCGTGGTCGAGTGCAGCGTGGCGCCGTTTGCGATCGAGGGCAAGCATCGCAGCAACGTGCAGGTGGTGCGCGACATCACCGAGCGCAAGGAGTTGGCGGCCGAGCGTGAGTTGCTGCTGCATGACCTGGGCGAGCGCGTCAAGGAGTTGCGTTGCCTGTATGCAATCTCCAAGCTGATCGAAAAGCATGAACTGGACGTCCCCAGCCTGCTGGCCGGCGTGGTGCGCGAGTTGCCAGCGGCTTTCCTGTACCCGAAGCAGGCCCATGCCCGCATTGACGGCGATTGGGGGGTGTTCGAGACGCCTGGCCCGTCTTGCGGAGCCCGCTGCCTTGAGTCTGGCTGGCTGGTCAATGGTCAGCCCGCCGGAACGCTCAAGGTCGGTTATCCCGACGATTTGCCGATCCACGGCGAACCCTTCCTGCCGGAGGAGCAGAGATTGCTGGCTACCGTGGCGCAACGCGTCGGCGAGGCGATAGCGCGAATCCAGGCGAACCTTCAAGTCAAGCGCCTGACCTACTTATACGACATGCTCAGCGCCACCAACCGGGCGATCGTGCGCTGTCGCAACAATGACGAATTGCTGCGGCGTGTGTTTGATGCGTTGATCCGGCATGGCGCTTTTCCCATGTTGTTCATCGCGCTGTCCGAGGCCGGCGCCGCGCCCCTGCAGGTGGTTCACTCGCATGGCATTGAGGTCGAAAAACTGGCGCAGCTCGATGCCGTGCTGGCCGACCCGCAAAGCCCATTCGGGCAGTCCACCGATCAGCTGCGCAAGGGCCAGGTGATCTGGTCGACCTTGTCGCGCGGCGGATCGCAGGACCAGTGGCTGGACTATCTGGGCGCGCATGGCATCACCGAGAGAGCGATCCTGCCGCTGGTGCGCGAAGGCCAGTTGTTCGGCGTGGTGGGCTTGTACGCCCCCGGCCCGGCGGCATTTTTCGATCAGGCCCAGTTGAACCTGCTCGACGAGATGACCGCCGATCTGGCCTTCGCCCTCAATGGCATCGCGGTGAACGAGCGCCGGGAGCTTGCGGAGCAACGGGCAACGGTTTCGGAATTGCGCTTTCGCGAGGTGTTCGAGGAATCGCCGGCCCCGATGCAGATCCAGTCCCTGTCGAGTGGAGCGCTGCGCGCGATCAACCGGGCTCATCAGCAATGGCTGGGCTATGCGCCACAGGACATCGCCACGCAGGAGGCCTGGTACAGACAGGTTTACCCTGACCCGCAACTGCGCCGGCAACTCGATGAACAATGGAAGCAGGCGATCGAGACGGCACGGGGTTCCGGTGCCGGGGTTGCCTCACCCGAACTCAGCTTGCGCTGCAAGGATGGCAGCCAGCGCATCGCGCGCGGCACCATGACCGTGGTCGGCGACGATGCCATCATCGCCTGGACCGATCTGACCGAAATCCGGCGTGGCGAGCAGGCTTTGCGTGACAGCGAGCAGCATTTCCGCAGCATGATCGAGCAGACCATTACCGGCATTTATGTGCTGCGCGACGATCTGCTGGTGTATGCCAACCCGCGCTTTTGCGAGATTGTCGGCTGGTCGGTCGATGAGCTGATCGGCCAGGATCTGCTGGGCGTCATCGGGGCCGACCCGCCGGTCCGACAGCAGTTGCACCAGGCCCAGGCAACACTGCGCTCGGGCCAGCGTAGCGTGACGATTTCGATCCCGCTGCGCCGCAAGGATGGCGTCACCATCGAATTGGGCCTGCATGCCACGCTGGGCGAATGGGATGCTCAGGTGGCGGTGATCGTGATGGTGCAGGATGTTACGGAACGCAAGCGCGCCGACGAGAAGATTGCCGGTTATGTGAAACAGCTGGAAGTTTCCATGCGCGGCACGCTATTGGCGGTCTCCAACATGATTGACCTGCGTGATCCGTACACTGCCGGGCACGAACGGCGGGTCGCAGAGATCGCCAGGGCGATTGCCCGCGAGATGGGTTGGCCCGCTGAACGTTGCCAGGTGCTGGAGATGGTGGGTCTGGTGCACGACATCGGCAAGGTTGCGGTGCCGGCCGAGATTCTGTCCAAGCCGGCCTACCTGACCGACATGGAAATGGAGTTGGTCAGGGGTCATGCGCAAGCCGGCTACGAGATCCTCAAGGACGTGCCCTTTCCCTTTCCTGTGGCCGAGATCATTCGCCAGCACCATGAGCGGCTCGATGGCAGTGGTTATCCGCGCGGACTCAAGGGCGAAGACATCCTGCCCGAGGCCCGGGTGCTGGCGGTGGCGGACGTGCTGGAGGCGATTTGCTCGCACCGGCCCTACCGGCCGGCACAGGGACTGGATGTGGCGCAGGAGGAACTCGAAAGCGGGCGCGGCACGCTCTTTGATCCCTTGGTGCTGGACGCCACCTTCAGACTGCTGCGCGACAAAGGGTATACGCTGCCTCCCTGACAGGGCCAATTTAGAATGGCGGCACCGCGCACCATGGATTCACCCGCCCAAGCTTCTCCCTCGCCTCGTTTCTGGGGCCTGATTCCGTGCGCGGGTAGCGGCTCGCGTGCCGGCGCTGACGGCCCCAAGCAGTATCAGTTGCTGGCCGGCCAGCCGATGGTGATGCACACCCTGGCGGCCTTCGCCGCTGTTTCCGGAATTGCACAACTGGTCGTGGTGGTGGCGCCGGGCGACGAATTCTTTACTTCCCACGCGGCGCCCTGTCAGGTAGCGGTTTGTGGCGGCGCCACCCGGGCCGCCAGTGTTTTGAATGGCCTGAAATTTCTGCTGCGCCAAGGCGCTGCCGGCAACGACTGGGTGCTGGTGCATGACGCCGCCCGCTGCCTGGTGACGGCGCGGCAAATCGAAGCCTTGATCGATGTCTGTGGCGCCGACCCGGTGGGCGGACTGTTGGCCCACAAGTTGCCCGACACCTTGAAGCGTGAGGTCGGCGGTCGCGTGGCGCAGACCCTGGACCGAAGCGACAAATGGTTGGCCCAGACGCCGCAGATGTTTCGCATTGGCCAACTGATGGAGGCCATGGCGCAGAGCGCTGACCATCTGACCGATGAAGCCAGCGCCATGGAGGCCATCGGCTTGCAGCCCCTGTTGGTGCCGGGCAGCGCACAGAACTTCAAGGTGACCTACCCGGAAGACTTTGCCTTGGCCGAGGCCGTTTTGAAGGCGCGCAGTGCGGTGGATGGCGGACCAGGTACGCCATGATGGTCTTGACATGACGCAACGTTAAGAAGTGAATGACATGAATTTCAGAATCGGTGAGGGCTGGGATGTGCACGCTCTGGTGGCCGGGCGAAAGCTGATCCTCGGTGGTGTGCAAATTCCCTTTGCCCTGGGCCTGCTGGGGCACTCGGACGCGGATGTGCTGCTGCATGCCATCACGGATGCCTTGCTGGGCGCCGCGGCGCTGGGTGACATTGGCATGCATTTCCCGGACACCGACCCGCGCTTCCAAGGCGCGGACTCCCTGCTGCTGTTGCGCGAGGCGGCGCGGCGCGTGCGCGAGGCGGGTCATCAGATCGGCAACATCGACAGCACCGTGGTGGCGCAAGCGCCCAAATTGATGCCCTACATTGCCGCCATGCGCGAGCAGATTGCAGCGGCCCTGGCGCTGCGGCTGGAGCAGGTCAATGTCAAAGCCAAGACGGCGGAAAAGATGGGGCCGGTCGGTCAGGGCCAGGCAATCGAAGCGCGCGCCATCGTCCTGCTGTGCAAGCCAGGCTGAATTGACTCCGGTCCTAGCCTGCCAGGGTGTAGAGCGGAATGTCTTTTTCGATGGCCAACCGGTCCAGTGCCTGGCGCGTCATGCCCAGCAGGTAGCCGGCAATCAACTGATGGGTCGTTGGCGACAGCATGGTCAGGATATTGGCGTACTGAATCCCCGCCGCCGCGCACAAGGCCTTGGCAAAGTGCGGCTCCAGCGCTGCCACGGCGACGCGGCCATCCTGGCAGGGATAGACCCGATAGCCCGCGTGGCCACCGCCCACGGCGGCGCCGGCCCGGGTCAAGCCCCAGGTGCGCGGCAAGGCCAGATAGCCGGCGGCTTGCGCCAGGGCCACTTCAAAGAAGCTGCCCTTGCCCTTTTTACACTGAAGCAACTGGGCTTGCAGTACCGCCTCCGAGGCCATCAGTGAACCGCCCATGTCGGCATACAAGGTGGCGGGTAGTTCCAGACCGGCAACCAGGTCGTTTTCCGCCAGGTAGGTGAGATCGTGTCCCGGTTCTTCAGCGCGCCCGCCTGGCGCGCCCACAATCGCGACCTGTGACAGGGTGGGATAGCGCTGCTGCAGCAGTTTCCACTCCAGGCCCAGTTTTTTCAGGGCCGAAGGGCGGAACGAGGTCAGCAAAACATCGGCCTTGGCCAGTTCGCGGTGCAAGGTCTTCTGGCCCGGCTCGGTCTTCAGATCGGCCACCGCCACCCGAACACCGGCGTGCAACTGCTGGTAAGCCGACCGGTTGTACAAACCCATCGGGTCGCCCGAGGCGCCGGCAGCCGCGCCAGGGGGGGCGGGGGGCTCCAATTTGACACAGGAAGCGCCCATTTGCCGGCAGCGCATCAAGGCCGCCGGGCCGGGCAGGTTCAGGCTCAGGCTGAGCACACGCACACCCTTGAGCGGCTGGGGAAGTTTGCGGGATGAAGAGGCCATGCTGGTGAAAGTGTCAATGACTTTGTTATTCAATCGGGAGCGTCTTCGCACTTGCAGTGCGAAATCAGCGCTAATTTAGCGCATGGAGCCGGAACGAACTGTCGCCCAAGCGCATTTGGGCTGCGGATTTGAAATGTGGGAAGGGTAGAATTCCGGCCGTGCAAAGCCGGACTGGCTTGCGATTTTTTCTCTCTGGGCTTGCTTGGGCGATCGGCCAAGAAGGTTGCCAGGTTTGCCAAACAGGCCCAAGGAATTTGATGAAGCGTGTTGATGACTTCCGTCTGACGTTCGGAAAAAAGCAGTTTGTGCCGATCATGATCGGTGGCATGGGGGTTGATATCTCCACCGCGGAGTTGGCCCTGGAAGCGGCGCGGCTGGGCGGCATAGGACATATCTCCGACGCCATGGTGACCGACGTTTCGGATCGGCGCTATCACACCAGTTTTGTCAAAAACAAACTCCGGCTCTACAAGCACAACATCGACAACTCCGACAAATCCATCATCCACTTCGACCTGGGTGTGTTGGCCGAGGCCACCAAGCGCCATGTCGAAGCCACGATGCAGGCCAAGCGCGGCGAGGGTTTGATATTTGTCAATTGCATGGAAAAGCTGACCATGAACGCCCCGCGCGAGACGCTGCAGGTGCGCATGGCGTCGGCACTGGATGCCGGCATCGACGGCATCACCTTGAGCGCTGGTTTGCATTTGGGCTCGTTTGGCTTGCTGGCCGAGCACCCGCGTTTTCGCGATGCCAAGCTGGGCATCATCGTATCGTCGTTGCGGGCGCTGCAGATTTTCCTGCGCAAGAATGCCAAACTGGACCGGCTGCCCGATTACGTGATCGTGGAAGGCCCCCTGGCCGGTGGCCATCTGGGTTTTGGCATGGATTGGGCGCAATACGATCTGGCCACCATCATTGCCGAGATTGTGCAGTACCTGAAGACCGAACAGCTGGCCATTCCGGTGATCGCCGCGGGCGGCATTTTTACCGGCAGCGATGCCGTGTCATTTCTGGAGAATGGTTCGGCCGCGGTACAGGTTGCAACGCGTTTTACCGTGGCCGATGAATGCGGCTTGCCGAAGAAGGTCAAGCAGGAATATTTCAAGGCCAGCGAAGCCGACATCATTGTCAACACCATTTCGCCGACCGGCTACCCGATGCGCATGCTCAGGAACACCCCCGCCATCGGCGCCGGCATCCGGCCCAATTGCGAAGCCTACGGCTTTCTGCTCGATGGCAATGGCGGTTGCGCTTACATCACGGCCTACAACAGCGAGGTGGCCCGGCACCCGCAGGCCAAGACCTACTCGGTGATGGACAAGACTTGCCTGTGCACGCACATGCGCAACTTCAATTGCTGGACCTGCGGGCAAACCACTTATCGCCTGAAGGACACGACGCGGCGTCTGGAAGACGGCAGCTACCAGACTTTGAGTGCCGAGCACATCTTCAAGGATTACCAATTCAGCGTTGATCAAAAAGTGGCTTTGCCGGAATTGGCCAGGAAGTAGCCTGCGCGCCAGGCGGGCTAGGTGGAACGCTGCAGCTGTACCATTTTCATGGCCGAGGCAATCAGTGCCGACACTTCGGTCATGTTGCTGGGCACTATCAGTGTCGTGCTGGAGGCCGCCGCCACCCTGGAGTAGGCCTCCACCGCTTTTTCTGCGACCTTCAGTTGCACGGCCTCGGCGCCGCCGGGCTGGCGAATCGCCGCCGCCACGGCAGAAATCGCCTGGGCCGTGGCTTCGGCGACCGCCAGGATCGACTGCGCTTCCCCCTGCGCCTTGTTGATCACGGCCTGCTTCTCACCCTCCGAGCGTTGAATAAAGGCTTCCCGCTCGCCGGTGGCGATGTTGATCTGCTCCTGGCGCCGGCCTTCGGAGGCGGCAATCAGCGCGCGCTTTTCGCGCTCGGCGGTAATCTGCTGCTGCATGGCGTGCAGGATCTCTTTCGGCGGTGTCAGATCCTTGATCTCGTAACGCAACACCTTGACGCCCCAGTTGAGAGCGGCTTCGTCGATGGCTTGCACCACCTGGGCGTTGATGATGTCACGCTCTTCAAAGGTTTTGTCGAGTTCGAGCTTGCCGATGACGGAACGCAGCGAGGTCTGTGCCAATTGCGAAATGGCCACGATGTAATTGCTGGAACCGTAGCTGGCCCGCATCGCGTCGGTCACCTGAAAATACAGAATGCCGTCGACTTGCAACTGCGTGTTGTCGCGCGTGATGCAGACCTGGCTGGCAATGTCCAGGGGTATTTCCTTGAGCACGTGTTTGTAGGCCACCCGGTCCACGAACGGCAGCAGAAAACTCAAGCCGGGCGTCAAGGTTCCGTTGTACTTTCCGAGGCGCTCCACCACCCAGGCATGCTGTTGTGGCACGACCTTGACCGCCTGCGTGACAAACACCAGCGCGATGACGAACAGGATGATTCCAATTTCCATTAAATTCTCCAGTGAGCCGCAACAGTATCCTGAGGAGGCGTAGTTACAGTTTCTTGACGACCAGTCGGCTACCCACCACTTCCACAATGCTGTGCAAACCGGATACCGCCGCGGCGCCGGCGACCAGCGATACGCTCCAGTTGGCACCGCGGTACTTGACAGAACTGGTGCCGTCCGGGCGCCACGCGTCAACCTGAACGGTCTCGCCAACGTCCATGTTGACGTCGCGGTTGGCGCCGGCGGGAGCGGCGGAAGGTGTTTTTTGTTTGTAGCGGCGCCAGACCAGGACAAACCCGCCGCCGACCACTGCCGCCACCACCAGTTGCAGCGCAGCCGTGGCACCCAGATGGGCGGCGATGGCGGCAGCCACCAGCCCGAGGGACAGCATCAGCAAATAAAACGTTCCGCTCAGCAATTCGACCGCGATAGCGGCCCCTGCAAGTACCCACCAGATCGTTGAATCGGCCATATCCGCCCCCAATGTGTTGGTATCGCCACATTTTGCGGCAAAACACGGGACGCGCAAGCGATGCGGGCAAATAAGTCCTTACACTTCGCGCCTGCTTTAATTTTTTCCTGGTTTCGCTGGAGGTTCTCATGAAATTTCGTTTTCCGATTGTCATCATCGACGAGGATTTCCGCTCCGAGAACACCTCGGGTCTGGGTATTCGGGCGCTGGCTCAGGCGATAGAGTCGGAAGGGCTGGAGGTGCTGGGGGTTACCAGTTATGGTGATCTGAGCCAGTTCGCGCAGCAACAAAGTCGTGCCAGTGCGTTTATCCTGTCGATCGACGACGAGGAGTTCACACCCGGCCCCGATCTGGACCCGGCGGTTCTCAACCTGCGCCATTTCATTGAAGAAGTGCGCCGCAAGAATCTGGACGTACCGATCTACATCTATGGCGAGACCAAGACCTCGCGCCACGTGCCCAACGACATTCTGCGGGAACTGCATGGCTTCATTCACATGTTCGAGGACACGCCCGAATTCGTGGCGCGCCACATCATCCGTGAAGCCAAGAGCTACCTGGAGGGTGTGCAGCCGCCTTTTTTCAAAGCCTTGCTGGACTATGCGGAGGACGGCTCCTATTCCTGGCACTGTCCGGGGCATTCCGGCGGCGTCGCCTTTCTGAAAAGCCCGGTCGGGCAGATGTACCACCAGTTCTATGGCGAGAACATGCTGCGCGCCGACGTCTGCAACGCGGTGGAAGAGCTGGGCCAGTTGCTGGACCATGACGGCGCCATTGGCAAGAGCGAGCGCAATGCGGCGCGCATCTTCAATGCCGATCACTGCTTTTTTGTCACCAACGGCACCAGCACCAGCAACAAGATGGTGTGGCACCACACGGTAGCGCCCAATGATGTGGTGGTGGTGGACCGCAATTGCCACGTCTCCATCCTGCACGCGATCATCATGACCGGGGCCATTCCGGTGTTCCTGAAACCGACGCGCAATCACTTCGGCATCATCGGCCCGATCCCCAAGAGCGAATTCGAGCCGGCCGCCATCAAGGCCAAGATCGTGGCCAATCCCCTGATCCGCAAACACCTGCAAGGGGTGGTGGCCAGTCAGATCAAGCCCCGGGTCCTGACGCTGACCCAGTCGACCTATGACGGTGTTCTGTACAACACCGAAACGGTGAAAGGCATGCTGGACGGCTATGTGGAGAACATCCACTTTGACGAGGCCTGGCTGCCGCATGCGGCGTTTCACCCGTTTTACGGCAGCTACCACGCCATGGGCAAGAACCGCGCGCGCCCCAAGCATGCCATGGTCTATGCGACGCAGTCGATTCACAAACTGCTGGCCGGCATCAGTCAGGCCAGCCAGGTGCTGGTGCAGGATTCGCAAACCGTCAAGCTCGACAAACACCTGTTCAACGAGGCCTATCTGATGCATACCTCGACCTCTCCGCAGTACAGCATCATTGCCAGTTGCGACGTCGCGGCCGCCATGATGGAGCCACCCGGTGGCACCGCCCTGGTGGAGGAAAGCATTGCCGAGGCGCTGGATTTTCGCCGCGCCATGCGCAAGATCGACGAGGAGTATGGCGACGACTGGTGGTTCAAGGTCTGGGGGCCGGACAAGCTGGTGGACGAGGGCATCGGTCGCGCCGATGACTGGATCATCAAGGGCGAATCGGCGAAAGCCAAGGCCGGCGTCAACTGGCATGGCTTCGGCAAGATGGCGGCCGGCTTCAACATGCTGGACCCGATCAAGTCGACGGTGGTGACGCCGGGCATGGACTTGAATGGCAAGTTCGCCAAGACCGGCATTCCGGCCAGTATCGTGACCAAGTTCCTGTCCGAGCACGGGGTGGTGGTGGAGAAAACCGGGCTCTACAGCTTTTTCATCATGTTCACCATCGGCATCACCAAGGGCCGCTGGAACAGCATGCTGACCGCCTTGCAGCAGTTCAAGGACGACTACGCCAAGAACCAGCCGATGTGGCGGATATTGCCCGAGTTCTGCCAGAAATACCTCAAATACGAAAACATGGGACTGGCCGACCTGTGCCAGCACGTGCACCAGCTCTACGCCAAATACGACATTGCGCGGCTCACCACCGACATGTACCTGAGCGACCTGAGTCCCGCCATGAAGCCCAGCGATGCCTACGCTCACATTGCGCTGCGCCAGACCGAGCGCGTCGAGATCGATGAACTGGAAGGCCGCATCACGGTGGGACTGGTGACGCCTTACCCGCCGGGAATTCCCTTGCTGATTCCGGGCGAGGTGTTCAACCGCAAGATTGTTGACTACCTCAAATTTTCACGTGAGTTCAACAACCAATGTCCGGGTTTTGAAACCGACATTCACGGCCTGGTGGAGGAGGTTGACGCCGACGGCCAGCGCCACTATTACGCAGATTGCGTCGGGGCTTGAACAGGTCCTAATCAAATGGGAGATCCCCCGGCTTTGCCGGGGTGGCAGTAGGAGTTTGACATATACGTAGGTGTCCATCGCAGAAACTACCAATCGTGAGCCGCCAAGCAAACGAAAGGAGAAACTGGATGGA
>NZ_JAQTMS010000036.1 GCF_028714215.1 Rhodoferax sp. | reverse complement strand
TCTGCGCGGGGTTCAAGTACATGGATTTTGTACACCGGATTTGGGCATTGCACTGGCCAAGAGAGGAAACGCCAGCTAAATCAACAGCTTGCAGCGTTGCTGGGGGAATAATTTTCTTGTACAGCGGCTGGCGCATAAAAAAAAGGCCTCCCGAAACGAGAGGCCCTTGCCGGCGGATCGAAAGAAATTACTTCTTGCGTGCGGCGATGGCTTTCTCTGCCGCGTTCACCAGATCGGCGCCAACGGTTACCTTCCATTTGTCATAGACCGGACGGGTCACCTTGACGAAGGCCTCGCGCTCGGTGGCGCTCAGTTGTGTCACGGTCACGCCCATGGCTGCGATGTCCTTGAGCAGCGGCTTGTCAGCCTCGACCAAGCCTTTGCGGGCCACGGCAATCTCCTGTTTGCCGGCGTCCAGCGCGGCTTGCCGCACGATGGCTTGATCGGCGGGAGTCCACGATTTCCAGATTTCCTTGTTGACCACGAACACCAGCGGGTCAGCCACGTAACCCCAGGTGGTGACGAATTTCTGGCCCACGGTGTGCATCTTGAGGATGGTGAACAGGAACAGCGGGTTCTCCTGGCCGTCCACCGCGCCGCTGGAAAGCGCCGGTTGCGCGTCGGCCCAGCTCATCTGGGTCGGATTGGCGCCGAAGGCGCTGAACATGTCAGCGAAGATCGGCGAGCCGACCACGCGCATCTTCATGCCCTTCATGTCATCGGGTGACTTGATCGGCCGCTTGGAGTTGGTCACTTCGCGGTAGCCGTTCTCGCCCCAGGCCAGTGGCACCACGCCCGATTTGTCCAGGGTCTGGAAGATCTTCTTGCCGACCTCGCCTTGGGTCAAGGCGTCGATGGCGGCATAGTCGGGCATCAGGAAGGGCAGCGAGAACAGGTTGAGCTCCTTGACCTGCGGCGACCAGTTGATGGTGGAGCCGACCGCCATGTCGATCACGCCCTGGCGCAGCGCACTGAACTCGCGCGTCTGGTCGCCCTGGATCAGCGAGACGCCGGGGTAGAGCTTGATGTTGATGCGGCCCTGCGTGCGTTCCTTGACCAGGTCGGCCCAGACCTTGCCGGCCTGGCCCCACGGCGTCGGCGGCCCCAGCACCAGCGACATCCGGTATTCGGCCTTGTAGGCAGTTTGTGCGGTCGCGGCGACCGAGAAGGTGCCCAGCGCCGCCGCCGCGGCCAGCAGGCCGAGAAGGGTTCTGCGGGATTTCATAGTGGAAGTCTCCTTAAAAAAGTAAAAAAATCGGCCCGCTTCAATAGCCCAGATAGCGCGGCAGCCAGAGCGCAAGCTCGGGCCAGACGATCACCGCCACCATCACCAGGAACATCGAAAACAGCATCCAGCCGACCCAGCGCACGGTTTCTTCCATGCGCACGTTGGCAATGCGGCACGACACCATCAGGTTCACGGCCAACGGCGGTGTGAACTGGCCCAGCGCCACCTTCAGCGTGAGGATAACGCCGAACCAGACCGGGTCCCATTTGTAGAACTGCACGATGGGCCACAGCAGCGGCACGAAGATCAGGAAGATCGACACGCCGTCAAGGAACATGCCGACCGTGATCAGCAGCAGAATCAGCAGCGACAAAACACCGTATTCGCCGAGTCCCGAATTGACGATGGCGCGGGTCACCGGGTCGATGACGCCCAGGGTCGACAGGGAATAGGCAAAGATGCCGGCCAGCGATACCACCAGCAGGATGATGGCGGAAAGTTCGCCCGACTCGCGCAGGATGACGAACAGATCCTTGACCTTGATGGTGCGGTGGATCGCCATGCCGACGAACAAGCCGTAGAACACCGCCACCACCGCCGCCTCGGTCGGCGTGAACCAGCCGGCGCGCATGCCGCCCAGGATCAGCACCGGCGCCGCCAGACCCCAGGTCGCTTCCTTGAAGCTCTGCCAGAAGGGCGGCCGCGGCAGGCTGGCTTCGAGCGCGCCCATCTTGTGCTTGCGCGCCAGCAGCACCGTCGGCACGATCAGCGCCAGACCAGCCAGCACGCCGGGAATCATGCCGGCGGCAAACAGCGCCGGCACCGAGGCGCCGGGCACCAGCACCGAGTAGACGATGAAGGCCACCGAGGGCGGAATCAGGATGTCGGTGGCGGCTGCGGCACCGACCACGCTGGCCGAGAACGCCGCCGGGTAACCGGCACGCGACATGGCGGCAATCATGACCGCCCCCACCGCCGCTGCATTGGCCGGGCCGGAACCGGAAATGCCGCCCAGAAACATGGCCACCACAATCGCCACCAGCGGCAGCATGCCGGGGCCGCGGCCGACGATGGCCACGGCAAAGTTGACCAGCCGCAAGGCGACGCCGGAGCGGTCGAAGATGGAGCCCACCAGCACAAACATCGGGATCGCCAGCAAGGGGTACTTGCCCAGGCCGGCATAGAAGTTCTGCGGCACCGCCAGCAAGCCGAACCATAAGGCATCGGTGTTGGCCAGCGCGATGCAGGCGGCGCCGGCCAGGCCCAGCGCCGCGCCGATCGGCACGCCCAGCAGCATCATGACGACGAAGGCGACAAACAGCAGGGTCGGGATCATGACCGGACCCCCACGCTCGGCGCTGACGCGTCCTCGCTGCCCCCCGCGGGGGTGTTCGCTTGCTCGGGGCGGCCCAGCGCGGCGCTCATGCTCGACGCCCCCGGCGGATGAACAGGCCCAGGGCGCGTCCGGCAATGGCTACCGACATCACCGGCAGCCAGATCGTGTACCACCATTGCGGCACGCCAATGCCCGGCGAGGTCTCGCCGAAGCGGATGTCGTCCCACACCATGCGCGTGCTGAGGGCGGCGATCAGGGTGAACAGCAGGAACACCATGATGGCGCCAAAGCGCGCCAGTGCGCGCTGGCGCGCCGGCGAGCCGCTGTCGGCAAAGTATTCGATGCGAATCTGGCGATTGCGTGCCACCGAGGCCGAGCCGGCCACCAGCGCCAGCACGATCATCAGGAACACCGAGAACTCCTCGGTCCAGGCGAAGGACTGGCTGGTGAAGTAGCGCACCAGCACATTGCCGAAGGTGATCAGCGCCAACAGCCCCATGACGATGACGGTCAGCCAGTCTTCGATCTTGAGCGGAATGACGGTGACCTCATCCTGCGCCGCGGGATCCGGCACTTCGACGGGCAGATGGGTGGGTTCGTGAAGATGGGGCATGAGGCGAAGGGGAAGAGGTTAGAGGTGAAGGAGCGCATCGGGCATCAGGAGATACCCTTGCTAAGTTGAAGATTTAAGCATCGCGCGCACTGCGGCGGCAACGTCCTCGGCGCCGATGCGCGACTGCGCTTCCAGCACCGGTGCATAGCCGACCGGAATGCGCGGTGCGCCCAAGCGCTTGACCTTGCAGCCGGTAGCTTCGGCGGCGCTGGCCGCAATCTCGGCGCCAAAGCCGGCCACCTGCACCGCCTCGTGCACCACCAGCAGCCGGTTGGTCCTGGCGCAGGACTGCAAAACCGTATCGCGGTCCCAGGGCCAGAGGGTGCGCAAGTCGATCAGCTCGACCGCTATGCCTTCCTTTGCGAGTTGTTCGCAGGCACTGGAACAAGCCTGTAGCTGCTTGCTCCAGCTCACCAGCGTGAGGTCCGCTCCGGCGCGCAAGGTGTTGGCGCGGCCCAGCGCCACGGCGTGGGATTGATCCACCTCGCCGGTCAGACCCCACAGCGTTTTGTGCTCCATGTAGACCACCGGGTCGCCGCTGGCCAGCGCCGAGCGCAGCAGGGAGTAATTGTCTTGCGGTGTCGCCGGGCAGACCACCACCAGGCCCGGCAAGTGGGCAAACCAGCTCTCCAGCGATTGCGAGTGCTGCGCCGCCGAAGCGTCCCAGATGCCGATCGGCATGCGCACCACCAGGGGCACGCGGCCCTGGCCGCCGAACATGAAACGGTTCTTGGCGGCCTGGTTGACGATCTCGTCCATGCCGCACAGCGCGAAGTCGACCACGCGCATCTCGACCACCGGGCGCAGCCCGGCCAGCGCCATGCCGACGCCGGCGCCCATGATGGCGGCCTCGCTGATGGGCGTGTCGATCACGCGCTGGGCGCCGAACCGTTGCTGCAAGCCCTGGTATTGGCCGAAGATGCCGCCACGGCCCACGTCCTCGCCGATCACCACCACATTGGCGTCGGCCGCCATCTCGTGCTGTAGCGCCAGCGCCGCCGCTTGCGCGTAAGTCATCAGCGCCATTGGCCGGCCCCCGTGGTCTGGACATCGGTGAAGGCGGCGGCCGCTTCCGGCCAGGGTGCGGCCTCGGCGACCCTGAGTGCATTGGCGACTTCCGCCGTGGCTGCCTGTTCGATGGCGTCGAGCTGCCGGGCCTCGGTGCCGGGCAGGCTCAGGTAGTGCGCGCGAGCCCGGGCGATCGGATCCGTCTTCAAGGCGGCCTGCAGCTCTTCGGGTTGGCGGTAGGCGGCGAGGTCGACAGAAACATGGCCCTTGACGCGGTAAGTGATGGCGTGCAGCAGGCGCGGGCCGCTGCCCGAGCGTACCTGCTGCACCAGTTCAGCCGCGCTGGCGTGCACCGCCAACACATCGTTGCCGTCCACTTGAACCGCCACAATGTCCAGGCTCAGGGCGCGCGCCGAGGCGCCGGCACCGGCCGTCATCGGTCCGCTGGCCGTGGTGGCACTCCAGCGGTTGTCTTCGCAGACGAACAGCACCGGCAACTGATAGACACGGGCCCAGTTGAGGGCCTCCAGAAACGGCCCCCGGTTGATGGCGCCATCGCCGAAGAAACAGACCGTGATGCCCTGTCGTCCTTGCAGCTTTTGCGCATGCGCGGCACCGACGGCAATCGGCAGGCCGGCACCGACCACGCCGTTGGCGCCCAGCATGCCGACAGAAAAGTCCGCAATGTGCATGGAGCCGCCCTTGCCGCCATTGGTGCCGTCGGCCTTGCCGAACAACTCGCACATCATGCGCTGCAAATCGGCACCCTTGGCCAGGGTGTGGCCGTGGCCGCGATGGGTCGAAGTGAGGTAATCGTCGTGTCGCAGATGGGCGCAAACCCCGGCCGGCACGGCTTCCTGCCCGGTGGAGAGATGCAGCGGCCCGCGTACCTTGGCGCTGCCATCGGCTGCCTTGCCGTAGGCGCTGACGCCGCCCTGGCTGGCCGCCTCGGCCGCGTTTTCGAAGGCGCGAATGCGAACCATGGTGCGGTACAAGTCCGCCAAAGTTTGTGCTTTGTCCCTCAAGCTGTCTCCGCTGTCATAATTAAAAGTGAGCCCGCATTGTATGAGACGGGTAGGCCATTCAAGCGCCTCAAGCCGGGCGTCAAAGAGCCGGCTCAGCCGGTTCGCGGTGCCGCCGGAATAACCCGGCGGCGCACTGATGGCGTGCCACCCAAAGCGGTTGACGGTGGCCCGATCCGTGTCTTTGGTTTCACAGGAAATGCTGGTCAATGAAGCGTGTCAATCCGGGGTTGTCGTTCAAGGTGCTGGCATCTCTTGGCGTCGTTGTACTGTGGGTCCATCTGGTCCTGCTGCAGGGCCTCCCCTTGATTTTCAGTTCGATGCCAAGCGCGCCAAGCCGCGCTTTCAGCACGCGCGCCATCGAGTTCCCCGCCACCGGGCAACCCGCCGCGCAACCAACAGTCCGACCGGCGGCGGCAAAACCGATGCAAAGCAGGCCGCCAACGCCGACCCGGATCGAGCCGGAAAGTCCGGCCACGGTCCCCGCCCTCACCGGGAGCGCCGGCGAAGAGGCGACGCAACCGCCGCCCGTCAGCGTGAACGATGACGCGGTTTCAAGTCGCCCGCCGGAGGCGCAACCCCAGGACGCCGCCAGCGCCAGCGCCGACGCCGATCCACCGGCGGCCGTGCCGCGCCCGCCAGGCGAGCGGCCGGTCGCGCCAAGAAGCTACAAGGTACCCGGTTCGGTGCGGCTCCAGTATGAGGTCAAAGGCAACAAGTTTCCCTACCGCCTGAGTGCCGAAATGGTATGGCAACAGGATGGCGACAGTTATGACGCCAGGCTGGCATTCAGCGCCGGTTTTCTGCCGGTCCTGCTGCAAACCAGCCGCGGAAAGATCACCCCGGAGGGGCTGGCCCCCATACGCTATTCCGACAAAAGGCGCAGTGAAGTCGCCGCTCACTTTGTGCGGGAACAAGGCAAGATTGTTTTCAGCGCCAATACGCCCGACGCACCCCTGCTGGCCGATGCGCAGGACCGCTTGAGCATCATGGTGCAGTTGGCCAGCATGATCGCCGGCGACCCCGGCCACTACCCGGAAGCCACCACCATAGCGCTTCAGACCGTGGGACCACGCGCTGCCGATACCTGGCTTTTTACCGTGGGGGGCGAGGAAACACTGACACTGCCGGGGGGTGAGCAGGCAACCCTGAAGCTGATGCGCAACCCGCGTCAGGAGTTCGACCAGAAGGTCGAGTTGTGGCTTGCCCCGGCACTGGGTTATTTGCCGGTGCGTATCCGGATCACCGAGGCCAATGGCGACTTCGTCGACCAGCAGTGGCTGGCCAGCGAGCCCCCTCAATGAACTGCCGCTGGAGCTTGCTGCTCTTGAAATTGGACGCTGCGCTGCCACCTGCATGCCAAGGACAATTGAGAGATAATTAACCATGCACACGCTTTATGACTCTGACACCTATTCGGTGACACATATGCTGGCCAACGCAGTGGCGGCGGATGCCTCCTGCGAGGTCAATGGCCAGCGCGTCGAGCAGGTGTTGCTGGTGCCCACTTTGGCGCGCCACGGCTTCGAGATCGTCGATAAGCGCGCCGGCAAAGAGGTCTATCTGGACGGCTCCTGGGCCGAGTTGTTTCAGCAGCACATTTCCGCTTGGCAACAAAATACCCCAACCCAGGAAGAGGTCGAGGACACGCTGGAACAGTACGCCGAACTGGCGCAAAACCCAGTGGTGGTTCACTGACAGACCAGACGCCAGTTGGCATAAGCTTTTGATGATCGTCAGACGCCTCTGGGCGGTGGCACTGGCGCTTGGCTTGGCCGGCTGTGCCCTCCCCATTTCACCCACCTCTTATTCCGACGCCAGTCGAATCCAGCGCCTGGGGCAATTGCTGCCCGCTGACGCCATCTTGCTGGGCGAGCAACACGATGCACCGGACCACCAGCAGGCGCAACGGGTCGTGGTGCAAGCGCTGATCGCGCGGCAGGTCCTGGCCGCCCTGACGCTGGAGATGGCCAGCCAGGGCCAATCCACGCAGAGTCTGGCGCCCGACGCCAGTGAAGAAGCGGTGCGCGCCGCCTTGCAGTGGAACAACCAGGGCTGGCCCTGGGCCGCCTACGGTCCGACGGTCATGACTGCCGTCAGGGCCGGTGTGCCGGTGCTGGGTGCCAACCTGCCCAACGCGCGTTTGCGCGAGGCGATGGCCAACCAGGAACTGGAGACACGGCTGAGCCGGCCGGCGCTGCAAGCCCAGCAGCAAAATATCCGCCAGGGTCACTGCGAGATGCTGCCCGAGAGCCAGATCGCACCGATGACGCGGGTCCAGATTGCGCGCGACATGGCGATGGCGCAAACCGTCACCCAGGCGAGTCGGCCCGGCAAAATAGTTGTTTTGCTGGCGGGCGGCGGGCATGTGGATCGCAGCCTGGGCGTGCCACTGCACCTGGCGCCGACAATCAAGGCCAAAGCCGTGCTGATGCAATCGGAACAAGCGTCGGAAGATAAAAACGAGGCTGCAAATTTCGATGCCATCTGGCCGGCCCAAGCGGCGCCGCCGGTCGACTATTGCGCAAAATTTGGCGCCACCCGGCGCCCACCGGCCTGAACTGGCCCTATCCCCCAGCGTCATGAATCCTTCTTACATTCTTACCCTGTCCTGCCCGGACCGCCTGGGTTTGGTCCACGCGGTGTCCGGCTTTTTGGCCCAGCGCGGCGGCAACATCGAGGAGGCGGCCCAGTACAACGACCTGGATACCGGACTGTTTTTCATGCGGGTGCAGTTTGCCTGCGCGCAATTGACGCATGAGGAACTCAAGACGCAACTCGGTGTATTTGCCCAGCCGTATCAGATGCAGTGGCGTTTGCACGCCCGTGCCGAGCCGATGCGCACGGTGATCATGGTCAGCAAGGAAGGCCATTGCCTGAACGATTTGCTGTTTCGCTGGAAAAGCGGTTTGTTGCCGCTGGACATTCGTGCCATCATTTCCAACCATCGCACCTTTTATCAGCTCGCCGCCAGCTACAACGTGCCTTTTCATTACTTGCCGGTCAACGCCGCCAACAAGCTTCAGGTCGAGGCCAAGCAGCTGGAAATCATCCACAGCGAAGCGGCGGAACTGGTGGTGCTGGCGCGTTACATGCAGGTTTTGAGTGACGACTTGTGCCGCCAGCTGTCAGGCTCGGCGATCAATATCCATCATTCTTTCCTGCCCAGCTTCAAAGGCGCCAAGCCTTATTACCAGGCGCATGACCGGGGCGTCAAACTGATAGGCGCCACCGCCCATTACGTGACCGCCGAACTGGACGAGGGTCCCATCATCGAGCAGGACGTGGCGCGCGTGGACCACAGCAAGACGGTGGAAGACCTGACCACCCTGGGCCGTGACACCGAGAGCCAGGTGCTGGCGCGTGCCGTCAAATGGCACAGCGAGCACCGCGTGCTGCTGAACGGTCACAAAACCGTGATTTTCAAGTGATGGCGGGGCGCTGCGTGTAATGCGCGTGGCGCTTTTCCAGAAAAGCCCGAATCCCTTCCTGGGCGTCCGGCGTCAGGGCTGCCGAGGCCATCAATTCGACTGCCAGCTGGTAGGCCTGATCCTGCGGCAAGCCGACCTGCTGGTAAAAGCCCTGCTTGCCCATGGCTTTGGAGAGCGCGCTGCCACGGCTGGCGCGGCTGATCAAATCCAGGGTCGCGGCGTCCAACTGGTCGGCCGGCACGGCGCGGTTGATGAGCCCCCATTGGGCGGCAGTGGCGGCATCGATGGCGTCACCGGTCATTGCCATTTCCAGCGCCCGTTTGCGACCAATACTGCGCGCGACGGCCACCAGCGGGGTGTGGCAGAACAGGCCGCCCTTGCCGCCCGGTATCGCGAACGAGGCGCTGTCGGCGGCAATCGCCAGATCGCAACTGGCCACCAGCTGGCAGCCGGCTGCTGTGGCCAGCGCATGCACCTTGGCAATCACCGGTTGCGGCATGGCCTGGACGGCGTCCATCATGTCGGTGCAGACCCGGAACAACTCGCGCGCCTGCTCCAGCGTGGCGCCGGCCATGTCGGCAAAGTTATGCCCGGCGCTGAAGACCGGGCCATTCGCCGCCAGGATCACGCCCAGGGCGTCGCTGCGCGCCACCTCATGCAAGGCCTGCGTCAATTCCAGCATGACGTTCATGGCCAGGGCGTTGCGCTTTTCAGGGCGATTCAAGGTGATGGTGGTGATGACGCCATCGGATGAGAGCAGCAGGTGTTGGTAGTTCATGGAAACATTGTGGCAGTCCGGCCCGGCCTAGGCAAGCCGCGCCCGGTTGGCCATGACCTCACCCAGCCGGATGGCGCCGCCGCTTGCCCAGGCCGGATTGAATTGCAGCGGGCCTTTGGGAAACAGCATGACCACCGTTGAGCCCAGCAGAAAGCGGCCCATCTCCTGGCCCTGGCGCAGTTGCACGCTCCGATCGTCGTAACGCCACTCACGCAACTGCCCGCTGCGCTGGGAATTGACCACGCCATGCCACACTGTGGCCATGCTGCCGACGATGGTGGCACCAACCAGCACCAGCACCCACGGGCCGTGCCCGGATTCAAAAACACAGACCACGCGTTCGTTGCGGGCGAACAAACCCGGTACGCCGCGGGCGGTGGTGGGATTGACCGAAAACAGGTCGCCGGGCACATGGATCATGCGGGTCAAACGCCCGTCACAAGGCATGTGGACGCGGTGATAGTCTTTCGGGCTCAGATACAGCGTGGCGAAACTGCCGTCGTCGAACAAGGCCGCGAAGGCCGCGTCCCCGCCGACCAGCGCGGTACTGGAATAGTGGTGCCCCTTGGCCTGCAGGATCTGATCCCGCGCCATGGCGCCAAACTGGCTGATGGCGCCATCGACCGGGCAGATCAGGTCGGCGCTGGAGAGCGGTCGGGCGCCCTCTTGCAGGGCGCGGGTGAAAAAATCGTTGAACGTGGCGTAGCTGGCGATGTCCGGGTTGGCCGCCTCGCCCATGTTGACCTGGTAGTGTCGCACAAACCACGCTATCAGCCGCGTCGTCAGCCGGCCACCGCGGGCGCGCGCAATCCGCCCGGCCAAAGTCGTCAACGCATGCTTGGGCAGCAGGTATTGCGGCAGCACGGCAAGACGGTCGGACATGGATGGCTACCGGAGTTGGGAATGGCGCGGATTGTACCGAGCGCCAGCGGGGTCAGGCCGCCGTCGGCAGCGTTCGCACATTGCGCAGCACCGGATGACGCCAGGCCCACAGTGCCAGCGCCAGCGAACCCGTGCCACCCAGGGCCAGGGCGTAACGCAAGCCCAGGTGTTCGCCCAGGTAACCGCCCAGCAGCGCGCCGGGACCGGCCGGCAGCAAGATCAGCCAGCGCATGGTGCTGGTCATGCGCCCCAATAGCGGTTCCGGCGTCACTGCCTGGCGCAAGGCCAGGAAGTTGATGAAGATCAGCACCGCACCGGCGCTGAAGCACAGCAGCATAAACACGAAGGAGGCGACGCCCCAAGGCCCCAGCGGCGCCACAGCCAATTGCAGCCAGCCCAGGCCGCACACCGCGAAACCCAGAATCAGACAGGGGCCAGGGCCGACGCGGCGCGAGATGCGGTTGCCCAGGGTGCTGGCCACCACGGTGCCCAAGCCCAGGCCCATGTAGCAAAGACCGACCTGGTGTTCGTTGAGTTCCAGGGTCCGGGTAGCGAACAGGATTTGCACCACCATGGCGCACTGATGGCACATCTGCCATAAACCCACCGCCGTGGCCAGGGACACCAGCATGCGGTGGTCGGCGACAAAGCGCAGCCCGGCCCGCAAGTCGCGCCAGAAGTGGGTGGCTTGCGTGGCAGGGCGGTTCTCCGTCACCCGCAAGCCGCGCAGAATCCAGACGCTGCCCAGCAGCAGCGCGGCATCGGCCAACAAGGCCAGCGGCGCCCCCACCAGCTTGATCAGGGCGCCGGCGACGCCGGGGCCGGCGACTTCGGCACCGGACGAGGCCAGCGCATTCTTGGCATGCGCCTCCACCAGCCGTTCGCGCGGCACCACCTGCGTCAGCACGATTTGCGCCGCCGTGCCGGCGGTCACAAAGACGCAGCCGATGGCGAACGCCACGCCGTACATGAAGGGCATGCTGAGCCAGCCCAGATACCAGCTCAGGGGCACGCTGGCCAGCACCAGGGCGATGACGCCTTCTCCGACGACATAGACCGGCAGCTTGCGCACGCGGTCCAGCCAGACGCCGGCCGGCAGCGACAGCAAGACAAAGGGCGCCAGTTCCATTGCCGTCAGGATGCCCATCTGGGACGGCGTGGCATGCAGCAGCACGGCGGCCGTCAAGGGCAGGGCCAGCATGGTGATCTGCCCGCCAAAGGAGCTGATCAGGATCGATGTCCAGAGCCGCCGGTAGGTGGCATCGCGCAGCAGGTCATGGGCAGGTAGCGCAGGCCAAATCGGCCGCCATTTCAGCCAAAGTCGGCGCCCTGCGCTGGCGGCTTTAGGCGGCATGGGGTCTCCAAGGGGGTGTTTTCCGTCAATTGAGGGAACTGTTGAAGGCCTGATTTTAGCCAGCGCTCAGGCTGCCGGTGGGTCCGCTGGCGCCGGCTTTGGGGGTGCCGCCGTAAATGTGACAATAACAGTCTGGCGGTCGGCCGCCGCGGCGAGTCTGGCCGGCCCCTGCTTTTACAACCCTTGCTGAATTGACAATTGGAAGCCCCATGAATCCACCCAGCTCGCCCGAGCAACCGGAATCGCTGCACAGAGCCGAGCGCCAGGCGCAAGTGGTCAAGGAACTGACCGCCTGTCTGCCGGCGCATGCCCTGCTGTGGCAGCAGGAGGACACGACGCCTTACGAATGCGACGGCTTGAGCGCCTACCGGCAGCGTCCGCTGGTGGTGGTATTGCCGGAAACAAAAGAGCAGGTGCAGGCGGTGCTGCGAACCTGCCACGCGCTGGAAGTCCCGGTGGTGGCGCGCGGCGCCGGCACCGGTCTGTCGGGTGGCGCCATGCCGCATCGCCTGGGGGTCACGCTGTCGCTGGCCAAGTTCAACAAAATCCTGAGCATTGACCCGGCCAGCCGCACGGCGCGGGTGCAGTGCGGGGTCCGCAATCTGGCCATCAGCGAGGCCGCCGCAGCGCATGGCTTGTACTACGCGCCGGACCCGTCGAGCCAGATTGCCTGCACCATCGGCGGCAACGTGGCGGAGAACGCCGGCGGCGTGCACTGCCTCAAATACGGATTGACGCTGCACAATGTGCAGAGAATCAGCGGTTTCACGATGACCGGCGAGGCGGTTGAATTTGGCTCCGATGCGCTGGATGCAGCCGGCTTCGACTTGATGAGCATCGTCATCGGCTCGGAGGGCATGCTGGCCGTCACCACCGAAGTGACGGTCAAGCTGGTGCCCAAACCGCAACTGGCGCGTGCCATCATGGCCAGCTTCGACGACATCCGCAAGGCCGGCGACGCGGTCGCGGCGGTGATCGCGGCCGGCATCCTGCCGGCCGGCCTGGAGATGATGGACAAGCCCATGACCGCCGCCGTGGAAGACTATGTGCATGCCGGCTACGACCTGAGTGCCGCGGCTATTCTGCTGTGCGAGAGCGACGGCACGCCGGAAGAGGTGGCGGAAGAAATTGGCCGCATGAGCGAACTGCTGCGCCGGCATGGCGCCACTGCCATCGCGGTCAGCAAAGATGAGGCCGAGCGGCTCAAGTTCTGGAGCGGCCGCAAGAACGCCTTCCCGGCCAGCGGCCGCATCAGCCCCGACTACATGTGCATGGACTCGACCATCCCGCGCAAACGCCTGGCCGACATGTTGCTGGCGATCCAGGCGATGGAGAAAAAATACCAGCTGCGTTGCTGCAACGTATTTCACGCCGGCGACGGCAACCTGCACCCGCTGATTCTGTTCGACGCCAACGATCCGGACCAACTGCATCGCTGCGAGTTGTTCGGCGCCGACATTCTGGAAACCAGCGTCGCCATGGGCGGCACCGTGACCGGCGAGCACGGCGTCGGCATCGAAAAACTGAACTCCATGTGCGTGCAGTTTTCAGTCGCGGAAAATGAGCAGATGTTCGGCGTCAAGAGGGCTTTCGACAGCAAAGGCCTGCTCAACCCAGGCAAGGTGATTCCGACGCCGCAGCGCTGCGCCGAGTACGGCAAGATGCTGGTGCGCGGCGGCAAATTGAAGTTCCCGGAGCTGGAACGTTTCTGAAACTTTGCGGGACAGACCGCAGCTACGCGAAGCGAGCCAGCTCTGTCCTCAACACGAAGCGGGATGTTGGCTGCCCGCCTTGCGAATTACGCCATTGTCCGAAGCGCCAAATCACCAGGCACGCTGTGCCTTGAGGTCGGCATCGATCTGACTCTTGCTTCGTTTTTCGGTCGCCGGCTGTGTCAGCAACCACTGTATCGCGGTCATGCCCGACGGCGACGCCGATTTTTGATTGGTGAGGCGCTGATAGTCGTCTTCGGAAAGAACGACAGCGGCCATCTTGTTTCGCTTGACGATGTGCACCGGGCCGCGTCTCAAGCTTTCGGCGATGGCCGCCATGCCACGGCGCTTGATTTCAGCGATGGAGACCGTATTGTGGTTCATAGGGATTGGCCCAACATTAGAGTGTTCTCAACGATACCCAATTGGGTACGTTTCAACAACAACTGTTTCCGCCAACAGTGGTGTGCGATCAGCCGCAAAGCAGCGATGCCGACGACCGCCAATGGTCGCAATTTGACCGTCGCTTGCGCGGTGATTGAGGTTCTTCAGCCATAAGCTAACAAACTTTGACACATCAGTCCCCTACCAACCATGAGCAACAATGCTGCAATGAGTCTGGATTACCTCGTTAGAAAAGCACAACATGAGGATGCCAAGCGCTTGTCCGTGCTGGCCGCTCAAGTGTGGCTTCATACATACGCAACGGGCGGCGTGTCGTCCCTAATCTCCGAATACGTCCTGAACGAGCTAACTCCTGAAAAATACACAGCGTTGCTGCAGAGTCCGTCAGCCCTGATTTTGGTCGCAGAGCAAGGCGAAAATTTGTTGGGCTTCGCGGTTGTCCAGCTGGGAACCGCTTGCCGAAAGGCCCAAGACGCGACGGCTGAACTTGCTACTCTGTATGTTCAAGCGCACTTCGTTGGCATGGGTATTGGTTCAACCTTGCTCAAAGAAGCGCAAGAATTGGCGAAGGTTCAAGCCAGCAGTAGGCTCTGGCTTACGGTGAATGTGAAGAACGAGCGGGCGACCATGTTCTACGCCAAGCACGGGTATACGAAAATTGGCACCTACGTCTTTGTTCTCGGAGATGTGGAACATGACAACCACGTCATGGTCGGTGCACACTCATAGGCCTCACACCCACGAACGGGCACCGCCTCAGCGCAATGACAAACGACTTCGACAACGCTAAAGGGGAGGCATTGGCGGAGTTGGATGCTTTGCTGGCTGGTCACGAGAATAGTTGGTGGGATTCGTTCTACGACAACCGCGCAAAGCCGTGCCCCTTCTTCGGAACATTTCCTGACGAAAGCCTGGCGAATTGGATAGACGAAGGCTTGGTTCGCCCAGGTAGGGCTCTTGACCTTGGCTGTGGAAACGGAAGAAACGCCATCTTTCTTTCCCGCTCAGGGTTCGCGACTGAGGCCGTTGACTACTCCCAAACCGCCATCGACTGGGCAAGAGAGCGTGCAACTGAGGCCGGCGTAGACATGCTCCTGCGCCATCAGTCCGTGTTTGAGTTGCAACTCGAGGCCGGCAGCTACGATTTGGTCTACGACTCCGGTTGCTTTCATCACATTCCACCGCATCGACGAAACGCCTATGTGGCACTAGTGTCTCGCGCACTGAAACCTGGCGGGTTATTCGGCTTGGCCTGCTTCAGGCCTGAAGGCGGGAGCGGCTACTGGGACCAGGAGGTTTATGAGCGCCGGTCGATGGGGGGAGGCCTGGGCTACGCTGAGGAACGCCTGCGCGAAATCTGGTCCAGCACGTTCCGAGTTCGCGTGCTGCGCCGGATGAACAAGCCGAGCACGGAGAGTGGGTTGTTCGGAGAACCGTTTCTGTGGGCGCTACTGGCGCAAAAGATGTGAGGCCTAAGAGCGCTTGCTGCCTTCAGCGGGTAATCGACACCTGCGTTGACCGTCCGCTGTTGGTCGGCAGCCGCCCTGCAATCGTCTACAAGTGGGACATTACACTGGGACTTTCTATATTGGTACCTATGGAAACATCAGGGGATATGCAATGAAAGATGCACGCGAATTTTTGAGTGCGGCAGCCATAAATGCGATGGAAGGCGAAGTCAGGGTACATACGCTTAACCCAAACGCGGTTCGCATTAGCAAATCCTTGGGTGACGCCGTCGGACTTACTCAACTTGGCGTCCACATGGTGACCATCATGCCTGACCACGAGTCAGCCGAATATCACCGTCATCTCTACGAGGAAGAATGTGCCTACGTCTTGTCAGGCAATGGACTCGCAGTCATTGATGGCAAATCTTTTGAGATAACGGTTGGCGCGTTTCTTGGTTTCCCTCGGAGGGGCGCAGCACATTCGATATCAAACAATGGCAGCGAGCCGTTGGTGCTCTTGGTTGCTGGACAGCGACTGGAACATGATGTTTGCGAGTACCCAAGGAAGGGAAAGAGGCTGCATATGAATGGTGCTTTGGAAGTGTTGGTGGATTTCTGACCGGCTGCTTTTCGGAAATCTGTATTGCCGTTTTCAGCCTCCAGCGGGTACTCTGAGCCACCAGCGTGACTGTCCGCTACTGGTCGTTGGCGGGTACTCAGGTTGACGAACCAATCGCCACATTGCCGTCCTTCAAAGGCATATCCGAACAGCCGGTTTGGAGCGAGTAGATCAGAGGGCTGAAGGCAACCCGAAGCTCAAGCCCGGCGCGTGATACGGGCCCCCAGACCGAGCAGCTTTTCCTCGATGCGCTCGTAGCCGCGCTCAATCATGTTGGCGTTTTGCACGGTCGACTTGCCGCTGGCGCACAGGGCGGCGCCCAGCAAGGCCATGCCGGCCCGGATGTCGGGCGAACTGAGGGTGGTGGCGCGCAGTTTCGAGCGCCCGCTGATGACAACCCGGTGCGGGTCGCAGACGACGGCACGGGCGCCCATGGCAATCAAACGGTCGACGAAGTACAGGCGCGACTCGAACATCTTCTCGAAAAACAGCACATTGCCCTCGACCTGGGTTGCCAGCGTGATCATGCAACTCATCTGGTCGCTGGCGAACTGCGGCCAGGGCCCGTCGTCGATCACCGGCATGGAGCCGTCGTAATCGGGCGTGACGCGCATCTCCTGGTCGCCGGAGAGAAAAATGTGATCCTTGTAGAGCTCGATCTTGACGCCCAGCGTGGCAAAGACACGGTGACACATCCAGTACGAGTGCAAATCGGTTCCCTCGACCCTGATCTCACCGCCGGTGGCGGCCGCCAGCGCCAGGTAGGAGGCGGCCTCGATGTGATCGTGGCAAACCCGGTGCGTGGTGCCCCCCAGTGATGAGACGCCTTCAATGCTGAGTTGGTTGGTGCCTATGCCCGTGATCCTGGCCCCCATGGCGTTGAGCATATGGGCCAGATCCTGCACATGCGGCTCACTGGCCGCATTGCGGATCAGCGTGTGGCCGGCGCTGACCACCGCCGCCATCAGGATGTGCTCGGTGCCGGTCACCGAGGGTTCGTCAAAGAACAGTTCGGCGCCGGTCAGCGGGTGCGGCAGGGACAAATCGTAGCTGTCGCCCAGCGTCATGCTGGCGCCGAGCTTTTGCAGGCCGTAGAAGTGCGTGTCCAGCCGGCGCCGGCCAATCACATCGCCGCCCGGCGGGAACAGTTTTGCCTTGCCGGTGCGGTGCAGCAGGGGCGCCACGCACAGGATGGAGGTGCGCACCTTGTTGCACAGTTCGCGCCCGATTTCGCTCTTGTTCAGCTTGGCCACGTGGATGCTGACGCGCTCGCCGCTGCGTTCCACCGTGCCGCCCAGATCGGTGATCACCTCCAGCATGTGGCGGACGTCGATGATGTCGGGCACATTGTCCAGAACCACCTCCTGATCGGTCAGGATGCAGGCGGCAATCATGGGCAGGATGGCGTTTTTGTTGCCGGATGCACGCACGGTGCCACGCAGCGGAACACCGCCTTCAATTTCGAAAATGGACATATAAATTTGGAACTGTGACGATCAGGCAGGATTATCACCCGCAACCCCGTCCACGGCTCCTGCAACACCCCGGTTTGCGCTGCATCCTGCCCCTACCCATAGGCCAGCGCATCGCGCGTCGACAGCTGAATGGCGCGCCGCGCCGGAACGCGGCTGGCCAGCCAGCCGAATACCAGCGTTGTGGCGAGCACCACCAGCAGCCCCTGGCCGCTGAAGGCGTAGCGCAGTGTGGCGCCTTCGCCCAGCATCAGATTCCCGAAGAAGACCGACGCCACCCGGCTCAGAGGCCACGCCAGCAGCAAGCCCAGCAAGATGCTGGCCAGGCTGGTGAGCATGCCCTCGGCGACGAACAGTCCGAAAATCATCCGCGGGGTGGCGCCGATCGCCCGCAGCACGCCGATCTCGCGGGTCCGCTCCTGGATGGCGATGCCCGTTGCCGAAGCCATCCCCAGCGCGCTGACCACCAGCACCAGCAGCGAGAGAAAGACGATGACCGTCAGGATGATGTTGAGGTGGTCGAAGATGACTTTTACCCGCTCCGCCTGCGACATCACGTAAAGGACTTTCAGGTCGGACGCGGCGATCGCCGCCTCGATAGCGCTTTTCAGCGCCATGACGCTCTCATATCGCTTGTCCTTGGCGACGAACATCAGGCTGTTGATCTGGTGGCCCGGATTGGCGAAAGCGTCGTACTGGGCCTCATCGAGGTAGATCTTGGCTTTTTCCAACTCCTCGACCACGCCCACCAGCGTCGCCGCCAGACGCTTGCCGCCGATATCGAGTTGCTGACTGCTGCCCAGCGGCGGGTTGCCAAAGAGTTCCATCGCCTGCTGGTTGAAGACAACTTCGGGTGGCTCGGCCCATCGCAGCCAGCGGCCCTGAACCAGTCTGGGCTTGAAGAGGTCGGTGTCGTGCGGCAGCGCCACCACGCCCACCCCGCCGCCGGTCGCGATCACCCGCGATTGCAGCTCGCCACGGCCGCCATTCCAGGTCTCCAGGCGATCGACATTGGCGATGCCGGCAAAGGTCGCCATGGCAGGCCCGCGCGGCATCTGTCCGCTCAATACGACTTGCACGTCATGCTTCATGCTCTGGTCGTAGTCGGCCAGCAGGTTGGCCAGGGATTGGCGCACATTGAAGCCGGTGCTGAAGATGGCGACGCCCAGCGCCATCGTCAATACGGTGACCAGCAAGCGCCGCTTTTGCCGCAAGCTGTTCCTGGCGGCCAGCAGCAGCCAGCGCGGTGCCCATGACGGCGCAACGGCCGCCGCCGGGCCGATGGCATCCGCTGCGATGCCGTAGTCGCTCAACGCGTCGCGCACCGACAAGTTGATCCCCTTCAGGATGGCGGGCAACGACAGCAGGATGGGCAACACCAGGCTGGTCGCGGCCAGCGCGAAATACAAATGCAGCGGCAACTGCAGGGTCAGCAGATTGAAGTTCAATTTTCCGGCCACGAAGTTCGAGAAGGCATAGCCCGACGCCACCGCCAGGGGGATGGCGACGACACCGGCGGCGGCGCCCAGCGCCAGCACCATCAGCAGGTAGATGTTCAATACCTGCCAGCGCGAAGCGCCGATGGCCTTGAGGACGCCGATCTGGCGCACCTGCTTGGCCAGGATAGAGGCCATCAGCTGGGACACCAGCACGGCGCCCATCAGAAACGCCAGCAGGCCAATACTGCCTTGCAGAAACAGCAGGGTATTGAGTTGCCATTGATGCGGGTGCTCGTTGAACTTTGGAATGTTGACGCTGGCGACATGAATGCCCAGCGACCCGAAGTAGGCCAGAGTCCCCTCCAGCGCAGCCTGAACGTCTTGCTTGCTGCGTGCCTTGTTGACGCGCAAAATCAAGCGCTGGTTGGCGGCTTCGCCGCTAATGTCGGCATAGGTCTGCTGGTCGACATAGGCGTAGATGAAATGGTCTTGCGTGGCCGGTGCCTGGGCCGGATCGAAGCTGATCCCGGAAATGGGAAGCTCAAGCATGCGCTGGCCGGCACGCACCCGTGCCCGCGAACCAAGATTCAGATTCGACACCAGGCGCCCGTCACGCTCCATCAGCATGGTTCCGGGCGCCGGGATTGCTGCCCCTTTTTCGTTCTGAATCAGGGCCAGCGCGGGATGCTTGAAATCCGCCACGCCGAACAGCCACAGCGGAATCCAGTCGTTGGGATGGACTTCGATTCGTTGCATCGACAGATCGCGGAATTCCGCGCTTTCGATTTCCGGCCTGGCTCTGAGGGCGGCCAGGTCGAGGCGCGCGAAGTCTTTCGAGGTGAGCTGGGCGTGCGCCGGACGCGTCTGGGTGAAGTTCTGCTTCAGATCGTTGGTCAGAATGGTGTACGACACCAGAATCCCGCCGACGCCCCACAGCCCGATCACCAGCGCAAAGATGGCCAGCAAGGTCTGGCCGGGCGAGCTTCGCAAGTCACTGAAGGCCTTCTTGAGCGTCATGTTCATGGCCGTGCCCCTGACTCTGCGGTGGCTTTTGGCTGGTCGCTTTCCACCGCGCCATCCTTGAGCGTGACGACGCGGTCGAATCTGGCGCTGGCAGCTCTGTCGTGCGTCACGACGATGACTGTTTTCCCGGCATCGGCCAGTTCCTTGAACAAACCCTGGATGACTTCCGTGGTCTGACTGTCGAGGTTGCCGGTCGGTTCATCCGCAACCACTATGGGTGGATCGTTGGCCAGCGCCCGGGCGATGGCGGCACGCTGCTGCTCGCCGCCGGACAAGGCCGATGGCAGCTTGTGGCCGTGCTGGGCAATGCCCACTTGCTGGAGCAGCAGCTCTGCGCGCTGCTGCCGCTCATTCCTTGCGATGACCTTGACGAAGTCCATCGCCAACAACAGATTCTCAAGCACCGTGAGTGTCGGAATCAACTGGAAGAACTGGAAGACAATGCCGATGTTTTTCCCGCGCCAGCTTGCCAGTGCGCTCTCGCCCAGCGTGTGCACGGCGACACCGTTGATGCGCACCGTGCCCTGGCTCGGGTGGTCGATGCCGGTCAGCATGTTCAGCAGCGTCGATTTTCCGCTGCCCGACTTGCCGACGATCGCAACGTATTCACCGGCGCAGAATTCCAGGTCGACCTGGCTGAGGGCCGTGAATCCGCCGCCTGCGCCGGGGTAGGTTTTGCTGACCTGCCGGAGTTCGATCAGCCGGCCCGGTGTGGTCAGGCCTGAGTTGGATGAACCGGGTGCGGCGGGTCGAGTTGACGCCGGTTCGGTCGTCGGGAGTTGCTTCTGGTACATCATGGTTTCCATTCAATGCGTTCTGGTTGTGGTTGGTGGGCTGGCGGTATTTGCGGACCGGCCCGAGCTGCTGCATGCGGCCTCATTGCACTTGCAACTCCAGCCTTTGCGTCGGTGGTTTGAAATCGAATTTCAGCCGCTCGAAATCGGGACGGCCAGATAGCAGGTTCAACCTGAAGCCTCCCGAAAACCCGAGTGGCTCGGACGGGCCTAGCAAGCCGTGGTCGATGATTCCGTTGTCGTTCTCGTCATGAAATACGACAACCGCATAGCGCCCGGCGGGCAACTCCTTAAAGCGAAACACCGCGCTGCCTCCCTCAACAGGCGTGCTCGCCTGCCAGCGCCCCGGCCCAAGGACGTTGTCGCCGGGAGCAAACAGCTTGGCGATCGCGTGCCCACCAGCATGCGTGAACCCGGTGGCGTGGATCGTCAAATCGCCAACGTTGAGTTCGCCTGCCGCCGCCAGGATGCCAACGCCGCTGAATGCCAGGCCCAGCACTGTTTTGCGCATAACACTCTGCTGCGGGCGGGTGGTTCCAATCGGGCTTGAGGGGTGCAGGGTTGGTGCGTAGGGTTGATTCATCGGAAACTCTTTCTATAATGGACACGTGTTCATTTTGTCCCGGGCTGGTATTGGCGTCCAAGCACCACAACAGCCTGTTTGTCCAGTTACAGACACAAGCCGTTTTGCTGTTCAGGAATTGCCATGACAAAGTCGCCTGCCAAACCGCCGACCGACCGCCGCAGCCTGCGCACGCGCAGCGCCTTGCACCTGGCGCTGATAGAACTCATTGCCGAGCGCGGTTGGGATGACGTGGCGGTGCAGGACATCTGCCAGGCGGCCAACATCGGCCGCTCCACGTTCTACCTGCACTACCCCAACAAGGAGGCCTTGCTGGAAGGTGGTCTGGCGGGCCTGCAAGCCGAGCTACAGCGCCAGGCCCGTGCCCGGTCAACCGGCGCCAGTCCAGCCACCGGGGCGCCGCCAGGCTTGCAGTTCGCGCTGGGACTGATCGAGCATGCGCACGAACAGCGCAAGCTCTTTCGCGGCCTGATCGGTCGGCGCAGTGGCTATGTGGTGCAACAGCGTTTTCGTGAAATGGTGATTCGCCTCATTGCCGCCGAGCTGCCGGCAACAACCGGCAGCTTGCCGCGCGGGGCCGTCGTGCGCTGGCTCGCCGGGGCTTTTGTCGAACTGCTCAGCTGGTGGGTGGAGCAGCGCACACCGATGCCGCCGACGGAACTGGCAAGCTTGTTCAACCAGCTGTCGTGTTCGGCGTTGCCGCCGGACCGCAAGGGAGCGTGAGTCGCAAGCGAAAGGAGCCCCTACCTTGCTTTATCAACTCATGGAGATTTCAAATGTCGAAACATTGCTGCGCAACGCATCAAATTCTTATCGCGTCCCCGATCGATCAATGCCACCGCTTTTTCACCCCAGCCGGTGAAGCATTGTGGGTTGATGGCTGGCAGCCTAGCTACTATTTCCCGACAGATGGTCGAACCGAGCGCGGCATGATTTTCACGACCGGTAGCGGCGACGACTTCACGATCTGGAATCTGGTGGACTTCGACCCGCAGACGCACTACTCCCGTTACTCAAGGGTTACGCCGGCATTGTGCACCGGGACGGTTGAAATCAAGTGCCAAGCCCAGAGCGAAACAGCCACGGAAGTCACGGTCAGCTATACGTTAACCGCGCTGACGCCGAAGGGCGAAGAGTCCCTGGTTTCCTTCGAAGGGGCCGCTTTCGCGGAGATGATTGAAGAATGGAAGCGGCTGATCGATTCCCGATTGCCCGCTCTGATCGAGGCAAATATTCGGTGAGGCCTCCCGGCGGCCAGCCTGCCCGGTAGCCGGCCGATCAAGCCGGTTGCGATTCATGTTACAAAGCCCGCTGCCCTTCGACACTCCGACCTCAACGCACCATGGTACTCAACTACATCTGGACTGGCTTTTTTCTGGTTGGCTTCATCGCGGCCTTGGGACAATGGCTTTTCCTGGGTGATGTGGAGGTTTTCAAGCGCATCGTCGACGGGACTTTCGAGTCGGCAAAGGTCGCTGTCATGGACATCGCGCTGCCGCTGGCGGGCGTGATGACGCTTTGGCTGGGCATCATGAAGATCGGCGAGAAGGCCGGCGCGATCGATTTCATCGCCAAAATCATCGCGCCTTTTTTCGAGCGCATCTTTCCCGGCGTGCCGAAGAACCATCCGGCCAATGGCCACATGGTGATGAATTTCTCGGCCAATCTGCTGGGCCTGGACAATGCCGCCACGCCGTTCGGCCTGAAAGCGATGGAAAGTCTGCAAAGCCTGAACCCGAATCCGGACCAGGCGACCGATGCCCAGATCATGTTTCTGGTCTTGCACACCTCGGGCCTGACCCTGATCCCCTTGGCCATCATGGCGCAGCGCGCGGTATTGGGCGCGCAAGACCCGTCGGATATTTTCATCCCCTGCATGATTGCCACCTATGTGGCGACCGTGGTCGGTCTGATAGCGGTCGCCCTGCGCCAGCGCATCAATCTGCTGCAGCCGGTGGTGCTGGGCTGGCTGGGCGGCATCAGCGCCTTCATCGTGGGCCTGGTCTGGACCATGAGCCAGCACATGAGCCGCTCCGAAATCGAAGTGTTTTCCAAGCTCAGCAGCAATCTGTTGTTGTTCTCCATCATCGTCGCCTTCATGCTGGGGGCCATGCGCCGGCGCGTCAATGTCTATGAGGCCTTTATCGAGGGCGCCAAGGGCGGCATCCAGACCTCGCTGACCATCATTCCCTACCTGGTGGGCATGCTGGTGGCGATTGGCGTGCTGCGCAATTCAGGGGTGCTGAATCTGGTCGTCTCGGCCTTTACCTGGGTCTTTACGCAGCTTGGCATCAATACCGATTTCACGCCGGCCTTGCCAACCGCACTGATGAAGCCTTTGAGCGGCAGTGGCTCGCGCGCCATGATGGTGGATGCCATGAAAACCTATGGCGCCGATTCCTTTGTCGGTCGTCTGGCCTGCATTTTTCAGGGCTCCGCCGACACGACTTTTTATATCGTTGCCTTGTATTTCGGCTCGGTCGGTATCCGCAAGACCCGCTACTCGATTCCCATGGGGCTGCTGGCGGACCTGGCCGGCGTGGTGGCCGCTGTTTTTGTCGCCTATCTGTTTTTTCACGCCTGAGCCCACGGTTCAGATATTATTGCCAGCCAATCTGTTATCCAAAAATGAGGAGAAACGTCATGCAGGAACGCGAGTTACGTGAACTGATCGAGGATGTGCGCGTCGGCAAATTGCCGCGCCGGCACTTTATCCAGCAACTGGTGTCGCTGGGCCTGACGGCGCCGATGGCGGCGCAACTGCTGATGCACTCGGGTATCGCGCAGGCGCAAACCACCTCCCTCTACAAGCCCACCAAGCGCGGCGGCGGCGGCGCGCTCAAAGCCTTGTGGTGGCAGGGCGCCACTTTGTTGCAGCCGCATTTTGCTTCCGGCACCAAGGACCAGGAAGGCTCGCGCATCTTCTACGAACCGCTGGCGGTGTGGGACAACGAGGGCAATCTGGTGCCCATCCTGGCGGCCGAGATCCCGACGCGCGAAAACGGCGGTCTGGCGGCGGACGGCAAATCGGTGGTCTGGAAGCTGAAAAAAGGCGTCACTTGGCACGATGGCAAGCCTTTTAGTGCCGACGATTGCGTATTCACCTGGGAGTTTGCACGCGACCCGGCCACGGCAGCCATAACGGCTGGCGTCTACAAGGATGTCAAGGTCGAGAAAATCGACTCGCACAGCGTTCGGGTGATCTTTCAGAAGCCGACGCCGTTCTGGGCCACCACTTTCGTCGCGGCGGAAGGGATGATCATCCCCAAGCACTTGTTCGCTGCCTACAGTGGCGCCAAGTCGCGCGAGGCGCCCAACAACCTGAAACCGGTAGGTACCGGTCCCTACAAGTTTGTCGACTTCAAGCCGGGCGACATCGTGCGCGGCGAGATCAACCACAACTACCACATGCCCAATCGCCCGTTTTTCGACAGCATCGAAATGAAGGGCGGCGGCGACGCCACTTCGGCGGCGCGTGCCGTATTGCAGACCGGCGAGTACGACTACGCCTGGAACCTGCAGGTGGAAGACGAAGTCCTGAAGCGCATGGAAGCCGGCGGCAAGGGCAAGGTGCGCGTGATTGACAGCGGCGACATCGAGTTCATCCAGCTCAATCCGACCGATCCGTTCAACGAGGTCGAGGGCGAGCGCGCCAGCATCAAGTCCAAACACTTCGCCTTCAGCGAGCCGGCCGTGCGGGAGGCCATGTCGCTGCTGGTGGACCGCAAGGGGGTGCAGGATTTCATCTATGGCCGCACCGGCGTGGCGACCAGCAATTTCCTGAACAACCCGCCGCGTTTTCGTTCGCCCAACACCAAGTGGGAATTCAATATCGACAAGGCGAACCAGATTCTGGAGGCCGCCGGATGGAAGAAGGGCAGCGACGGCGTCCGCGAGAAGGGCGGCAAGAAGATGCGGTTGGTGTTCCAGACCTCGGTCAATTCAATCCGCCAGAAGGAACAGGCGGTTATCAAACAGGCTTGCCAGAAGGCCGGCATCGAGCTGGAACTGAAGTCCGTCACGGGTTCCGTATTCTTCTCTTCGGACGTTGCCAACCCGGATACCTACGGCAAATTCTGGTGCGACATGCAGATGTACACCACCACCATGACGCAGCCCGATGCCGAGCGTTTCATGGACCAGTACACCTCGCGGGAGGTCTCCTCGAAGGCCAACAAATGGCTGGGACGCAACATTGCCCGCTATCGCAATGAGGAGTACGACAAGGCTTACCATGCGGCGGAAGCAGAGCTTGATCCGGTCAAGCGGGCGGCACTGTTCATTCGCATGAACGACATGGTGATCAAGGATAACGCCGTTATTCCACTGATCAGCCGGCCGCGCGCGCGCGGTGCCAATCTGAAACTGGTGGCCAGTCTGTCGGGTTGGGATCTGGACTTCTCGACACTGCAAAACTGGTATCGCGAAGCTTGAGCCGTTAGCCGGAACGCGTAGCCGTGGGCACTTATATCCTGCGGCGCCTGTTGATTGCCCTGCCCAGTGTGCTGGGCATCAGCGTGGTGCTGTTTACCGTGCTGGCCTTGGCGCCGGGGGACCCGTTCGAGGAACTGGCCACCAACCCCAACGTGCCGGCCGCGGTGCGCATCGCGTTGCGCGCCAAGTTCGGCCTCGACGACCCGATCTGGCAGCGCTACTTTCGCTGGCTGGCGGCGATGCTGCAGGGCGACTGGGGCTTTTCCTTCATCAGCCGGGTCGACGTCGACACGCTGATCCTGCAACGTGTGCCGGTCACGCTGGCGGTGATTGGCGCTTCACAGGTGCTGGCGCTGTTGATTGCCTTGCCGGTAGGCATCTACTCGGCCGCCAAGCCCTACTCGTGGTTTGACCGGATTGCCAGCACGCTGGCTTTTGTCGGCTTTTCCCTGCCTACGTTTTTCACCGGCCTGCTGCTGATCTTTCTGTTCTCCATCACGCTCGACTGGCTGCCCTTTGTCTTCCGCGCCGACATCTCGGCCAGCGGCTGGCAATGGTGGTGGGAACAGGTGCGCCAGTCCATCATGCCGGTGCTGGAGCTGGGATTGTTCCAGGGCGCCAGCTGGACGCGCTACGTGCGCTCGGCCATGCTCGATGTGATCCGGCTCGACTACGTGACCACGGCCCGCAGCAAGGGCCTGAAAGAGCGCGTGGTGGTGGTCAAGCATGTGGTGCGCAACGCGCTGATCCCGGTGGTCACGCTGGTGGCGCTGCAAATGCCGGCGGTGTTCGGCGGCGCCATCGTCACCGAGCAGATTTTTCGCATCCCCGGCATCGGGTCGCTGCTGATCGACGCCATCCTGCGCAACGACACGCCGGTCATCATGGCGGTGACCTTCGTGTTCGCCTGCCTGGTGATTTTGTTCAACCTGATTGCCGATTTGCTCTATGGCTGGCTCGACCCCCGCATCAGTTACCGCTAAGGCGCCGCCGCCGGCAGCTCCCGTCTCGCTGGCGCGTGAGGCCTGGCGCCGTTTCCGGCGCCACAAGATGGCGGTGGCGAGCCTGGTCGTGTTGCTGACCATGGTGTTTCTGGTGGCGCTCGGGCCACTGCTGTGGCAGGTCGCGATCAATGACATCGACTTCACGGCGCGCCTGAAGGGGCCGTCGCTGGGGCATCCCCTGGGCACCGACGATCTGGGCCAGGATCTGCTGGCCCGGATTCTGTATGGTGGCCGCATTTCGCTGGCGGTCGGTCTGGCGGCGATGGCGATGGCGATTCTGGTCGGCGTGACCATAGGCGCCGTTGCCGGCATTTCGCGCGGCGCGGTCGACGCCGCCCTGATGTGGCTGACCGATCTGTTTTTGTCGCTGCCGCAACTGCCTTTGCTGCTGCTGCTGATCTACCTCTTTCGCGATCGGCTGAAGGCCGCTTTTGGTCCGGAGGTGGGTGTCTTCATCCTGATCGTGCTGGTGATCGGCGGCTTTCGCTGGATGCCGGTGGCGCGGCTGGTGCGGGCGCAGTTTTTCTCCTTGCGCGAGAAGGAGTATGTGGAGGCGGCACGGGCCCTGGGGGCCTCCACGCTGCGTCAAGTGGTGCGGCATATCCTGCCCAATACGCTAGGCCCGGTGATCGTTGCCGGCACCATCGACGTGGCGGCGGCCATCATCGCCGAATCGACCCTGTCGTTTCTGGGCCTGGGCTTCCCGCCCGACATCCCGACCTGGGGCCGCATTCTGTTCGACAGCAAGGATTACCTGGACGTGGCGCCACACTGGGCCATGTTTCCGGGGGCGGCGATTTTTCTCACCGTGCTGACCATCAATTTCATCGGCGATGGCCTGCGCGATGCCCTCGATCCGCGCAAGGTGATGTAAGCATGGGCAACAGCAACCTGGCATCTTCAAGCGTGGTCGGCGAACCGCCGCAGCGGCTGCTCGATATTCGGGGTCTGAAGACGCATTTCAAGACCGACGACGGCTGGCTGCATGCGGTCGACGGCGTCGATATCGGCATAGACCGCGGCGAGACGGTGTGCGTGGTGGGCGAGTCCGGCTGCGGCAAGTCGGTGACGGCAATGTCGGTGCTCAAGCTGCTGCCGATGCCGCCGGGGCGCATTGTTGCGGGGCAAATTCTCTGGCAGGGGCGCGACATCGTGCCGCTCTCCGAGGACCAGATGCACGGCATTCGCATGAAGGAAATCGCCATCGTGTTTCAGGAACCGATGACCTCCTTGAACCCCGTGTACACGGTTGGCGAGCAAATCGCCGAGGGCCTGCGACTGCACGAAGGACTGGGCCGCAAGGAGGCGCTGGAGCGGGCCGTGGCGATGCTCAAGCTGGTGCGCATCCCGACGCCGGAGCGGCGGGTGCACGACTATCCGCACCAGTTTTCCGGCGGCATGCGCCAGCGCGTGATGATTGCGATGGCGCTGTCGTGCAAGCCCCAGTTGCTGATTGCCGACGAGCCGACGACCGCGCTGGACGTCACCATTCAGGCGCAAATCCTGGACCTGCTGGCCGAGCTCAAAGACGAGTTGGGCATGGCCATCATGCTGATCACGCATGCCATGGGGGTGGTGGCCGAGGTGGCGCAGCGGGTGGTGGTGATGTACGCCGGCAAGGTGGTTGAGGAGGCGCCGGTGATAGAGCTGTTCGCGCAGCCGCGCCACCCCTACACGCAGGGCCTGATCCGCTCCATTCCACGCATAGATACGGCCGCCCTGCACAAGGTGCGGTTAGAGACCATTCCCGGTGTTGTGCCCAAGCTGATTGCGCCGCCCGAAGGTTGTCGCTTCGCGCCGCGCTGCAAGCTGGCGACGCCGGCCTGCACGCAGGCCTCACCGCCCTTGCGCGAGGTGGTGCCGGGGCATAAGGTGGCCTGTATTTTTGACCTGGGCTCGCCATGACCGAAGCACTGCTCAAAGTCAAACAGTTGGTCAAGCACTTCCCGATCACGGGCGGCATGCTGGGGCGCGTCGTCGACAAGGTGCATGCCGTCGATGGCGTCAGCTTCGAACTGGCGGCCGGCCAAACGCTGGGCGTGGTGGGCGAATCGGGTTGCGGCAAAAGCACCACCGGCCGCTGCATCCTGCGCTTGATAGAGCCGACTGCGGGCGAGGTCTGGTTTGACGGCAAGTGCGTCACGGCCATGGGCAAGACCGAGCTGCGCAGCATGGCACGCGACATGCAGATCATCTTCCAGGACCCCTACGCCTCGCTGAACCCGCGCATGACGGTGGGCGCCATCGTCGGCGAGGCCTTGACCATTCACAAGCTGACCCGAAACGCCCGCGAGTACCAGGACCGGATCGTCGAATTGCTGGAGACGGTGGGCTTGAGCGCCGATCAGATGCGACGCTATCCGCATGAATTCTCGGGCGGCCAGCGCCAGCGCATCGGCATTGCGCGGGCCCTGGCGGTGAGCCCCAAACTGGTGGTTTGCGATGAGGCGGTGTCGGCGCTGGACGTGTCGATCCAGGCCCAGGTGATCAACCTGCTGGAAGACCTGCAAGCCAAGTTCAATCTGACTTATCTGTTCATCGCGCACGACCTCTCGGTGGTGGAACACATCAGCGACCGGGTTGCCGTGATGTACCTGGGGCGCATCGTCGAGCTGGCCTCGGCGCGCGATCTCTACACGCAGCCGCTGCACCCCTATACCGAGGCCTTGCTGTCGGCCATGCCGGTGCCCGACCCGCAGTTCAAGCGCAAGCGCATCATGTTGCAAGGCGATGTCCCGAGTCCCATCAAACCGCCGTCGGGCTGCCACTTTCACACCCGCTGCCCGATGGCGCAGAACGACTTGTGCCGCAGCGAGTCGCCGCAACTCAAGCAAAGCGGCGACGGCCACTGGGTGGCCTGCCACCTGCGCGCTTGATCCGACCCGCCATGCAACCCGAAAACGTCTTCAAAATCCACCGACCGACCGGCCTGCCGGCGCCGCTGGTGCTCGATTCGCCGCACTCCGGCCACCAGTTCCCGGCTGACTTCGGTGCCGCCTTGAGCACCGAGCGGCTGCGCAGCGCCGAGGACGTGCTGGTGAATCAGCTCTATGCCGGCGCGCCGGCGCACGGCGCGCATCTGCTGGAAGCCTGTTTCCCGCGCAGCTATATCGATCCCAACCGGTCGGCCGGCGACATCGATCTGGAACTGCTGGACGGCCCCTGGCCCCATCTCTATGAACCCAGCGGCAAGGCGCGCCTGGGCAAGGCGCTGGTCTGGCGCACGCTGGACGATGGCGAAGCGATCTATGCGTCGCGACTGAGCGTGGCCACCGTTGCGCACCGCATCACGCATTACCTGCACCCCTACCAGGAGGCCTTGAAGAGCTTGCTGGACCAGGCGCATGCGGCGCACGGCGTTGTGTACCACATCAACTGCCATTCGATGGACCCGGTGGGCGGCGCCATGGCTGAAGGTGTCACGGGGCGCGCCCGTGCCGACGTGGTGCTCGGCGACCGCGACGGCACGACCTGCGAGCCCGGCTTCACCCGCTGTGTGGCGGACTTCTTCGCCAGCCGCGGCTATTCAGTGGCGATCAACGACCCCTACAAGGGGGTCGAATTGGTGCGCAGGTACTCGGCGCCTATGCAGGGCCGGCACAGCTTGCAGATCGAACTCAACAAGCGCCTCTACTTGCACAGTGGCAGCGTGGAGCCCAGCGCCGGCTTCCCCAAGCTGGCGTCGGATTTGGACCAATTGATGGCCCGACTGGTGCGCTACGCGGGGGATCGATGAAAACACTGGCCGGCAACATTCTGACGCCGCAGGGATTTGTGCGGGGCCAGCTTGAGTTGGGCGACGACGGTCGGGTGGCGCGCATTGCCGGTGAACCGGTCACCGAGCAGGAGGCGCGCGACGGCCAACAGGCATTGGTGCTGCCCGGCTTCATCGACCTGCACGTGCATGGCGGCGGCGGGCGCGACATCATGGAGGGCGGCGATGCCCTGGCGCGCGTCAGCGAGTTGCACGCCAGCCATGGCACCACCGCACTGTTGGCGACCACCATGACGGCGTCGGCGCCGGAGCTGGAGGCCGCTTTCCTTGCCATGCAGGCGCTCGGTTCGCAGCGCCGTCCGGGTGCCGCGCGGGTGCTGGGCGTGCACCTGGAAGGCCCTTACATCAACCCGGGCAAGCTGGGCGCGCAGCCCGACTTCGCGCGTACCTTTGCGATGAGTGAATTGCAGCGCCTGCACGACCTGTTTCCGATCCGCCTGATCACGCTGGCGCCTGAAGTGCCGGGCAACATGGAAGTGATCGAGTCGCTGTGCGTCGCCGGTTTTCGGGTGCAGATCGGGCACACGCTGGGCAGCTACGAAGAGGGGCTGGCCGCTTTGTCGAAGGGGGCCGGCGGCTTCACCCACTTGTTCAACGCCATGACCGGCTTGCAGCAGCGCGCGCCGGGCATGGTCGGTTTGGCGCTGGCGCATGCCGATTATGCGGAAATCATTCCGGACCTGATTCATGTTCATGCCGGCGCCATTCGGGTCGCGCTGCGCGCCATTCCCGGTCTGTATTGCGTCACCGACTCCACCGCGGCCTCGGGCATGCCCGACGGCGAGTATCGACTGGGCAGCCATACCGTGACCAAATGCCTGGGCGGCGTGCGCCTGGCCGATGGGACGCTGGCCGGTTCGGCGCTGACCATGGACCAGGCCTTGCGCAATCTGGTCAATGCCTTGGGGCTGACATTGCCGGACGCCTCGCGCCGGGTTTCCACCCATGCCGCCGACTATCTGGGCCTGACCGACCGCGGTCGTCTGGCAGTGGGCGCCTGGGGCGACGTGGTGCTGCTGGACCGCGATTTGAAGCTGCTTGATGTCTATCTTGAGGGAAGTTCCATTGAACACGCAAATGCTGATTGAGGCGCTTGAGGCTCCGGCGGCGGTGGCGCGGCAACTGGCGCACAACGACAAGGAATACGGCGCGTTCGGCGAGTTTCTTCGGGCCCGGACGCCCAGTTCCATCCTGACGGTGGCGCGCGGCAGTTCCGACCATGCCGCCGGCTTCATGGCCTACCTCATCATGGCGCGCCTGGGGAGGTTGGTGACTTCGCTGCCGATGTCATTGATCACGCTCTACCATTCCCGGATTCGCTGCGATGGTCTGCTGTCGATGGCGTTTTCGCAGTCCGGGCAAAGCCCGGATCTGGTGGCGCCGATGCGCTTCTTTGCCGACGGCGGCGCCTGTACCGCGGCTTTCGTCAACGATCCCGAGTCGCCGCTGGCGCGCGCCGCGCAATGGCTGTTCCCCTTGCATGCGGGGGCCGAGACCAGTGTTGCCGCCACCAAGAGTTTCATCGCCCAACTGGTGGCCGGGGTCCGCGTGGTCGCGGCCTGGCAGCCGGACCCCGTGTTGCAGGCGGCTCTCTCGAATTTGCCCGACGCCCTGGCGCGCGCCGCGAGCGCCGATTGGTCAGTGGCAGTGGAGGCGCTGCGCCCCGTTGATCGTCTGTTGGTGGTGGGTCGCGGCAGCGGATTGTCGGTGGCACTGGAGGCGGCGCTGAAATTCAAGGAAACTTGCGGCATTCAGGCCGAGGCCTTTTCCGGCGCTGAAATCAAGCACGGCCCGATGGCCTTGATTGACGAGGGCTATCCCTTGCTGGTGTTGGCGCCGCGCGGTTCGGCACAGGCGGGGCTGCTGGCCCTGGCGGATGAAATGCGCGCCCGCGGTGCCCGTGTTTTGTTGGCGGCGCCGCCGGGCACACCGGGCGCGAATCTGCCGATTGCGGAAACCGGATCGATCGAACTTGATCCGATCTCGATAGTCCAGAGTTTTTACCCCATGGTGGAGGCGCTGGCCCGTGCCCGCGGCATGAATCCGGATCAGCCCCGGCACCTGGCCAAGGTCACGCGCACCCAATAGGGGCGCTCAGCCACCAACCCAGTTGATCAGGGCATCCAGCGCGACCCGCCCTTTCTTTGCCTCCGGGTCGTTGATGATGGCCACCACGATCCAGTCCTGGTTGCGCGCATCGCGCACATAGCCGGCAATCGCCACGGCGTCTTTCAGGGTGCCGGTCTTGATTCTGGCGCGTCCCGCCGCCGGCGATTCCCGCAGCCGTTTGCGCATGGTGCCGTCGAGGGCCACGATAGGCAGGCTGCTGGCAAATTCGGCAAACCAGTTGCTTCTGGCCGCCACTTGCAACAGGCCAGCCAGTTGTCGTGGGCTGATTCGCTCCAGGCGTGACAGGCCGGAGCCGTTTTCCAGCACCAGGCCATCGGCCGCAATGCCATTATTGGCAAACCAGGCGCGAACCGTGGCCTGGGCGTTGTCAAGCGTGTTGGCGCCGCGTCCCTCTTTGGGCCATTGCGTGCCCAGTGTCAGGTAAAGCGTGCGGGCCATCGCGTTGTCGGACGATTTGTTGGTGGTTTTCACCAAATCGGCCAGGGTGTCGGAGCTGCGTTCAAGCAGCAACCGGGCGTCTTGCGGTGTCAGCCCGTCGCTGGTCTTGCCCTTCCAGCTACCGCCCAGCTCCTGCCAGAAGGCGCGCAGGAAACGTTCGATATAGAGGTTGCGATCGAGCAGACTGAGCCGGGTTCTGGTTTTGCAGTTGCGGGGAAAAGCGCCGCGCAGCAGCAGCGTCACGGTACCGGCTTTGTTGATCCGGGCTTGCGGTGCATCCCAGTCGTCATCCCAGTCCTGGCAGGGCGTGTCGGTCAGGGAAAGTTTGGCATCGATGCGAAACCGGTCCAGCGCCGGCTGGCTGCGAACCGAGGTTTTCCGCTCGGTCGATTCCAGCGCGAATTCGATCATGTTGCCGTTCAGCAGCAAGGCATCCGGTATCACGTTGTAGTAGGCGTTGGGTGTCTCATCGAAGGCTGGCGCATCAATGTCCGGGCGTGCCGGCTGAAAATAGGCCCGGTCCAGCACCAGATCGGCGTCGATGCGTCGAACGCCTTGCGCGCGCAAGGAACGAAACATGGAACGCAGGCCGTCCCAGGTCAAGTTCGGGTCGCCGCCGCCGCGCAGGTACAGCGTTCCGCGCAACCGGTCGCCCTGGATACTGCCAGCGCTCAGCAACTGGGTGTGCCAGCGAAACGTGGGGCCCAGTTGCTCCAGTGCCACCAGGGTGGTCACCAGCTTCATGCTCGATCCCGGCGCCATTGGTCGCTCTGCCAAGTGGGCCAGACGCGGCTCGCCACCCTGCAGCGGGAGCACCAGCGCGCTGATCGAGGTCTGGTCCATGCCGGCTTCGCGTAGCGCCGCCGCCACGTTCTCCGGCAAACTGCTTTGCGCCTGAACGCTGGTCGCCGCGCACAGCAAGCCTGCGAGCCACAGAAATTTGAGGAAGAAAGCTTTGCCCGGGTGTTGTTTCATGGCTTATCCGCGTAATTCTGCGCGATTGTCCATCAGGTGTCAGCGCCAGGGGCCGCTGACGGCTGGTAAAGTCGCACACCCGAGGCCGTGGCGGCCCGACCCCTCATGAGCGGCACCCTGATGCCACGACACTACATTTTGAAAACCCATGCTGAGTGAACTGATAGCTGAACAAGCCGATTTTCGGCCCCTCGCCACGATTGACGGCATCCGTGTCGATCTCCGGTATGCCGGCGCCAACAATTTTGTCGGACGCAAGCTGTATGGCGAACTGAACTGCGCCTGGTTGCACCGGGAAGCCGCCGCCGGCCTGGACGCCGTGGTGGCGTACTTGCGCACACACCATCCCGGCCACACTTTGCTGGTGCTGGACGCCTTGCGCCCGCACCGGGTGCAGCAGACTCTTTGGCAATGGCTGGCCGGCACCGATTTGCAGCAGTATCTGGCGGATCCAGGCCTGGGCTCCATCCACTCCTTCGGCATGGCGGTCGATGTCACGCTGCTCGATGGCGCCGGCGTGGAGCTTGACATGGGAAGCGGCTTTGACGAAATGACGGAGCTTTCCCATCCTGAACACGAACCAAGGCATCTGGCTCAGGGCTTGCTCAGCGATGCCCAGATGGCAAATCGGTGGATGCTGCGCCAGGCCATGCTGCACGGCGGCTTCTCCGGCATCGCAAGCGAGTGGTGGCATTTCGATTTTGGCGACCGGACCCTGGTCCGGCAAGGCTATCGGCGCATCGATTAGCAGCTTTGCAGTCCCCTTTTTAGCGCTCGGATCGCTTCCCTTTTGTGGTCCATACGTGGTTCCCCTAGGTGGAGATCGCGTAAAAATATGTAAAGATATTCGATTACCCTCCAGGAGCATCCCAAGTGAAATTGAAACGAATATCGCAATGTCTGGCGTTGGCTGGATTCGCCAGTTGCGTGGCTGCGCAACAAACCTCCGACGTCTCGCTGCAGCGGGTCGAAATCACCGGCAGCAGCATCAAACGGATTGCCGCCGAAGGCTCCCTGCCGGTGCAGATCATTACCCGCCAGGACCTGAAGAACCAGGGCATCACTACTGCCGAGCAGTTGATCAGCTCGCTCAGTATCAACGGCAATGGCCTGGACAACCTGGCCAGTAACGCCGATGTGGTGGCGGGCGCCCAGCGCGGCAACAACGGCGCGTCGGCAGCCAATCTGCGCGGCCAGGGTGCCACCAGTACGCTGGTGCTGCTCAATGGCCGCCGGGTGGCGGCGCATGGCCTCAATGGTGGCGTGGTGGACCTGAATTCGATCCCGATGGCCGCCGTCGAGCGCATTGAAATCCTGAAGGACGGCGCTTCGGCCATCTACGGCACCGACGCCATTGGCGGCGTCATCAACTTCATCCTGCGCAAGGACTACAAGGGTGTGGAAATAGAGGCCTTCACCGATGTCACCCAGCAAGGCGGCGGCAACATCAGCCGCGTCAGCCTGACCGCCGGTGCCGGCGACCTCGACAAAGACAAGTACAACGTGCTGTTTTCCCTGGGGCGCAGCGAAAACCAGGCCTTGCGCGGCGACCAGCGCAGTTTCGTCAACACCTTTCAACCGAATCGCGGCCTGTCGGTCGACACCCGCGGCACACCTTTCGCCACCCTGTTCCCGCTGAGCAGCATGTGGACCGCGCTCAGCAACAAGAGTGGCAATGGTCCGATCCAGCCGGGCACCAGCGTGCCCATGTCGGGCGGTATCAATGTACTGAATCTGCCGGGCGGCGCCGGTTGCGGTTCGGTCGACGGTCAGGCGCCCTACGATGCCGTGCTGTGGGCGGTACCCAATGCCAAATGGGCTTGCGCCTGGGATACCGGACGCGCCGCCGTGCTGCAGCAGCCGGTGTCGAACACCAATCTGGTCGCGCGTGGCACCTTGCGGGTTGGTGAGCACCAGCTCTATGCCGAGTTCACCGGTGCCAAGGTCGAATCCGCCAAGACCTTCTCGGCGAACCAGATTACAAGCAGCAATTCGGCAACCAGCCCGTTTTATAAACTGGCCTACCCGAGTACCGGTGCCTCCTACAACTCGGTGTTCAATCAATTGGTCGCCGTGTTTCCGACAGTGGAAGCCAATCGCGGGCAACCGATGGCCTTCCGCTGGCGCTGCCTGCCCTGCGGTTCGCGCGAGCTCGATACCAGCAGCGACACCGCCCGCCTGCTGCTCGGCGCCGAAGGCCCACTGCCATGGCTGGCCGGTTGGGACTACCGTGCCGGCATCTCCAAGGCCAGCAGTTCGGCCACCTCGGTGCTGGGCAATGGTTACTTTTTTGGCAAGGAGTTTGCCGCCACGATCAACAGCGGTTTGCTCAATCCGTTCCTGATGCCGGGTCAGGCGCAAACCCCGGAGGCGCTGGCAGCGTTGCAGGCGGCTTCGGCCAATGGCGTCACGCTGTACGGCGGCAAGTTCACACTGCAACAAGCTGACGCGACGGCCAGTGGGCCGGTGTTCAAGCTGCCGGCCGGCGATGTGATGGCAGCGGTGGGCGTCGATCTGCGTACCGAGGAGTACCGCTTCAACGGCAACGCCACCGACTTGGTGACGCAGGCCCGGGTCTTCAACGCACCGTTTGACAGCATCAACACGCTCGATGTCGTCAAGCGCGACATCAAGGCCGTCTATGCCGAGGTGCTGGTGCCCATCACCAAGAAACTTGAGGCGACGATCGCGGTCCGCCACGACGACTACACCGGTTTTGGTGGCACCACCAATCCCAAGGTTGCGCTGCGTTTCACGCCGGTGGAGCAGTTCCTGGTGCGCGGTTCCTACAGCACCGGATTCAGGGTGCCGACCTTCAACCAGTTGTTCAACGGGATCACCGAGTCGCCCTACAGCGGCAAGGACCTGGTGGACCCCACCAAGTGCCCGAGCGGCAAGGTTGACGCCACCCCCGCCTGTCAGGCCATTACGCCCAGCACGCTGTCGGGCGGCAAGCCCGACCTCGGACCAGAGAAGAGCAAGCAAGGCACCGTGGGCTTTGTCTGGGCGCCCACCAACAGCATGAGTTTTGGCGCCGACTGGTGGAGCATCAACAAGACCGGTACCATTCAGACGCTCAGTCTGACGGACCTGGTCAACAACTATGCCTTGTTCCCGCAGAACTTCATCCGCGATGCCAATGGCAACGTGACGTTTATCGACCAGCGCTGGGTCAACGCCGGCGAGTCGATCACCAAGGGCATCGACATCAACGCCAGTGCCAATGGCAAGATCGGAAATGCCCGGTGGGGCGTCAATCTGGAAGGCAGCTACCTGATCGAGAAGAAATCGCGTCTGGTTGCCAGCGCTCCCTTCGGTGATAGCGAGGTTGCCACCTTCACCCGCGCCGGCGATCTGGGTGTGCGTTGGAAGCATGCGCTCACCGGTACCTATGCACGCGGCTCGTGGATGGCCACGCTGACCCAGCGCTACCGTAGCGGCTACAAGGATTACGTGTTGCCGGGTGTCGCCAACGGCAGCATCGTGCCACCGGACTGGACCCCCAACGTGGCGGCGTATACGGTTTACGACATGAGCATCGGCTATACCGGCTTCAAGGACGTGGGTCTGACCTTCGGTATCAAGAACCTGTTCAACACCGATCCACCGTTCTCGGCAGCCTACGATAGCAACACCGGTGCCGGCAGTTCCTGGGAACCACGGATTGCCGATCCACGTGGTCGTGCTTTCACGTTGCTGGCAACCTACAAGTTCTGATCCGGACCGGTAGCGATCCGCTGAACTACCGCTCTCTGTCGGCACTGTGCCGGCAGAGAGCTTTTTTTTGCCCTCACCAGGCTGCAATGGCGGGACGCTGAGGGGTGCCGAGTTGCGGGGCGGCTAAGGTGGCAGTTGCACCGTTGTGCGGGGGCTCTCGTTGCCCAGGCGGTTGACCGAACTGACCACCACGGCATCGGGTTTTCCGTGTTCGGGATCGGCGTCCAGTGCCACCTGTGGCATGGAGGCGGGTTGTACCGCAAAGACCCACTCTGATCCGTATCTTTTCCAGATCGCGAACTGACGCAGGGTTGAATCGTCTTCAGGCTCGATCAGCACGGTGTCCGGCGTGCCGTGCCCGTCAGCGTGCTTGAATGAGAGCCGGGGCGCGCTGGGCGCCTGGGCACCCAGCCAGGGCGTTGCCGGTACCAGTGCGGCTTGCGTATAGGCGCCGGACTTCAAAAGCGTGGCGATGCCCCGCCGATCTTGCAGCAAGGCAATCATGCTGAAGTGAATATGCCCGCTTGCGCCCGGCTGGGCTCGGGTGAGGGTGATTTGTCTGACAATTTCCTGCGCCGGCCAGGATTTGGGCGAGTCATCGATGCGGCTGGTGAAGAGTCCCGGCCAGAGGTGACGCCGCTGCGTGTTTTCCCGCGCCCAGGTGTCCAGCAACTGGGCGAACGCTTGCGGGCTCTGGTCAACAGGCCAATAAAGCTGCGGTGACAGATAGTCCAGCCAACCCTGGCGCAACCACAATTCCGCGTCCGCATACAGCTTGTCGTACTGGCTGAAGCCGACGATGCCGGGCGCGCGGCGTTCCGGTCGGCCCAGTCCGAACGGACTGATGCCAAAGCGCACCCAGGGTTTTTCCCGGTGGATGAGCGTGTACATCCGTTCAATCAAATGGTTGACCTGCTGGCGTCGCCAGTCGGCGCGTGAGGCCTGGCCGCCCGAGGACAGGTAGCGTTGCCAGGCCGGTTCATCGGGGAAGTCGAGCTCCAGGCCGTCAGGCCCTTGTATCGGATAGGGGTAAAAGTAGTCGTCGATGTGAATGCCGTCCACGTCGTAGCGCCGCACCACATCGGCCACCACGTCCAGCGTGCGCTGGAGCGCCGCCGGTTCCGCCGGATCCATCCACAGCAGATCGCCATACGGCTTGACGGCTTGGGGCTGGGTGTTTGCCAGGTGATTGGCGGCCAAGGCGGACTTGGCACTGGGGTGGCGGGCGCGGTACGGGTTGAGCCAGGCATGCAACTCGATGCCGCGTCGGTGCGCCTCTTCAATCCACATCTTCAGGGGATCGTAAATAGGCTCCGGCGCCTGGCCCTGCCGGCCGGTCAAGTACTCGGACCACGGTTCCAGGGTCGAGGCATAGAGGGCATCGGCGCTGGGGCGCACCTGCAGCACGATGGCGTTGAGGTGCAGCGCCTGCGCCTGGTCCAGCAGGGCGATGATTTCGGCCTGCTGTTGCGCCACCGATAAATCGGCACGGCTGGGCCAATCAATATTGGCGACGCTGGCGACCCAGGCGGCTCGGAATTCGCGCGGAGCGGGTGGTGCCAGATCGTCTGCCAGTGCTTCCAGCGCGACCGGTTGGCCGGCACAACCGAGCAACAGCAACATGGCCGCCAGCGCGAGGCCACGCAGCACACCCAGGGACTGCCAACGCTTGCGCTTCATCAATCCTGGAGCGCCAGTCGCACGCTGCCCCCGGCCTGCTCCAGCAGTTGCCGAGCCGCGCCAGCAGTCACGTTCTTTTGGAGCGCCACGATCGCCACCTTGACCTGGAACTCGCACTCCTGCAAGCTGGCACGGGCCGCCTGCTCGCTGGCTCCGGTGGCCAGCACGGTCAAGGCAATGGCGCGCCGCACCAGTTTGGCATTGGTCGGTTTCAGATCCACCATCAAATTGCCATGGACCTTGTTCAGGCGCACCATCACGGAACTGGAAAAAGTGTTCAAGGCAATTTTTTGCGCGGTGCCGGCTTTCAGGCGCGTGCTGCCGGAAATGACTTCCGGGCCGGTGTCCAGCGTGATGCCAATTTCGGCCTGTTGGGCCAGCGGCGCCTGCGGGTTGTTGACGATGCCTATGGTCAGCGCGCCGGCCGAGCGCGCCGCCGCCAGGGCACCCAGGGCGTAAGGCGTGCTGCCCGACGCGGCCAGCAGCAGAACGACGTCAAGGGCTTTGATGCCAGCGGCCCTGAGGTCCATCGCGCCCTGCTCGAAGTCATCCTCGGCACCCTCGACCGCCTGGTAGACGGCCGGCGCGCCGCCGGCCAGCAGTGCCACGGCGCGCTCCCTGGGCCAGGAAAAGGTCGGGTAAAGCTCGACACTGTCGAGCAAGCCCAGACGGCCGGAAGTCCCGGCGCCGACATAAATCAGCCGGCCCCCATCCATGATGCGCGGCACCGCGGCGTCGACCGCCTTGGCCAGTTGCGAGCCGGCTGCGCGTACCGCCTGCACGGCGTTGAACTGGTCGTCGACAAAGGCATTGACCAGTTGATCGGTGGCGTATTGGTCGAGGGCGGCATGGGCCAGATTGGGTGTTTCCGTGTTCAGCATGGTTGGTTCTGAGGGCTTGCGGGAGGCTTGCCACAGCTTACTTTATTCAGGCCCGGTTTTACTAGCGAATTTCAACTATAAAGAGCCGATGCAACAGTTGCGTCAAACGTCAAACAGAGTCTGGTGGTGGTGGGTGCCGTCACTCTATTTTGCACAGGGGCTGCCCTATGTTGCGGTGATGACGATGTCGGTCGTTTTTTACAAGAACATGGGCCTCTCCAACACCGATATCGCCCTCTACACCAGTTGGCTGTACCTGCCGTTCGTGATCAAGCCCTTGTGGTCGCCGTTTGTCGACATGTTCAGGACCAAACGCTGGTGGATTCTGACCATGCAGTTGCTGATTGGCTCTGGCTTTGCCTTGGTCGCATTGGTAATTCCCCTGGCCAGTTATTTTCAACTGACGCTGGCCATTTTTTGGCTTTTGGCGTTCAGCGCCGCCACCCATGACGTCGCCTCCGACGGCTTCTACATGCTGTCGCTCAAGCAGCACCAGCAGGCGGCCTATGTCGGGGTGCGCAGCATGTTTTTCCGCATGGCCATGCTGACCGGCCAGGGGGCACTGGTGTTCCTGGCCGGCCGATTGACGGAGTTGACCGGCAACACCGCCTTCGCCTGGTCGCTGGTGTTTTTTGTGCTGGCGGCCATGTTCATCGCGCTGTTTGTTTACCACCGTCTCGTCTTGCCCACGCCGGCGGCCGATCACGCGCTGGCCGGGGACGGCCATGTCGGGGTCGCTTTTCTGCTGGTTTTCAGAGAATTCCTGGCCAAGAAAAACATCGGGCGGGTGCTTGCCTTCCTGCTCCTGTACCGCTTTGGCGAGTCTCAGCTGGTCAAGCTGGCGCCGCCTTTTTTGCTTGATTCCAAGGCCAGTGGCGGCCTGGCGCTGTCGACGGCCCAGGTCGGGATCGTCTATGGCAGCATCGGCATGGTGGCGCTGACGGTGGGTGGCTTGCTGGGCAGTTACCTGATTGCGCGCGATGGGCTGAAGCGCTGGCTGTGGCCGATGGCGCTGGCCATCAATGTGCCGCATTTGGTGTATGTCTATCTGGCACTGGCACTGCCCGGCAATCTGTATCTGATTGGCGCCGCCGTCGCCTTTGAACAACTGGGCTATGGTTTTGGCTTTACCGCTTACGTACTGTTCATGATCATGACGGCGGACGGCGGACGGCGAACACAAGACCGCGCATTACGCCATTTGCGCCGGCTTCATGGCCATGGGCATGATGCTGCCAGGCATGTTCAGCGGCTGGCTGCAAGCGGGCCTGGGCTATGCCAATTTTTTCACCTGGGTGTGCGCTGCCGCGCTTCCCTGTTTTGCTGCCACGGCCTTGATCGAAGTGGATCCCCGATTTGGCAAGGAAGAGCGATGAAATACTGCTGGATGGGGCTGCGGCCGGTCCCGGTTACCATTCGAAGCCGTTGGTTTTTTGCCCTTGTCCTGTTGACTGCCTTGATGACTGACTTCTGCGCCGCCCAATCTATTGCCCCGCAAGCGCCTGGCGCTGTCAGCGTGGGCCAATTGAATGCCGAACTGAAAGCCGTACTGGACGATCCGCTGAAGCCGCTTGCCAGTTTGTCCGCAGTGGCGATTTGCGACGGGAAAGTTGTCTATGAAGGGCATTTCGGCTACCGTTTCATTGACAACGCCATGCCCGCCAGGAATTTGACTACCGATACGCAGACGCTGTACCGGGTGGCGTCCCTCTCCAAGCTGGTGACGGCCATCGGCGTCATGCGATTGGTGGAGCAGAACAAGCTCGATCTCGACGCCGATATCGGCAGCTATCTGGGATTCAGGGTGCGCAATCCCAATTTTCCCGACGCCCGGATCAGCACGCGGATGCTGCTGAACCACACCTCATCCCTGCGCGACGGTGGCGGCTATTCTTTCCCGCTGGAACAGAGCCTGCAAAGCGTGCTGGACCCGGCAGGCGAAAACTACGGCAGCGGCCGCCAGTGGGCAGCAGTCGACAGTTCCGGCGACCGGGCACCGGGCAAGTATTTCCAATACGTCAACCTCAACTGGGGGCTGCTGGGGACCGTGATGGAGGCGGTCAGTGGACAGCGTTTTGACCGCTACACGAGGCAGGCGGTGCTGTCGCCTTTGCAGATCCCGGGCAATTTCAACACCGAAGAATTGTCCGCTAGCGAGATCCGGAATCTGGCAGTCCTGTACCGCAAGCGCCGCAACGAGGTCTGGGACCCGACGGGCCCCTGGGTTGCCGAGATCGATGACTATCAGGGTAAGCCGCCGGCGCCTCGCGCCGGCATGGAGCGCTACCGGCCGGGTCGCAATGCCACGCCCTTCAGTCCGCAGGGCGGCTTGCGCATCGGCGCCGCTGGTCTGGCCAAGCTGATGCTGCTGCTGATCAACGGGGGCGAAGTCGACGGCGTCCGCTTGTTAAGCCAGGACTCGATTGCGGCCATGCTGCATGAAGAATGGCGCCACGATGAAAACAAACAGAATGGCGACAATTACAAGGGCTTGTTCAACGCCTGGGGTCTTGGGGTGCAGCGGTTTCTTGATCTCAGTGCGCCCCAGCGTGGCGATCGCCTGGTGGCCGGCGGCGGGGTCAGCGGCTACGGGCACCTTGGATTTGCCTATGGCCTTCAGAGTGCCTTCTTTTTTGATCCGGTCAAACGCTTTGGAATGATTTACCTCATGGGGGGGACCGGCTTTGATCCTGAGAGCGACCCCGGCCGGTACTCGAGTCTGAATTCGTGGGAGGAAAGAGTGCTTGATGCGCTTTACCGACACGCCATTCTGAAAGAACCATGAGGCCAACAAATGTTCAGAGTGAAGCCGTGCCAAGGAGCCTCTGGTGGTGGGTACCTTCGCTCTATTTCGGCCAAGGTATTCCCTATGTGGTGGTGATGACGCTGTCGGTCATCATGTACAAAAAAATGGGGATTTCGAATACCGACATTGCCCTGTACACCAGTTGGTTGTATCTGCCCTGGGTCATCAAGCCCTTGTGGTCACCGTTCGTTGAAATGTTTCGCACCAAGCGGTTCTGGATCGTGAGCCTGCAGTTGCTCATAGGCGCGTCGTTGGCGGGGGTGGCCTTGACCATCCCGCTGCCGCAATTCTTTCAGATCACACTGGCCGTGTTCTGGCTGATGGCCTTCAGTTCGGCCACGCACGACATCGCCGCCGACGGTTTTTACATGCTGGCCTTGAAGGAGCACGAGCAGGCTGCGTTTGTCGGCGTGCGCAGCACGTTCTACCGGATTTCAATGATCGCAGGCCAGGGCGGACTGGTTTTTGTGGCCGGCCGCGTCGAACAAGCGACCGGCAATGTGCCCTTCGCCTGGTCCATCGTATTCATCATTCTGGCCGCCATGTTTGTGTCCCTTTCGATTTATCACAAGTTTGTCTTGCCGAAACCCGACAGTGACGCGGCTGGGCCTGCGGCGACGGCGCCGGTGCGGGAATTTTTTGCCGTGTTCGCCACGTTCCTGAGGAAGAAGGAAATTCTCGCCATCCTGGCGTTTTTATTGCTGTACCGCTTTGGCGAGGCGCAATTGCTCAAGCTGGCGGCCCCGTTCCTGCTCGACAGCGCGGAAAAAGGCGGCCTGGCCTTGTCCACGCAGCAAGTGGGGGTTGTCTACGGCACCATCGGCATTCTGTGTTTGACAGTGGGTGGCCTGCTGGGGGGTTATGTGATTTCCCTGCATGGGTTGAAACGCTGGCTTTGGCCCATGGTCTTGTCGGTCAACGTACCGCACCTGGTCTATGTCTATCTGTCCCACGCGCTGCCGACCAACATCTGGCAGATCGGCGCCGCGGTGGCCTTGGAGCAGTTGGGTTACGGCTTCGGCTTTGCCGCGTATCTGCTGTACATGATCATGGTTTCCGACGGGCCGCACAAGACGGCACACTACGCCATCTGCACCGGTTTCATGGCCCTTGGCATGATGTTGCCGGGCATGGTCAGCGGCTGGGTGCAGACGCAACTGGGGTATGCCAATTTCTTCATCTGGGTTTGTTTTGCCGCTGTTCCGGCGTTTATCGCAACGGCAGCGATTCGGGTCGACAAGGACTTTGGCAAGAAGGTGCAAAGATCCTGATACGTATTTATTGAAGCGAGTTCTTTTCATGCAGACACACTATTTCAAAGCCGTCTCTTACCAGGCCATTCAAGCGGGTCCGCGCCTGCTGGTGCTGGGGGCCGTGCACGGCAACGAAACCGCCGGAACCCAGGGAATTCTGCGCGTGCTCAGGGAACTGGATGGCAAAACCCTGAGCCTGGTGGCGGGCAGCGTGACCTTCGTGCCGATTACCAACCCGCTGGCTTATGAGCGAGGCCAGCGGGTTGGCGAGCGCAACCTCAACCGCAACCTGGGGCCTAGCGCGCAGCCGAAGGAATTTGAGGACCATATCGCCAACTGGCTGTGTCCCCTGATGGCCAGGCATGACGTGTTGCTGGACCTGCATTCCTTCCAGGCCCAGGGGCGCGCCTTTGTCATGGTCGGGCCGGAGAACAACAGCGGCGCGCTGGAGCCCTTTAGCCAGGCCGAGGCTGAAGTGGCGCTGGCCTTGCGCCTGGGCGTTGGCCGTTTTGTGGACGGCTGGCTGAGCACTTATGCCCAAGGCGTGGAGCGCCGGCGCGCCGCCATGGGAACGGTCTTCAGCCGCAGCCAGCAACTCGACACCGATCCGCGCTACGGGGTTGGCACCACCGAGTACATGCGCTGCGTCGGCGGTTATGCGCTGACCCTGGAATGTGGTCAGCACGATGACCCGGCAGCGCCCGAGGTGGCCTACAGAGCGATTGTGAACACGCTGGCCCATTTGGGGCACATCGCCGCCCCCAGGCCGGCCGCCGTGGCCAATATCGAAGCCTTGCGGATTTTCGACGTGATCGACAAGGTTCACCAGGACGACAGCTTCAGCCGGCCCTGGTCCAGCTTTGATCCGCTGCATGCCGGCGACCTGATCGGTACGCGACAGGACGGCCAACGGGTGCACGCACAGAGCGATGGCTATATCCTGTTTCCCAACGCCAAAGCCAGCCCTGGACACGAGTGGTTCTATTTGGCCCGTGCCAACCCGCGCCTGAGCGCAGTCTGACAGCATGAGAACAGGTCTTGGCATTGATGTCGGTGGCAGCCAGAGCCGCTGGGCTCTGGCGGGTCCGGACGGCGCTGTCACGGCCCAGGGGACGCTGGCCGGTTTTAGCGCCTTGCAGATGGGCAGCGAGTCCGGTCTGAGGCAGGTGAGCGATATTCTCTCGAACCTGCTGGTCGAACTCTCGCCTTACGGCGGTGTGTCCTCGGTGCGTGCCGGTGTCACAGGTTTTGGTGGTTTGCACGAGCGCTCGGGACAAGCCCTGCAGGCCTTGCTGGTCAAGGCTTTGAATGTGCCCGGGGATGCTGTTGTGATCAGTAATGACATCGAACTGGCGTGCCTTGCGGCGTTCGAGCCGGGCAAGGGTTATCTGGTCTATGCCGGCACCGGATCGATTGCGGGCTTTGTCGATGCGCAAGGTGAATTTCATCGCGCCGGCGGCCGTGGTGGCATGCTGGACGATGGCGGCAGCGGCTACTGGATTGCCGTTGAGGCTTTGCGCCACATCTGGCGCGCCGAAGATGAAGCGCCCGGTTGCTGGGTTGACTCGCCGATGGCGCTTGCCCTGTTCAAGGAAATCGGCGGCAGCGATTGGTCTTTGTCACGCCAACTGGTCTATGGTGCCAGTCGCGGCCGGATCGGTCTGCTGGCGCTGGCTGTTGCCGCTAGCGCAGACATTGACCCGGTAGCGCACGATATCCTGCAACGCGCCGGTTTTGAGTTGGCCCGTCTTGGCAACGCCATGCTGAACCGCTTCGGCAAGCGTCCCATGGTTCTGGCGGGGCGGGTGCCGCAACTGCATCCGTTGATAGAACAGTCCATGCGCCAGCGCCTGCTGCCGGGCGGTGATTTGCGTCAGGTACATTTACAAGCCCATATTGCCGCGGCCCGCATGGCTTTGCGTTTGACTCCCTGAATTGACAACTGGTACCCAGGTTTCGAAATGAAAAAAATTATCCTGATCTTTCTTGTCGCACTGCTGAGCGGCTGCGCCAGTGGACCGCGCATTGACACCAGCTTCAGTTCTGTCAGCCAGGACAGTCGCGTGCGCTACCTGATACTGCATTACACGTTTGGCGACTTTCCTACTTCTTTGAAGGTGTTGACTGAACAGCAAGTCAGTTCGCATTACCTGGTCGATGACGGCGACGGTTTCAAGATTTACCGGCTGGTGGACGAGAGCCGCCGTGCCTACCACGCTGGACTCAGCTCCTGGAAGGGCAATACCAGCCTGAATGCCAGTTCGATCGGTATCGAAATTGTCAATCCGGGGTGGCGCGACACCGACCAGGGACGGGTCTGGATACCGTTTCCGCAAGGGCAAATTGACCGCCTGATCCCGCTCATCAAAGACATCGTGAAGCGCCACGACATCGCACCCGACCACGTGCTGGCGCACAGCGACATCGCACCGCAGCGCAAACAGGACCCGGGGCCCATGTTCCCCTGGAAGCAGTTGGCCGATGCCGGTCTGGTGTTGTGGCCCGACGAGAAGGAAGTGGCGCTGCGCTTGGCGGGCTTCGAGGGCCAACTGCCCGATGTGGCATGGTTTCAAAAGAAACTGGCGGAGCATGGTTTCGGCCTGGTGCAGAGCGGCGAGCTGGACCAAGCCACGCGCAACGTTGTCAGTGCCTTTCAAATGAAATACCGCCCGTCGAAATTTGACGGTACGCCGGATGCGCAGACGGCAGCGATTCTGGATGTCTTGACGACGCCAGTGAAATAGGCTGCAACCGCCTTGGCGACGCTATAAGACAGCGCTTTCCAACAAGGTCAAAGTCTGGGCCTGGGTATCCAGGCGTGCCGTGACACCCAGGGGGAGTGTCATCTGGTTGGCGATATGCCCGACCGAGTAGCCGGTCACGGCCGGAACGGTCAAGCGGTTCAGGTGATCATCCACTGTTTCATTCAACGTCAGGGAGAGTTCGCTTTCCGGGGCCTCGCATTTTTCGAAAACTCCCAACATCATGGCGGCCGTCGTATTCAGCCCCAGGCTCAGGTCAAGCTGCGTCAGCATCCGGTCAATCCGGTACGGCTCTTCCTTGATGTCTTCCAGAAACAGAATGTGCTGGCGCAGCTCGGCTGCATAAGGCGTACCGGACAAGGCCGCCACCAAGCTTAAATTGCCACCTGTCAAACGCCCGACGGCGGCGCCATGGCGCACGGTTCTGATCTGGTACTGGGGCGCGGTCTCTGCCTTGACGCGGTTTTCATCGGCCATGGACATCAGGTATTTCTTCTCGGGGTGCATCAGAATGGCCTTCAGATGTCCTTTCGAGTAGTCCGAAAAAGTGGATATGCCAACCGGCCCGTGAAAGGTGACCAGTCGGGTTTTTCGATGTATTGCCAGATGCAGGCAGGTGACGTCGGAGTAGCCGACAAAAATCTTGGGATGTTTTCGAATCAGTGCGTAGTCGATGTGCGGCAGCAGCGAGATGCCGCCGGAGCCACCGGTGGCGGCCCACACGGCATTGACGGTCGGGTCGGCGAACATGCCGTGCAAATCTTCCAGCCGCTGTTCAACGGTGCCGGCGTAACGCCCGCGGCGCGCCAGGACGTATTTTCCGAGTCTTACCCTGACCCCAAGATCCTCGATGTTGCGTATCGCCTTGTCGATGCCGTCTTGCTCCAGGAAGCCGCAAGGCGTGATCAAACCCACTACATCGCCTTCTTTCAAACGCGGGGGTTTGATGAGTTTGCTTTTTTTGGGCAAAGCTTTCGCTTCGCCGGATCCCGGCAACAGGGATGCGGCCAAAACCAGGGCCGCGCTTTTCGCCAGATGGCGGCGACTCAGTTGCGTACTGCTGTCAGAGGAGTTTTCCAATTTCCGTCCAATTCTGTCCCGCGCCAACGGAGGGTGTGAAGTTCTGATGGCAGTTTTTGTTGCGGGTGGCGCCAGCCACCATGCGTTGTATCAATGGTGGTTCTTCATCAGCAGGCCGGGCTCGTCATTGGCAAGTACCTGTTCGGCCCAGGCGACCAGCTTGCCTGCATCGGCGCGCAACACCTCTTGCTTGACCGCCAGGATTTGGGCCGGATGCATGGAAAAGCTGCGCAAGCCCATGCCCAGCAACAGACGGGTCAGGCTGACATCGCCCGCCATTTCACCGCATACGCTCACTCCTTTGCCTTGGGCCCGGCACTCGGCGATGGTTTGAGCCACCAGCCCCAGCACGGCCGGATGCAAGGGGTCGTACAAGTGGGCAACCGACTCATCGGCACGGTCGATCGCCAGGGTGTACTGAATCAGGTCGTTGGTACCGATCGACAGGAAATCAAAATATTTCAGGAACACTTTGAGCGTCAGGGCCGCCGCCGGGATCTCGATCATGGCGCCGATCTTGACCGGCCCGTAGGCAACGCCCCGGTTGTCGAGCTCGGCGCGGGCACGGTCAATCAAGGCAAAAGTGTGACGAATTTCGCTGGCATGAACCAGCATCGGTATCAGCAGGTTGGCTCGACCATGGGCCGCCGCACGCAGGATCGCGCGCAACTGTGTCAGGAACATGGCGGGGTCGGCCAGACTCCAGCGAATGGCGCGCAAACCCAGGGCCGGGTTAAGGTGAGCAGAGTCTTGCAAGGACTCGTCCAGCGGCTTGTCGGCGCCGACATCGACGGTGCGAATGGTCACCGGCAGGCCATGCATGCCTTCGACGGCGCGCCGGTAGGCCTGGTACTGCTCTTCTTCGTTGGGCAGTTTTCCCTGTCGGCCCATGAAAAGAAATTCGCTGCGGAACAGGCCGACACCCACGGCACCGGCCTTGATGGCAATGGGTGCGTCCTCCGGCATTTCGATGTTCGCCAGCAACTCAATTTTTTGACCATCCAGGGTGATGGCTGGCGTGTGCAGCAAGCGGCCCAGCCGCCCGCGTTCGAGCTCTCCCTGGCGTTGCTTGAAACCATACTCCGCCAGGATGATGGAAGACGGGTCCACCACCACCACACCGGCATCGCCATCGATGATGACCCAGTCATCCTGGCGCACCAGTTGGCTCGACAGGCGGGCACCGACCACCGCCGGAATGTCCAGACTGCGCGCCACGATGGCGGTGTGCGAGGTCTTGCCGCCGACATCCGTAATAAAGCCCGCGAACACGCTTTGCTTGAATTGCAGCATGTCGGCCGGCGAAAGGTCGTGCGCAATCAGGATCAAGGGCACATCAACGGTGTCGTCCAGCAACAGATCTTGCTGCGACTTCTTGCGTGCCGCGCGGCCCAATTGCTGGACCACGGGCGAGGCCACGCCTTTCATGGCGCGCAATACTTTTTCGGTGATTTGCTCGAGATCGGCCTTGCGCTCGCGCAGGTATTCGTCCTCCATTTCGTCGAACTGGCGCGCAATCACCTCCAACTGCGTTGTCAACGCCCACTCGGCGTTGTACAGGCGGTCAGTGATCCAGTGTTTGACGCCGCTGATCAGTTCGTCATCCTGCAGCAGCATCAAGTGCACGTCCAGCAGCGCGGTCAATTCATGGGGCGCTTCTTTGGGGCCCATGTGCGTGATACTGGCTTGCAGGCGGTGAATTTCGTCCACCACCGCGTTGCGCCCGATGCGGACCCGGTCAATTTCGGCGGGAACCTGGGACGCCTCAATGAAGTAGTGCGCCACATCCACCCGGCTAGAGGCGACCAGCACCGCGCGCCCGATGGCGATACCGCGGGCAACCGCCAGACCGTGAATGGAGAAAGTCATTTCTTGGCCCGTGTCATTGCGAAAGTGGAGAGCGTGGGGGCGACATCACTCACCCTCCCCGAATTTGTCGTATATCAAATCCAGCAAGGCGTCCAGTGCTTCCTGCTCGCGTTCGCCGCTGGTTTCAATTTCAACCAGGCTGCCCATGCCGGCCGCCAGCATCATGACCCCCATGATACTTTTGGCGTTGACGCGTCGCCCGCTTTTTGACAGCCAGACCTCACATGGGAAACTGCCCGCCAATTTGGTCAGCTTGGCCGAGGCACGTGCATGCAGGCCCAGCTTATTGTTGATGGTCGTTGTTGCTTTGATCATTTTTCCTTTTCACCTGGTTCTGCGGCGCCGTCGTTGCCACCTGCATGATGCCCTGCGTGCCACCGGCCAAAGCCCGGGCGACCAACGCATCCAGCGATTCACGACGATAAGTAACGGTGCGCAGCAGCATGGGCAGATTGACTCCGGCTATCAGCTTTGAATTCAAACCATCCACCAGTTTTTGCGCTACGTTGCAGGGTGTTGCACCAAACAGATCGGTCAATACCAGGGTCTGGGGGGTGTTGAGCAGAGCCAGCGCCTGCGCCGCGCCAGCCAGTGTTTCTTCGGGAGGAACATTGGGCTGCACATCAAACGCCGCCACCCCGGCCGCACCATCTGGAAATACATGCAAAACGCACTGGCACAGCGCGCTGGCCAGGGGTGAGTGAGCGATGATGAGAATCCCGTTCATTTGGTCACTATAGGGGTGGACCCCAGCCCGGCGTTGGCCAAGCCGGTCCAGCCCGGAACATTTCAGATGGATTGATTATGGCTTTTTGTAGTCAGGAAATAGGCATATGAGACGACACAGCACAGTAAAAATACGCTCATCGCCGACTGGAACGCTTGTATTTCGGTCAGCCCCAGCGCTTTGAATCCGTCTATGGCGAGGCCGATTCCCCACTGCACCACAAACACTCCTGCAAATATCACCAGGTTGTAGGCCGAGAGTGCCCGCCCAGCAAGCGCTGGCGTAAAGGCCATGCCGACCGCAGGTTGCGCCAATGAAACAAAGGTGCAGCTCATGCAATAAAGAGCCCAGAATGCCCCCGAGTTTTTTGACAGGCTGGGTCCAGCCATGGTAATCATGGCAAGAAGAACGAAGCTCAAGGGCAGGCCAAACGCAATCAGACGATCGGCATGGAAACCACTGCGGGTCAGCCAGGGGTTGAGCAAGCCCCAGGTCCAAAAAGTGCAGAGCATTGCGACATTGATCCAGAATAATCCGGCGGCGGCTTGCAGCGGGCTGTAACCGCCTACCGTGATCATCCAGGGCGCCGCCCACAGTGTTTGCATGGCGACCAAACCACCGTAGCAAAAAAAGCCGATGGGCGCCATCTTGCGAAAATAGGGATGCTTCCAGACCTCGGCGTAGCTGGGTGTGGTTCGCGCTGGTTCCCCTTCAGGCGGCACCGAAAGATCCCAGCCAGGTACCCACCAGGCGATCAATGCCATGGATATCAGTACCAGCGCGGCCAAGAGTACAAACAACACGCGCCAGCCGACCAGCGGCATCAGCCATTGCACCGGCAGGGTCGAGGCAACCATGCCCAGGGATCCGGTCATCAACATCCAGGAGTTCGCGCGCATCAGGGTAGCTGCGGCAAACCAGCGGCGATAGGCGGTCAACGGCGCCATCAAACAGGCGCTGACACCCACACCACAGAAAACCCGCGCCGCCAGCAACCCGGAAAAACTGGTGGCCAAAGAAAAGGCCAGACATCCCACCACGGCTACTGTCAGAAAGTAGAGAATAACTCTTTTGGGGCCATGCCGGTCCAGCCACGTCCCCAAAGGCAACTGAGTGGCCGAGAAACCCAGAAAGTAGCCCCCCGCCAACAAGCCCAAGTCACTGGCGCTAAGTCCAAATTCTTGCGTCAAAACCGGTGCCAGTGTGGCCGTAATGGCACGGATGAGTGCCGAAAAGAAGTAGGCAAAGGCAAAAGCCAGAAAGACGATGATGGCGGGCTGTTTGGGTAGAACGGTGACGTTGGGGAAAGGGTGCATGGGCCGATTATCTGTGCTGCTTCAGTCGCGCTGCCACAGGCAGTCCGCTGCGGTGTCGGATTCCGGCTGCTCAGCCCTTCGCCACCAAAACGGTGGCGCCTCATCGCTGCAACCAAAGCACCTCAATTTTCCGTTTCTTTGTTCCTGTTGCCGTATGTACGAGCGGATCAGCCTGGAATTTCGTCCTTATGGCGCTGTTGGGACTTGTCGGCTTACTCCCGATGAACACCTTGGGTGTGAAAGAAGTCGCCAAAGCTGGTGCGGCAGTGTTATAGTAAAAGGCTTCGCTAAAGAGACGTAAGCATATTCGTATCAAGCGAGGGGGTCGAGCGGTTTTGGTTGTTTAGTTAAAAAAAACAGCCAGCGGTTTGACAGATGCTTAAAAAGCATGGCATAATTCAAGGCTTCGCTGATCACAGTGAAGAGGGGTAAAGAAGCTAGACGAAAGTCAAGTGGAGTGCTCTGGATCTTTAAAAACATACAGCCGATAAGTGTGGGCGTTTGAAGGCGATTGCCAAGTTC